>CALRRY020000034.1:0-33349 GCA_943370635.1 Variovorax paradoxus
ATTATGCAAAGTCTTTCGAAGGTTTTAAAACTAGAATTTTAGCAAAGATTACTACTTTGACAACAATTCAATATCTCAATAAATTTGTATTCAACAGAAATATTAACAACTTAAAAATTAATCTAGTTTAATAATGCACTACGGGTTTAATATAATTTTGAAATAGAATTGATTAATAAAAAAGATGTACTTTTGCCGAGGTTTTTTGAATTTAAAAGAATTATCTCAAAAAAATGAAGACAAGGTTTTTGTTTTAAAAGGATTTTTATTTTATTTGTCGAAATATTTTGTTAAAAGAAAAATTTATTTACTTTTACACCCTATGAGAATTGTTCCAAATAAATTGTTAACTACTGTATTGATTTGCTTAACGGGAATGTTTACTTTAACTTCTCTTGCCTCAGATGGTAGTGTTAATCAAAATCCGCCTCCACCTACGCCGCCCCCACCGGGATTGCCAATAGATGGTGGTTTGGTAATTTTGTTATGTGCCGGATTACTATTTGCTTATTATAAGTTCACAATTTATCAAAATACAAAAAAAACGCTGAAATAGTTCAGCGTTTTTTTTATCCTCTTAGTTCCTTTAGTCGGGAAACATATTTTCCAATCACATCAAATTCTAAGTTTATCACAGAACCTTCTTTAATCGCATGAAAGTTAGTGTGTTCATATGTGTAAGGTATAATAGCTACACTAAATTCATTTCGTTTAGAATTTACAACAGTTAAACTTACTCCATTCACAGTTATTGATCCTTTTTCAATGGTAATATTGTTTAGAGAAGAATCATATTCAAAAGTATAATACCAACTTCCATTAGCGTTTTTGACCTTAATGCATTTGCCTATTTGATCAACATGGCCTTGAACAATATGTCCGTCTAAACGGTCTCCTAATCGCATGGCTCTTTCCAAATTCACAAAATCATTGGTATTCCAATGTCCTAAATTTGTTTTTTCAATTGTTTCTTTGATGGCGGTAACAGTGTAGCAATCGTTTTCAATAGCTACAACAGTTAAACAAATTCCATTATGAGCCACACTTTGATCAATTTTTAACTCATTTGTAATGTCTGAAGAAATGGAAATATGAATGTTATCTTGTTCTTTTTCGATGGTTTTTATTCTTCCCAGAGTTTCTATAATTCCTGTAAACATATGTGGTTTTATTTTCTTAAATTTGCACTTCAAAATTAGCAATAAATTATCACTAGTTATGGTTAAAAAAGCAGAAAATATTCTTGTTGGAATTTCAATTGGAGATTTAAACGGAATTGGTAGTGAAGTGGTTTTAAAAACATTTGAGGATGCTCGAATGTTAGAACTTTGCACACCCGTAATTTTTGCTAATGTAAAAATGCTTTCTTATCTCAAAAAAAGTTTTGAATCAACTGCTACTCTTCACGGAATTGATAAGTTAGAACAAATTGTACCCGGAAAGATTAACGTGTTGAACCTTTGGAAAGAAAGTTTTAACCTGGAATATGGTGTTTCAGATGATGTAGTTGGTAAATATGCTGTAAAATCTTTTACTGAAGCCACAAAAGCTTTGAAAGAAGGATTGGTTGATGTGCTGGTTACAGCACCAATAAACAAATATAACATACAATCAGATGAATTTAAATTTCCGGGGCATACGGATTATTTAAACCAAGAATTAGAAGGAGATGCTTTGATGTTAATGGTTAGTGATAGTCTAAGAGTTGGGTTGTTAACGGACCATGTGCCGGTAACTGAAGTAGCTAAACATATCACAGAGGAGTTAATTATCAGAAAAATAAAAACAGTAAAACAATCTTTGGTTCAGGATTTTAAAATCGGAAAACCAAAAATTGCTGTTTTAGGTTTGAATCCACATTGTGGTGACAATGGTGTGATTGGGAAAGAAGATGACCAAATTATTCGTCCAACCATAAAAAAAATGTTTGAACAAGGAACATTTGTTTTTGGGCCTTATGCAGCAGATAGTTTTTTTGGGAATGGGCAACACGAACAGTTTGATGCGGTTATTGCTTGTTATCACGATCAAGGTTTAGTTCCTTTTAAAACATTGTCGTTTGGACATGGTGTAAATTATACCGCGGGTTTAAATAAGATTCGAACGTCACCTGATCATGGAACGGCATTTGAAATTGCGGGTAAAAACAAAGCCGATTTTAATTCGTTTAAAGAAGCTGTTTTTTTGGCGATTGACATATATAATGCCCGAAATGAGTATCATGAATTGACTGAAAAACCAATGAAAACAAAAGAAAAACAGTTTTAAACAAAAAAATGTTTATAACTGTTTTGGAATTGCGATTATTTTATATCTTTGCAATCCGAATTTTCGGGACAAATTGTGTTGATGATGAAAGTATCTAAAGAATATTTGATTCCGTTTATCGGATTAAAGTTAGGAAAACATCAATTTGACTATCAGATAGATAAAAAGTTCTTTGATTGCTTTGAATATGATGAGTTTGAAAAATGCGATGTTAAAGTTGATGTTGTTTTGGAAAAGAAAACAACAATGCTTGAACTCCATTTTAAACACAACGGTACAGTGAATGTGCCTTGTGACCTGACTGGTGAGCCATTTGACTTGCCTGTAAAAGGAAAGATTCGTTTGGTTGTTCAGTTTGGAGATGTTTTTAATGATGAAAATGAAGAATTATTAATTCTTCCTCATGGAGAACATCAAATTGATATTGCACAATATATATATGAAATGATTGTGTTGTCAATTCCATTTAAGAGAGTTCATCCAGGTGTAAAAGACGGAAGTTTGAAATCAAAAACAATTGACAATCAAGACCATCAGAAAGTCAAAGATAAAAAAGAAGAGAAAAAAGAGCATGAAACGGATCCCAGATGGGATAAATTAAAAAAACTATTAACGGATAAATAATATAGTAAAATGGCACATCCAAAGAGAAAAACCTCGAAAACCAGAAGAGACAAAAGAAGAACTCATTATAAAGCAACTGCTGCACAAATTGCAACTTGCCCAATTACAGGTGAAGCACATTTATACCACAGAGCATATTGGCATGAAGGTAAAATGTACTACCGTGGTCAAGTAGTAATTGATAAAACAGAGGCTGTTGCCTAAAAATTACTTATCGAATACAGATAAACTCTCACCTTGTGGGAGTTTTTTTGTTATGCCTATATTTCTTGAAAATTAGCCTTTTAAAAAAAATTAAATATCGTTTTTTTTTTGTAATTTCCACCTCTTTTAACCTTTCTAAGGAAGAGAAAACAAATATAATCTATGAGTAAAACAACAGCCGCTATAACCGCCGTGGGTGCTTATGTTCCTGATTTTGTCTTGTCTAACCAAGTGCTTGAAACATTGGTAGATACAAATGATGAATGGATTACTTCACGTACTGGAATAAAAGAAAGAAGATTGTTAAAAAAAGAGGGACAAGGAACATCTTTTTTAGCTATTAAAGCAGCTCAAAATTTAATTGAGAAAACTAAAATTAACCCGGAAGAAATTGATGTAGTTATTGTTGCAACTGCAACACCTGATATGCCGGTTGCTTCAACAGCCGTTTATGTTGCCACACAAATTGGAGCTATAAATGCTTTTGCCTATGATTTGCAAGCCGCTTGTTCGAGTTTCCTTTATGGAATGTCAACTGCTTCAGCCTACATTGAATCAGGAAGATATAAAAAAGTACTTTTAATTGGTGCAGATAAAATGTCTTCAATTATTGATTACACCGATCGAGCAACCTGTATTATCTTTGGAGATGGTGCAGGTGCTGTTCTTTTTGAACCTAACCACGAAGGATTAGGATTTCAAGATGAGTACTTGAGAAGTGATGGAATAGGAAGAGAATTTTTAAAAATTGATGCTGGAGGTTCCATACTTCCTCCATCTGAAGAAACCGTTAAAAACAAACAACATTTTGTTTTTCAGGATGGTAAAACCGTTTTTAAATATGCAGTTTCCGGAATGGCCGATGTGAGTGAAAAAATTATGCAACGAAACAATCTTTCTCATGATGATGTAAATTGGTTAGTTGCTCACCAAGCCAATAAAAGAATTATTGATGCAACCTCAAGCAGAATGGGATTAGATGAAAGCAAAGTATTAGTCAATATTGAAAAATATGGAAACACAACTTCTGCTACACTTCCACTCTTGTTGAGTGATTTTGAACACAAGTTAAAAAAAGGGGATAACTTAATTTTTGCAGCCTTTGGAGGTGGATTTACTTGGGGTTCTATTTATCTTAAATGGGCATACGACAAAAAATAATAAACTAAACTAAACTAAAGTATCATGGATATTAGAGAAATTCAAAACCTAATCAAATTTGTAGCAAAATCAGGTGCTACCGAAGTTAAATTAGAAATGGATGATTTTAAAATCACCATAAAAACAACTGAAGCAGGTGCAGCTGAAGCGTCTTATTTTCAACATTATCCAGCCGCTCAACCTATGCAACCAATGATGCAACAACCTGTTGCTCCTGTTGCTCCTGTTCCGGCTAGCACTCCGGCTCCTGCAAGTGCACCGGTTGAAGACAATTCAAAATACATTACAATTAAATCACCAATGATTGGTACCTTGTACAGAAAACCAGCACCAGACAAAGCTCCTTTTGTTGAAGTCGGTTCTACTATTTCAAAAGGGGATGTAGTTTGTGTAGTTGAAGCGATGAAATTATTCAATGAAATTGAATCTGAATTTTCAGGTAAAATTGTCAAAATTTTAGTTGATGATATGTCACCTGTTGAATTTGATCAACCTTTATTCTTAGTAGATCCATCATAAAAAGTTAGAAGTTAGAAGTTTCAAGCCAAGATATTTCTTGCTTTATAATTGTCTAATTGACACCTTGTCTAATTATCTAATTGAAAAAACATGTTTAAAAAAATATTAATTGCCAACCGAGGAGAAATTGCACTTCGTGTGATTAGAACCTGTAAAGAAATGGGCATTAAAACAGTAGCGGTGTATTCTACGGCGGATGCAGAAAGTCTTCACGTAAAGTTTGCCGATGAAGCCGTTTGTATTGGTCCGCCACCTAGTAATTTGTCCTATTTAAAAATGTCAAATATCATTGCAGCAGCAGAAATTACAAATGCTGACGCTATTCATCCCGGGTATGGATTTTTATCTGAAAATGCTAAGTTTTCTAAAATTTGCCAAGAACACGGAATTAAATTTATTGGTGCATCGCCTGAAATGATTGAAAAAATGGGAGACAAAGCTACAGCTAAAGCAACCATGAAAGAGGCAGGGGTGCCCTGTGTTCCCGGTTCTGACGGAATTTTAGAATCATTTGAACAAGCCAAGAAAGTAGCCAAAGAAATTGGCTACCCGGTAATGATGAAAGCTACTGCCGGTGGTGGTGGAAAAGGAATGAGAGCCATTTGGAAAGAAAGCGAATTAGAAAAAGCGTGGGAAAGTGCCCGTCAAGAAGCTGCTGCTGCTTTCGGAAATGATGGCATGTATATGGAAAAATTGATTGAAGAACCAAGACATATTGAAATTCAAGTGGTAGGTGATGCGTATGGTAAAGCCTGTCACTTATCCGAAAGAGATTGCTCTGTTCAACGTCGTCATCAGAAATTAACAGAAGAAACCCCTTCTCCGTTTATGACCGATGAATTGCGTGAAAAAATGGGAGAAGCTGCTGTAAAAGCAGCAGAGTTCATCAAATATGAAGGTGCCGGAACGGTGGAGTTTTTGGTGGACAAACACAGAAATTTCTACTTCATGGAGATGAATACCCGTATTCAAGTAGAACATCCTATCACGGAACAAGTGATTGATTACGATTTAATTCGTGAACAAATTTTGGTTGCCGCTGGTGTGCCAATTTCTGGTAAAAATTATTTACCGCAATTGCACTCAATTGAATGTCGTATCAATGCTGAGGATCCTTACAATGATTTTAGACCTTCACCGGGAAAAATCACTGTACTTCATTCACCGGGAGGTCATGGTGTGCGATTGGACACGCACGTGTATGCCGGATACACCATCCCACCAAATTATGATTCAATGATAGCCAAGTTAATTACTACGGCTCAAACCCGTGAGGAAGCGATTAACAAAATGAAGCGTGCGTTGGATGAGTTTTATATCGAAGGAATTAAAACCACTATCCCATTTCATCGCCAATTAATGGACGAACCGGATTATGTAGCCGGAAATTATACCACAAAATTTATGGAGAGTTTTAAAATGAACGATCCTGAATAAATAGAAAATCCCAAGTGTTAAGCTTGGGATTTTTTTGTTATTTACATTATAATGTCTCTTTCAACCATCCAAAAAACTCGCGTTGCCAAACAATCGCATTTTGAGGTTTGAGTACCCAATGGTTTTCTTCCGGGAAATAAACAAATCTACTTTTGATACCTTGCAATTGAGCCGCTTGAAACGCCTCTTGTCCTTGCCCAATAGGTACTCTATAATCTTTTCCACCTTGAATAATTAATATTGGCGTATCCCATTTGGTTACATATTTAATGGGATTATATTGCGAATAGGTTTTTTGTGCCAAAGTATTGGTTTTGTCCCAATAGGGTCCGGCTAAATCCCAATCGGTAAAGAACACTTCTTCTGTGGTTCCATACATACTTTCTAAATTGAACACACCGCAATGAGAGATGAACGATTTAAAACGTTTGTTGTGTATTCCGGCTAAATAGAAAACGGAATAACCACCATAACTAGCACCCACAGCTCCTAAACGATTTTTGTCCACATAACTTTCTTTGGCAATATCATCAATGGCAGAAAGATAATCATCCATCACTTGTCCGCCCCAATCTTTACTGATTTGTTCGTTCCAAGCTACACCATGACCTGGCATCCCCCGACGGTTTGGTGCCACTACAACATAACCTTGTGAAGCCATCAAACTGAAATTCCAACGAAAGGAATACGATTGTGACAAGGCACTTTGCGGTCCACCTTGGCAATACAACAAAGTCGGATATTTTTTTGTTGCTTCAAAATTTGGAGGAAGAATAACCCAAACCAACATTTTTTTTCCATCTGTGGTGGAAACATATCGTTTTTCAAATTTTGGTAAAACTAATTTGTTATAAGTCTCATCGTTTACTTTAGTGAGTTGAAGCCACGTTTTTTTCTTAAAATCGTAGGAATAAATTTCTTTTGCATGGTTCATGTCAGTTCTCCCCACAATAATTTTATCACCGGAAAACCCAATAATATCCGTAACATCAAAATCACCTGAAGTGATTTGACGAACCGTAATGGCTATTCGGGTTAAACCCGGAAAGTTCACTTCAAACAGTTGTTTGGTGCCGTCAATAGGAGCTAAGAAATAGACTTTTTTACCATCGGCACTCCAAGTAAAACTGTCCACTGTTCCATCCCAATTAGCGGTTAAGTTCATATCCATTCCCTTGAAACGAACGATGATGTCATTTTTATCTGCTTCATAACCATCCCGTTTCATTTGTAACCACGATAATTCACCATTTGGAGAAATGATGGGATGAGTGACATAGCCTAAATTACTTTCCGTTAGATTTTTAGTGATTTTAGTTTCTAAATTGTACTCGTATAAATCGGTGTTGGTAGAAATAGCATACGCAGTACCTGATTTCTTTTTGCATACATAAATAATACTTTTCCCATCTTTAGACCAAACGTAATCTTCATCGCCACCAAATGGTTTTTGAGGAGCATCGAAGGGTTCATCTTTCATGATGTCAACAAATGATTTTTCTTTATCAACTTCAGAAAAGCCAACATGATTGTAACTTCCTTCGTTCCAAGTATCCCAATGGCGATAATTTAAACCATTGTAAATTTGAACATCTGATTTTTTTAAGTCCGGATGCACATCTTTTCCATTGATTTTTTCAACTTTAACTTCTTTATGTGTTAGTTTATATTTTCCGTCTGGCGAAAGATTTTTATCCACTAATAGTTCTTTGGTGTCGGTAATTTCAGTGGCAGCTCCTCCGTTAACAGGAATGCTGTAGGTTTTTGAATTCGATTTGTTTTCTTCCACGGAAGGAATAGAAACTTTATAAAGTATGTTTTTACCATCTTTAGAAATAACTAAAGGTGAAACTCGACCTAATTTCCATAAGGTTTCAGGTGTTAAAATTTCTTGGGCGGCTAGTGTTTGAATTCCCATAAATAAACTGAAAATAATGATGCTTTTTTTCATCGCATAAAAAATTAAAAGTATAAAAGTAACGTTTTTTGCATAAAAAAACCATCTCCGAAAAAGAGATGGTTTTAAAAAAAAGAGATAATTTTTTTATTGTTTAATAAAACGTTTTGTCTCTGAACTCGTTTCGTTTACTAATTCAAGTAAATAAGTGCCTGTTGTTAGCGAAGAAACATTGATTGTATTTTCAGATAAAGTTCCGGTTTGCACCACTTGACCCATCACATTTATGATTCTAAATTGCGAATAAACCGTTTCTGATGAAATGAATAAGTTTCCATCTTTCACGGGATTTGGATATAATTTAATGCTGCTACTAACGATTGGTTCAATTTCAACTTCACCTTCTCTGGCAGAAGAAACGATATTTACTGTATAATCTTCCACTTCACCAAACGAGAAAGTTTCACAAGCTGTTGGAGAAGCATTATATTTCATTGAAACTCTCATTCTGGTTTGACCTAAAAGAGCAGTTGTTGGAACCGTAAAACTTCCGGAAATTGGAGTTGCAGTTGTGCGATTTCTGTTGAAAACTTGTTCACCAGCATCGGCAAAATCACCATCTCTATTCCAATCAATCCAAACACGATAAGCTTCACTGTAAACAGTTCCGGTCCATCCCGGTGTAATTGTAATTGCATTACTAGTTCCTCTTACTAAATTAGTGGATAAGTTAGTAAAGTTACCATACCCTCCATTATTTCCTGACAAGTTATTAATTGTTCCTAATTGCACTCTATTAATAAATTCATCTGCCGTACTATTTCCTCTCGAAGCACAATAAGCCACAGTATTGGCTAAAGTTGTAACACTAACCGTGTTGCTATTCACTGAAATATTTCCGGCGGCATCTTTTGCTCTAACGTTAAAAGTATAAGCTGTAGAAGCGGTTAAACCTGTAACAGCAAACGTTGTTGCAGTTGTAGTAGAACCAATTAAGGTTCCATTTCTAAGCACATCATAACCTGTTACACCTACATTGTCAGTAGCACCAGACCATGATAAATTAGTTGATGTTTGTGTAGTTCCAGAAGCTGATAAAGTTGGAGCTGTTGGAGCAATAGTATCAGGAGCAGGAGCATTAGAAGTTGTTACTGAAACGGTATTGCTGTTGGCAGAGATATTACCGGCAGCGTCTTTTGCACGAACAAAGAAAGAATAAGTCGTAGATGCGGTTAGACCTGTTGCAGTATAAGTTGTTCCGGATACAGAAGCAATTAGTGAACTATCTCTAAATACATCATATCCTGTAACGCCAACATTGTCAGTTGAAGCAGTCCATGATAAATTTGTGGATGTTTGAGTTGTTCCGGAAGCGGTTAAATTCGTTGGTGCTGTTGGTGCAGTTGTATCAGCAACAGCTGTTGTCAATGTAAAATTAGCGTTAGAAACATCAAAGAAAATATGATTATTTCCTTTTACCATAATTCGACAAGTTGAACTACTAACATTTGGCATTGTTACCGCTTGTGAACCATCATTTGGTGCAGCAGTTAATAAAGTAGTCCAAGTATTTCCACCGTCTGTTGAAATTAAAATATCAACGTTGGCACAATTTACATTGTTCGCCGTTGTTCCGGCTACGTTCCATGTTACGGTTTGAGAACTTCCACCTGCATATGAAACGGCTGTATTTGGTGAAGTTACCGAAAATGGTCCTGCTGTTGCATTAACAGTCACAACCATATCGTCACTATTATTGGCAGAACCACCGGCTCTGTTGTCACGAACAGTTAATCTGAAATTCATTGTTCTGGCTACTGAAGGGAGAGCTTCAACAGTAATCTCTGTTCCTGCTGTTGTCGTTGCACCAGCTAAAACAGATTGTATTCTTGGGAAGTAACGTACAGGAGAAGTGCTTGAATTATAAGATCTGAAAGTAGGCCCTGTGGTTCTTGTAGCACTTGCAGCAGAACTTGCACCAGTTGCGGTTGATGCTGCATTGTCAAATTGTTCCCAGTTGAATGTTAATTCATCCCCGTTAGCATCGGTTCCTGAACCGGTTAACATAAATGGAGTACTTCTTGGGATGGTGTAATCAAGACCTGCATTAGCAGTTGGTACCGCATTTCCAGTAGCGGTGTTAGTTTGACACGTTTTATTTTTCACATTATTGGTAACTTGTTGAATACTAAACGCATGAAAATACACGTCTGAATTAGGTTGAACATCTTGGTTGGTAATTCCTGCATAACCCATAATGGTTGAACCTGAACCCGGTTCCATGTTAGCTCCAGTTCCTTCATTACTAAAAGAAAAGGTGTGATTACCACCAAATTGATGCCCTAATTCATGTGCAACATAATCAATGTCAAATAAATCTCCGGTTGGAATGGTAGCTGAAGTAAAAGCACTTCCTTTTGAACCATTAACGCATACACATCCGATACAGCCCGCATTTCCATTATTACCTGCTCTAACAAATAAATGACCTACATCATAATTTGCCTCGCCTATAACTGATGTTAGTGTACTTTGAACCTGACTGTTATAATTTGTTGTATATGGATCCGTAGAAGCGTTTGTATAAATTACTAAATCATTATTTGCAACTAATACCATCCGGATTGCAAAATCTTTTTCAAAAACACCATTCACACGAGTCATTGTGGCATTAATAGCCGCCAAAGCTTGTGCTTTTGTACCACCAAAATATGCCGTATATTCACCGGTTGTAGAAACCGCTAAACGAAAAGTTCTAAGCGTGCTGTCATCCGCATTTGGACGTAATGTAGAGGGGTCAATTTGTTCAGCTACAGTATCGATTACACCACATTCAAAAGGAGAAAATTGTTTTGCTTTATCCGCTTTTTTATAGACGGTATAAGTAGTTAAATCTTCTGTTAAAGGTTCAATAAAAACAGCCGATTTTCCTGCATTTAATTGCATAGATTGAAACCCTAATGGAGAAATACTGAAATAAACTGTTGAGGTTGGATTGTCTATTCCAATACCAATATACGATTTAATTTCAGGATATTGTGCAGCTAAGGCAGCTTCCATTTGTGAATTTTCAAAAACACTGAAGCGTTCCATTTTCCCCGTTTCATTAGGAAATTCCATTACGATACCGTTTTTTTGAGACGAAAATCGGTTAGGAACGGTGTTTAAAGACTGCTTCACAGCCTCAACGTTTAAGTTAAATAAATTTTGTTGGGGAAGATTAAGACGACTTTCCAACACTCCGGAAGAAAAAGTTGAAACTTTTGTCCAAGGAGAAGTACTTTGGGCAATAGAAAAACTTATACTTGCCAACAGTGAGACACAGAGTAATTTAAGTTTCATGGTTAAATGTTTAAGTTAATTAGATTCAAATGTAAAATTATTTCTATGCTGTTAATAGATGATTTCACTATTTTATTAACAATTTTAAATAAAAATAATCATCAACTTATAATTTTACTATTTTTTGTGTTAAATTTTAGTTTTTGTTACCAAAGAAAGCAATTTAAAAAGTTATGTATGTGAAAATATTTTCTTTCTTTAAAATAAAAAGTACTTTTATGAAAATTTTTCAAAAAGATGCAACTTAGTTTTTGGGAACTTAAAAATTGGTTTACAAATGTAGATTTCACTATTGTAGGTAGTGGAATTGTAGGATTACATTGTGCACTTGAATTACGGGAAAAATTTCCTTCTGCTAAAATTTTAGTACTCGAAAAAGGTGTTCTTCCGCAAGGAGCGAGTACGAAAAATGCCGGATTTGCCTGCTTTGGTTCCGTTTCTGAAATCTTGGACGATTTGCGATCACATACAGAAGAAGAAGTATTCCAATTGGTCCAAAAAAGATGGGAAGGATTACAATTACTTCGTAAGCGAATTGGTGATGAAGCTTTAGATTTGAAACCTTTTGGCGGATTTGAATTGTTTTTGAAAGAAGATGAATCTACGTATGAACAATGTTTACAGAAGCTTCCTTTTATCAATGATTTATTAAAACCGTTGTTTAAAAATGACGTTTTTTCAAAAGAATTGGATCGATTTACTTTTCAGGGAATACAAGAATATGTACTTTTTAATCCGTATGAAGCTCAGATTGATACCGGAAACATGATGCAGCAGCTCTTGAAATTAGCGGTTCACCAGAATATTTTAATTTTAAATCAACAAACTGTTTCTTCGTTTATTGAAAAAAGTACTGCTGTAGAAGTTGTGTTAGATGATTTTACTTTTCCAACCAAAAAATTGTTTTTTGCCACAAACGGATTTGCGAAAGAACTGACCAATGGTGAAGTAAAACCGGCAAGAGCTCAAGTTCTGATTACAAAACCAATTCCGAATTTAGACATCAGAGGTACGTTTCATTTTGATAAAGGCTATTATTATTTTAGAAATTTTGAAAATAGAATATTACTAGGCGGAGGAAGAAATATAGATTTTGAAGGCGAAACTACAACAGCATTAGCTCAAACAGAAATTATTCAAAACAAGTTGGAGCAATTGCTAAAAGAAGTAATTTTGCCTAACCAATCATTTGAAATTGAACACCGTTGGAGCGGAATTATGGGCGTTGGCAATCATAAAAAACCCATTGTGAAACAGTTGAGCGAAAATGTTTTTTGTGGTGTTCGTCTTGGTGGAATGGGGGTTGCGATTGGTAGTTTGGTGGGTAAAGAATTAGCAGATTTAATTGATTAATCTATGATAAGAAAAATAGTTAGCTTCCTTTGGAAAGCAATGTTGTGGTTTTTTGGATTTTCTATTTTTATGGTCATTCTCTATAAATTTGTTCCGGTTCCGTTTACGCCTTTAATGGGAATCAGAGCCTTTGAACAAAAAAAGGAAGGCAAAGAAATGATTTGCAGTCACGATTGGGTGCCGATAGAAGAAATTTCGATAAATCTCCAAAAAGCGGTAATAGCCAGTGAAGACGGGAATTTTTTAAACCACAATGGTTTTGATTTTGAGGCGATTGAAAAAGCCATGGAAGCCAATAAAAAAGGAAAAAAACTGCGTGGCGGAAGTACCATTTCGCAACAAACAGCCAAAAACGTTTTTCTATGGCAAGGAAGAAGTTATTTACGAAAAGGTTTGGAAGCCTATTTCACCGTTTTAATCGAACTCATTTGGGGAAAAGAACGCATCATGGAAGTCTATTTAAATAGTATTGAAATGGGTAACGGCGTATACGGAGCACAAGAAGCATCACGTGTTTGGTATCGAAAAGACGCGATTAACTTGACTCCACGTGAAGCTGCCGGAATTGCCGCAATTCTTCCTAATCCGAGAAAATTTAAAGCAACTAATTCTTCCAATTACATCAATCGTAGAAAGAATAAAATTGTTAAACAAATGAGTTATTTGGGAAAGATTGAGTATTAATTTTTTTTAACGCGGATTTGAAAAATTTTATTTATTTCTTTAATGTGTGTTCCAAAAAGACAAAAAAATAACCGCTAATTCGCAAATTATAATCTGCAAAATAGCGGTTATTTTTTTCTAAATCTACTTTTAGATTTTCTTTATCCCCATATTAAACATCGTAAATGCTTGAATATCCGCATTTTCCTCAATGGTTTTAGAAATTGGTTTTCCGGCACCATGTCCGGCATTCACATCAATTCGTATCAACACCGGATTTTCTCCCGCTTGTTTGTCTTGTAATTCAGCTGCAAATTTAAAACTGTGTGCCGGCACAACTCTATCATCGTGGTCACCGGTTGTTACTAAAGTAGCAGGGTATTTTACTCCTTTTTTTACATTGTGAACTGGCGAGTAGTTTTTTAAATACTCAAACATTTCTTTATTATCGTTAGCTGTTCCGTAGTCATACGCCCATCCTGCTCCTGCTGTAAATGTGTGGTAACGTAACATGTCTAACACGCCTACCGCCGGTAAAGCGACTTTTGCTAAATCCGGACGTTGCGTCATTACCGCTCCCACCAATAATCCTCCATTAGAACCACCGCGAATAGCTAAATAATCAGATGACGTATACTTTTGAGCGATTAAATATTCGCCGGCAGCAATAAAATCGTCAAATACGTTTTGCTTTTTCATTTGTGTTCCGGCATCGTGCCATTTTTTACCGTATTCACCGCCACCACGTAAATTAGCCACCACATAAATTCCGCCATTTTCCATCCAAACAGCATTGGTAATACTGAAACTTGGCGTTAAGCTTACATTGAATCCACCATATCCATAAAGAATTGTTGGGTTTTTACCATCCAATTTTATTCCTTTTTTATGGGTAATAATCATCGGAATTTTTGTGCCGTCTTTAGAAGTATAAAATACTTGCTTACTTTCATAATCCGCAGAATTGAAATCTACTTTCGGTTTTTGGTATTCTTTTGATGTTCCGGTTTTGGGATCAAATGAATAAATGGTTCCGGGAGTGACATAATTGGAAAAAGAGAAATATAATTCTTTTTCCGTCTTTTTCCCACCGAAACCTCCGGCAGAACCAACTCCTGGTAATTTTACTTCACGTATAGCTCTTCCTTCATAATCATATTGAACAACTTGTGAAATGGCGTCTTTCATATAGTTGGCAAAAATATATCCGCCACCTGTAGATGGAGACAAAACATAATCTGTCTGAGGAATGAAGTCTTTCCAATTTTCAGGCTTGGCATTTTTCGCATCCACCGTTACAATTTTTTGGTTGGGAGCATTCAAGTTCGTTACGATGTATAATTTTGAACCAACATTATCTATTATATAATTATTACTATTGAAATTATCTACAATCGTTTCTAACTTACTATTTGGATTACTTAAATCTTTAATGTATAACTCATTTCCGGTTGTAGAGTTAGCCGCCGTGATAATTAAGTATTGTTGGTCTTCAGAAACACCACCGCCCACATAACGTCTCTTTTCGTTTAGTCCAAAAATGACTTTGTCTTCTTTTTGAGAAGTTCCTAATTTGTGGTAATACAATTTATGTTGATCGGTTTTAGCAGAAAGTTCGCTACCCTCAGGTTTGTCATAACTGGAATAAAAGAAACCATCATTTCCTAACCAAGAAATGCCGCTGAATTTTACATCAACAATCGGTTGTTCCAACACTTTTTTGGAAACCGCATCCATAATGATAATTTTGTTCCAATCACTACCGGCTTCAGAAGTAGAATAAGCAACCAACGAACCATCCTTTGAAAATTCTAAATTCGCCAACGAGGTTGTTCCGTCTGCGGCAAATGTATTAGGGTCTAGAAAAATTTCTTCTTTACCTGATTTGTCTTTTCGGTATAAAACCGATTGATTTTGCAAACCATTATTTTTGTAGAAATAAGTATAATTTCCCTCTTTAAATGGTGCCGAAATACGCTCGTAATTCCAAAGTTTCTCCAATCGTTCTTTAATTTGATTACGATAAGGAATGGTGTTTAAAAATTTAAAAGTCACTTCATTTTGGGTTTTTACCCAATCTTCTGTTTCCTTGGAGCGGTCATCTTCCAACCAACGATAAGGGTCGTTTACTTCCGTACCAAAATAGGTGTCTTTTACGTCACCTTTTTTTGTTTCAGGATATTGAATAGAAGAGTTTGTTTGTGCATTCATACTAATTACACAAACAATTGCAAATGCTGAAATAGATTTTTTCATTCTTTTGAATTGATTGATATGTACAAATATAATCAACCGGAATGTTAATTTTAGTTAAATAGAGGCTTGTATTTTGGCCACAGTTTATACATCAAAATTCCATTAAAAATGGCTACCAAAAGAGCTCCGCTAATTCCCGGAATATCTAAAAACAAATGAAATAATAAAATGTTTACCGAAATCGGAACTAAAACAACTAAGGCAAAAGCCACCCATTTATTTAAAAGCAGCAGAAGTCCAATCAAAATCTCAATTACGCCAACCACTTGTAAAACGTAACCGGTTGAAGCTAACGAATTGATAAAATCAGCTGCATTTTCCGGTAATTCAGGAGCCGGAATAAAATTTAAAAACTTGTTTAGTCCGAATACAACCAGGATAGCTCCCAGCAGAATTCTCATCATTTTGGTAAATTGTGAATTCATTGTTTTTGTTGTTTTGGTTAGAAAATGGTATTAAAATAACTAAATTAATAAAAAAAACTTTATAAATATCACAAAATGAAATAAAAAAACCAAACCTTCGTTTTCAAAGGTTTGGTTTAAAAATAATTTTATTTTGATAAATTATTGGATAACGACAGGAAAAACAACATCAGCATCGGTTGAACCACCGGCATTAGTTATATCTCCTGTTGAAACACCTGCCGCATTTTTGTTTAATAAATGTCTCAAGATGATAGTGATATTTCCTGTACCCGGATTTGCTCCTGTTGTAAATGTAAATTCTAACCCAAGTGGCTTTCCTTCTGAATCAAAATCAACGTAGCTAAAAATACCTAAGCTGTTTGAGATTTGATAAAAAACTTGGTGTTCCAAATCTTCTTCTGCTACTTCTTCAGAGATGTCTTCAGCCGGATTTTCCAATTCATTCAAAAATTGAACTGTACCGGTATAGGTTGTTGCTGTTGCAAAATTGCCGCTTACTGTAACAGTCGGAGCATTAGGACCGTCCCCATCTGCATCTCTTGATGTTAGTGTAATGGTTTGTCCGCCACCCACAAATCTAGCGATTACGGTGGTAATAACTTCTTCTTCGTTAACGGGAGAATCGTCATTACTACATGAATTGAAGGTAAAGATTGCTGTTAAGGCCAAAGCCATGATTTTTAAATTTTTCATTTTTGTGTTTTTAATAATTAATTTTTAATTGTAATTGTATGTTTCTACCCATTTCATCAACAAAAAAGCGTTGGCGATTTAAGTAGTCACGATAGTTTGTGTTTAACATATTTTGAATGGATAAAGCGAATATTGTATCCAAATTTTTGAAAGTCTTCACCTTCATTTCCGAATAAAAATGAAACAATTGATACGCTTTTGGCGGAGTACTAATGTCAACCAAAACCGGAACAAATTCACCATCCACAATAATATCCGTTTCAAAATTGAAATTAGGATAACGGTATTGACGAAAAACGGTCTCCGATTGAAGTTCCAAAATCAATCCGTTCCATTCCGGTTTTTTGTATTGGATGGAAGTGGAAATCGTCATCGGCGGCATGTCAATCAATGGTTGATTTTTGGATATATCTTCGCCGTTTACGTAGGCAAACGAAAATTTATGTTCCCAATTGGAGTGAATGTTCCAAGTCGAATGAAAGTCGATTCCTATCAAGCGGGCATTCGTTTGTTGAAACTCCCAAACCGGAAAAGCTCCACGAATCGTCGTTTCAAAACCAATGGGTCGTAAATACATAAAATTGGAAATGTAATGCAAAAACGGGTTGATTTCCATTGAAAACGACTTTCCATTTTTTGATAAAGAAGAAGAAAATTTAAGTGATTCTTCTTTTTTCAAACGTAAATCACCCAACTCAATTTGTCCGGTGGAATGATGCAACCCATCGGAGAAAAATTCAGATGGATTCGGATTTCTGTTGGATAAGCTCAAGTTGTTCAACCATTTCCAATCCGACTGAAAATTTTTTCGTACACCTAAACTCGCAGAAACATTATGAAAGGTAAACTGCGGTTTGGTCAACCATTGGCTTGCCGCTTCACCCACAATAATGTCACCAAAATCAACTTGATAACCACGTTCGTCCCAACGGGATTTCAAATAATATTTCGTTGCTTCGATGGTAGAAAAATCATATCGGATTCCGCCATCAAGCACCAAATCCTCTTTGATTTCATAGGTTCCGATGCCATACCCACTTCCATCAAATCGAACATAAGTCGGAATTAAAGGTCGTACACCCGTTCTTGGATTGGCAAAATTATTTTGAAATAATCCGCTGATTCCGGTTTTCAACGTAAATCGTTCCCATTCCTTTTTATAATCCGATTGAAGAGAATGAGTGGTCAGTTCCAAATCCAAAGCCGATTTATTGACATTTCCTCCTCTACGAATATCAAATTCATTTCGGTTGTTGAATTGAAGCGAATAAAAAGTAGAAATCGAACTGCTTTCATCCACCTTTTGCAAATAATTCAACTTGAATAAATGATGCTGAATGGCTTGTCTGGGTTGTTCAATCGAATACGTAAAATCATCAATTCTATACGGAATTTGATTGTTGATGGAATTATACAAATCGGTCACATTGCCAATGTGGGAAGCACTCAAAATACCAATTGTGGCATTATACAAACTGTAAAAAGCTGATAGTTCATAGTTTTCTTTTACATACGAAACATCACCCGAAAAATTCAGTTCTCGATTTCCGGAATTGGACAAAATATAATCCGGAGCTTCCCGATCACCAAAATAAGTGAACGTTCCTAACGCATTCCATCGCCAACCTTCCGAATTTCCTTTGTGAATACTCGAACTTATTGTTCCGCCACGACCGTTGGATGAACCGCTGACAATCGTTTTACCAAACAACGTATCTTGTTTCACATTCATTGACTCGATAATTACCATTCCGCCCACCGCATCACCACTGTATTGCAAGCCCGAAGCACCTTTGACAACCGAAATTTTACCGGCAGCGTTCAAGTCAAAATTCGGAGCGTGTTCCGTTCCCCATTGTTGGTCTTCCAAACGAACTTGGTTGGAAAAAATAGGCACTCTACTGCTGTGCAAACCGTTAATCACCGGCTTCACAATGGAAGTTCCGGTTCGCAAAAGGGATACACCGGGAACTTCTTTCAAGGCTTCAGCCAACGTTTTAGAACTGTTTCGCTCAATAGCCGCTTTCGAAATTTGTTGCTCCGATAAACTACTGCTGACTTTGGCTGTTTTTTGTTTGACAGTAACCGTTTCTAATTTCGTTTCGGAAGGTTTCAATTGCACATTCAGCACCACATCTTCGGTTATATCCACCAGCGTATCACAGGTAGTGTAGCCCACATAGGAAATATACACCCGCAATTCGCCTTTGGGCAAACCGTTGATTTCGAATTCGCCAATAGGATTACTGGCGGTATTCAGGTACTTGGTATGAATGTGACTTCCGGTTAGCGGTTGGTTTTTTTCGTTGGTGATTTTTCCACTTAACGTGAATTGACCATAGCTCGAAAACCCAAATACTAACAAGAAGAATAGGATAAAAAAGTATCGCATTTTTCCGGTTCAAAATATAAAACACATGGAGTCATTACTATTTTGTAGCAAATGACTATTTTTTGTTTCTAAGATTTTAAACGGTTTGCGGCGGTCCGCGATGCGAAAAAAGTGAACCTGAAAAGGTAGAAATAATGGCTTGTTCCTTAATTAAATAGGGAACAGGTTTAATCGGTAAATCAAATCGATAAGTTAAAACTTCCGGCTGGATATAAAACCAAAAATGAAAATCACAAATGGAACAATCCTCTTCCGAATGTTGATGCGAAAAACCATCGTGGGAATGATGACACACTTCGGTTTCCTGAACATCATCAGCCACTAAATACTGATAGGTATGCAATGACTGAAACAGTATCGTGAACAATACTGCCGACATTAAATACAGGTTTAGTATGGCTACTTTCTTTTTCATTGAGTGCAAAGGTAGGGAAAAGGTAGTGAAATAGGGAATTTTTTAAGAAGAGTTTAGGAAGGGGAGCTTCAAATTTTGTTTTGTATTCTATTCATTCACTTTCCGCAAAGTCGGGAGACATTTGCGGAGCTTCTCATAGGAACTCTTTGCGCAGCCTGGCTTTATTTTTGTGTTCATTAAAATTATTTTGTCCATAACAAACTGATAGATTGATAAGAAGAAATATAATTAAAAATTTTACTTTCATATAATAAGTTTGAATAATTATTTAAAAAAAAAAGATTAAGGATAATAATAGTTTTTTCGTTTTATTTAGTCAGGAATCTTTTCAGAAAATAAATGATTATAAAAATAGCAAAAAATCAGACTGTTCTAGTAATAGCAATAATCTTTCCATGAGATGAAACAAAAAAAGCCCCTAAAAAGGAGCTTTTAACTATAATAATATCATCTTAAACTAAATTATTCTCCACCAAATACTCCGCAATTTGCACCGTATTAGTCGCTGCACCTTTGCGTAAATTATCCGCTACAATCCACATATTTAAGGTATTGGGCTGGCTTTCATCGCGTCGAATTCTACCGACAAAAACATCATCTTTTCCTTGAGCATAAATGGGCATCGGATAGGTTTTGGTGTCTAAATTATCTTGAACGGTAACGCCCGGAGTGTTGTGTAAAATCGAACGCACTTCATTCACCTCAAAATCATTCGAAAACTCTACATTCACCGCTTCACTGTGTCCGCCAACTACCGGAATTCGGATGGCAGTTGCGGTCACGGCAATGCTTCTGTCGCTCATAATTTTTTGGGTTTCACGAACCAATTTCATTTCCTCTTTGGTGTAGCCGTTGTCTTCAAACACATCACATTGTGGGATGGCATTCCTATGGATGGGGTATGGATACGCCATAGCTCCTTGGATGTTGTGGTACTCATTCTCTAATTGTTGCACCGCTTTTACACCCGTTCCGGTGATGGATTGATACGTGGAAACAATTACTCGTTTTACGTTATATTTTTTGTGTAACGGATTTAAAACCATTACCATTTGAATCGTTGAACAGTTAGGATTGGCAATGATTTTATCGTCTTTGGTTAATTCAGAAGCATTGATTTCAGGAACCACTAATTTTTTAGTTGGATCCATTCGCCAAGCGGAAGAATTGTCGATAACGGTTGTACCGGCTTCAGCAAATTTGGGAGCCCAAGCCAAGGAAGTTTCTCCTCCGGCAGAAAATAAGGCAATGTCGGGACGCATTTCAACGGCGGTTTGCAATCCAACGACCTTATAGTTATTTCCTTTGAATTCAATTTCTTTTCCAATTGACTTTTCCGAAGCAACCGGAATTAATTCCGTAATCGGAAAATTTCTCTCCGCTAAAACTTGAAGCATAACTTCGCCAACCATTCCGGTAGCACCAACAACTGCAACTCTCATGTGTGAATTTTTAGATTTAAAATGCAAAAGTATAGAATATTAAGGTGAAAAAAGTCTGTTTCACAAAATTTTGGTTTTTTGTAAAAAAAGACCCCGAACAAGTCGGGGTTTAGTTAGAATATATAGTGTAGCGGAACGACTATTTTTTCAATAAATCTCTGATTTCTGCTAATAATTCTTCTTGTGTTGGTCCAGCCGGAGGTGCTGGTGCTTCTTCTTTTGGTTTTCTCATTTTGTTGTAACCTTTAATAATGATAAACATTACAAAACCTACAATTACCAAGTTCACTAAGGTATTTACCCAAGCTCCCCAACGAATGGCTACTTCCGGTACGGCAGCAACGCCTTCTGTTTCTGCTACGGCGGCTTGTAAAACTACTTTCATTTCAGAAAAGTCAACGCCTCCGGTTAACATCCCAACAACAGGCATAACGATATCGCTAACAAATCCGTTTACTACAGCACCTACAGCACCTGCCATAATTACTGCAACGGCAAATTCAATAACATTGCCGGTCATGATAAAATTCTTAAATTCTTTCAACATAATTTTAGTTTTTAAAGTTTTGTTAAAACGAAGTTAGTTAAAATTTTAACAATTGAATTAAAAAAATCATTCTCTGTAAAAAATTCGCTTTACGCGTTGTGAAATTCCGGTCAGAATTTCATACGGAATAGTATTCAATTGCTTAGCCATAAACGTTACGGATGGATTTTCACCCAATACAATCACTTCATTTCCTTCTACGCAAGGAATGTCAGTAATATCAACCATTAACATGTCCATACAAACACTGCCAACAATCGTGGCTTTTTGGTTGTTGATGACGACAAAACCGAGTCCGTTGCCCCAACTTCTTCTGATTCCATCAGCGTAACCAATAGGAATGGTGGCAATTCGGGTTTCTTTTTGAGCCATAAAGCGTCGGCCGTAACCTACACTTTCTCCGGCTTGAATGGTTCTGATTTGAGAAATCACCGATTTTAAAGTGCCTACATTTTCCAAAAACTTTTGCTCGTTTGCATCGTTTGAAATACCATATAAACCAATTCCTAAACGAACCATATCAAGTTGAACTTGCGGATAATTGGAAATTCCCGAAGTATTCAATATATGCCGAATCGGACTAATTTCTAATGCCGCACTTAAATGAGTAGAAATACGATTGAATTTTTCAATTTGTTCCAAAGCAAAATCGTTGTGTGCTAAATCATCGCTTGTTGCCATGTGCGATAAAATACTTTTCACTTGAACGGATTTACAGTTTTTCAAAATAGAAATCAATTCTTCTAAATGCGGTTCCTCAAAACCCAATCGATGCATTCCGGTATCAATTTTCAGATGAATCGGAAATTGCTTTAACTGCTTTTGTTTGGCAATTTTTAAAAAGGCATTCAATCCTTTTAAACTGTAAATTTCGGGTTCCAACTGATGCTGAATAATGGCTTCAAAGCTGGTAGATTCAGGATTCAAAACCATAATCGGTAATTGAATTCCGTTGCTTTTGAGAGCAATTCCCTCGTCGGCGAAAGCCACACCCAAATAATCTGCTTTGTGATATTCGAGCAATTTGGCAATTTCCAAACCGCCGTTTCCATAGCTAAACGCTTTGACCATTACCATCATTTTGGTCCCCGGTTTTAGCTTGGCTTTATAAAAATTAAAATTGTGAGAAAGAGCATTTAAGTTAATTTCCAAAACCGTTTCATGTGTTTTCTCTTCTAACAACGAAACAATTTCTTCAAAATGAAAACTGCGTGCCCCCTTGATGAGAATGGTTTCATTTTCAAAATATAAACTGTCAAAATGATCTAAGAAGTCGGCTTGAGACAGAAACGTTACGCCGTTTAAAAATTTGTGTTTATAGTGTGAAATGGTTTCACCTACACCAATCACACGACTGATTTTATTGGAAATCACCATTTTTGAAACACGCGAATACAATTCGTCATTTTCCAAACCACTTTGAAAAATATCCGATAAAACCAAGGTTTTTTTATGGTGTTGTTTTTGGTTTTCTAAAAAATCCAATGCAATTTTCAACGATTGAAAATCAGAACTGTAACTGTCATCAATGATGGTCGTATTGTTGATGCCTTTCTTTACTTTTAACCGCATTTCAATCGGATACAAAAGCGACAAGCGATTTTGAATGGTGTCAAAATCATACTTAAAATAAAACATGACCATCAAACACTGAATCACATTTTCAATAGAAGCCTCATCAGAAAATGGAATGTTGATTTTAAAACAAGTTTTATCAATGGTTACATTTAAAGATGTTTTATCGTGGGTAGTTTTATGATGAATCATCACATCTGCCGATTGATCACTCGAACTCCAAGAAAATGTTTTGATGTTTGGATTTAAAAAAGCATCTATTGATTTATTTTTATTGTAAATCAGCACGTCAACATTCGGAAAAAGTTTTAATTTTTCTTTGATTTTCTGACCCAAATTCTCAAAACCTTCATCGTGAGCAGAACCAATATTCGTTAAGATTCCTATGGTAGGCTGAATGATGGCTTCCAACTTTTGCATTTCGTTCACGGTGGAAATTCCCGCTTCAAAAATGCCTAAATTGTGTTGCTCATTAATCCCAATTACAGAGAGCGGTACACCTACTTGAGAGTTATAGCTTTTCGGACTTCGGATAATGTTATAATCGGGACTCAATAAAAAATTAAGCCATTCTTTTACGATGGTTTTTCCGTTACTTCCGGTGATGCCAATGATGGGAAAACTGAATTTTTTTCGATAAAAAGCGGCAAATTGTTGCAGAGCAACCAAAGTGTTTTCCACTTTTAAAAAATTCACCCCTTCAACGAATTCAACATTTTCGGAAACCACAAAATTGCAAACGCCTTTTTCAATCAATTCTTTAATATAGGTATGACCATTGTGGTTCGGTCCGATAATACAAAAGAAAAGCGTGTATTGGTTATTTTGCAACGAACGACTGTCTATGGAAACATTCTGAATACTGTTTTCAGGATGATTTCCGAAAAGTTCGGCTTGAAGTTGAGGGATAATATCGTTGACAACGAGACTCACGGCTTAGGTTTTTGATTTGTTTTCAGCTTCAATTTTATGTTCGGCTTGTTCACGCATAGCATGATAGTAAGCGGCTCTGCTTAACGGTTCATATTCTTCGGTTTCGCCTAGCATAACTAATTTATCATTGTCAGCTTTTCTGAAACTGTAATTGGCTAAATTTCCGGTTCGGGTGCAAACGGCGTGTACTTTTGTGACATATTCAGCTGTTGCCATCAATGCCGGCATGGGACCAAAAGGGTTGCCTTTAAAATCCATATCCAATCCGGCTACAATTACCCGAATGCCTGAATTGGCTAAATCATTACAAATGGTGATGATTTCATCGTCAAAAAATTGAGCTTCATCAATACCCACCACATCGCAACCTTGAGCCAAAATACGAATATTGGCAGCGGCCGGAACGGGTGTAGAACGAATTTCATTTGCGTCATGAGAAACCACCATTTCATCGTGATAACGCGTATCGATGGCGGGTTTAAAAATCTCCACTTTTTGCTTGGCAAACTGAGCTCTTTTGAGTCGGCGAATCAGTTCTTCGGTCTTTCCCGAGAACATCGAACCGCAGATTACTTCAATCCAGCCAAATTGTTCTTTATGATTTACGGTATTTTCAAGAAACATTTTCTACTTTTCTAGCTAAAGAATAACATATTTTATGTTATTTTGTATCAGAAACAAATTTATAAAATTCCATTCGCTAAATTCAATATAATTGTAAAAGTTATGAAGAAAAAGTTAGAAGCAGATTTAATTAGTATTGCACACCGTGTTTTAAAATTAAAAGGAAAAGAAGATGTCGTTCAATTGCATCAGGAAGCTCAAAAATTATATGAAAAATTAGCGGTTCTTCGGTTTTATGAAGAAAATATCAATGTGTTGAAAGATGAAATTTCGGAAAAAGAGTTAGAAGAAAAACTCTTTGTCGAAGTTCTTGTTCAGCATGAAATTGTTGTAAATGAAGAGGAAGTAAAAGAAGATGTTCAACCTGAAACTGTTGAAGAAGAACCTATTCAAGAAGTCGTTGCTGAAGAAACGATTGTAGAAGAAATAATTGAGGAAGAAGAGGAAGTTGTAGCAGAAGAAGAAGAAGAAGCGGAAGAAGAAGTTTTTGTTGAAGAAATCATAGCTGAAACGCAAGAAGAAGAACCTATTCAAGGAGAAATTAAAGAAGAAATAGAAGAGTCTGTTTTTAGTCCGTTATTTGAATTAGCAACAGAAGAAGAAGAAAAACCGGTTGCTAAAATGGAACAAAAACAAATTTCATTTGAAGATTTACTGGGAACAGATTATAAAGAACCGGAATTTGTAAAAGTGAATGACGTTCCGAAAGAAGTGGAAAAAGTAACCGAAATTTCATTTGAAAAAGTAGAAGAAACCATCATTCCGGAGGTTAAAATCGAAACCAAAACGGAAACCTTTACAGTAAAAACCGAACACAAAATATCCTCCTTAAACGATACCTTAATTAAAGGAATCAACATTGGTTTGAATGACCGAATTGCCTTTGTGAAACATTTATTTGGCGGAAGCAACGAAGATTTTAACCGAGTAATTTCACAAATCAGCACCTACGATTCGTTTGAAGAAGTGCAACAATTTATTGTAGATATGGTGAAACCCGATTATAACAATTGGGAAGGAAAAGAAGAATATGCCGATCGTTTTATGAATTTGGTGGAGAAAAAATTTGCCTAAACGTTTTCTCCGGTATCTTGTCATCTCGACGAAGGAGAGATCTCATCTTTATGATTTTTAAAACTTTACCATGAGCAAACTCTATATCGTTCCAACACCCATCGGAAACCTAGAAGACATGACTTTTAGAGCCATTAAAGTGCTCAAAGAAGTAGATTGCATCTTAGCCGAAGACACTCGAAACAGCGGAAAATTATTGAAGCATTTCGAGATTGGAACGCACATGCAAAGTCACCACATGCATAACGAACACAAAACTGTAGAAGGTTTGATCAAACGCTTGCAAGCCGGAGAAACCCTTGCGTTGATTTCTGATGCGGGAACTCCTGCTATCTCCGATCCGGGATTTTTACTTACCCGAGCTTGTGTGGAAAATAATATTGAAGTAGAATGTTTGCCCGGTGCCACCGCTTTTGTTCCCGCTTTAGTGAACAGTGGTTTGCCCAATGATAAATTTGTGTTTGAAGGTTTTTTACCTGATAAAAAAGGAAGACAAACTCGTTTTTTAGCCTTAGCCGAAGAAGTCAGAACGATGATTTTCTATGTTTCGCCACACAAATTGAACAAAACATTAGCTGAATTTGTGCAGTATTTTGGTGCCGAAAGACAAGTTTCCGTTTCCAGGGAATTATCAAAATTACATGAAGAGACCGTTCGCGGAACGGCTTCTGATGTTTTAAAACATTTTGAAGCTAAACCTGCCAAAGGGGAAATTGTGGTAGTAGTTGGCGGAAAAGCATCAAAATAAATTGTAACAAATAAGTTTCATTATAGCTATTTTTAAAGATTAATGAAACAATAAAGCTACATTAATAAATTAAACAAGCTTTTTATTTCTTTTTGTTGAGCCGAAGGGATAAGTGCTTTTTCGGCAAATTCATCCCATTTTAAAATGGCTTCTCGACATTCATCAATAATTTGTTGTGGCTTTTTAATGTTGACGTTTTTCGCTAACGTAAATACATCATTTAACTCAATGTTTTCCTTTTTTCCATTAATCGTCATTTGATGAGCCTTCAACCAAAAATTGGACAGATTAAAGGCAAAAGTCACATCATAAGCCGGTGAAAGCGACCATTTTCCTTCCGAATTCATCAAAAATGAAATATTTTTGGTATGATCATCTTGATTTCTCGCCATTACATTAAAAATCATTCTTCTAAATAATTCTTCCATGTCAGGATAGGGCAATTGCATTTGTCGCATCACCATCAACGCTTGTTCATACGAATACGAACCCGGCATATTATAATCAAAATGAGCTAAACCACACAGTGTTTGCATGTGCATTTTTTGGTTGTTCACGCGATCAAAACGTTTGGTCATAAAATGAGCTCGCTGATTTTCAATTTTCAATTCGCTTTCCATCATGTTGATTCCGGCAGCGGTTGCCATCAAATAATAAGCATATTCAATATTGCCATATCCTTTTGGGTCGCCCAATTGATGATTGGTCACGCCGTCAAATTTTATCAACCAATAATCAAAACCATCTAATCCATCAATTTGACCGGAGCGAACTTCACTTGTTTTTTGGTTGTAGGCAATAATGGCTTTTGCACGAGCTCCACCAGCAGAACTTCCTACTTGAAGAATGTCTGAAAAACCCTTTTCATCTTGCAAATTGGTTTGAAACGAAGCCCGTTCCGCCAAAACTTCTTTGGCAAATTCTACTAAAGCGTTTATTTCTAATTTATTTGATGGGATGATTGATGAGCCGGATTCAGGTTCAAATTCTAATGCTCCCATGCCGCGTTTGCCAATATAACACAGTCGATCAACCGGGTTGAAACTTTGTGCGGTTTTACCTTGTTGAGCGAGCCAGGCATCAATTACTTGATTACCAAATTTGTCCGGTAAACTGTCTGCCAATAATCCCGGCAACCCTTTGAAAGTTTCAAAATTTAAAAAAGGAAAGGAAAACACCCGTCGACCTTTTTTGGCTTCGGATATTGGAAGGGTAATGGGCGATAAATCTAAACCGGAGTCAATAAAATTTTTATCAAATTCAAAAACCCCCACATTTTTAGATTCGTCCCACAGCACCGCACCAACTTTGCGATTCCAAATTTTTACAGCAGCAACGGTATTCATAATTATTTAGATGGTGAAGCTTTTTTGCGGTATTTTGAGCGTTCTTCCATGACTTGTAACGGACTAATTTCCGGTTCTTCGTTGAGGTAATTGAAGAGTTCTAGTTTTCCTAACGCACGCATCACTTGCACCATGGTTAACAAATTAATAGCCTTTCCGGATTCCATACGACTGATGGTAATTCGGCTTAAACCACATTGTTCGGCAAGTTCTTCTTGAGAGATGTTTTTGTTTAGTCGCATTTGTTTCAAAATAGAACAAAGCGATCGAACAACAGCGGCATCTGTCATGGCATACCAATTTTTATAGTAACTATTTTGATACATTATAGCTGATTTTATTCATTAATGAAACAAATATGCAACAAATGTACGATAATTTTTTAGGATAAAAAAATTTTTAAAAATTCATTATCTTTGAAAAAAAGTACAGCATGACACATCAAATTTCAACAAAATGGTTAGGTGGAATGGCGTTTGAAGCGACCAATCCTGGAGGAAAATTCAGAATTGATGCCGATATTGAAATTGGTGGCACAAATAACGGACTTCGTCCAAAAGCTTTGATGTTAGATGCGTTGGCAGGTTGTACGGGAATTGATGTGGCCTCGTTATTGCCTAAAATGAAAGTTTCTGTAGAGGCATTTCATATCGATGTTGAAGGCGATTTAACCGAAGAGCATCCTAAATATTATCATTCGGTTCGTATGGTTTACCATTTTTATGGAAATGATTTAGAAAAGGAGAAATTACAAAAAATTGTCAATTTATCAGTAGAAAAATATTGTGGCGTTATGGAAATGTTTCGTAAATTTGCCCAAGTGGATGTGAAAATTGAGTACCATCCAAAAGTATAAGCCATTCAAAATTAATACACTATGCGTTGGACCATCAAACCCAAACCGGAGCCTCATTTGGTTTCGCAATTAGCTAACGAACTTAATGTTAGCAAACTAATCGCCTCACTTTTAGTACAAAGAGGAATTTCTACATTTAATCAAGCAAAACAATTTTTTCGACCGTCTTTAAACGATTTGCATGATCCGTATTTGATGAAAGATATGGATAAAGCTGTTCAACGAATTGAAAAAGCCATCGCCAATCAAGAAAATATTTTAGTTTTTGGCGATTATGATGTGGATGGAACGACAGCAGTTTCATTGGTTTCTTCCTATTTAAAAACGATTTATCCTAATATTGCCACCTACATTCCGGATCGGTATGATGAAGGTTACGGCATTTCATATAAAGGAATTGACTTTGCCGACGACAATGGTTTTTCTTTAATCATTGCCTTAGATTGCGGAATAAAATCAATTGATCATGTGGCTTATGCGAAAGAAAAAAATATTGATTTCATCATCTGTGATCACCATCGACCAGGTGAAATTTTGCCAGAAGCCATTGCCGTTTTAGACCCAAAAAGAAGTGATTGTACTTATCCGTATGACGAACTTTGTGGTTGCGGAGTTGGATTTAAATTGATTCAAGCGTTGGCACAAAACAGAGGCGAAACCATTGAAAATTTAATTCCTTATTTAGATTTAGTCGCCACGGCTATAGCAGCAGATATTGTTCCGATGACGGGAGAAAATCGCATCTTAGCCAAATTTGGTTTAGAAGTCATCAATTCCAACCCAAGACCCGGAATAAAAGCATTGATTCAAAATGTAAAGAAAAAAGTGCTTACGATTACCGACGTGGTTTTTATAATTGCTCCCAGAATCAATGCCGCCGGAAGAATTAAGCACGGCAATCACGCAGTTGAATTATTGACTGAATTTAATTTAGAACAAGCGGAACAATTTGCTTCTGAGATTGAAGGATATAATCTGGATCGAAAAGATTTAGACAAACAAATTACTTTTGAAGCCTTGGCTCAAATTGAAGAAAACAACGAAAAAGAAAAATTCACAACCGTGGTTTACAATGAAAATTGGCACAAAGGTGTAATTGGAATTGTGGCCTCTCGTTTGACGGAGACTTATTATCGTCCAACGTTAGTTTTTACGAAAAGCGGTGATAAATTAGCGGCTTCAGCTCGTTCTGTAAAAGATTTCGATGTGTATAATGCCTTGGAAAAATGCTCTGAACATTTAGAACAGTTTGGTGGACACATGTATGCTGCCGGTATGACATTGAAAGAGGAAAATTATTTACAATTTAAAGAAGCATTTGAAAAAGTAGTTCAGGAAACCATTCACCCCGATTTATTAATTCCTGAAATATCGGTTGATGCCGAAATAGATTTAACAGAAATTAATCCGAAACTAATTCGTCTTTTACATCAATTTGAACCTTTTGGCCCTGAAAATATGACGCCGGTTTTTATGGCAAAAAATCTAACGGATACAGGTTATGGAAAGACGTTAGGTCAAAACGATGAACATTTGAAATTATTTGTCAAACAAATTAACTCTGAAGGTTTTGGTGTAATTGGTTTTGGTTTAGGAAAAAAATTAGAGCTAACCAAAAATCAACAACCGTTTGAAATGGCTTTTTGTATTGATGAAAATGAGTTCAATGGAAATGTTACGGTGCAATTAAGAGCGAAGGATGTTCGTTAGTTTTTGAATTCTTTCAACTCAAATTTTTCGCCATCAAAAACACCATAAGTAAAATAGCCAATCCAATCACCGAGGTTGATGTAGGTTGAATTTTCTCCTACTTCCAATTGCATCGGTAAATGACGATGTCCGAAAACGAAATAATTATAATGTTTAAAAGTGAGTTTTCGTTTAGCGTATTGAACTAGCCATTCGTTTTCTTCGCCTAAAAATTTGACATCTTCGGCACCGGAAATCAATTTGTTTTTTACGGAAAGATATTGAGCTAATTTCACCCCGATATCCGGATGCAACCAACGAAATAACCATTTTGAAAACGGATTGGTAAACACTTTTTTCATGCGTTTGTAGCCTTTGTCACCGGGACCTTTTCCATCGCCGTGGCCAATTAAGAAAGTTATTCCGTTAAAAGTATATTCTTGATTGTCATGATAAACAGGAATATTTAATTCTTTTTCAAAGTAATCATGCATCCACAAATCGTGATTGCCAACAAAAAAATAAATTGGAATTCCACTGTCGCGAAGCTCAGCTAATTTTCCTAAAACACGCACAAACCCTTTAGGAACTACTGTCTTATATTCGAACCAAAAATCAAACAAATCGCCTAGTAAAAACAAGGCTGTTGCATCTTGTTTGATTTCATCCAACCAAGCCACAAATTTTTGTTCTCTAGGGAAACTTTCCTCAGGAGTGGGAGCCCCAAAATGTTGATCGGATGCGAAGTATATTTTTGTTTTCAAAATAATAGTATGATGCCAAATATACAAAAATGTTCATTTATCCATTTGAAAATCATACAAAACAGACTTCTGATTTTTAAATTACTAACATTTCATCGTTTTTATGTGATTTTTATCGAAATTGACCTAAATTCTAAAAGTCTTGAAAAGATTTGTAAATTTTATTTTATACTTTGGTTAGCTAATAAACAACTAACCAAAATTTTACACATGAAAAGAATTACCTTAGTTTTACTATTGTTAATGCTAACGGGTTTTGGGTATTCACAAACGGAGAATTTCGAGGGTGGTATACCGGGAACTTGGGCAGTATTTAACAATGGTTTTGGGAACAATACATGGACCACAACTAGTGCGGTAACGACTCCGCCAACGGTTTGTCAGGGCACTACATCTGCCTTTATGAACGCTCGTCAAAATATTGGAGCGGGCAATACCTCACAGAATTATTTAGTAACGCCACTTATAACGGTACCTGCCAATGGTCAGTTGATATTCAGTACGCGTTCAACGATTAATGGACCCGATAACACGACGTATCAAGTTCGTTATTCTACGACCTCACAAACGGATATCAATAGTTTTACTACAATTCAGTCATGGGCAGATACCGATTTAACAGCGGTATTTAATATTTGTGAAGAGAAAACAGTTCCTTTATCTGGTCTTTCAGGTCAACAAGTTTACATTGCTTTTGTAGTGGTGATGAACCAACCAACAACGGGATTAACCGGCGACAGATGGCTTGTTGATGATATACGATTTGTAGAACAATGTTTAGATCCAACTAACATTACTGTTGGGGGGATTACTCAAAATAGTGCTAGTATCAGTTGGGCTAATCCAGGTGGAGCTACACAGTTTGAGGTAGAGTTAGTTCAAGTGCCTAATGCTCCAACAGGAGTTGGTGTTTTAACAGGACCAAGCCCATATGTAGCGAATGGTTTATTAGCAACTACACAATATCAAGTTTATGTAAGAGCGGTTTGTTCCCAGAGTAATAGTGCATGGGTAGGACCGGTTAACTTTATTACTACTACACCGGGAGCAGCGTGTAATTCAGCAATACAAGTACCTTCTTTGCCTTATTCAACAACTGATAACACTTCAAATTATCAAGATGATATTGATGGAAGTCCAGGAGCTTCCGGTTGTGGAACAACAGGAAACTTTTTAAATGGAAACAACGTTTATTATAGTTATACTGCAACTGCTACGGGTGTGATTAATTTAACTATGACACCAACAGGAAACAATTCAGGTATGTTTGTTTATAACAGTTGTACCAATGTTGGTGTAAGTTGTGTTGCTGGTACAGTTAGTACAAACGGTGCCCCATTGGTTTTAGATTTACCGGTTGTTGCTGGGCAAACGTATTATATTGTAATTTCTACTAATGGTAATCCTAACACGATTCCATATACTTTATCAATTCAAGTTGTAAACTGTGCACCTCCAACCAATTTAGGAGCAGTTGGTGGTCAAACAAGTGCAATTTTAAATTGGAATGCAAATGGAGCAACATCTTGGGAATATGCAGTTCAGCTAATAGGAGGAGTTATTCCAACAGGTGCAGGTGTTCAAACTAATGCTTTCCAAAATGTTAACGTTACAAATTTATTAGACGGAACGCCTATTCAAGCGGCTACTCAATATCAATATTGGGTTAGAAGAGATTGTGGAGATGGTACATTTAGTGCATGGGCAGGACCCTTCCTGTTCAACACTACAATTTGTGAACCAAATCAGCAATGTAACTATACCTTTGTATTAAGAGACAGTTTTGGCGACGGTTGGAATGGAGCTACAATGCAAGTAAGACAAAATGGTATTGTAGTAGCCACATTAGGTACGACATTTACAGCAGGTGGAGGACCTATCAATGTCACAGTACCGCTTTGTAACGGATTACCATTTGATTTATTCTGGAATGCAGGAGGAACATTTGCCGGAGAGGTAAGGGTTCAAATCATCAATCCGTTTAACCAAACCTTATATAACATGACCACGGCATCCGCCGGATTGGTGAACTCTGTATTATATGCCGGCACGGTAGACTGTATAAATCCGGCATGTTTGCCACCAAGTGGTGTAACAGT
>CALRRY020000035.1:0-29354 GCA_943370635.1 Variovorax paradoxus
TCCTATTTTATCTCTTTCTTCTTTAAAGTGATTTCTACAATCTTCTTCTGTACCAAAATTTGCTGTAAAACTAAATAAATTCATCGCTTAACTTTTTGAGTTAAAGCAAATATACAAAAAAATTATGATTAATTACGGAGAATCAAAAAAGTAAATGAATGTAATTGTTGTTCAACTGTTCCTGTTACTTTAGTTGAAAATCGTTCATTAGTAATGAAATACTCAGTCCCATTTGTTGTACTGATAGCTTCAATTTGATGAAAAGGTAAAGAGAGTTTTATTTTTCGTTTATTAGCATTTTCGAAATTTGTGTTTTTCCAATCTGAAATTAGGAAAAGGAATGGCTTTAATTTCTTGGAATAACCACAAAGTGAGATTAGGTTTTTGGATGCTAAATAATTGGCTCCGGTTATCAAACCATTAACTTGCAAAGTGGTAATGTATTCTGCTTTGTGATTTCCGGGTTCTTTTGGCAAACGATAAACGGCTGTTTGATTGTTAGTCCATTGCTTGGTAAACAAAATTAATTCATTTTCGGTAGCAATAAATGCCTCACAATCAAAGTCGGTTGTTTTGTTTTTTTGTTTTGAAAAGTCAGTTTGTTCTGGATTAGAAAAAGTGATTTTTTCAATTTTCGGATGGTCAAATAATGAATCTTTTTTTATTTTATAAATGGTTAAATTTGTTCGGTTTCCTTTGGAATTGTTGCCAAAATCACCTAAATAAAAATGGGTTTTATCTTGTGTAATTTCTTCCCAATCTTTGTTTTTGATACCGATTAATTTTATTTTTTTTGTAATTGAACCTTTTTTATCCAATTGATAAAGATGTAAATCAGTATCATCGTTATGCGTGTAAAAATGTTTTTCCCATTCTACCAAACCTGAAGTTTCATTCAATGAGTCATTTAATATAATTGAAATAAACTCTCTTATTTTTAGTTTTTTATAATTACAACTTCCATCGTTTTCAATCGCATTGGCATTGTAATTTTTAGCCAAAACGTCTGTACAACCCGATTGAGCAGAGGTTGTATTTTGAAATATAATCCAACAAAAAATAAAAAATAGAAATTGAAGTTTCATCAAAATAAGTAAAAAATATATCTCAAAGTTAGTATAAATTAGTGTAATTCGTGGTAAATCAAATTAACAGATTCGTTGCAAAACCAAAAAAAAACGTCTACCAAATAAATGGCAGACGTTCAATTTTATTCTTTTATTACATTACCATCTTTATCATAAAATTGGTATTGTAAAAACGTGTAAGCATCACGAGGTATGATTTTCACCCACTTTTTATGTTCAAAAAACCATTTTGAACGTAATGATGGAAAACCTTTGGTTAGGTATGCTGCCACAAAAGGATGTGCATTTAGCACTAATTTTTTGTGGTCTTTTAGTCGTTCAACATCAAGAGAAATTTTATCAATCACTTGGATTGGAGCATCTATTTCTCCGGTACCATTGTTAGGATCTTCTTCTCGGGTTTTAATGTTGACTTCCGGTCTTACGCGTTGTCTTGTAATTTGGATTAAACCGAACTTACTTGGCGGTAAGATTTTGTGTTTTGCTTTATCATCGCTCATTTCTTCACGAAGAAAATCAAAAAGTACTTTTCTGTTTTCAGGATTTTGCATGTCAATAAAATCAACAACAATAATTCCCCCCATATCTCGCAAACGCAACTGTCTGGCTACTTCAGCAGCGGCAATCATGTTTACTTCCAAGGCGGTTTCTTCCTGGTTTTGAGCTTTATTAGAACGATTTCCACTATTCACATCAATAACGTGAAGAGCTTCGGTATGTTCAATAATCAGATAGGCACCTTTGCTCATGGAAACTGTTTTTCCGAAAGAGGTTTTGATTTGACGCTCAATGTGGTACTTTTCAAAAATCGGTAATTCTTTTGATTGATATAGCTTTACGATGTTAGCTTTTGAAGCATCAATTTCTTCAATAGCATCTTTTGTTTGCTCAAACAACTCTTCATCATCAATATATATTCCTGAAAAAGTGTCATTAAAAATATCTCTTAAAATAGAAGAGGTTCTATTTATTTCACTTAATACTTTTGAGGGATGATGAGCCGTCGGTAATTTTTTACACATGGCAGTCCATTTGTTTGATAACTGCTGCATGTCTTGGTCGAGTTCGGCTATTTTTTTGCCTTGTGCTACTGTACGAACAATAACACCAAAACCTTTTGGTTTGATGGATTGGACAAGTTTTTTTAAACGGTCTTTTTCTTCTTTGGAATCTATTTTTTGAGAAACAGACACTCTATCAGAAAAAGGAACTAAAACAATGTATCTTCCCGCTAAGGAAAGTTCAGAACTAATACGTGGTCCTTTTGTTGAAATCGGTTCTTTTACGATTTGCACCAAAACGGATTGATTAGCACTTAATACATCGGTAATAGTACCGTCTTTGTCAATCTCTTTTTCAAACTGAAAGTTTTTAAGGGAGAAATCTTTTAATTTACCTGTGCTTACAAGTTTAGTGAATTTTAACAAAGAAGGTAGATTTGGCCCTAAGTCGTGGTAGTGTAAAAAGGCATCTTTTTCAAAACCTAAATGCACAAATGCGGCATTAAGACCCGGAACCGGTTTTCTAATTTTGGCCATAAATATATCGCCTACTTGAAAACCGTTTTTGCTTTCTTCTTCTTTGTGTAATTCTATTAGTTTTCCATCTTTTAATATGGCAAAATCTACAGCTTCGGAACCTGACCTAATGATCAATTCTTTATTCACGGTGTAAATTTTTATCTATACTTTTTAGCTAGAAGATGGAAGTTAGAAGTTGGAAGTAAAAATTGGCATAACCAACTTGAAACTTGAAACTTGAAACTACTTACCACCAACCTAATTGTACAGATGGATTAAACAATATTTTAAACAGGTAGTTTTTGTACCCGGTGAAACAGTTATTGTTTTTTACTGTTTCATTTCAAAGAACTTGTTGTAAAAGAAAAAAGTAGTTTAGAACTACTTTTTCTTTTTGTGACGGTTAGCTCTCGCTCTTTTTTTACGTTTGTGCGTCGCTACCTTATGTCTTTTTCTCTTTTTTCCACTTGGCATAGTGTGATCTTTTTGCTATTAATAATAAATTATACTGTAACTTCAGTGTTAGTTTTTACACCTTCTACAAAAACCTTAGCCGGTTTGAATGCAGGGATGTTGTGTGCAGGAATTTTGATTGTAGTGTTTTTAGAAATGTTTCTTCCTGTTTTTTCAGCTCTAGTTTTGATGATAAAACTTCCAAAACCTCTTAAATAAACATTGTCTCCTGTTTCAAGAGAGTTTTTTACCTCCTCCATAAAAGATTCAACTGTTGCTTGAACATCTCCTTTTTCAAGTCCTAATTTTTCTGAAATCTTCGCTACGATATCTGCTTTCGTCATTTTGTTTCGTTTTAATTTTTATGTGTAAATTTTTGAGAGTGCAAATATACAAATTAAAAAAACAAATATTCAAGCATAATTGATTAAAATTTAATCACATAAAGATATACTTTTGTTAACCTAATTAAAAACTATGGATTTTTCTAAAAAGCTTATTGCATGGTATTTAGAAAACAAAAGAGATTTACCTTGGCGGAATACAACCCATCCTTATCCGGTTTGGCTATCTGAAATTATTCTTCAACAAACGCGAGTGGCTCAAGGATTGCCCTATTTTGAATCGTTTTTGAATGCTTTTCCAACGGTTTTTGACTTGGCAGAAGCTAATGAAGAAGAAATATTGAAGCTTTGGCAAGGCTTAGGCTATTATTCAAGAGCCAGAAATTTACATCAAACCGCAAAAACGATTGCTATTCAATACAATGGAGAATTTCCAAAATCATACAAAGAATTGTTACAATTTAAAGGTGTCGGAAGTTATACTGCTGCCGCTATTGCATCCTTTTGTTATGAAGAGCCGGTTGCTGTTTTAGACGGGAATGTGTTTCGAGTGCTTTCTCGATATTACGGAATTTCAACTGATATTTCTTCCCCGAAAGGGAAAACTGAATTTAATGTACTTGCAAATGAAGTGATGAGTAGCCAACATCCATCACTATACAATCAAGCCATTATGGAGTTTGGAGCTTTGCAATGTGTTCCTAAAAATCCGGATTGTATGGTTTGTGTTTTAAAAGATAGTTGTGCTGCTTTACAACATAAAAAAGTAAGTGAGCTTCCGGTAAAATTGAAAAAAACTAAACAAACCAATCGATACTTTAATTATTTGATCATAGAAGATGAACATCAAAATATTTTAATTCAAAAACGAACACAAAAAGGAATCTGGCATAATTTGTATGAATTCCCATTGATTGAAGCGGAAGGTGAAATGGATTTAAAAGTGCTTTCTAATCTACTTGAACAACAATCTAAATTCGTAAATTCTGTTCTGGAAATTATTGAAATGAATGACGAAAGTATTTTGCATCTTCTTTCGCATCAAAAGTTATATATCAAATTTTGGTGGGTTAAAACGGAAGGAAAGCTAAAAGATGCTCTTTCGTGGGAAGAAATCAAAAAAAGACCCTTTCCCATAGTTGTTTACAATTTTATTGAAAAGTATTTCTAAAGTTGTAATTTATTCGTAACTTTGATTTAATCCAAAAACAATAAAATTATATGAATGCCACATTGAATAAAGTTATGTTGATTGGTCACTTGGGTGACGACGTAAAAATGCACTATTTTGAAGGAGGAAATTGCATCGGACGATTTCCATTGGCTACGAATGAAGTTTATATCAATAAATCGACTAATGAAAAAATTACGTCAACCGAATGGCACAATTTGGTTGTGCGTAACAAAGCCGCAGAAATTTGTGAAAAGTATTTGTCCAAAGGAGATAAAATTTATGTAGAAGGTAGAATTAAATCTAGACAATGGCAAGCGGAAGACGGTCAAACAAAATATACTACCGAAATTCAAGTAACTGAATTTACTTTTTTAACTACTAAAAAAGAATCAGAATACAACAAACACACAATTGGAAATGTCCCAGATTCCATAAAAAACTCTAATTTTGACCCACATAATAGCCACGACGATCATTAATATACAAGTTTAATTAAAACCTTTTCATTTGGACTCAGACCCCTCGAGTTTTTTTAACGATTTCACTACAGGTTTATTGCCTGAGCTATTGGGCATTTTATTATTGTTATTTATTTCAGCTATGATTTCAGGTGCTGAGGTAGCTCTTTTTTCTTTATCGCAAAAAGATCTTGATGATGCTGTAGAAAGGAATAGTACAGCGGGAAATAGAATTATCACTTTATTAAATAAACCTAAAAAATTATTAGCAACTATTTTGATTACTAATAATTTTGTTAATATAGGTATAGTTATCATCTTTTCGTTTATTAAAGATGATTTATTTAGCCAAATTCAATATGAATGGTTGCGTTTTACCATTGAAGTTGGAGTTGTTACTTTTTTAATACTCTTTTTTGGTGAAGTTTTGCCAAAGGTATATGCTAATCGAAATAATGTTACGTTTTCTATTTTTATTTCATTGCCTATAGAAATATTAAACACCCTTTTAGTGCCATTGAACATGCCAATGCGAGCGATAACACTCTTTTTGGAAAACAAGTTAGCTAAACAAAAAAGTAATATATCCGTTAATCAACTTTCACAAGCTTTAGAATTAACTTCAAACGATGACACTACTCAAGAGGAACAAAAAATTTTAGAAGGGATTGTATCTTTTGGAAATACGGATACCAGTCAAGTTATGAGTCCAAGAATAGATTTGTTTGCTTTAGAAATTGAAGCATCATTCAAAGATGTTTTAACGAAGATTTTAGACAAAGGCTATTCGAGAATTCCGGTTTACCGAGACAATATTGATCAGATAGAAGGCGTTTTATTCGTAAAAGATTTATTACCGCATATTGATAAAACGGATTTTAATTGGACAACTTTGATAAGAGAACCGTTTTTTGTGCCGGAAAACAAAAAATTGGATAATCTTTTGAAAGATTTTCAAGGCATGAAAAATCATCTTGCGATTGTTGTAGACGAATACGGTGGAACTTCAGGGGTTATCACTTTGGAGGATATTATTGAAGAAATTGTAGGCGATATCAGTGATGAATTTGATGATGAAAACATTAATTATTCACAAATTGATGATCGAACATTTTTGTTTGAAGGTAAAATCAATTTGAAAGATTTTTATAGAATAGTTAATGTAAATGAAGATTGGTTTGAGAGAAAAAAAGGAGAAGCGGAAACATTAGCCGGATTTATTTTAGAAATTCTAGGAACTTTTCCCAAAAAAGGACAAAAAATAGGTTTTGACAACTGTACTTTTATAATAGAATCGGTTGATAAAAAAAGAGTTAAACAAATAAAAGTAATGGTAGATGAATAAAATAGTTAAGTTAGCATGTTTGAGCATATTCCTTTTATTATTGTGGAGTTGCAAGGAAGAACTTTTGCCCAAGCCAAACGCCTTACTTCGATTGGATTATCAGTTAGCTCAATATGAGCGTTTTGATAGTGATTGTGCTTATCAATTTGATTACAATATTGATGCGAATTTAAAAGTAACTGAAAAATGCGATATCACGATTCAGTATCCAAAGATGAAGGCTACGGTTTATTTAACGTACAGAAAAGTAAACAATAACATTAATGATTTATTAAAAGATGCTCAAAAACTTACCTACGAACATGTAATAAAAGCCGATGATATCATTGAAACACCCTTTATTAATGCTCAAAATAAAGTGTATGGCATGTTTTATCAAGTAGGAGGTAATGCGGCCACTAATACTCAATTTTACGCCACTGATTCAATCCATCATTTTGTGACCGGTTCGGTTTATTTTTATGCTAAACCTAATTTTGACTCGATTATGCCTGCGGCTAGTTATGTAAAGGATGACATGAAAACGTTGTTGGAAACGATGAGTTGGAAGAAATAAAAAAGAGTTCACAAGGAACTCTTTTTTTATTATGATTTTACATCACTTACTTTATATGTTTTCCCGTCGGCAGCTCCTTCAACGGTTTGCACTAAAATATCAGGAGTGATTTTGTTGGCATCGTATTCTACAGTTGCTTTTTTCGCTTCAAAATCAATTTCTGCATTTTGTACGCCGTCTAATTTTGCTAATTTTTTTTCTAAATGCCCCGCACAACCTACTTCGCAATGCATGCCTTCCACTGTAAAAGATGCAGTAGCCAATTGAGCCGGTTGATCTTGTGTTTTTTCGGTGGTAGCCGAAGTGGTTTCTGTGTTTTCTTTTGCTTCATTTTTGCAGCTGACCATTATTACAGCTGATAATGATATAACAGAAAGGAGATGAGAAATTTTCATACTTAATTTAATTTAAAATGCATTACAAAAATAACATTTTTTTCGCTGATTATTTGCCAAAATTAACGGAGTTTTGTGACTTGAAAAATTGATACATGGAAAACAAAAACCTCCGATTCGTTTATCTAGCCATCCTAGCCTTAGTTTGGGGTAGTTCATTTATCTTAATTAAACGCGGATTACTGGGGTTAAATCCATTTCAATTGGGCTCTCTTCGCATTGTTTTTGCGGCTCTTTTTTTATTGATAATTGGGTTTAACAGTATTAAACATATTCAGCTTCGGCATTGGAAATACTTAGCCTTAACGGCCTGTTTTGGTACATTTGTTCCGGTTTTTTTGTTTTCCTATGCTCAAACACAAATTAGCAGTACGATTAGTGCTATTTTGAATTCATTAACACCATTGAATACTCTTTTGTTGGGAATTTTATTGTTTAAAGTAGATTTCCAACGCCGACAAATATTTGGAGTCTTTTTCGGTTTAGTGGGAAGTTCATTGCTTATTTTAAATGGTGCAGCCACCCATCCTGACCAAAATTATGCTTATGCTATTTTGTTGATTTTAGCTTCTATTTGCTATGCTTTGAATGTCAATTTTATTAAACGGTATTTGTCAGATTTGAGTCCGCTTAGTATTACCACCGGAAATTTTGTGGTCATGTTGGTTCCCGCATTTATTGTGTTGTTTTTCTCCGGATTTTTTGAGGCTGTTCAAGTAAAACAAACACAAGATGTGATTATTTATATCGCTATATTAGGAGTGGTAGGAACTGCTTTGGCCAATATTTTATTTTATCGATTGATACAGATTTCATCACCTGTTTTTGCTTCATCCGTTACGTATCTTATTCCTGTTGTAGCCTTTTTTTGGGGATTATTAGATAACGAAGGACTAACGTTTGTTCAATTAATAGGAGCGGCGATAATCATGTTTGGGGTATATCTTTCAGCTAAGAAGTGAGTTTTTTTGTTTCAAGTTTCAAGTTACTGGCTGAGAGTTGTTGAAGAAAGAGAGTCTTGTCCTAAACTAATCTGTTTCCATGCATTATAGCGAAGCTATCAAAATCTGTGAAAATCATTTTAATCCGTCCCGATTGCTATCGGGGTATGTGTTCCATTTAAACGATTTATCTTTGTGTTCTTGGCGTATTCCTTTGTGTTCCTTGCGGTTAAAGAATGAAGTTTCAGCTTTTATAAAGTAGTTAAAAAAAAGACTGCCATTGCTGACAGTCTTTTATATGTGTAAATTTTAAAAAATTATTTAAAATCTTCTTCTGAAACTCCTTCGTTAATTTTAACTTCTGAAGTTGTCATTTCTAACTCTACTCCAATATTTAAAGTAGTTTTATGTGGAACTTTTACGCCTTTTACTTCTTTGTAATCAGCATAGTTTGTTGTTTGGGTCATTTTTTGTCCCATTTGTTCCATTTCTTTAGCTTCTGCAACTTTTAATCCTGATTTTACATCATAGAAATAAGTAGTTTTGCCATTTTTAACTGCATATGCATCGGCACCGTTAATATTTTCAACTCCTCCAAGGGTAATTGAACTATTATTCAAAAGATTTAATTCTTCAAAAGGATAAGCTGAGGTTTTCATATCTTTTAATTCATCAGCGGTAAAATCTTTGCGTTGCCCTTGTTGAACCATATATCCACCGGTAGCATTCACTACTTGTTTCATCATGGTCATACCCATTGCTTTCATTTCAACGGCCATTTTGTTCTCGGCACTCACTTTAGTAGTCAATTCTAATGCAGTTCCTTGAATAGTTCCGCTGGATTTAGTCATGATGGTTTTTACATCGGCAACCGCTTTTTGACCACCAATAGCGGTTAAATATTTTTCTAATATAGATTTAGCAGTCACATCAGCAGAGGCAGTTTTAGCAACCGGTTTTTCTACTTTATTTCCATATTTATCAAAGTAAAAGATTGGAATATTTAATTTTTCTAAACCGGGTAATACATCGGCACCTTTACTCACCACAACAATTCTTAAATTATCAGCTAAAAAATATTTTTTGGCTACTCTTAAGATATCGTCTGCTGTAACCGCGTTGATGTTTTTGATGTAATTTTCATAAAAATCAGCCGGTAAACCTTGCGTTTTGGTTTGTAATGCATAACGAGCCACTGTTGTTGGCTTTTCAATGTCCATAACGAATTTTCCAACATATCCGGCTTTCACGTTTTTCAACGTTTCTTCAGTAACTTTTTCAGTTCTGATGCGTTTGATTTCTTTCAAAATTTCAACAACAGCACTATCCGTTACAGCATTTCTTACTTGAGTAGAAGCACTGAAATTGGAAACATATTTGCTACCTCTCAAACCTGATCGGGCACCGTATGTCCATCCATGAGCTTCTCTTAAATTCATGTTCAAATAACTGTTGAAATCACCTCCTAAAATTTGATTGGCAACTAATGCAGCAAAATAATCTTTGTCAGTCATTTTTAAGTTAGTGATATGTACAGCTGCAATTTCAGATTGAACTGCATTTGGAGCATCAACAAAATTAATTTGGGTATATTGAACATCTTTTGGTGCAGAATAGCTAACTTGAGGAGCAATTCCTTTTTTCCAAGTACCAAATAAACGCTCTACATCGGCCTTTACTTTATCAAATTTCACATCACCTACAATTACTAAATAAGCATTTTGTGGAGTGAAATAAGTAGCATAGTTTTGGTTTACGTCAGCTAATGTAACATTATTGATAGTTTCCTCACTTAAATACTCTCCTTCAGGATGATTTTTTCCATACGCTAAAACACGTTGAACTCTACCGGCAATTGCAGGAACACTTTTTTCTTGCGACTTTAAACCTTCAATTAGTTTAGATTTTTCTTTGTCAAATTCTTCTTGTGTAAATACTGGATTTAAGGCACCATCAGCCATTAATTCCATAATACGGGTTGAATATTTTGAAAGTCCACTGGCAAATGCACCATTTGCATCAAAACTGATATTGGCTCCTAAAAAGTCAACTTCTTCGTTGAAGGCATCTTTTGAAATGGTTTTTGTACCGTTACCAATCATGCTGCTGGTCATATCAGAAACCCCTTTTTTAGCACCTTCTGCATACGGAGCATTGTCAATAGTTAAATTGTAGGAAATACGCGGTAATTTATTGTTTTCAACTACCAACACTTTTAAACCGTTCTTTAATTCAAAAGTTTGTGGTTTTCCAATATTGATTTTTGGAGCCGGTCCCGGTTTTGGTTGGGGTCTATCTTGTGCTTGCATAGTTATTGATAAAAACAAGCTGGTTATGAGGATTAAATTTTTCATGTGATAATCTTAGTTTTGTGCTTTATCTGATTTTGGAGCGTAGTCCAACAGTAAACGTTGATTTGGATTTAAGAATTTTTTAGCAGCCTCTCTAATTTCTTCTCTAGTGATAGAGCGGTAAATTTCGATTTCAGTATTGATTAAATTTACATCGCCATACAACATATGAAAAGTTGCTAAATTACCTGCAATTCCCTCTACAGATGAATTACTGTTGACATATTGATTTTCGTAAATATTCTGTAATTTTTGAAATTCTTTTTCGCTAATTAAATCCGTTTGAAGTTTAACGATTTCCTCGTCAATTTCTTTTAGCATGTCTTCCTGTTTAAATCCAGTCATTGGTAAGCCATATAAAATGTACATTCCATAATCTTCTTGACTAAAATTAAACGCACCTACTTGAAGAGCCATTTTTTTATCATCAACCATTTTTTTGTACAAACGCGATGATTTCCCGTCGGATAGTAATGTTGAAATCATATCCAAGACACGAGCGTCTCTTGTTTTCATAGAAGGAGTTCTATAAGATGCAACTACCATCGGAATTTGAATGTTTGGATCTTCATAACGAGCACTAATGGTGGTTGTAATTGGAGCTTCTTCAATTTTTTCTCTAGTCACCGGAGCACCTTTTGGGATGGAACCAAAATATTTATCAATCCAAGCTCTTGTTTGAGCAGGATCAAATTGACCAGCTACAACAAGAGTGGCATTATTAGGCACATAATATTTTTTGTTAAATGCTTGAAATTCTTCTAAAGTTGCAGCATCTAAATGTTCCATAGAACCAATAGTTGCCCAACGATATGGGTGTTTTACGAACATGTTTTTCTTTACTTCTGCAAGTAAATTACCATACGGTTGGTTATCAACACGTAAACGCTTTTCTTCTTTAACTACTTCATTTTGCGTATCCACGCCAATCTGGTTAATTACAGGATGAAGTAAGCGTTCTGATTCCATCCATAAACCTAATTCTAAGTTGTTTGAAGGGAAAATTTCATAATAATAGGTTCTATCATCAGAAGTGTTGGCGTTATTAGTACCACCATTTCCGGTCACAATTTTAAACCATTCACCACGACCAATATTTTTGGTGCCTTCAAATAAAAGGTGTTCAAAAAAATGAGCAAATCCTGTTCTTTCAGGATTTTCATCTTTTGCACCAACATGATACATAACAGATGTGATTACAACCGGTGCAGAGTTATCTTGGTGTAAAATCACATGCATGCCATTATTCAGCGTGTAATGTTCAAACTCAACTTTTTGAGCTGAAACTGTACTTCCTAGCATAAGAACTGAACTTAAAGCCATTAAAGATTTTTTCATAAAAAATTAGTTAATTATTTTGCGATTTAGAATAAGTATGCAATTTCGGAATTTTGTTACACATTATCATTGTTTTGAATAAAAAAAAGCGTGATTTTGAAATCATTTTTTGAAATACAATTTATTTTCTTTTATAAGTTGTATGATTCATAATTAGTTGTATATTTGCAGACTCAAAAAATTAATTAAAACATATTGTTATGTACGCAATCGTAGAGATAGCAGGGCAACAATTTAAAGTAAGCAAAGACCAAAAAGTATTTGTTCACCGTTTAGCATCTGAAGAAGGAAGCAAAGTTTCTTTTGACAAAGTAATGTTGTTAGACGAAAACGGAACAGTTACTATAGGCGCCCCCGCTATAGAAGGTGCTTCAGTAGAAGCCAAAGTGTTACAACACTTAAAAGGTGATAAAGTAATCGTTTTCAAAAAGAAAAGAAGAAAAGGTTACAAAAAGAAAAACGGTCACAGGCAGTCATTGACGCAAATCGTTATCGAGGGAATCAATGCTTCAGGAAGTGCTCCAAAAAAGAAAGCTGCTAAAAAAGCAGAAACCACAGAAGAATAATTAACATTTAAAACTTAAACATCATGGCTCACAAGAAAGGTGTCGGTAGTTCCAAGAATGGTAGAGAATCAGAATCGAAACGTTTAGGCGTGAAGATTTATGGTGGTCAAGCTGCAATTGCAGGTAATATCATTGTAAGACAAAGAGGTTCTAAACACAATGCCGGTGAAAACGTTTACATGGGGAAAGATCATACTTTACATGCAAAAGTTGACGGAGTTGTAAAGTTCCAGAAAAAAGGGGAAAACAAATCATTTGTATCAGTTATCCCATTTGAAGCTTAATTAGAATTTTTTTCTACTATACAAAACCCATTTCGAGAGAAATGGGTTTTTTGTTATAATTTTTTTAATACACGTAACCGTTTTGGTAACTTTTATTATATTTGTACATGCGTGTAATTGCCGTTAGAACATTAAAAGAATATTTTCAAGACTTTCCTATGGCTGAACAGCCATTGTTGTCATGGTATGAAGAAGTAAGTATTGCAGAATGGCATAATCCAAATCAACTCAAAGCTCAATATAGAAATGCTTCAATATTAAGTGACAAAAGAGTTGTATTTAATATTCACGGAAATTCATTTCGATTAATAGTTGATATAGAATATCGATTAAAAATTGTTTTTGTAGTTTGGTTTGGCTCACATAAAGAATATGATAAAATTGATGCTAAAAAAATAAGTTATGTTAAGACCGATAAAAAATGAACAGCAGTATGATCAATCGCTTGAGCGAGTGTATAAACTCATGCAAAAAGAAATAAAACCTGAATCAAAAGAATCAGATGAGTTGGAAGTTTTGTCTATTCTGATAAAAGAATATGAAAATGAATTCCATTCTATTCCTCAGCCTAATCCGTTAGAGGCCATAAAATTTAGAATGGACCAAATGAATATTTCTGAAGCAGAATTATCTAAAATATTAGGAGCACGTTCACGCAAGTCTGAAATTCTGTCCGGAAAAAGAAAATTGAGTTTAGCTATGATTCGCAGATTAAAAGAAAAACTTAATATTCCGGCTGAAATTTTAATTCAAGATTATAAAATATAAATTCATTTCGTGATAATAATATTTTTTTTGTTTTTAATTTTTTTTTCTAATTGATACAAAAAAACCCTCACTTTTCAGCAAGGGTAATTTTTATTTCAAAGTCTTAATACTTAATATTCCAATCTTGATACTTAATACTCCAGTCTTAATACTTAATACTCCAGTCTTAATACTAATATCTGTAATACTCTGGCTTAAACGGTCCTTGAACTTCTACACCAATATAAGCTGCTTGCTCATTATTTAATGTTTCTAATTCAACGCCTAATTTAGCTAAGTGTAACGCCGCTACTTTTTCATCTAAATGTTTCGGTAACATATACACTTCGTTTTTGTAAGCCGCACTGTTGTTCCACAACTCAATTTGAGCTAAAGTTTGGTTGGTGAATGAATTACTCATTACAAAACTTGGGTGACCTGTAGCACAACCTAAGTTAACCAAACGACCTTCCGCCAAAATGATAATATCTTTACCGTTGATGGTATATTTATCTACTTGTGGTTTGATTTCTACTTTTGAACCACCGTGGTTTTTGTTTAACCATGCCATGTCAATTTCATTATCAAAGTGACCGATGTTACAAACGATCGTTTTGTCTTTCATTTGTTCAAAATGTCTTCCTACTACAATGTCTTTGTTTCCGGTAGTTGTGATTACGATATCTGCATTAGCAATAACGGTGTCTAATTTTTTTACTTCAAAACCGTCCATTGCTGCTTGTAAAGCACAAATTGGGTCGATTTCAGTAACTGTTACAATAGATCCGGCACCTCTGAATGAAGCAGCCGTTCCTTTTCCAACATCACCATAACCACAAACTACTACTCTTTTACCGGCTAACATGATATCTGTTGCACGGCGAACTGCATCAACCGCTGATTCTTTACAACCGTATTTGTTGTCAAATTTCGATTTGGTAACTGAATCATTAACGTTGATAGCGGGCATGTGTAATGTTCCGTTTTTCATTCTTTCGTACAAACGGTGAACACCTGTTGTAGTTTCTTCTGATAAACCTTTGATTCCGCCAATCAATTCCGGATAACGGTCAAAAACCATATTGGTCAAATCACCACCATCATCTAAAATCATATTCAAAGGCTGTCTGTCTTCACCAAAGAATAAGGTTTGCTCAATACACCAATCAAATTCTTCCTCGTTCAAACCTTTCCATGCATATACTTGAATTCCGGCAGCAGCAATAGCAGCAGCAGCGTGGTCTTGCGTTGAGAAAATATTACAAGAACTCCAAGTAACTTCTGCTCCTAAAGCAATTAACGTTTCAATTAATACAGCAGTTTGAATCGTCATGTGCAAACATCCTGCAATACGAGCTCCTTTTAAAGGTTGACTGTTTTTATATTCTTCGCGAAGTGCCATTAAACCGGGCATTTCAGCTTCGGCCAATTCAATTTCTTTTCTTCCCCAAGCGGCAAGTGAAATATCTTTCACTCTATACGCAACATAAGGCATTGTTTGTGTACTCATTTATAAAATAGTTATATTAGCTAAAAATTTTTTGCAAATTTACGGAATAGGGAAGGAATTAAAAAACCTTTTGTTGTTTTTTGTGATTTGTTTAGTGTACTAATGTTTTGAATTACAATTTGATATACTTTTTTATATACAATGCCTTTTTATCAGCAAATTAACGTTGACGATGCGACGAGTATTTATGTTTGGAAAATATCCGAAACATTTGATAATTTGTTTCAATCGATTTCGCTTAAAGATGTTTCGTTAGCCCGATTGGAAGGAATGAAATCAGAAAATCATCAAAAAGGATTTATGGCGGTGAGGATGCTTTTGCAACATAATGGTTACACTGACTTTGATTTGTATTATGACGAATTTGGAAAGCCACATTTGAAAGATGGTACGCATATTTCAATATCACATTCGTTTGATTTTTCGGTAATAGTGTTATCCGATATTAATGTAGGAATCGATTTGGAACTTCGTCGTGATTTGATTAAAAAAATTGCTTACAAGTTTGCAGAAGAAGAATTTGTGTATGAATCTCAACATAATTCAGATGAATTCATACGTAAACTAACTGTTATTTGGGGGGTAAAAGAGGCAGTTTTTAAAGTTCGTAACGAAGTTGGCATTAGTTTTAAAGACCACATTTTTGTTCGTCCGTTTGAAATAAAGGATGAAAAAACAACTGCTTTATTAGATTTTAATGCGGTGAAAAGAGATTTTTTGGTTTTCTTTACCGAAATTGAAAAATATACATTGGTGTGGCTTTGGGAAAAGGAATCATGAAAAAAATATACGACGAAATACTATTGGCAAAGGCCCAAAACCGAAAATTATTAGCCATTTTATTCGATCCGGATAAGATTGAAATCAATCATTTATCTGTTCTAATTGAGAAGATTAAAATGAGTCCTGCTACACATATTTTAGTAGGTGGAAGCATAGTTGAGTCAGATAAAATCGACGAATTAGTTCTTTTACTCAAAGAAAAGTTAACCTTACCGATTATTTTATTTCCGGGAAATCCTTCGCAAATTTCGCTTCATGCCGATGGAATTTTGTTTCTAAGTTTACTTTCGGGAAGAAATCCTGATTATTTGATTGAACACCAAATAAATGCAGTTCCATTATTGAGAAAATCCAATTTGGAAATTATTTCAACCGGATATATTTTGATTGAAAGTGGTAGTCAAACAGCTGTAGAACGCGTTAGTCAAACCCAACCTATGGATAGAAAAAATATCGAGCTCGTTTGTCAAACAGCAAAAGCTGGAGAATATTTGGGAAATAAATTAATCTATCTGGAAGCGGGAAGCGGAGCTAAACTGGCTGTTCCTTTAGAGATGATTAAAGCAGTTTCAAAGGAAATTTTAATTCCGCTAATTGTTGGGGGTGGTATTCGCTCGCATCAAGCCATCCAAGCAGCATTTGAATCCGGAGCAGATATGGTAGTTATTGGGACAGCATTTGAAAACGATAGTAATTTTTTTAACTTTAGGTAATAAACAATTCAGGCAATTTTATCAATTTTGAACTTTTGTTAGCCAACATGATTGATTTTTTCTTTTCACAATATAAAACGTATTCAGGCATTGATATTGCTTTGGAGCTGATTGCTGTTTTTTTTGGTTTGATAAGTGTTTTATATTCTAAAAAGAATAACATTTTAGTTTTTCCAACCGGTATTATCAGTACCGGAATTTTTATTTTTTTATTGTGGAAATGGGAATTGTTAGGCGATATGACCATCAATTTTTATTATACCATCATGAGTATTTATGGTTGGTACCATTGGACCAGAAAAAAAAATGGTCAAACCGAATTTCCTATTTCATGGATGAATAGCCTAGAAAAGAAATGGGCAATTTTTCTTTTTATATTAACTGTTATTTTCATTATATTTATCTACAACTTTTTTGATAAATTTACAAGTTGGACGGCTTATGTGGACACATTTACAACCGGTTTGTTTTTTGTTGGAATGTGGCTCATGGCCAAACGGAAAATTGAGAATTGGATATTTTGGATTGTTGGAGATATTGTTTCAATTCCTTTATATTTTTTTAAAGGTTATACGGTAACTGCAATTCAATATTTAGTATTTACAATAATTGCCTTTTATGGGTATAAAGAATGGAAGAAAATCTTAAACAACAGCCATCAAGCATCATAAAAATTGCTTTATATGGCCCGGAATGTACCGGTAAAACAACACTAGCTAAACAATTAGCGGAACATTTCAATACCGTTTGGATTCCTGAATTTGCTCGAGATTATTTGCAACAAAAATGGAACAATGATAAACAAATTTGTCAAAAAGAGGATTTGATACCTATCGCCATTGGCCAAACCAAGTTAGAAAATGAAGCTTTATCAAATGCAAATACTTTCTTGTTTACAGACACCAATTTGATGGTAACAAAAGTTTTTTCAGATATATATTATGGTGAATGTGATGAGGTGTTAGAAAAAGCGGCAAAAAAGCATAAATATGATTTGTTTTTCTTAACGGATGTTGATGTGCCATGGGAAAAAGATGATTTACGAGACAGACCAAATGACAGAGAATTGACATTAAAACAATTTGAAGAAAATTTAATTCACTACAAAAAACCATATATAAAGTTAACGGGTTCTAAAGAAAAACGATTTCAAAAGGCGGTTAATAGTATATCAAAATATGAAAAAGCCAAAAAGCTAGGATTAAACTCTTTTGATTTTATTGAAATAGAAGAAAGAGAAATACACATAGAAAAAATTGAACAACAAATTCATTTTCTAATGAGTGGAATACAATCTGTTCAATTAGAAAGACCGGCAAAACTGAATGATGGAATTCAGTTATTATCTCAAGATGAAGCAAATTATTATGCTAATTTTTTTGAAGAGAAAAAAAGTCAACTTAGATTGAAAAAGTTTGTTCCTGCTTCAGGAGCTGCCAGTAGAATGTTTAAGTTTTTAAGTGAATTTTTACAAGATTACAAGTTAGGCGAAGAGTCCATAAATGCATATATTAATCGAAAGAAAGCCAAAAACTTATCACTATTTTTAATTGGTTTAGACAAATTTCCCTTTTATGAAGATGTTATCTTTCAATTAAAAAAAACATTTCCTGAATATGATTCTTGGGGTTGTGATAGTAAAAATTACGCCTTTATTAAATTATTATTGTCAAAAAGTGGATTTAATTTCGCAAACAAACCCAAAGGAATACTACCTTTTCACAAATATAAAACACATGTTGCAACCCCAATTGAAGAGCATTTAAATGAAGCTGTTGCTTATGCTACTTCAAACAAAAGAACAACTGTACATTTTACAGTATCAGCTGAACATCAATTGGGTTTTGAAGAGGTTATTAACGAGATAAAACCTAAAATTGAAGCAACGTCCGGAGTAGATATTCGTGTTAACTTTTCGTATCAAGATAAATCAACAGATAGTATCGCACTTGATGTTAATAACCAATTTTTTAGAGAAGAAAATGAAAATTTAGTTTTCAGACCAGGTGGTCATGGAGCTTTGATACAAAATTTAAATCTGTTAGATGCAGACATTGTTTTTATAAAAAATATTGATAATGTTATTCAAAATCATATTGATGAAATTGCATTATATAAAAAAGCTTTGGCCGGGATTTTATTAGAAAAACAACAACAAATTTTTAGTTATTTAAGACAATTGGATGAGAATAATGTTGCTAAAGAATTATTAGATGAGATAGTTTTATTTATTCAATCAAAATTACATTTTGAAGTAACCGATGATTTTTCAAAATATACTAAAGAGAGTAAAGTTGAATATTTAAGAAATTATTTAAATCGACCAATACGCGTTTGCGGAATGGTAAAAAATGAAGGTGAACCCGGAGGCGGTCCATTTTGGGTAAGAGATCGAAAAGGATTAGTTTTTCTACAAATTGTAGAATCTTCTCAAATAGATGAAAAGGATGCTAATCAAATGAAAATACTCAATAGCTCAACTCATTTTAATCCTGTAGATTTAGTATGTGGCATCAGAAATTATCGGGGAGGCAATTTTGATTTAACCGAATTTGTTGATCATACAAGCGGTTTTATAGTACACAAAAACAAAGGTGGAAAAGATTTAAAAGCATATGAACTTCCCGGTCTTTGGAACGGAGCTATGGCTAAATGGTTAACTGTTTTTGTTGAAGTACCACTAATAACGTTTAATCCGGTGAAAACAGTAAACGATTTATTAAAAATTGCTCACCAACCGCAGTAAAATGGATATTGAAAAAGTTATAAGTGAACTTTCTTTTAAAGCTGTCAGAAGCAGTGGAGCAGGAGGGCAAAACGTAAATAAAGTTTCGTCTAAAGTGGTTTTGTCTTTTGATTTGAACAATTCAGAGAGCCTATCTGAAGAACAAAAGCTATTATTATTTGAAAATTTAAAAACAAAACTAACGTCAGAAGGGATACTTATTTTAAACTGTGATGAAGACCGAAGTCAACTAAAAAACAAAGAGATTGTTACAAAACGTTTTTTAAAAATCATTCAAAATGCTCTAATCATCCCTAAAGAAAGAAAACTAACCAAAATTCCTCGCTCAGTAATTGAAAAAAGAATTAAGGAAAAACGTACAAACTCAGAAATTAAACAAAATAGAAAAAGACCGGAAATTTGAAATGGAAGTAGGTAAATGGCAATGTACAATAGGAATTTATCCTTTCATTAAATTTTTATTTGATTTTTGAATTTGTCATTGCCATTGAAATTTTTTATTATCTTTGCCCCGTCTCAAAGGGGTGCTCTAAATAACGAGCTGAGATCATACCCAACGAACCTGGAACAGGTAATGCTGTTTAGGGATAAGACAAAAAAATAAAAGTGCACGTTTATTTTGCTGTCAAGAGTATCAATTTTAATTTTTAACCAAGAATAATTACCCCTTTTATTCGTAATCTTTTACGAATGAAAACTTTATTCAACATTCGCCTTTATGGCACAAAAATGCTTAGCAAATTTTGCTTTGCTGGTTTTTTTCTTTTTTCTATTATCGGATTTTCACAAGATCAAAAAGCGGTTGTAGATACAGCCAAAACAAAAGACATTCCGCTAGACGAAGTTTTGGTTTCTGCCGTTAGAGTTAATGCTCAATCACCTGTTACATTTTCTAATCTTCGCAAAGAAGAATTTCAATCCCGAAATCTAGGACAAGACATTCCAATTATGATGAATTATCTACCATCTGTGGTCACTACCACCGATGCCGGAGCAGGAGTGGGCTATACGGGAATACGTGTGCGTGGTTCTGATGCCACGCGTGTTAACGTAACCATCAACGGAATTCCTTACAATGACTCCGAAAGTCAAGGAACATTTTGGGTGAATATGCCTGATTTTGCCAGTTCAACCGAAAGTTTGCAATTACAACGTGGAGTAGGAACATCCACCAACGGTGCCGGTGCATTTGGAGCGAGTTTGAACATCTTAACTGATTCATATTCGAAAGAGGCAAGCGGTGAAATTTCCAATTCCTTCGGAAGTTTTAATACGAGAAAGCATACGGTAAAATTCAGTACGGGTTTGATGAATGATAAATTTGAAATTGCCGGACGACTATCTAATATTGTTTCCGATGGTTATATTGACAGAGCATTTTCTGATTTAAAATCGTATTTTTTACAAGGAACATATGTTGGAGAAACCACTTTAATCAAGGCATTGGCTTTTGGAGGGATCCAACAAACTTATCAAGCTTGGTATGGTTTAGAAGATCCCGAAAAGCTGAGAAATGACAGAACTTTTAATGTGGCGGGAATGTATTTTGATGACGAAGGTAATATGCAATTTTATGACAATGAAACAGATAATTACCAACAAGACCATTATCAATTGCATTGGAATGAACGTTGGAGTGACCATTGGAGTTCCAATTTAGCCTTTCATTATACTAAAGGTAGAGGGTATTTTGAACAGTATCGAGAGGATGAGGATTTTGCTGATTATGGTTTAAATCCAATTACTTTAGGTGGCGAAACCATTGATGAGACTGATTTAATTCGTCGTCGTTGGTTGGATAATGATTTTTACGGAACAACATTTTCATTAAACTACAAAAAAGATAAAGTCGATTTCATTTTTGGTGGTGGAGCAAATAAGTATGAAGGAGCTCATTTCGGTGAAATCATTTGGGCAAGATTTGCTTCACAAAGTGAAATAAGAGACCGTTATTATGATGATTTTTCAACCAAAACAGATGTCAATGTATTTGCGAAAGTAAATTATGATTTAACTTCAAAATGGCGTCTTTTTGGGGATATTCAATATAGAAATGTTGGATTTACAGCCAATGGTGAAGATACCGGAATTGTGAATGATACTTTTAATTTTATCAATCCAAAAGCAGGGATAACATTTACATTAAACCAAAAAAACAACTTTTATTTTTCATATGCAAAAGCCCAACGCGAACCTAACCGTAATGACTACGAAAACGGAAACCCGAGACCGGAAAAATTAGACGACTTTGAGTTAGGATGGAGATATGATACTGAAAGTGTAAAATTGAATGTCAATAGTTATTTGATGTTATATAAGGATCAATTGGTTTTAACCGGAGAATTAAATGACGTTGGAGCTCCTATTCGAGCCAATAGCGGAGATAGTTACCGTTTAGGTTTAGAGGTTGATGCAACAGTAAAATTATCTAATAAATTTTATTTACAACCCAATTTTACCATAAGTCAAAACAAAAACCAAGATTTTGTATTCCAAAGAGATGGAGTTTTACAAAATCTAGGTTCAACAAATATTGCTTTTTCACCCAATTTTATTGCGGCAAATCGTTTGACTTACATTCCTGTAAAGAATTTACAACTTTCATTTTTATCTAAATATGTAGGTGAACAATTCATGGGGAACATAGATGCAGAAAGTTCAAAATTAGAGGCTTATTTTGTCAACGACCTTAATATTTCATACGAAATTAAAACGAATAAAATTTTCAAATCCATTCAATTCAATGCTTTAATCAATAACATTTTTGATTTGGAATACGAAAGCAATGGTTATTTTTACACTTTTGATGATGATTTTTCAACACCGGGAACTATTACAACCATCGAGGGAGCAGGGTTTTATCCGCAAGCTGGGATAAATTTTTTAACCGGAATAACCCTTTTCTTCTAAATATGAAATCCTGACCAAAAAGTCAGGATTTCTTTTTTAATTATAAATTCTTAATATAGGTAAACTTACTTCTACTCGGTATCGTTTTAATGGATATTTTAAAGTACTTAAACCGGTGAATAAACTATAGCTTTCATCATCACAAGGGCAAACAACATTAATACCGCCATTAGTTATTAGTGTTGAACATGACGTTACAGGTTGATTAGGACATGTAGCATCATAAGCAAAATATCCACTTCCTGAGTTGAAAACAATTAATCCTGGTGAACCACCCAATTGTGGAGGAACATAAATTGAATTGCCTACAAAATTTAATGCACTAAAACTAGGTAAATCAATGTTAATATTGGTTGAGAAACGGAAATTAGGAATATATGGATTGTTGTTGTTGAACCCATCATCGCTACATCCATTAAGTGAAAAAGCAACAAGTAGAAATAAGCATATCTTTTTCATAAAATTATTTTTTACAAATGTAAAAGTATTGATTTAACTTCTTCTGTTGTAGATTTATTTTTTATATAAATATTAATTTAGTATCTTTGTAGAAAGAAATCCTCTCAAAGGGGATTTTTTCTATTTTTATAAACGTGAGATAACCAATTTTTGTATAAATTTTAATATTGAGTACAAAAATTATTGATTAAAAATGAAGTTATGAGTACAGTATCGTATTACACCGCTGAGGGTTTAAAAAAATTAAAAGAAGAACTAGAACAATTAAAACATATTGAAAGACCAAAAGCCTCACAAGCCATTGCAGAGGCCAGAGATAAAGGGGATTTGTCTGAAAACGCAGAATATGATGCTGCAAAAGAGGCTCAAGGATTACTTGAAATGAGGATTTCGAAGTTGGAAGAAGTATATGCAAATGCAAGATTAATTGATGAATCACAATTGGATTTGTCAAAAGCATTGGTGCTTTCTAAAGTAAAAATTAAAAATCAATCCAACGGTATGGAAATGAAATATACCTTGGTTGCAGAAAGTGAAGCCGATCTTAAAGCTGGAAAAATTTCGGTAACTTCTCCTATCGGAAAAGGATTATTAGGTAAGTCTGTTGGGGATATTGCAGAAATTACAGTACCAAATGGTATTTTGAAGTTTGAAATATTAGAAATCACAAGAGATTAATTCAAAGCTATGGCCAGTATTTTTTCAAAAATTATTTCAGGAGAAATTCCATGTCATAAGATCGTTGAAGATGATCAGTTTATTGCTTTTTTAGATGTGAATCCTAATGCTGTTGGTCATACACTTTGTGTGCCCAAACAAGAAATCAATAAAATTTTTGACATGCAAGAAGACCATTATTTGGCTTTAATGCAGTTTTCCAGAAAAGTTGCAGTTGCATTAGAAAAGGCAATTCCTTGTAAACGAATCGGAATGGCAGTTATCGGGTTGGAAGTCCCTCATGTTCATGTTCATTTGATTCCCTTGAAAGAAATGGATGATATGCGTTTTCAAAGGAAAGTAGCTATGACAAAAGAAGAGTTTGAAAGCACCGCTCAAAAAATTAAAAATGAACTATAAAATACAATCCTGATGCTTCAGGATTTTTTTATGCTTTTTTGAAGTTTAGCATCATTGTGGTTCCTTTGTTTATTTCGGATTGAAAAACTTTAATTTTTCCTTTATGGTATTCTTCCACAATCCGTTTTGTTAGCGAAAGGCCTAATCCCCAACCTCTTTTTTTGGTGGTAAAACCGGGTTCAAAAACCTTTCTAAATTGGTTTTTCGGAATTCCTTTACCGGAGTCTGAAATAAAAATTTTCACCTCTTTTTCTTCTTCAATAATATTTAAAGCAAGTGTGCCTTTTCCTTTCATCGCATCGATGGCATTTTTAACTAAATTTTCAATGGTCCAACTGTGTAAAGTTGGGTTTAAGTTAACATTGATTACTTTTTCAGGAGCTAAAAAGCTAAACTCGATTTGTTTTGAAAAACGAGACTTTAAATATTCATATGATTGAAACGTTTCTTTTACCAAATCAACTTTTTCCATGATGGGAGCTGAACCAATTTTAGAAAATCGATCGGTGATAGTTTGTAAACGAGTTATGTCTTTTTCAATTTCTTTAATAGTGGAAGCGGGAACATTTTCCATTTTTAAAATTTCTAACCATCCAATTAAAGAAGATAATGGTGTGCCAATTTGATGAGCCGTTTCTTTTGCCATTCCGGCCCAAAGTTTATTTTGTGTGGCAATTTTAGAAGTTTGATAAAAATTGAAGACCAATAAACCAAACAAAAAGATAATCAATAACAAGGCAAGTGGATAATATTTCAATTTATTGAGCAATGACGAATTTCCATAATATAGGTACTGAAATTTTCCTTTGGCATATTGCATAACTATGGGGTCATTTTCACTTTTGAGTTTTTCCAAGTAGTTTTTTAAATTCTTGGAATCATTTAGGTTGATATCATCAATGTTGGTATGGTTGATAATACTATCCTTTTCGTTGGTTACAATTATTGGAATAGTATTCGTGTTGCTGATAATTTTTAGTGGTAAAGTTACATCTTCGTCTAAAGAATTATTAACGGTTATTTGAGCTTGTGCCCACAATTCCATCTTCAATCGTTCATCTTCTTTGAACCTTTGAAAAAAGGAATAGGTGTTCCAAAGTATGAGCGAAACAATGATAAAAGAAGCGATAATGATTATCCAGCGGGTCACATTTCGGCTTTCAGAAAATTGCATAGAATGGTATTTACGATAAAAGTAATAAAAATCTATTTGGAATGGAAAATTTCACTCCAAAATAGTCTCCTATTTTATACATTTGTAAAAATTCAATAAGATGGTTAGCATCACACCAAAGGAAATTTCGCCACTAAAATTACAGGGGTTTTTACAAAGTTCGGTTGGACCTAGGCCTATTGCATTTGCAAGTACAATTGACAAAAATGGCAATCCGAATTTGTCTCCGTTTAGCTTTTTTAATGTATTTAGTGCTAATCCGCCAATTTTGGTTTTTTCTCCTGCAAGACGCGTTCGCGATAACTCGATAAAACATACGTTAATCAATTGTGATGCTACAAAAGAAGTGGTGATTAATGTGGTAAATTATGCTATTGTACAACAAATGTCACTTTCTAGTACAGAATATCCGGAAGGAGTAAATGAATTTTTGAAGTCAGGTTTAACGATGTTGCCTTCTGAAGTAGTCAAGCCATTTCGAGTAGCCGAAAGTCCGGTTCAATTTGAATGTAAAGTCAATCAAATTATAAGTTTAGGTACAGAAGGCGGAGCAGGGAATTTGATTATTTGCGAAGTGGTAAAATTGCATATCGATGAATCTGTTTTAGATGAAAATGGCAATATCGACCAATACAAAATTGATTTGGTTTCACGGATGGGTGGCAATTGGTATTCTCGAGCCAATCAAGGACTTTTTGAAATTCCAAAACCATTAACCACACTAGGAATTGGAGTTGATAATATTCCTGAATTTATTAAAGAAAGTCCTATTTTTAGTGGAAATGATTTAGGAATGCTAGGAAATGTAGAAAGTTTGCCAACCACCGAAGAAATTAATATATTTGTAAAGGAAAATATCCATGTGAAAGGCGTGTTGAGTTCTGCCGATGAAGAGAAGGTGCAGTTGAAAGCGAAAGAATTTCTCAACAAACAAGACGCTTTATCTGCTTGGAAAGTATTATTAGCCAAACGAGTGTAGTATAAGCCAATTATTAATATTAAAATTCAAGATTATGGAAGTTACAGGAAAAATCAAAGTGATTAATGCAGAACAACAGGTTAGTGCATCATTCAGAAAAAGAGAATTAGTGGTAGCCACTGAAGAGCAATATCCTCAGTTTATCAGTATCAATTTTGTGCAAGATAAATGTGATTTATTAAGTGCTTATAAAGTAGGAGAAGCGGTAAAAGTATCCATCAATTTAAGAGGGAGAGAATGGGTAAGTCCTCAAGGTGAAACCAAATACTTCAACGATATTCAAGGTTGGAGAATAGAGCGATTACAAGCAGAAGCTCCTGCTGCACAAATGCCTCCAATACCTGCTGCTGAAGCATTTGAACCGGCTACTAATTTCAATGAAGAAGAGCACGACGATTTACCATTTTAAGCAATAAAATGTTGAATGAACAAATTCCAAATTCCAAATTATTTATTTTTTGGAGTTTGGAATTTTTTTTAGGATTTTTAATATATGTATTTTTTAACGAAAGAATTATATTTTCCTCCCGTTTCAGAAGCTTCTCCTGAAGGGATTTTAGCTGTTGGGGGTGATTTAAGTGCAGAACGGTTATTGCTAGCCTATAAAAACGGTATTTTTCCTTGGTTCGATGATGACGAGCCAATTCTTTGGTGGAGTCCGCCAGAGCGAATGGTGGTGAATCCAAGAGAATATAAAGTAGCAAAAAGTCTAAGGAATATTATCAATCGAAATATTTTTAAGGTGACTTTTGATACTGCGTTTGAAGAAGTCATCACCAATTGTCAATCCATCAAACGTCGCGGACAAAAAGGGACTTGGATTACCAATTCAATGTTGGAAGCTTATTTACAACTGCATCAATTAGGAGTTGCTAAATCTGTTGAGGTTTGGCAAGACAATCAATTGGTCGGTGGTTTGTATGGCGTAGATTTGGGTAAAGTTTTTTGTGGGGAAAGTATGTTTTCGTTGGTCTCAAATGCTAGCAAAGTTGGTTTTGTTACGTTGATTCAAAAGATGAAAGATGAAAATTATCATCTATTGGATTGTCAAGTGCATAACAACCATTTAGAAAAACTAGGGGCTTTTGAAATATCAAGAGAAAACTATATCAAAATTTTAAATTCTTCCCTTTAATTCCTTTTCCAACAATCTAAAAAGTGGTCATTTACCATTCCGGTGGCTTGCATGTGAGCATACATTGTTGTTGGTCCGATGAATTTAAAACCTCTTTTTTTCAAATCATTACTGATTTTTTCTGCTAAAGGAGTATAAGCCGGTACTTCACTAAAAGAAGTAAAATGATTCACGATTGGTTTTCCATCTACATAATGCCAAATAAATGTAGAAAACGAACCAAATTCTTCTTGTACTTTCATAAACGCCTTTGCATTTGCAATGGCAGATTTAATTTTTAAAGTATTACGAATGATTCCGGCATCTTTCATTAATTCTTGTATTTCATAATCTCCAAATAAAGCAATTTGTTTATAATCAAAATCAAGAAATGCTTTTCTGAAGTTTTCTCTCTTTTTTAAAATCAAATGCCAACTCACCCCGGCTTGAAACGTTTCTAAAATTAAAAATTCAAACAACTTTTGGTCATCATAAACCGGATTTCCCCATTCTTCATCGTGATAATTTCGGTATAAATCGTCTTTTTCGCACCAAGCACATCTTGTTTTAGCTTCCATATTGAGTTTGATTTTAACAAATATAGAAAATCAATCACATAAAAATTTAAATATATAAAAATAGGGGTGTTTAATTGATAATTGCATAAAAATGAATTATTGGTATTTATTTTTAAGGGGTAATTTATAAATTTGGTAAATAAATATTAAAATATAAACATGAAAATAGGGGTTCCTAAAGAAATTAAAAATAATGAGAGTCGAGTTGGAATGACTCCGGCAGGTGTTTTTGAGTTAATAAAAAACAACCATACGGTTTACGTACAACAAGATGCAGGATTTGGAAGTGGTTTTTTTGACACGGATTATGCAGTGGTGGGAGCAATTTTAGTTCCCACTGCCGCAGAGGTCTATGCCAATTCAGATATGATTGTGAAAGTAAAGGAACCTATTTATGAAGAATACGCTTTGATTAAAGAAAACCAAATCATATTTACCTATTTTCATTTTGCTTCAAGCGAAGAATTAACAAAAGCAATGATTGATTCCAAATCAGTTTGCATTGCCTATGAAACAGTTGAAGAAACAGATGGTTCATTGCCATTACTCACACCAATGTCTGAAGTGGCCGGTAGAATGGCCATACAGCAAGGTGCAAAATATTTAGAAAAGCCAATCAAAGGAAGAGGTGTTTTATTGGGAGGCGTTCCCGGAGTTCCACCTGGGAAAGTGTTGGTTTTAGGAGCTGGAATTGTGGGAATTCAAGCCGCAAAAATGGCAGCAGGTTTAGGTGCACATGTTACGATTTTAGATATCAATATGAAACGTCTTCGTTACGTGAATGATGTAATGCCAAGCCATGTGGTAACTGAATTTTCAAGTGAATATAACATCAGAAGACACATTAAGAATCACGATTTAATTATCGGTGCGGTGTTAATTCCGGGTGCAAAAGCTCCAAAATTAATTACCCGAGATATGTTGAAAGAAATGCATCCGGGAACGGTTATGGTAGATGTTGCTGTTGATCAAGGAGGATGTTTTGAAACAACAGTAGCCACTACGCATGAAAATCCAACGTATATCATTGATGATGTGGTACATTATTGCGTGGCTAATATGCCAGGAGCAGTTCCGTATACGTCTACATTAGCTTTAACAAATGTTACGTTGCCCTATGTTTTAAAATTAGCCAACTTAGGTTGGAAAGTGGCCACAGAACGCTATCCCGATTTAGGAAAAGGACTCAACATAGTTCATGGGGAAATAGTATATAAAGAATTGGCAGAAACGTTCAATTTTAGTTATTAGGTTTTATTTGTTTGTTTAAAATCCCATTGCTGACAAGGTGATGGGATTTTGTGTTTTCTATTTTTTTAATATGGTTTCACAATATAATTCTTCCACTTTTTTTCTTGCCCAATCCGTTTTTCTTAAAAAAGTTAGACTTGATTTGATGGAGGGATTTTCGGTAAAACATTTAATTTTTATTTTCTGACCTAACGATTCAAAACCATAAGATTCAACTAAATATTCTAAAATAGATTGTAATGTTTTTCCGTGAAGAAGGTTTTTATTTTGCATGATAAAATTTAGTCAAAGTTGTGAATCAAAATTAATTTATGTTTTCATCTAATATAGTCAATTATATAAGTAATGATTCATAAATATTAAAAAGTATAATAAGCTGAATAAAAAAACATGATGAATATTGAGCATTGATTTATTTAATTAAATTCAACAAACTGAATATAGAAAAAAATGAGATAAATTTATCATTTCAAAATAGATTACTTTTATGAATCAAATAA
>CALRRY020000036.1:0-29018 GCA_943370635.1 Variovorax paradoxus
ATTATGCCAAATCTTTTGAAGGGTTTAAAACAAGAATATTAGCAAAAATAACATCTCTAACTTTAGTTCAATATATCAACAAATTTATCTTTGACAGACCAATTAATAATATTAAAAATCAAATCATTTAATTACACCCAACGGGTTAATTTAATTCTTTCTAAGACTAATGGCATTAATTTTAAATCGGCTGGATTTGCATTTCCGAGGTACAAGCACCATCTACTAAAACCATTTAAAAACTCATCACCACCAATCCATTTGTAAAAATACTTTTCTGATAGAGGTTCGTTTTTTATGAATTCAATTTTCTCAATATCAGTAAAAAGATAATTTCCACCATCAATCGGTTTATTTCCAATTCCAATTTCAGGAGCATTAAATAAAGATTTAGATCGCGATTTTAGTAGTATATCCTTTGCATCAACTAAATACGGATTAATATTTTTAGCTTTTATTTCGTGGGCTTCGCCTTTAATATCTTCATATTCAAAAATGCTCTTGTTTGCGGTATCATAGTTGGCGAACCCAACTATCACACAATAAACTGCTGCATTTCCTTTTGCTTCGTTGCTCCATTTAAACGTTCTGTGTGCAAAATGAATTTTGATTTTGAATTTATTGAGCATTTGTCCCCAAAGAATGCTCGTTTGTTCGCCTTGTACAATAGAGTTTGTAGAAACAAAAGCTACTTTTATTTTTGTGTCTTGAATGTATTTGGCTGCTTTGATATACCAACCCGTTACATAGTCTAAAACTCCACTACCGTCTGCATTGTCAAACTGTTTTACAATTTGGTCACGTTGGTTTTGCTTCATTATTTTAGAACCAATGAAAGGCGGATTACCGATTATAAATGAAAGTTCATTTTTTGAAACAATATTTTCCCAATCATTTTCTAATGCGTCTGCGTGAATAATTTTAGCTGCTTTTTTCAAAGGCAAGCGAACAAAGTATTGTCCAAACTCATTGCTAATTTGCATATTCATTTGGTGGTCAATAAGCCACATGGCAACTTCGGCAATTCGTGCAGGAAATTCTTCGTATTCAATTCCATACATCATATCAACGTCAAGATAAATTATTTCTCTAACGTCAAAAACTCTCTGGCCGGTTTTGTTCGATGCTCTTAAAATTTCTAATTCCAGCAATCGTAATTCACGATAAGTGATAACCAAAAAATTTCCGCAACCACAAGCAGGGTCAAGGAATTTGAGTGTACTTAATTTTTTATGAAATTCCGCTAATCTATTTTTTGCCTGTGCCGCACTTGATGCAGCATCTTTGATACTTTCAAATTCTTTCCAAAGGTCGTCCAAGAAAAGCGGTTTGATAAGTTTTAAAATGTTGGTTTCGCTTGTGTAATGTGCTCCCAAGTTTCTGCGTTCCTTTGGGTTCATAACACTTTGAAACATTGAACCAAATATCGCTGGCGATATTTTGCTCCAATCAATGTAACAGCAGTCAAGCAAGGCTTGACGCATTTTTGTGTCGAAACTTGCCGTAGGCAAGTTTTCTTCAAAAAGTTTTCCGTTTACATAAGGAAAGTCGGCAAGTTGCTCGTCAAGATTTTTAAAACGATTTTCTTTTGGTGTATTTAATACTTGAAATAATTCTTGGAGTTTTGAAGCAAGGTCGCTTCCGTCCTCGGCTGTCCGTTGTTCTAAATATTCTTGAAATTGTTGCTTGTTGAAAATTGTTGTGTCTTCGGCAAACAATAAAAATAAAATACGAACCAAGTAAACTTCTAATGGATGTCCTGTATATCCAATTTCTTCAAGTCTGTCGTGAAGTTTACCCATTAACTCCGCTGCTTTAATGTTTGCAGGGTCTTGTTCTTTGTAAACCTTTTTTTGATAACCTAAAATGTAACCGAAATGCTGAACATTATTTACAAGGTCGTTGAGTTTAAAATCTACAGTTTTATCTTCTTCAAGGTCGTAAAGTCTAAAGTTTTCAAAGTCAGAAATGAGAATGTATTTCGGTAATTCGTGTTGTTTAAGTCCGTGTGTGTAGTCTTTTGCTTGCTGATAGGCTTTGTCAAGGTTTTTGCCTCGACTTTTCATTTCAATTAGAATTGTCCCTTTCCAAAGCAGGTCAATGTAACCGTCTTTGTCGTCCAGTTTTTTTACTCTGTGTTCAAAGGTCGAAACACGTTTACTGCTTATACCAAACACGTTAAAAAACTCAACTAAAAATGGTTTTGCGTCTGCTTCTTCGTTTGAAGTGTCAGCCCATTCCTTTGAGAAATTTAATGCTCTATCTTTTATTTCGTTCCAGCTTAATGCCATTCTTAAATTGTCAGGTTGCTAAGATAATTATTTAAAGTCCTAATGTCATTCTGTGCGTTGGCAAAAAATGGCTCTTTTGGCTTTGCGAAGGGTCGGCTTGTGTGTCGGGCAAAACCAAATGTGCCATTTGTGCGGTTGGCTAAAATTGAGTTAAAAAAAAGTGCGGTGGGAAAAAATAAAAAATACAGAAGGGTCGGCAAGGAGTGTCGGCTTACTTGATGTCCGATTTTGATATGGTCTGTATGTCTTTGGTCACTCGTCAAAATGGTATACTTTTTCTGTTAAATTGTCTGGCTGTCGATGGTTGTTGTGTCGTCCGTGACGCTTGCACCTAACTAGTAAATATCTTCAAATATATATAACTTTTTTCACTTTTTCAACTAATAATCAAGTCTTTTCTTATGAAAATCAAAATTCAATTCTATCCTCAACCTCCATCTCTTTCCCCAACACCGGATGCCAAAACAGTAAGCGTTCCGCATGCAAATAAAGGCGGTCGGCTTTGGTGCCGTATAAATCATCGCCTACAATCGGGGCGTTGAGGCCTTCCGGATGGGCGGCGTGTACCCGCAACTGGTGTGTGCGGCCCGTGATGGGATAGAAGTGTACCAAGGTGGTGTGCTCACGGCGTTCTACTACTTCCCATTGTGTTTTGGCGGGTTTGCCGTATTGGTAACACACCAACTGGTTGGGGCGGTTGTCCAAATCTACCCGCAAGGGTAAATTGATCTCGCCACGGTCGTGTTCAATAATGCCGTTCAATAAGGCTACATAGCGTTTTTGTACCGTGCGTTTCATGAATTGGGCCTGCAACTGCAAATAGATTTCCGTGCTTTTTGCCAGCAACAAAATCCCGGAGGTGGACATGTCCAACCGATGCACAATCAACGGGCCGGTGGCATCGGGAAATTTTTGTTTGTAACGCCAATACACTGAATCCTGTATTGATTTGCCGGGCACCGATAAAAACTCGGCCGGTTTATGCACCACCGATAAATAGGCGTCGTCGTATAAAAACGTTAACTCCTTGTCTTCCGCCGGGTTCTGCAACAACGGATTGTCATCCACCTTCAAACCTACCAACATGTGAGCCAAAATGGGTTTGCATTTGCCCGTGCAAGCCGGATAAAAATGCCCGTGTTTCCGTATTTCCGACTTTGGCGATTGTCCCCACCAAAATTCAGCCAAGGCAATAGGTTGTAATTGATGCAAATAAGCATACTGCAACAATTTCGGTGCCGCACATTCACCCGCACTCGCCGGTGGATTGTCTTCAAAAATGGCTCCTAAACTTTTCGTTTCACCCAACGGATTCAAAAACGCATACTGCTGAAACAATTTTTGTTGCAACGCCGCCGATTTGGCTTTGCGTTCGTCTTTCAACTGTTGCAAACGGGCTTCAAAAACCGCTACTTTTTGTTGAGCTTTCTCGATTTCCGTTTTCCAATAATGGCTCATTTGCTTCCACTGTATGCTTTCCTGCTGGCTTTCTTTGCTCAAGCTTTTTTGTAGGGCTTTGTAGTCGTCAAAGGCTAATTCCTGTTCCGCTTTCACCCGCAATGCATCCCGACGAATTTTATTCACGCGGCTTTGTTCTTTCTTTTCGGCTTTGTCGTGTTCGGCTTGCAAAAGGGTAGTGGCCAAAGCATGTTGACAAGCGAGGTACTCCGCATCGTTTTCTAAGGCTTCAATATCGCGGTTGTAGGCATTCAGGATTTTTTCTTCTTGTTTAAAAAAGCCGTCTTGTTGGAGCATATCAAACACAGGCGGCACAAAATGACGGTGTTCGTTGCTATCGGCCAACTTTCCGGAAAATGCAGCGAGATAACCCACTTCTCCGGTAGGTTTTTGCACAACCAATACGCCAAACATTTTCCCGATGACTAACCCTTGCTGCCCTTCATTTAATCCGAAATTGTGTTCCCAATCGGTTTGGGTGTTCAAGTAGTCTTGCAATTCAGAAGCGGCTATTTTACTCAGTTCATGTGGTTCGTAATAAAACGGAAAGGTGAATTTTTCCGGCAAGGCAATAGCGGATACATCGTGTTGAAACGGAATAAAGTGAGAAGGCTGCGTCATGGTGCAAAGCTAAAAAACGAAAAGCGATAATCATAATGCCGGTTAAAAGTAGGTGAGTAGTACTTCCTTTTATGTTGCTACTGCTTATTTTTTATTTTTATGCGGATGATTTTTATACATCATGCTGATGAAGTATGTCATTTCTGTACATAAATTATTTAATTTCTATACAGCAATTAGTTATTTTCTGTACATCTTTTTAATATTTTCTGTATAGAAAATGACAAAATGGAAAAGAATATTTTGTATATTCGTATATTATACTTGAATAATAACACTTAACCTGCTAAAAACAATGCCGATACAATTTAAAATGGTTGCCAAGCGAAACAACCTGGTGCAACCTCCGGAAGTTAACTATTATCCTTGTGCGGTGAACCAAGGCGAAGAAACCTTGGAATCGTTGGCTCAAAAAATCTGTGCCGCCTCTTCCTTAACCGAAGCGGACTGTTTTGGGGTGATGTATGCTTTATCAAATGCCATCAGTGAAGCCTTAACCGACGGCAAGATTGTACGCATCGACAGTTTAGGCACGTTTCAATTGACCTTAAAAGCAACAGGCTCACCCGAACCAACCGTCCGTGGAAAAAGCCTTATCAAAGAAAATAAAATTGTCTTCAAACCCTCAAAACGCTTAAAAGCGAAAGTAGCAAAAGCTACCTATGAACAGTTAAAATAGTCGCGGAAGAATACAGAAAAAGGAGCAATCCATCACAATTTTTTAACACTTTTTAGATGAACGGTATTTTTTTTCGTTGAGGGGAAAGAGGGTGTGCAGTTTGTCTATTTTTGTAGTCGTATAAAGAAATAAAATCAATTGCCGAAACTGTCTGTTTACCTTTGAAGCATCATTTGTAAATAATGTCGTATGGGGCGGATTACTATTAATTTGCTAGTCATTTCTATGTCTTTTTGTGAAGTGAATAGCTGTTGGGGACAATTTAGGGTGCAAAATTATGAAAATCGTAATTTTGAAATTATAGTAGAAAATGTAAATTCAGATGAATATGCAGTGGAGTATTACTTGGTGATTGAAAAAGTAAATTGTCGTTTTGGAGGATACGAAACGCGTTATAAAGTGTCTAATTTAAACTTAGTGAATACCTATCCGATGGGTGAAAACAACACGCGTACTGTGAAGGCCGTGTACAAAAAAGTGAAACCCAAAATAAAACCAATTGAAGGAAGTTTATTGGCTTCAAACTTGTTAGAAAAAAAGGCGGATTTAGCACTCACTGTAAGTGATCTCCCCGTTGGCGGAACAATCAAACCCGATGTTGCTGAAGTATCCGAAAAACCGTAACGCATCAAACCGGAATACGTGTATGTTGACATTTTAAAAACCTATGAAGGCGTATTGGAAAAAGGTTATTTTTCAGTGGAGATGTTGAAAAAAGTAGCCGACAGCCGTTTTTTCAAAAATGATTTAGTCAAAGCCGCACAGTGGTACACCAAATTGTTTGAAATGACTACCGATCTGGAACCGGTGTATTATTATCGTTATGCACAATCGCTTTTTGCCATTAACCAAAATGTGAAGGCCAAAGAAATGATGCTCACCTATGAGTTTAAATCAACTGCTGCCTGCACGCGGTAGGTGTGTATATGTTTTTTTGAAGGAGTGTGGGAGAGTGAGAGTGATTGGGGAAGTTGTTTCAGTAAATACACTGTGAATACTGATAACACTCGCTATTCGAAGTTTCCACGTTTCAATACAAATGTCTACTTTATCCAAAGTTAGCACATGCTCTGCGAATGTCTCCGACTTCGCAGCAAAATAATTCTCGCAATTCGAAGTTTCCACGTTTCAATACGAATGTCTACTTTATCCAAAGTTAGCACATGCTCTGCGAATCCCGATAGCTATCGGGACCTACTTCGCAGCAAAATACTTCCAATTCTTATTATATTTGATAAAATAGATAAATATGGAAGAAGGTTATGTCACAAGAAATCAAAAACTACCTCATTTTATAACCTTAACAGTAGTAGATTGGATAGATGTATTTTCAAGAAAAGTATATCGAGACGAGGTTATTGCTTCTTTGGATTATTGCATCAAAAATAAAGGAATGGTTTTGTATGGTTATGTGATAATGAGCAATCACATTCACATGGTTATTCAATCTAGTGAAGGGAAGTTGTCCGATTTAATTCGTGATTTTAAGAAGTTTACTGCTAGAGCAATTTTGATTAAAATTGAAACAGAACCTGAAAGCAGAAGGGAATGGATGTTAGAACGTTTCGAATGGCAACTGAAAGTCATTCGAGAAATAAAGTATATCAATTCTGGCAATATGGCAATCATCCGGAAGAAATTTATACCAATCCGTTTATGTGGTCAAAATTAGATTATATTCATTTGAATCCGGTACGTGCAGGATTAGTCGAAAAAGCTTCACATTATTTGTATTCAAGTGCTTCCAATTATGTGAATGATGTTGGTTTGGTCTTTGTTGAAAAAGCAGATAATCCGATTATTGAAGTGAAGAACGTAAACAATGTGCAGCGGTATGATTTGTATTAAAAATAGGAAGTGATTTGCTGCGAAGTCACTCCCGATAGCTATCGGGATTCGCAGAGCATTTGCTATCAAAGAAGACTTAGGAGAGCAGGGGTTTATGAGCATGTGCTATAAAAGAAGACTTAGGGGGGGCTTGTTCTGGCAGGGCAGTCTACTCGATTAGCACTTTTTTATTTTTGTTTAAATCTGCTGTCAAATTCTAATCTCTGGATAGAAATTACTTTTATTTTTTTTGAATCAGGATGATTTGGATTTATTAGATAATTAAATTCAGGAGGAACAATAGCACTTGGAACTTTTAACACGGCAGCATTTTTTTGAGAAACAAAATCATCTCCAATGAATTGTGTCTCAAGTATTGGTGGTTTAGAATCCCAATTTTCAGGTAGCTGCTCAATTGGCAATTCTAATATTTCTATTTCGTCTGGAATTTCTATTTCAACATAAAATCTATCTGTTGGTAAATCTTCTATAAAATCAAGATGTACAGAAACTTCGAGCGTTGCAAGTGCACGAGATTCAGCTGTGTAAACAAGATAAGTGTTTAAACTATTCCATCTATATCCTTCGGTTAAAGCAGCTCCAACTCCTTGTAATGTTTTGTCTAAATATTTTTCTCTTTCAATTCTATATACTTTCATTAGGCGAGATTTCCGTATTCAATTCTGTTTAGACAATTTTTGACTTCTTGTATTCCAGTAGTAGAATCTAGTAAGCTTTCTGGAGAATTGCCTCCTAAAGAGATATTTTGTTTTTTCATCCATCGTTGGAATTTTTCTTCTTCATTATTAAAAACTTCTATCCCAAAATCCACTAATTCAGTAAGAAGTAAAATAATTTCACTGTCTCTTCCATTAAGTAATGATTTTTCTCTTCTTTTTTTGTTATAAGTTGTCTGAGGTAACCCAAAAACATGCAAAAACTCTTTTACAGGGATATTGATTCTCTTACTTATAACTTCAATTGAAGCATAGGGAATTCCTGCTCTTATTATGCCAACTCTATCAAGTCTTGATGTCCAAACATACTCATGACCTTCTGATTCCAATCTCCATTTGGCAGATGATATTCTAACAGCTTTGGCTCGACCAATACTTTCTTTTGGATCAAATGTTCTCTTTTGTTTAACTTCTTTTTTCATAATTAAAGCATTTGTGTTGTAAACATACAACAATTTTGCTACATATGCTAATATTATCAAAAAAAATAAGTGCTAACTAATAAATATCCTAAAATTTATTCAACTTTTTCAACTTCTCATAAAAATCAGATGTTATTTTGTTATTGAAAAATTGCTGTTTTATGAGTATGAGCTATAAAAGAAGACTTAGGAGAGCAGGGTTGTTAGCGGTTGCTTTTCTTTGATTTGAACCAATAATATTCATTGTCGTCAAGTAGGTATTTTGCTTGGTCAGCTTCGCCATTTTCACTTTGCTTAATTTTTTGAACTAATGGTTTTAATTCAGCTTTATATTTTTCAATTGTCAGTCCGTCACAAATTGTTTTGTCAAAACGCAAGTAATGTAAAGCTAAACTCTGCCGTTGCTCGTCAACACTAGAAAGTGCTTCTTTGAGTGCATTAAACCGTGTCCAAGTGTTTTTGTTCTTGTCCCACCATTTTGAAACGCTGTCTGCAAGCATCAACCGATACAGAATAAGTTGCTGTCGTGGGGTTTTATCTTTAAAGTCAATGTCGTGACTACCAGTTTGTAAATACGAAGTGTAATTCTGTTTATGCAAACTCATTAGCTTGTCTTCATTAATTGTAATGTCACGATAGCCAAAATTTTGAAATGTAATTTCTTCCAACAACCAAGCTGCCCGAACTGAAACCCAGTCAATGTCATAATTTACAATCCAACCATGACCATAGAATTTTTCTGCTCCTGGATAAATTAAGTCAGCCGTGTTTTTAAGTTTTATGAAAGATGTGTCCTTTAGTAATTCAATAAGTTTAGGAATAGCTTCTTTCTGATAATTCACGATACTGTCTTTGACCTGATAAACTGAACCAAAATTTGATTGTCGTATTTGAGCAATCATAGTATCAAGTCGTGTCTGTGAAAAACACAAGTTAAAAGTCAGGATTAATATTGTCGTTATGTAGTGTCTCATAAAGTTGCCGCCAACTTGTATATATCCTCAAATTTATACAACTTTTTTAACTTCTCATAAAAATCAGCTGTCGTTTTGTTATTGAAGAATTGGTGTTTTCAGGGCATGTGCTATGAATGAAGATTGAGGGGAGCAGGGGTTATACATTGTTGGCAACTAGCTTTTATTCATTCCGTTTAAATTCAGGTGTACATAAACTTCCAATTGCTCCACTTCCATAACTTAGAACAACATTTTCCTTATAAAACATTTGAGTGCAATCGTCAGAATGTTTTTCTTGTAATTCAGAGTTTAAGTTTTCGTCAAAAATTAAATAACTGAACATACCCATTCCTTTAAAACCATATTCTATTTCAGTCGGATTTCCGTTTGTAATTCCCATGCAATTAACATCATCAAGTTTATCGTAGATTTTGGCAAATGTTTCATTAGTCCAATTTAATTTTTCTTTTACTTCTTCAAATGAATTAGTTATTCCGTGATACTTTTTATCATAATCACTTCTTGGGTTTTCAGGAACATAATCATCAATGTCTAAATTCCATTGTTGAAAAAGCAATTCATGTTTCTCTGAATTTTCAGTTGGTTGATAAACAAATAAGTCAATATTGTCAGATGAATTATATCTTATTCTAACTATAAAATCTTTAGGAACAGTGTTATTATAAAAATTCTTTAATTCAATTATTCCGTTTTTGTTTTCATCATAATTTTCGGTCAGTCCTTCTTTTGTTTTCATTCCGCAACTTGAAAGGAAAAGAACTAAAATTAAAATAATTAAATTTTGTTGTTTCATCAATTTTTTTCAGCTTGTTGCCAATTAGTAATTATCCTCAAATTTATACAACTTTTTCAACTTCTCATAAAAATCAGCTGTCGTTTTGTAATTGAGAATTGCTGTTTTCAGAGTATTTGCTATTAAAGATGACTTAGGGGAGCAGAGGTGGCTTTGTTATCAGAGTTTCTGTAGCCATTTTATTATTAGTTTTGGGTCTGCAATGCTCCAAGAATTAGGATGTCTAACTTTATTTGGCATTCTGAAACCTTTGTTTGTTGTCGTTATTAAAACAGCATTTTTATTACCTAATCGTTGCAACTCATTAATCATTGCAACTTGGTCAATAATGTTATTATATGAACAATCATAATTACGTTCTTTTAAGTACCACTGAATGTCAGGTTCTGAAATAATCATAATTGGAATTTTGATTAAGTTTTTTATTGCTTTTTGTTTGGTATCAGAGAACGAATACGGTGATTGAGAATGATAATTTTCCAATGCTGTTTCTGGTTTTCCTCCCATTTCTTTTTCTATTCGGCTTATCATATAGAAAACTTCTTCATTAACTTTTGTAGAGTCTGAAAGCCTTATAACTCTTTTTGCTCCATTATAATAACGCTCCCAATCAAGAATTGGATTAATTGCAAAAATTGCTTTCGGTTTAATTTCATAATTTTCTTGAACTGCTAATTCAGCATATTTTACAGCACAAGTCCCGCCAATTCCAAATCCACCAATATAAAAATCTTTGTCTTTGAGTTGATATTTAGAAACAATAAGACTAATGATTTCTTTTAGTGATTGTTGAGAAGCATTGTCACTTCCCCAATATGTTGTGCCTGTCTTTAATAATGGAATTACTGTCAAGACATCATTCTTTGAAGCAAATTTTGGAATGTCTGTCTGTGATAAAACGCCTTTGGGTGAATTCCAAAAACCGTCTAATAATACCATAAATGATTTTACAATTTCATTTTTGGGAAACACAGCGATATACATATTTGAAGTGCTGTCTTTCTCATTCAAGTAAACTGTTTCAGTTCTCTGTCCCTAAGACACGTTTGAGATAAGAATTGTCAGTAAAAGTATTATAGTTCTTCTCATTATTTTAGTAATCTTAAGCTTGCAAGTAACAAGTAAATATCCTCAAATTTATACAACTTTTTCAACTTCTCATAAAAATCAACTGTCGTTTTGTTATTGAAGAATTGCTGTTTTCAGGGCATGTGCTATGAAAGAAGATTGAGGGGAGCTAGGGATTGGTGCTTATTTATTTTCAAGATAATTAATCATTGTTAAAATCTTAGTGTTTTCAAACTTTTTCATCTCCAGTAAATCATGATCTCCTGTTATAAGGTAATCTGCGTTTCCATCTTTAGCCAAAGAGAGAAGGAAATCGTCTTTTTCATCTCGACAGATATTAACTTCACTGGTTACATCAATAAATTCTGCTCTTGAATGAATTTCCGTGAGTAATTCATTTAAATCTGCAATTGAGAAATATTTTTTGAATTTAGGTCTTCGTGCAACTTCAACAAATTCATCAAGTAATTCACTGCTAAAAAGTAAAACTAAACTATCGGAGTTGAAAAGTTTATCAAGCTTTGTATAATCTTTTGAAAGTAAAAAACTAATCCAAAGATTAGTGTCAATAATAATTCTATTTTTTATTTTTGACATATCGCTTAGTTCTAACATTTTCAACTTCTTTAGTTATCTCTTCTAGAGAAGGAACATCCGAAGAAGCTTTTTTTCGAAATTTTGAAACAATTTTCATGAATTCTTGTTTCTTTGTCTCTTTGATAGAAATAAGATTTAAGTCTGCAAGATCTTGAAGAAGTCTAGCTGCTTTTGGATTTAATATGTCAATTTGATATGTTTTCATGTTTCAAATTTAATGATTTTTTTCGCAAGTGACCTTTCTTTACAATTTTTTTAGCATCATCGCGAACAAGTAATTATCCTCAAATTTAAACAACTTTTTCAACTTCTCATAAAAATCAGCTGTCGCTTTGTCATTGAAAAATTGCTGTTTTCAGATTATTTGCAAACAATTAATTCCAAAGCAAGATAAGAGATGCATTTTTCAAACTACACCTGAATCACTCCCAAATTAAATTTCTTTTCAATCGGAGCATGATTCGCTGCTTCAATGCCCATGGATATCCAGGTTCTGGTTTCTAAGGGATCAATAATAGCATCCGTCCACAAACGAGAAGCGGCATAATACGGCGAAACTTGCTCGTCGTAACGGGCTTTGATTTTATCAAATAACTCTTTTTCTTTGGCTTCATCTACTACTTCGCCTTTGGCTTTCAAAGAAGAAGCTTCAATTTGCATTAATACTTTGGCGGCTTGTGTGCCACCCATTACCGCTAATTCAGCACTTGGCCATGCCGCAATTAAGCGTGGGTCATAAGCTTTTCCACACATGGCATAATTACCCGCACCATACGAATTACCCACTACTATCGTAAATTTCGGCACCACCGAATTGGAAACGGCATTCACCATTTTGGCTCCGTCTTTAATAATGCCACCATGCTCTGATTTGCTGCCCACCATAAACCCGGTCACGTCTTGCAAAAAGACCAACGGAATTTTCTTTTGGTTGCAATTCGCAATAAAACGCGTCGCCTTATCCGCCGAATCGGAATAAATCACTCCACCAAACTGAATTTCTCCTTTTTTGGTTTTGGAAACGGTGCGTTGATTGGCTACAATGCCCACCGCCCATCCATCAATACGGGCATAACACGTGATGATGGATTGTCCGTAACCGTCTTTGTATAAGTCCATTTCTGAATTATCGACTAAGCGTTTGATAATCTCCATCATGTCATATTGGTCCGCTCTTGATTTCGGAAGAATACCATAAATATCTGTTTCTTTCAACGCAGGTTTGGACGTTTTCTCACGGTTGAATCCGGCTTTATCATAGTCGCCAATTTTACCTACAATGCTTTTGATACGGTCTAAAGCATCTTTGTCGTCTTTAGCTTTATAATCCGTTACGCCTGAAATTTCGCAGTGCGTGGTGGCTCCGCCCAAGGTTTCATTGTCAATGTTTTCGCCAATGGCGGCTTTCACCAAATAACTTCCGGCTAAGAAGATGCTTCCGGTTTTATCGACGATCATCGCTTCATCGCTCATTATCGGTAGATAGGCTCCACCGGCTACACAACTGCCCATGACAGCCGCAATTTGCGTAATGCCCATACTACTCATGATGGCGTTGTTTCGGAAAATGCGTCCGAAATGTTCTTTATCTGGAAATATCTCGTCTTGCATGGGTAAATACACACCGGCACTGTCCACTAAATAAATGATAGGCAAACGGTTTTCAATGGCTATTTCCTGTGCCCGTAAGTTCTTTTTTCCTGTAATCGGAAACCAGGCACCGGCTTTTACGGTAGCATCATTGGCCACCACAATACACTGTTTACCTTTAATGTACCCAATTTTTACGACTACACCACCGGACGGACAACCGCCGTGTTCCTTGTACATTCCATCGCCGGCAAAAGCCCCGATTTCAATGCTTTTGGCTTTTTCATCCAACAAATAATCAATGCGTTCCCGAGCAGTCATTTTGCCTTCGGCATGCAGTTTTTCGATTCTTTTTTCGCCACCGCCCAATTTCACTTGAGCAAAACGACGTTTTAATTCGGCTAATAAAAGTTTATTGTGGTCTTCGTTTTTGTTGAAGTTTAAATCCATGGAGTACCCGTTTTTTATTTGGACGCTAAAATACGAAAACGTTTTAGAAGTAGGAAATTTGTTTTTTTGAGAGGGGAGAGGGAAGATGGGAGATGGGAGATGGGAGATGGGAGTGGGGAGTTTGGAGTTTGGAGTTGGGAGTTTTGAGGATTCTCCTATTGGTTAAAACCCTTTAAATAAAACATTCAACTACCAATCCCTCTTAAACACCTAAACTCTTAAACTACTCCTCTTTCTGACCCATCATCATCAAATAGGCTTTTAAAAACGCGTCAATTTCGCCGTTCATTACGCCTTCCACATCACTGGTTTCGTGGGCGGTTCGAACGTCTTTGACTAATTTATAAGGATGCATCACATAGTTTCGGATTTGCGAACCCCATTCAATTTTCATTTTCCCGGCTTCTATATCGGCTCTTTGGGCCATTCGTTTGTTCAACTCAATTTCGTATAATTGGGAACGAAGCATTTGCATCGCCCGTTGACGATTGTCTTGTTGTGAACGCGTTTCAGAGCATTGAATTTGAATCCCGGTTGGTTTGTGAAACAACTGTACTTTCGTTTCTACTTTGTTCACGTTTTGTCCACCCGCACCACTCGAACGAGAGGTAATGATTTCCAAGTCGGCCGGATTGATTTCAATTTCAATCGTATCATCCACTAACGGATACACATATACGGAAGCAAAAGAAGTATGGCGTTTGGCATTACTGTCAAACGGCGAAATACGCACCAATCGATGCACACCATTTTCCCCTTTGAGGTAGCCAAAGGCATAATCGCCTTCAATTTCAAGGGTTACGGTTTTTATTCCGGCCACGTCGCCTTCCTGAAAGTTCAATTCTTTTACTTTGTAACCTTCTTTATCAGCCCACATAAGGTACATTCGCATGAGCATCGAAGCCCAATCACAACTTTCCGTACCACCGGCACCGGCAGTGATTTGCAAAACGGCACTCAGGTTGTCGCCTTCCTCAGAAAGCATGTTTTTGAACTCAAGGTTTTCAATTAAGGTATTGGTTTCCTCAAAAACGGTATCTACTTCTGCCTCAGTGGCATCACCGTCTTTGAAAAATTCAAAAACCATTTGCAATTCTTCCGATAAATTGACTGCTTTTTGGTAATCTTCTACCCATTTTTTCTTGGAACGCAAGTCTCGAACCACGATTTCAGCTTCTTTCGGATTGTTCCAAAAGGTAGGGTCGAAGGTTTTTTCTTCTTCGTTGGTAATTTCAATTAACTTCTTATCGATGTCAAAGATACCTCCTCAACGCACCAAGGCGTTCTACAATACCTTTAATTTGTTCGGTATTTGTCATAATTGTTGTAGTTTTGTTTTTTGCAAAGGTAGGGACAAGATGTGAGTTGTCCTAATCAAAAAGAAAAGTGATTTTTTATCATAAATAATAATGAGCTTTGTCAAATTAAAAATAGAAATTCTATTGGTTTAATGATTGGCTAATACTTAGATTTTAAGGTGATTATTTTGTTTAAACCATATAAGGCATATCAGGATTATAAAGGTGAAAAAGAAGTAAATATAAAGTACAAATAAGGAAAAGAATTTTAGCAATACAGTGTTTTACGCATGGAAATAAATTTAATTAGTGATACCGTAACCAAGCCTTCTTTAGACATGTTAAGGGCGATGTTTACGGCAAAAGTGGGTGATGATGTATTCAAACACGACCCTACGGTTAATGAATTAGAAGCCTATACGGCTGCTTTTTTTGGGATGGAGAAAGCCTTGTTTTTTCCTTCCGGAACGATGGCGAATCAAACGGCCATTAAATTACATACCCAACCTGGAGAGCAATTGATTGCCGATAAATATGCCCATATTTTTAACTATGAAGGAGGAGGAGTTTCCTTTAATAGTGGGGTTTCCTGTCGTTTGTTGGAGGGTCATCGCGGGATGATTACGGCAGACCAAGTGGAAGCCGCCATTAATCCACCTGATTTTTACCATAGTCCGTTAACCACATTGGTTTCCTTAGAAAATACGACCAACAAAGGAGGAGGAGCGTGTTATGAAATAGAAGATTTAATTGCCATTCGTAAAGTATGTGACCGTCACGGATTAAAATACCATTTGGATGGAGCCAGGTTGTGGAATGCATTAGTAGCCAAAAACCAAGACCCGTTGCAATTCGGGATTTTGTTTGACACCATTTCAGTTTGTTTTTCCAAAGGAATGGGAGCACCGATTGGTTCCGTTTTGTTGATGAGTGAAAAGGATTATCCTAAAGCCTTACGCATTCGAAAAGTATTAGGTGGCGGCATGCGACAAGCCGGTTATTTGGCGGCTGCGGCACTTTATGCGATGGAACATAACATTGAGCGATTGACAGAAGACCATCGACGAGCAAAGGAATTAGGGGAAGTGTTATCCAAAACCAATTGGGTACAATCGGTGGAAGAAGTAGAAACGAATATTGTGATTTTTTCGGTTTTACCGCACATCAAAGACGAATTGGTCATTGAAAAGTTAAAACAGAAAAACATTTCCATCAGTTCGTTAGGCAAAGGAAAATTGAGAATGGTTACCCATTTGGATTACAAAGAAGTGATGCATTCGTATGTCATGGAAGCATTGGAGAAGATGGTGTTTTAGTGAATTATCCCGATTTGGAAAGCCACCTGAAAATGCCATTTTCATAAATAAGTTTACCGGAATATCTTCGCTTATCACCGGTATTTTGGTTGGTAATGAAATATTGATATTCCACCATTTTGTTTTGAGGATTAAACTTCATACCAAAAGGAGTTCCGTCTTCCAATTCGGATTGTCTGGCTGTTATTCGTATTTCACTTTCATTTTTGTTGCTTTGATGCATATTGGAAAGTGAAAATTTTCCAATCTTTATTTTGTTTTTGTCAAGCGTAATTATCGTAGACACATAATGTTCCTCAAAATAAATTCCGCCACCATCATAGCCGGAATGAAAGACAATGTAATTTGATTCATCCATTTGGATGATATTATCAATTGGAAAAAAATTCGTTTCAACCACAGTTGGATATTTCTTATCTAAATTAAAATGGAGAAAAGAATTGTAAAAAGTATGGCAATTTGCCCCGCAACTTTCTCCTTTAAAGAGGAAGATTTTAAAGCGGTTGTCAGGAGCATAAATCACTTTTCCGTTCTCCATTCGATCATGTTCCGGAAGATCTAAAAAGTTTTTCTTTACCAAATAATTTCGATATGTAGTGAGTATTTTATGGTCTTTTAAGCCTGAAATTTCGATTAATTCGATTTCCTTTTTGGGTAGAAAGTCGTCATCATCAATGCCGTATTTCAATTTCTGTTTGTTTATTTCTTTCAACAGAAGATTTTGTTTTTGTTGGAAGGTTTGGTCACTTATAGAGGTCAATAACGCATTGTAGTAGTTTGATTTACTGTTTTGGATGTCTAATCTTGTAAGCTTTTCTTCTTCGATGAAAAAAGTACCTTCTTTAAATGACAAATGTTCAATAGCAAATTGTTTTCTGGTTCCACCTTTGGTTTTAAAAACTAATTGCATGGTGTCTTTTTGTTGGACAATATCAATAACCAAATCATTATAAACTACGCTACCGCCAACGGAGAAGGTTTTATTAGTTGGATTAAAATGATAATTTAGTTGTTTGTTTTTATGCTTGGATGCATTGATAATGATATACTTTTTATCAAATTCTTTAGGTGTTAAGGGTTTATCATTTTCAAAGAATTTAAAATCAACCGATATATAAAAGGAAGGTTGAGCAAAAGCACTATACTGTACAACTACCAAAAGGAGAAAGAAAAAATGTAGGCTTTTGCTCATCACTTTGTTTTATCGAAACATGTCCATACCCGGAATATTTGGCATACCTTCTTTGGCAACGGCAGCTAATTCCGCTTCATTTACATTGGTTGCTTTTTGAATGGCTTTGTTCATAACCAAAATAAAATAGTCCTCCAATTGTTCTTTATCTTCCAGTAGAGAAGGATCTATTTCAATTGATTTTACGGTTCGATTTGCAGTTAACGTCACCTTTAAAAGCCCGTCATTGCTTTGTTCGTCAATTAAAACGTGGTCTAAACGTTTTTTTGTTTCTTCTATTTTTTGTTGGGTTTCTTTCAGTTTACCCATCATGCCCATCAGGTCGCCAAACATGTTAATAATTTTTATAGTTATTCATTTACAAATGTAGTATATTGCATGTTTTTGAGTAATTATTTTTTTATGAATTTTAAAGTAAGTTTTAGTTTAGTTTGCATTATTTTTGCAACTTCTTGTGCTAAAAAAGAGACAACCATGTCAGATAACCTTGTTCCGCCGATGGCGGCCAAAAAAGATACCGTTTTAGAGAAACACGGTGACAAGCGAATTGATTCCTATTATTGGTTAAACGACCGCGAAAATCCTGAAGTGATTCAATATTTGAAAGATGAGAATGCCTATTATGAAAAAATGACGGCTCATACTAAAGATTTTCAGCAACAATTATTTGATGAAATGAAAGCCCGTATCAAGGAAGATGATGAGTCGGTTCCGTATTTATACAATGGTTATTATTATATTACCCGTTTTGAAAAAGGGAAGGAATACCCTATTTTTTCAAGAAAAAAAGGAAGTTTGACCGCCAAGGAAGAAATTATGTTTGATTGTAATGAGATGGCCAAGGGCAAAGCTTATTTCAAACTATCCGGACTCAATGTAAGCGAAGACAACAAATTGGTTTCTTTTGCTACCGATGAAACGGGGAGAAGAATCTACACTTTACAGGTAAAAAATCTAGAAACCGGTGAAATTTTAGCGGATAAAATTCCGAATGTAAACGGAGAGTCGGTTTGGGCAAATGATAACAAGACGTTATTTTATTCTACAAAAGATAAAAAGACGTTGCGTTCAGATAAGATTCACAAACATATATTAGGAACAGATGCCAAAAAAGACGAATTGGTGTATTATGAAAAAGATGATACATTCACCGTATATGTTGCCAAAACAAAATCGAAAAAATTTATTGTGATTGGTAGCACCAGTACGTTGACGTCAGAATTTCAAACCTTAAATGCAAATGAACCGAATGGGAAATTCAAGGTATTTCAACCGCGTGTAAGAGGATTGGAGTATAACATTTCACATTATAATGATCACTTTTACATTGTGACCAACAAGGATAAAGCGACTAATTTTAAAGTGATGAAAACACCTGATAATGCAACTGCTTCTTCCAATTGGGTGGATGTTATTCCACATGATGAAAAAGTGTTGATTGAAGGAATTGAGATTTTTAAAAACTATTTGGTGGTAGAAGAGCGTTCAAATGGTTTAAATAAAATCCGAATCATGCCATGGGATAATAGTGGAGATTATTATTTGCCGTTTGACATTGAAACTTATTCAGCCGAGACAAATACCAATATCGACTTTGATACCGATATTTTACGTTATGGTTATCAATCGTTAGCTACCCCTTATTCGGTAATCGATTTCAACATGAAAACCAAAACCAAAGAAATCAAAAAAGAGTATGAGGTTTTAGGAGGAAAATTTGATAAGAACAATTATAAAGAAGAGCGAGTTTGGGCCACTGCTGCGGATGGAACCAAAATACCAATTTCGGTTGTGTACCGAAAAGGAATGAAGAAAGACGGAAACAATCCATTGTTATTGTATGCGTATGGTTCGTATGGTTATTCAATGGAACCCAATTTTGATTCCACCATTTTAAGTTTGTTAGATAGAGGATTTATATATGCTATTGCTCATATTCGTGGAGGAGAAGACATGGGCAGACAGTGGTATGAAGACGGAAAATTATTGAAAAAGAAAAACACGTTTACCGATTTCATTGACTGTTCAAAATTTATGATTGAACAAAAATTTACAAGTTCAAAACATTTGTATGCACAAGGTGGTTCTGCCGGTGGGTTATTAATGGGTGCTGTAGTGAACATGGCACCGGAATTATATAATGGAGTGATAGCGGCTGTTCCATTTGTAGATGTCATTACTACTATGTTAGATGATTCTATTCCGCTAACTACCGAAGAATATGATGAGTGGGGAAATCCGAATGATAAAGTGTATTACGATTACATGAAGTCTTATTCTCCATATGACAATGTTACGGCACAAGATTACCCAAACATGTTGGTTACCACGGGTTTACATGATTCTCAAGTGCAATATTGGGAACCGGCAAAATGGGTGGCAAAGTTAAGAACATTAAAAACAGATAAGAATTTATTATTTTTAGATACGAACATGGATGCCGGACATGGTGGGGCATCCGGTAGGTTTGAAGCCTTAAAAGAATTAGCAAAAGAATTTAGTTTTTTATTAGATTTAGAAGGAATTAAGAAATAAATCAAATTTTTTTATACATTTGCATGGTTCTAAGGTTTACATAAATTTTATAAAAATTTTACCTTGACTAACATATTTTTTATGAAAGAACAAATAAAAGCTTATAATAGTGTGTTGGATTTAATAGGAAACACTCCTCTAATAAAGCTCAACAACGTCACATCAAATTTAGAAGGTAATTATTACGCTAAAGTAGAAGCATTCAATCCGGGTCATTCTACAAAAGACAGAATAGCACTTTATATTATTGAAGAAGCTGAACGTCAAGGCATACTTTCACCGGGCGATACCATTATCGAAACTACTTCAGGAAACACCGGTTTTAGTTTAGCAATGGTTAGCATCATCAAAGGTTACAATTGTATTTTAGCGGTAAGTTCTAAATCATCTAAAGATAAAATTGACATGTTACGCAGTATGGGAGCAAAGGTATATGTTTGTCCCGCACACGTTTCAGCTGATGATGAGCGTTCGTACTACAATGTTGCCAAACGTTTACATGAAGAGACGAAAGGTTCAATCTACATCAATCAATATTTTAATCAATTGAATATTGATGCCCATTACAAAACTACCGGACCGGAAATTTGGGAACAAACCAACGGTAAAATTACCCATTTAATCGCTTGTAGCGGAACAGGTGGAACATTATCCGGTACTGCTAAATATTTAAAAGAGAAAAATCCAAATATCAGAATCTTAGGAGTAGATGCGTATGGTTCAGTATTAAAAAAATACCACGAAACAAAAGAGTTTGACAGTGAAGAAATTTATCCTTACCGCATAGAAGGTTTAGGGAAAAATTTAATTCCGACTGCTACTGATTTTGATATAATTGACAAATTTATCAAAGTAACCGACGAGGAAAGTGCTCATACTACACGTGAAATTGCTGTAAAAGAAGGTTTATTTGTAGGGTATACTTCCGGTGCAGTAGTACAAGCCATTCGTCAATTTGCTGAAGAAGGGGAGTTTGATGCTAATTCTAACGTCATTGCGATTTTCCCTGATCATGGTTCACGTTATATGAGCAAAGTATTCAGTGATGATTGGATGAATGAGCAAGGCTTCTTTGACAGCATAAACATGGAAGAAGTGCAGAAAATAGAGTTTATTAAGTAAGCTTTATTTTTTAGAAAATAGAATATAGATAATAGAATATAGATAAAACGCCAAGTGATTTTCTTGGCGTTTTTTTATTCTGAAAATTGGAGATTACTCAAGTTTTTATAGATACCGTTTTCAACTTCCATTAATGTTTTGTGAGTACCTTGTTCGGCAATGATACCGTTGTTCAATACCAAAATGGAATCCGCTGAACGAATAGTTGACAAACGATGAGCGATGAAAATACTCGTTCTACCTTTCATCAGTGTTTCCAAAGCCTCTTGAACTAGTTTTTCACTTTCACTGTCGAGAGAAGAAGTTGCTTCATCTAAGATTAAAATACTTGGATTTTTTAGTAATGCACGAGCTATTGCAATGCGTTGACGTTGTCCGCCCGAGAGTTTAATTCCTCTTTCTCCCACGAGGGTTTCAAATTGTTCGGGAAATCCGTTGATGAATTCTAAAGCATTGGCTTGTTGAGCAGCCAATTTGATTTCTTCAAAAGTGGCATCCGGTTTGCCATAGGCGATGTTTTCTTTGATACTTCCACCAAAAAGAATAACATCTTGTGGAACGATACTCATGTTTCCGCGAAGTTCAGCCAAATCATAGTCTTGGATATTTTTACCGTCAATGATAATTTCACCTTTGTCTACATCATAAAAACGAAGGAGTAAAGCGGAAATAGTGGATTTTCCGGCACCACTCGGACCCACTAAAGCAATTTTTTGTCCAAATGTAGCTTGAAACGAAACATCGGATAAAACCGTAATTTCTTTTCGGGAAGGATAACTGAATCCCACATGATTAAAAGATACATTGCCTTTTAATTTAAGAGAAGATATGTTTTGGGTATTTTTAATAGCTTCCGGTTTTTCGTCCAGTAGCTCAAAAACGCGTTCTGTTGCTCCAACCGCTTTTTGAATTTGGGCATATAATTCAGCTATTCCGCCAAAAGAAGCTCCCACAAAAGTAGAATACAAAACAAACGTAATCAATTGTCCTACTGACATTTCCCCTTCAATACTTAAGGTGACACCAAACCAAACTACACCCACAATAGCACCAAATAAACAGAAGATGATGAAAGAAGCAAAATAGCCCCGGTATTGTCCGCCTTTAATGGCAATGGACACAATTTCTTTAATTTTTGATTGATAGCGGCCTATTTCATACCATTCATTTGAAAAGGCTTTAACGTTGGAAATACCCTGTAATGTTTCTTCCACAATCACTTGACTTTCCGCCACGGTATCTTGTACTTTTTTAGAATATTTTCGAATAAAACGACCAAAAATAACCGCCGCAACAGCAACTAAGGGCACAATGGCCAACATCATCAACGTAAGCTTAATGCTTTCACTTGCTAAAAGAATTACACCGCCGATAATTAATATGAACTGTCTCAGAAATTCAGCTATTGTAGTGGTTAAAGTATCTTGTATTTGTGCGATATCAGAACTAATTCTACTGTTTAATTCGCCCACTCTTTTTTGCGTAAAAAAGTTCATAGGCAATTTGATTAAGTTGGCATACAAGGCAAAACGCAAATTAGCTAAGGTGTTTTCGGTAAAATTGACAAAAAGAAAAATTCTAAAAAAGGAAAAAAAGGATTGCAAGAATAAAATTCCGAGTAATAATAAGGCAACTTTATTGGCAGCACTGAGGTCTTTATCTTTTACACAATCTACTAACATTCCCATGAGTTTTGGAAAGGCTAGGGCAGTACCACCGGTGAACAATAAAAAAAGTAAACCTACAAAAAACTTCCAGCGATGAGCTCCGGCATATTTAAAAATGGTAATTGCTTTGTTTAATGAAGTTGTATTTATTTTTGATTTTGGTAAATCATTTTCTTTGAATCGGGCCATTTTTTTGATGTAAAGTAAATAATAAATTAATTAAGAAATGGGTCAACAATGTATAAATTACCATTGTTTACTAACTAAAAAAACTCCTTTTGAAGGAGTTTTATATATAGCTATTCAAGTTGATTTATTCCTGCATGGTGTGGTACACATTCATCACATCATCATCTTCTTCAATTTTTTCCAATAGTTTTTCTACATCTGCCACTTGCTCAGGGGTTAATTCTTTGGTTACTTGTGGAATGCGTTCAAAACCGGACGATAAGATTTCGATATTACGGTTTTCCAGTTCTTTTTGAATGGCACCAAAACTTTCAAAAGGAGCATACATTACGATTCCATCTTCATCGGCAAAGATTTCTTCTACCCCAAAATCAATCATTTCTAACTCTAAATCTTCTACATTTTGACCTTCAGCCGGTATTCTGAAATTACAGGTATGATCAAACATGAATTCAACAGAACCTTGTGTGCCTAGTGCTCCATTGCATTTATTAAAATAACTGCGAATATTCGCTACGGTTCTATTGTTATTGTCAGTAGCTGTTTCAATTAAAATAGCAATTCCATGAGGAGCATAGCCTTCAAAAAGTACTTCTTTAAAGTTAGCAGTATCTTTATCTGATGCTTTTTTAATCGCTCTTTCCACATTATCTTTCGGCATATTCGCCGCTTTCGCATTTTGAATAACCGCTCTTAATCGTGAATTGGTTTCCGCATTCGGACCACCTTCTTTAACGGCCATTACAATATCTTTTCCTATTCGGGTAAATGTTTTGGCCATAGCTGACCAACGCTTCATTTTTCGTGCTTTTCTAAATTCAAACGCTCTTCCCATTTCTATTTATTTCAAAGTTCTGTATTCGTTTTCCTAAGTTCAAAATTGTGGTGCAAAAATAGTATTTAAACTAAAATTTCAAAAACTTTTACTTCTTATAAAAAGGCATTTTGACCACTTTTGCCAATACTTTATTGTTTCTGATTTGAATGTAAATTTCTGAATCAACATCTGCAAATTCTGTTTTGACATAACCCATTCCGATTCCTTTTCCTACTGATGGTGCCATTGTACCGGATGTTACAATTCCAATATTATTTCCATTCGCATCTACAATCTCGTAATCATGACGCGGAATTCCTCTTTCCAATAATTCAAAACCTACTAACTTTTTTGAAACACCTTCTTCTTTTTGTTTTTTCAGGTTTTCAGAATTGACAAAGTCTTTGGTAAATTTGGTAATCCAACCCAAACCGGCTTCCAATGGCGAAGTCGAATCGTTGATGTCATTTCCATATAAACAAAATCCCATTTCCAAACGCAAAGTATCACGAGCCGCTAGACCAATTGGTTTGATACCAAAAGGAGCACCTGCTTCAAATACCTTGTTCCAAATTTGTTCTACTTCAGCATTTTTGCAATAAATTTCAAATCCGCCCGAACCGGTATAGCCGGTAGCCGAAATAATTACATGCTCAATTCCAGCAAAATCAGCTACTTCAAAATGATAGTATTTAATTTCTGATAAGTTCACTGAAGTCAACGCTTGCATCGCTTCAACCGCTTTTGGTCCTTGAATCGCTAATAAGGAATAGTCATCAGAAAGGTTTTTCATGTCCACACCTATATCATTGTGAGACGAAATCCAATTCCAATCTTTTTCAATGTTGGAGGCATTTACGACCAATAAATATTGTTCCTCTTTCATACGATACACAATCAAATCATCTACAATACCCCCTTCTGCATTGGGTAAACAAGAATATTGTGCTCTACCTATGGTTAACGTTGAGGCATCATTAGAAGTCACTTTTTGAATCAAAGCCAGTGCATTAGGTCCGGTTAGTAAAAATTCACCCATGTGGGAAACATCAAAAACACCAACACCGTTTCGAACGGTTTCATGTTCTGCTGTTACTCCTTCATATTGTACCGGCATATTAAATCCGGCAAACGGAACCATTTTTGCTCCTAAACTTTCGTGAATATGCGTTAACGCTGTATTTTTCATGTGTAATATTTGTAAAATTTGAAGCGGCTAATGTATTAAAAATAATGCGATTTTGAGGTGGTATTTTGTACATAAATTTGATAATTGTGAATAAAAAGAGGCTTTGCTTTTCATTCTTTCAGAAATGCATCAACCTGAAAAAAAATTTTTTATCATGAGCGGAAAGGCCTATATTTACTCATTATTAAATTTTGAATACGAATTGCCTCGTACTATGAAGCCGGAAGAAAATACGCTATTGCACCAAACAGAAAAAAAAATCATTGAGCCTCAATTGAATATCCTGCTAACCACCGATGAAGATGATGACCGTCCGGTGTATATTTCAGGAAATTTTAACCAATGGATTACGCAAGATAAACGTTTCCAAATGGATAAAGTGGCCAAAGGTTTATACCATTATACATTTGCTCCTGATTTTGTATATCCTGAAGAATTGTTATACAAATTTACCCGTGGCGATTGGAGTGAGGTTGAAATTGACAAATACGGAAACCGAACCGAAAACCGTTCGTGTAAACAACATTCCGGAGTACGAAAAGAGCATGTAGCGAAATGGCGACACAACTGGTTGCCTTTTAAACCCAACTTTTTACCCAAAGTTCACTTAATTTCGAAAGAGTTTGAAATTCCACAGTTGAACAAAACCCGCAAAGTTTGGGCGTTGTTACCGCATGATTATGAAACATCAACCGAACATTATCCGGTGATGTATTTGCAAGATGCTCAAAATTTATTCAATGAAAAAGCCCAATACGGCAATTGGGAAATTGATAAAAAACTCGCTGTTATGGCAGAGTATAAAATCGGTAAAATCATTGTTATTGCTGTTGAGCATGCTGATAATGAACGAATCATTGAATATAATGTGGGCAATACCGTTTTAGGTGCCGGTCAAGGAAAAAAATACATTCGTTTTTTAACCGATACTTTAAAGCCTTTTGTAGATACTAATTTCCGCACCAAACCCGAGCGGGAACACACCGGAATAGGTGGGAGTTCGATGGGAGGATTAGTGAGCATTTTCAGTGGCATTATGTATCCGGAAGTGTTTGGGAAGTTGATGATATTTTCGCCCTCATTGTGGGTAGTACCTAAAATTAAATTGTCTTTTTTAGACATGGAAGAGCCACAGGAAACCCGTATTTATTTGTATGCCGGTGGCGATGAAAGTGCTACCATGATAGACCATGTGAAAAACTTTAAAAAGCGATTATTAAAACGAAAATCGTTAGAAGACAAAATGAAAGTGCGATTAAGCATCAACGAATTTGGCAAGCACAATGAAATCTATTGGAGTGACGAATTCCCAAAAGCAATCGAATGGTTGTTTTTTAGTACAAAAGAAGAGTAAAATTTATGAAAATAAAGCATTTAAACAAAGTTAGTTCAACAGAAAGTTTAGTATTGGTTCCGGTTTTGGAGACAGAAGAAACGGTTCAATATTTATCTTTATCGGTTTCCAATTCTATTTTTTCCGGAAAGAAAGATACCCTTTATGCGTTAGAGAAAGTGGGTGTTGTCTATCTTTTTATTGGTTTGGGAAAGAAGCCGTTGGTAACCGATTTAAAGAAAATATTCAGACGTGTGGCTCAAAAGCAAGCGTCTTTTTTTCAAAAAGAAACGTCTCTGTTTTTACCTGATTTTTTTACGGATGAATGGGCTGCTGCGGCTGTGAACGGTTTAGTTTTAGGCACCTATCAATTGGGGCATTACAAAAAAGAGAAAAAAGTACATCCGTTACAGGAAGTGCGATCGGTATTGAATATTGTGAGTCCCTCCAATCATCAAAAAGCAGTTGAATTGGGTTTAAAAACGGCTCAAGCTCAATTGGAAACTTTTCATTTGGTTGATTTACCGCCCAATAAAATTACCCCTAAACATTTGGCCAATTGGGCAACCGATTTAGGAAAAAAATTCAAATTGGAAGTGGAGATCATTGGAGCTAAAAAAGCCAAAGAAATCGGATTACACGCCTTTATTTCTGTTGGAAAGGGTAGTGCCAATGAACCCCAATTTATTGTTTTGGATTACCAACCGAAAAATGCACAAAAACATTTTGGTTTGGTGGGTAAAGGCATCACGTTTGATACGGGAGGTTTGAACATTAAAACTGCCGGAATGGTGCATATGAAATGTGATATGGCGGGTGGTGCGGCCGTTTTAGGAGCCATGCAATTGATAGCCGATTTGAAATTACCCCATCGAGTTACGGCAATTGTACCGGCTTGCGAAAATTCAGTAGATGCCCAATCCTTTTTGCCTAGTGATGTGATAGAAAGTTATTGCGGACATACGATTGAAATCATTGATACCGATGCGGAAGGCCGTTTAATTTTAGCCGATGGATTATCGTATCTCATCAAAAATTACAATCCCGAAACGATTATAGATATTGCTACCTTAACCGGAAGCAGTGTGGCTACTTTTGGTTATGAATGTGGAGCATTATTTACGAATAATGAACAACTATCTAAAAAACTTCAAGAGGCCGGAACCAAAACAGGGGAACGTTTGTGGCCTTTGCCACTTTGGGAGGCGTATCAATCTGATATTGAAAGTGAGATAGCCGATGTGAAGAATTATTCCGGGAAACCGGTTGCCGGAGCGATTTCTGCAGCGAAGTTTTTAGAATTTTTTACTGAAAATCATCCTTCTTGGGCACATATGGATATTGCAGGTGTGTCGTTTGTGGATGATGAATTTGCCAAAACCAAACATGCCACGGCATTTGGTGTACAATTAATTACTACATTTATTCAAAATCAATAGGTTATGGAGCAAACAACCAAAACATTTATATGCATTTCCAATTATTTTAAGGGAAATGATTTTTTAATTAACATGAAGCGATTGGGGAACAAGGTCTTCTTGATTACTTCCGAGAAATTACGGGATAAACCTTGGGCTTTTGATTCCATTGACGAAATATTTTATATGCCCGGCCAAGATATCGATTGGGATTTGGATATGCTTTTACAAGGTGTTGCCGGATTGATGCGAAAAGAAAAAGTAGATGCCATCGTAGCGTTAGACGATTTTGATGTGGAAAAAGCTACCTTTTTGCGTGAAAATCTACGAATGGCAGGTATGGGACAAACCACCGGAAGGTATTTTAGAGACAAATTGGCCATGCGGGTAAAAGCCCAATCAGAAGGTGTGCCGGTGCCGGCATTTAGTGCATTGTTCAATGATGAGTATATCAACCACTTTGCGGATACCGTTTCTCCACCTTGGGTGTTGAAGCCCCGTTCTGAAGCTTCTGCTTCCGGAATTATGAAAGTGCATACTAAAGAGGAATTGTGGCAAAAAATTCATGAGTTGGGAGATAATCGCATTAAATATTTAGTGGAACAATTCAAACCCGGTGCGGTGTATCACTGTGACGGATTGAATTTTAACGGAAAAGTGTTGTTTAGTATTACTTCTCAATATTTGGCCACGCCAATGGAGATTTCGCAAGGTGGTGGCATTTTCAGAAGTGCTAACATTCCGTACAACAATGCCGATGATAAAGCGATAAAAAAAGTAAATGAGCAAGTGATGAAAGCGTTTGGAATGAAACACGGTGCGACGCATACTGAATTTATCAAATGCAATGAAGACGGAAAAATTTACTTTTTAGAAACGTCTTCCCGAGTAGGTGGAGCTCATTTGGCGGAAATGGTGGAAGCCGCATCCGGTATTAATTTATGGGGTGAATGGGCCAAAATTGAAGATGCATTGGTTCGTGATGAAACATACAAAGTTCCATCTCCCAAAAAGCAATATGCCGGAATAGTGTTGACGTTATCCAAATACGAACATCCTGATTTGAGTGGGTTTAACGATAGTGAAGTGTGTTTCAGAGTCCCTTTAGAATACCATGCCGGATTGATTGTAAAATCAGACAAGCACGAACGTGTTCGGGAATTGTTAGACGATTATGCGGAGCGATTGGTGAAGGATTTTGCAGCTGTTGCACAACAACAGGAAGTGAAGAAGTTGCATTAAATTTAAATATAATAACCCGTAGTGCATTATAAAAAAAGTTACTCAAAACACTAAAAATTAGTACATTGTATTGACTACCAATCAAATACAATTATGAGCAACCTTGAAGCAAGTTACAAATTAATTTTCAAAGAATTAAGTAAAATTTCAGACGCAGAAAACTTTTACTTCAAACCTATTAAACCAAACC
>CALRRY020000037.1:0-27606 GCA_943370635.1 Variovorax paradoxus
TTCACCCGTTTTGAATTGCTTCAAAAATTCATCAGATAATAAATCTTCTTTTTTCATAATACTGTGTAAAAATTTAAAATTAAACAAAAAAATAATGGGGTTTTAAAACCCCATTATTTTTCAACTTACACAGTTTATCGGACAGTACCCTTTAAAACCCAATACCATGGAATATTGGCCTAAACATATCAGTCATTTCTTTTTAGCTTCTCTTTTAAGCAATGTTATTTTTATTATGTATTTAAAAACAACTACCTATTCAGGTGGAGAAATTGGAATGGCACCGTTTCTTACCATATTGAATGCCACAATTACATTTGTTATATCAATAATAGTTTTAGTAATTCTCAAATTCCTCAAAATTTATCTTTCTACTTATGTTGCTTTAGTTATCTTTAGCTTGGTGTCAACTTTGACATTATTATTTTACTTTAAAATTGATCCGTTTGAAGGATATTTATCCGACGTAGAGTTGTGGGCTATGGTTAGTGTCTTCATTGCTTGTATGATAATTGGACTAACTTCATTAATAAAAAGAATCTACAGACAACAATAGTTTTGGAGTTAAAGTATTCTCCTCGTTAATACTACCGCTTGTGCGAACGTCAAGTTCGTACAAACAAAAAAAGGACAACTCCCGTCGTCCTTTTAAATCATATAAACTACTATTACATATTCCTTCTATACTGCCCACCCACTTCAAACAACGCACTCGTAATTTGACCAAGCGAACAATATTTTGTGGCTTCCATCAAACGTTCAAAAATATTTTGGTTGTTGATGGCGGCTTCTTGTAAGCTGTTTAATTGTTCGTTTACTTTTTGCTCGTGCAATTGGTGTAAGGTTTCTAAGGTTTTAATTTGAAATTGTTTTTCGTCTTCGGTGGCACGAATTACCTCTGCCGGAATCACCGTTGGCGAACCTTTTGAACTTAAAAACGTATTTACTCCAATGATTGGGAAATCCCCATTGTGTTTTAAGGTCTCATAATACAACGATTCTTCTTGAATTTTAGAACGTTGGTACATTGTTTCCATCGCACCTAAAACGCCACCACGCTCGGTGATGCGGTCGAATTCTTGTAAAACGGCTTCTTCCACTAAATCGGTTAATTCTTCGATGATGAACGAACCTTGAATTGGGTTTTCGTTTTTGGCTAACCCTAATTCTTTGTTGATAATCAACTGGATTGCCATCGCACGACGAACGGATTCTTCGGTTGGTGTGGTAATAGCTTCGTCATAGGCATTCGTGTGCAACGAGTTACAGTTGTCGTAAATCGCATACAAGGCTTGCAAAGTCGTACGAATGTCATTGAAATCAATTTCCTGAGCATGCAACGAACGTCCGGACGTTTGAATATGGTATTTCAACATCTGAGCTCTTTCGTTTGCTCCGTATTTATTTTTCAAGGCTTTTGCCCAAATTTTTCTCGCCACACGACCAATCACGGCATATTCGGGGTCGATTCCGTTAGAGAAAAAGAAGGATAAATTGGGTCCGAAATCGTTAATGTTCATGCCACGACTCAAATAATATTCCACGTAAGTGAAACCATTGGCCAACGTGAACGCCAATTGCGTAATCGGGTTTGCTCCTGCTTCCGCAATGTGATACCCCGAAATAGAAACCGAGTAGAAATTTCGAACGTTCTTTTGAATGAAATATTCCTGCACGTCGCCCATCAATCGAAGAGCAAATTCAGTGGAGAAAATACAGGTGTTTTGTGCCTGATCTTCTTTTAAAATATCGGCTTGAACGGTTCCGCGAACTTGTGCTAAGGTTTTAATTTTGATGTCTTGGTACACGTCTTGCGGGAGCACTTGGTCTCCGGTTACGCCTAATAACATCAACCCTAAACCATTATTTCCTTTGGGAAGTTCGCCGTTATAGCGAGGTCTTTCGAAACCTTTTTTCTTATAAATTTCGTTGATTTTTTCTTCCACCTCATCTTGCAAATTGTTTTCCAAAATGTATTTTTCACAATTTTGGTCGATGGCAGCATTCATGAAAAAGCCCAACAACATCGGAGCCGGCCCGTTAATAGTCATACTCACTGAAGTCATCGGATGACTCAAATCAAAACCGGAATACAACTTTTTGGCATCATCCAAACAGCAAATGGAAACTCCGGCATTCCCGATTTTCCCATAAATATCCGGACGATGGTCCGGGTCATTTCCATACAAGGTTACCGAGTCAAATGCAGTGGACAAACGCTTGGCGGGCATTCCCAAACTCACGTAGTGAAAACGACGATTGGTTCGCTCCGGTCCGCCTTCTCCGGCAAACATTCGGGTGGGGTCCTCGCCTTCTCGCTTAAACGGATACAATCCGGAAGCAAACGGGAATTCTCCGGGAACGTTTTCCTGTAAATTCCATTTTAAAATATCGCCCCACGCTTGGTATTTGGGTAAGGCAACTTTAGGTATTTGCGAATGCGAAAGAGATTCGGTATGCGTTTGAATTTTGATTTCTTTGTCACGAACTTTAAACGAATAAATCGGGTTTTTGTATTTGTTTACTTTTTCGTCCCAGTTCAAAATGATTTCCCAGTTGAATGGGTCGAGGTTCATTTTTACTCGATCGAATTCTTTAGTTAGTAAACTTAAAAATTCTTGATTAGTAGAAGATTGAGCCGCTTGCAATTGCTCTTCATTCAAACCGTATTTCGTTAATCCTAATGAATTGATATGACCAACCGATTCGATGGTTTTATAAATGCCGTATAATTTTTGAGCGACTTCTACTTGCGATAAAACCGTTTCGTCATATTTGCGGTTATTCTCTGAAATTTCAGAAAGGTAACGTGTTCTGTGTGGTGGAATGACGAAAATTTTCTCACTCATTTCACGTGTGATTTCAAAAGTCGAATGTAAATCCGCTTCTGTTTTTTCTACGATTTTGTCCATCACTTTTTTGTAGAGTGTGTTCATTCCCGGGTCATTGAACTGCGAGGCAATGGTACCGAAAACGGGTAGCGAATCTAAATCGGCATCCCAAAGATTGTGATTTCTTTGGTATTGTTTTTTCACATCGCGAAGTGCATCGAGTGAACCTCTTTTGTCGAATTTGTTGATGGCTACTAAATCGGCAAAATCAAGCATATCGATTTTTTCCAATTGAGTAGCTGCACCGAATTCAGGAGTCATCACGTATAACGAAACATCGGAATGTTCGATGATTTCGGTATCACTTTGCCCAATTCCTGAAGTTTCGAGAATAATGATGTCGAATTTAGCTGCTTTCAATACTTGAATCGCTTCAGCCACATATTTTGATAACGCTAAATTCGATTGACGAGTCGCCAACGAACGCATGTAAACGCGAGGGTTATTGATGGCATTCATTCGGATTCTGTCGCCTAACAATGCTCCACCTGTTTTTCGTTTGGATGGATCGACAGAAATCAAACCGATTGTTTTTTCAGGGAAATCGATTAAAAAACGACGTACTAATTCGTCCACTAAAGATGATTTTCCTGCTCCACCGGTTCCCGTGATTCCGAGAACGGGAATTTTGGAAGTTTCATTTTTCTTGTGAATGGCATCGAGCGTTTCTTTTGCAATATCCGGAAAATTTTCAGCAGCAGAAATCACTCTGGCAATGGCTCTTGGATTTTTTTCTTCCAAGTGATTCGCTTCACCATTCAAATTGTCGCCAATCGGGAAATCGGCTTGTTTTACCAAATCATTAATCATTCCTTGTAAACCCATTGCACGGCCGTCATCGGGAGAATAAATTCGGGTGATGCCGTAGTCGTGTAAATCTTTGATTTCTTCGGGAAGGATTACACCTCCTCCACCTCCAAATATTTTGATGTGACCGGCTCCTTTTTCTTTGAGCAAATCGTGCATGTATTTGAAATATTCGTTGTGACCACCTTGGTAGGATGTCATGGCAATTGCATTGGCATCTTCTTGAATAGCAGTGTTTACGACTTCTTCCACACTTCTGTCGTGGCCAAGGTGAATCACTTCTACACCGGTAGCTTGAATGATGCGTCGCATGATGTTAATGGCAGCATCGTGTCCGTCAAAAAGGGATGCGGCAGTTACAATTCTTACTTTATTTTTAGGAATATAAGGAGTTGCTTGTTCCATTGATAAAAAAATGATGTTTTTGAGGGTGCAATTTACGGAATTAATAAAAAATATTATGTTTTTTTTGTTTCAGGTTTAAAGTTTCAAGTTAATCATTTTTTTTCAGGTTTCAAGTTTCAGGTTTTAAGTTGGATTTTGGTGCGGAAAAGAAATGGTTGGATGTTTTTTTTCTCACAGAAAACACGGAAAGCACAGAAAAGATTGCTTTGCAATAAGTCCTTTAAGGAAAAATGAACGCATCAACTTGAAACCTGAAACTTGAAACTTAACAACCCCAACTTTAAAAAAGGCATAGTAATTGTATACATTTGAACCATTAAATAATATCCAGTATGAAAAAAACAATTTTACTTTTATGTGCCTTTACCTTTTTTGGCTGTGCAGAAATGCAACAAATTGCGGCTCAACTTCCTCAAACGAGTGGTGTGCTTGGTAATGTTGACATTGCAAACGGACTGAAAGAAGCGTTAAACAACGGAATTGACAAGCAAGTTTCGAAACTGACCAAAACTGACGGATTTTTTAAGAACGAAGCCGTGAAAATATTACTTCCGGATGAGTTGAAAATGGTAGATTCGAGACTGCGAGCGATGGGTTTATCGAGTTTGGCTGATGAAGGATTGAAAGTGCTAAACCGTGCAGCAGAAGATGCGGTGAAAGAAGCAACACCGATTTTTGTGGATGCAGTGAAGCAAATGACGTTTAATGATGCGAAGAATATTTTGATGGGCAATCAAACGGCGGCGACCTCGTATTTGCAAAATTCGACTTCTACGGCGTTGTATGCAAAATTTAATCCGGTGATTAAAAATTCGTTTGCAAAAGTAGGAGCAGATAAAATTTGGAAAGAAATCATAACCAAATATAATTCCATTCCATTAGTAAAAAAAGTAAATCCCGACTTAACGGATTACACCACCAAAGAAGCGATGGAAGGTGTATTTAAAATGATTGCCGTAGAAGAAAAAGAAATTCGTACGAATTTGAGTGCCAGAAGTTCTGATTTGTTGAAGAAGGTTTTTGCGATGCAGGATAGGAAATAGAAGTTTCAGGTTTCTATTTTCAAGTTTGAGGTTTGAGGTTGAAATATGAGATACCTAAATTTTTAATAATCAATAACATATATATAACAAATACTTAACATAACCGCATCAAAATTCTTCTGATATTTGTACCATAAAAGTTTGTTTGGTTAGAGTTAGTTAGTAAAAAAGAAGTCAGTGATTGAGACCGCTGACTTTTTTTTATGCTTTAGACTGAACGAAAGAAATGACAGCCGAATTGAACTGTAAGGGTTGCTCTACATTCACAACATGACCACAGTTTTCAATCACAAATAATTCTGCTGTTTTATAGTGTTTTTCAACCACTTGTTTTACAGAAGGTAAAAACATATAATCTTCTTCGCCCATCACATAAAGGGTAGGAATATTAATTTCAACTTGACGAAACCATCGAAGAACAGGATTGATTTCTGCTGTCAGTTTAAACCATTTGATGAATTCTTTTTGGTATAATTTTTTGGCCTCGTTGATAAAAAGTAAACGCGATTGCTTGTGATTTTTTTTGGGCATAATCACAAAAGCAAAAAAACGATACAATACTAAATACGGCAAAACATATTTGAAAATGTTTCCCAAACGCATGAGAATTTGCGAACGGAAATTCATTTTTAGAATGGCTCCACCCATAATCATCGATTTTACTCTAGTGGGATGCATTTCGGCCAATTGCCTGATCACAATGGTTCCGAGTGAAATACCCACAAAATGCGACGCTTCGATTTTCAAAAATTCGATAACCTCATACACATCTTGAGCAATGGATTTGAAGGTATATTTTTGATTGAAACCATTTTTTAAGGAAGGTTTGGACTCGCCATGTCCCCGTAAATCAAGCAACAAAACATTGAAATGCTTTTGAAATTCTCTTATTTGTTTAAACCATATAGAAGAACTACCACCTGCTCCGTGAACAAAGGTGACCCACTCTGAACTACTTTCATTTTTATAAATCGTGTGTGCGATCAATGTTGATGATTTTTGACAAATTTACTCTTTTTATCCACAAAAGCAATCTTAACAAATCTTAATGAAAATTTAATATTAAAATCACTTATATTAGCCGAAACAAATTTTACCGCAAATGAAAGGCGTATTTAAAGAAAATAAAGATTTAGTATTTCTAAAAGAAGAGTTCTCCACCTTCATCAAAAAGAAAAAGCAAACGAAAACTGAAAAAAGTAGCACTTCACTAAAAGAAACCTTGGTTTTAGAAGAAGTTGAGCTATAGTTTTTGATGCATTTGTTTAAAATAATCAAACGCTTTTAATAAGCGACTCCCATACCAGGAAAACATTTCTCCATCTACAAAAATTGTTTTGGCGTGATGTGTATTTCGACCGATTTCAAAAGCATGTTCATCTTTAAACGGAAACGGTTCGGAAGATAAAAAAACGATTTCCGGGTCGCCTTCTTTTCGAATTTTTTCCAATTTAATTTCAGGATAACGTCCTTTTTCCAAATAAATATTTTGAAATCGATTCAAAGTGAGCATTTCATTGATAAAAGTATCTTTTCCGGCAACCATATACGGATTAGCCCAAATAAAATAAGCCACTTTTCGAAAAGATTTATCCTTGATAAATTGTTGAAAGTCATTGTAAGCAAAAGTGATTTTATCGGTCAATTTTTGAGCTTCAGTGCGTTTGTTAAAGAGCTTTCCAAAATCTGAAATCATTTGCAAATTATCTTCAATCGTAACAATATTAGTAACGCAAACCGGACAAATTTTACTCAATTCTTCGACGATTTCTTTGGTGTTTTCTTCTTTGTTGGCAATGATGATATCGGGTTGAAGGACTTTTATTTTGTCAAACTTCACTTGTTTAGTTCCACCAATAATTTGTTTGGTGGCTTTCAAATGTTTCGGATGAACGCAGAATTTTGTGATGCCTACGATTTCCTCCTCCAATCCTAAATCGTATAACAGTTCCGTTTGCGAGGGTACGAGGGAAATGATTCTTTTTGGAGTGGTTTTGAAAGTATGTTGATTACCAAGCTGGTCGATATAGTTCATAGAAATTTTAAACTAAAGTAAAGAAATTTACAACTCTATTTGTCAAAATACTCGGCTATTCGTTTATAATTTGTAATTAATAAATATCCCAAGATAATATTGATAAAACTAACTGTCAACCCAAAATAATCTACTTTTTGAGCATCAATTCCATAAGAAGTAACTTCTTTTTTAAAGGCATTAATAACGTGATATAAAAAACTCGGAACATAATCTATCACTAAAAAAAGTCCCACTAACAATAAAGCAAGTTTGAATATCATAAAAGAATTCATGTTTCCTAAAATGATATTTTCATCATCAAATCCTTTATCCAATTCAAGCTTATTAATAATTAAATCTGCTTTGGAAATTAATAAGAAACAAAAAAATGTAATGACCAAGAATCCGCCTAGAGAAATAAATAAATACGAATAGTCTTTATAAAGAATAAACGTTGAAATCATTTCCGGAAGAAACATAAATAAACTAATTATGAATGAATAAAGCCCGAATATTTTGATAAGCAATCGAAAAAAATCTCTTTTTGTCATTTTAATTTGTTTTTAAAATTTCTTTCATTTCCTCCTGCATCTTTAAAGCCTCTTCTCTTGCTTTTGCTGCAAAATCACTTCCATTCGAAGCATAAATAATTCCACGTGAAGAATTGATTAACAAGCCAATATTGGCATTCATTCCGTATTTACACACTTCTTGTAAACTTCCGCCTTGTGCTCCTACGCCGGGAACTAAAAGGAAACTATCAGGCACAATTTTTCGAATCTCAGTTAAATATTCTGCTTTTGTCGCACCTACTACATACATCAAATTTTGACTGTTTTTCCACGTTTTGGAAGTTTCTAAAACGTGTTTATACATTTCCTTTTCACCGGAAAGTTTCGTTTGAAAATCGAACGCTCCTTCGTTGGAAGTTAAAGCCAATAAAATCGTATGTTTATTTTCAAAAGCCAAAAACGGTTCCACTGAATCTTTTCCCATATAAGGAGCAACCGTAACCGAATCAAAATTCAAATCTTCCAAAAAAGCTTTGGCATACATGGTGGAAGTGTTGCCGATATCGCCTCGCTTCGCATCGGCTATGGTAAAAATTTCAGGGTAATTTTCGTTGATATACTCTATTGTTTTCTGCAACGATTGCCAACCTTTTATACCATACGCTTCATAAAAGGCGGTATTGGGTTTATAGGAAACACACAAATCATGTGTAGCATCGATAATGGCTTTGTTGAATTCAAAAATCGGGTCTTCTTTAGCTAAAAGATGTTGCGGAATTTTAGTCAAATCAACATCTAAACCAATGCATAAAAACGATTTTTTTTGATGAATTTGTTCAATTAGTTGTGTTGTTGTCAAAACGAAAATGGTTAGTTGTTTGGCAAATTTACAAAGATGAAAACTAGTTTCCTCAAAATTATATAACAAACTCAAAAAAATGTGTAACTCGATTTGATTGAATACTTGCTAACTTTATTGTTTTAAAATATATACCCTTAATTTAAAACAAACGATCATGGACAAAACTGAGTTAAAAGGAAAATGGAATGAGTTAAAAGGAAAACTGAAACAACAATATGCCGACTTAACCGATGATGATTTACTTTATGTTGAAGGAAAAGAGGACGAACTTTATGGAAGAATTCAACAAAAAGTAGGAAAATCTAAAGAAGAAATTAAAAAATTGATTGCTGATATGTAATACTTGAAATTAAGAAGAATTTTCATAATTCTACTTTTCAATTAAAGTTAAAAAAATGATTGCATCAACTGGTAAAGAAGCATCTAATGCATTGAAATTACTTTATTTAATAAGTCTGATTTTTGTATTATATGTACTTAAACCTGTAATTGTTCCTGTTTTAATTGCAATTTTAATCAGTGTTTTCATTTTTCCTTTTGTTAAAATATTAGAACAAAAATTTCATTTTAACAGAGTAGTTTCTGCTATTTTTACTTTGATTCTTCTTTCCATTTTAACTCTTGCAGTACTCACATTTATTGGCCTTCAACTTTACGATATAGTAGAAAAAGGTGAATTATATGCTACTAAATTAAATGAAGTTTATAATACATTAGCCGGGAATTTTGAAGAATATTTAGGTATACGTAAAAATGAATTAGCTTTAAAAAAGATTAATCTTGGTGAAACCTTAAAAAATAATTTTTCAAGTATTATAGATTTTTTATCCTTGTCAGGTAGTTTTTTTGCAGATGCAATTTTAATTCCCCTCTACATATTCTTCTTTCTGATTTACCGAAAATTTTTTAAGCATTTTATTTATCAAGTTTTCTCAAAAAATGGCAACACTTTAATGGCTAAAAAAATTTTAAATAAGTTGTATGAAGTACAACAAAATTATCTTATAGGCTTATTTACAGTAATGGGTATAGTAGGAGCACTAAATTCATTTGGACTTTTAATACTTGGCATCGATAATGCTTTTTTCTTTGGTTTTTTGGCAGCTTTATTACTTTTGATTCCTTATATCGGAATTATAATTGGCTCAATACTTCCTGCATTAGTTGCCCTGGCTACCAAGGATTCTTTGTGGTATCCGGTTGGCGTTATGGTCATTTTTGCATTTATTCAATTCATTGAAGGTAATTTTATTACTCCAAAAATAACGGGTTCAAAGGTAAGTATCAACGCCTTTGTTGCAATCTTATCCATCATCTTGTTTTCGATGCTTTGGGGTATCGCAGGAATGATTGTTGCCTTGCCAGTCATCGCAAGTTTAAAAGTTGTTTTTGATACAATTCCGGAGTTAAAACCGTATGGATTTCTAATTGGTGAACCTCTAGATGAAGACTTAAGAAGTGAGGCCAGTATAAGGTTAAAAAAATGGAAATTGATAAGAAAAGAAAAAGGTTTTAAAAACTAATTTTAATATTTTGATTCGCTCAAAATATTTAAATTTCCTGTAAAATAAATACTAAACTCAAAAAAACATGTTTCGGATGAGACGAATAAAGTAATCACTTTATAATAGTTAGTAAGATAAAACACTACTTTTTAAACCCAAAAATCATCAAAACAACCAAAAATTGATTCCTTGAAGAAATGGATTTCATTTTAATACCATCTAAATAACATAGACAGGTTTCCCAATAAGCTTTATAATTTTTTTTGATTAAAATGCAACTTGATCTAACGAATCAAAGATCAAACCTAATAAAGCCATTATATTAAACTAGTTACACACTTAATGTAATATCTATATCACTTATTAATCTTTTGTTTAAAAGAAACTTATTTCACAATTAACAATGATAAAAATGGTAATTCTGTAACAAATTAAAATTTTAATGTAACAGAGTCAAAGCATTAGTGTCGCACCTTTGTAGTACCAAATTAGCGTACAAAATCAAAAACAGATTACGTATTGAAAAAACAAGTAGTTATAATTAAAATAAATCAATAACAACTAAATTTTGTACTATGAGAAAAATAATCATCTATAACGTGTCCCGTTTTACTTTTCAAATGTAAAACATTTGCTAATATATTCACCGTATCAAGTATTGGCATAAAACGAATAGTAAATTTTAAAAACTATACACCGAAAAAGTTGATAACAAAAATATTATGTACTAGTTTAAATGTACCAGTATTTGCTCCAAATCGAATAACCAAATTTTGTTCATTCAACCTGAATTTTTAGTCACTCAAATAAGTTTGAGTTTAGTTTATGACAATTTCTTTACAAGTGGATGTTTTTAAATTAAATATAATATTGATAATGAACATTTTAAAAAATATAATTGTATTCATTCTAGTAGAACCGGAATTATTTTTGTTGCAATTGATTTAAGTACATGATACAACAATGGCTTATCCAACGTTGAAAAACAAATAAGTTTCTAAGTCACCAATTATACTTTTCCTAATGGAAAAAAAAACTTAAGCATTTATATAGCATTTTAAATAGTAACCTATAAAACAAACACATTATGTCAAACTTATTATACACCGTCGCAGTGGTATTGGTAATACTCTGGGCACTTGGATTCTTTGTTTACAATGCAGGATCAATCATACATGTTCTATTGGTCATTGCAGTTATTGCAATATTATTCAGATTAATAAAAGGAAAAAGCGTATAAAAATTATAACCATTAAAAAACAATAATCATGAAATCAGGTAATGTAGTATTAGGAATAGTAAGCGGATTGGCCGTAGGAGCAATTTTAGGTATTTTATTTGCACCGGATAAAGGTAGCAATACTCGAAAAAAAATTGCGAGAAAATCAAATGAATTTAAAGACAACGTTAAAGAAAGCTTTAATGATTTTTTAACCTCCGTTGAAGATCAGTATCACAATTTAACTTCAAAAGCTGAAGATATGGTGGAGGATGGAAAAGCAAATTTAGAGCGAATCAACCACGAACTGAACAAGTAATCATTATATGGAAAATATAGCCAAAAACATTGGAACGCTCTACAACAAAGCAGAACAATATTCAAAAACGAGTTTAGAACTCATTAAATTGAATGTTATTGATAAATCCTCAGATGTTATATCATCGCTTGCTGTAATTGTATCGCTCTCCTTGATTTTGGCTGTATTCTCTTTATTTTTTAACATTGGAATTGCTCTTTTACTTGGAAAAGCTTTCGATAGTTATGCCATTGGATTTTTTATCGTCTCGGGTTTCTATTTGGTGATTGCCATAGTAGTGTATATATTCAGAAAATCATTAATTAAAATTCCAATTGACACAATTGTTGTAGCAAAATTGATGAAGGAAAAAGATGAAAACTATTTTAAGCAACAAAATAATAATTCAAATTAATAGAAAATGAAAAAGTTAAATCTAAACGAATTATTAGATCAAAAAATTGAACAATTAACCATACAGCACAAAAGTGAATTTGAAGAACTTAAAGAACAATTTCATATAGTTCAAAGCAGTCTAACTTCAACCAACATTGTACAAGAAGGTTTAAATGGATTCTATAAAACTGTCACCAACAAAGAAAACTTAGTCTCAACTATAGTAAGTGTTGTGGGAGGCTACGTTTCAAAAAAAGTAGTTGTTGGAAGTTCTGATAATCCAATAAAAAAAGTAATCGGAAATGTTCTACAATTTTTAGTGACTGCATATCTATCGAAAATAAATCTTAAAAATCAAACAAATTAAATAACCTATAAATACTTAGAACATGAAAAATTTAAAATCCATAATAGCAATATCATTCATTGCTGTTGCGTTCGGTTCGTGTGCCGATGAGAAAAAAACACAAGCAGAAAAAGCCGTCAATAATTATGTAGCCTATATCGATTCTGTGGGTAATGTCGCTTCTGAAGACTTAGCCGAAAAATGGGATGATGTTGAAAGTAACTACATCGCCAAAAAAAATGAAGCAGAATTAGCTCTCGAAAACTTGGAAGACCGAATGGAATTAGACCAAAAGCTAGAAGCCGGTTCAAAAAAATACGATGAATTAAAAGCCAATCTAATTGCTGAAAAACAAAAAATGGAGGCTGCAAGTTACAAAGCAAAAGTAAGATCTACTCTTTTTGTTGGTCAACAAATTGGTGATGATATGAATTTTGCTTGGGTTAATAAAGATAACATCTTACAAACCTATGAAACTTTTGTAAACACCACATCCGATAACAAAGACAACTATACAAGAGAAGAATGGGATGAAATCAAATTACTCTATGAAGCATTAGATACCCGTAAAAATACGGTTGAAAAAGAGGGATTATCTACTTCAGATAATTTAAAAATTGCAGCTTTAAAAACCAGATTTGCTACATTCTTCAAAATAAATAGAATTTCTGCAAAATCAACAGAAAACGCTGAAGCAAAAGAATAGCCAACTTTTTATGAAAGAAAAACGGAGCCAATTTTGAGCTCCGTTTTTTTTATTTAAAATACTTCCGATTCTTTTAGTTTTTCAGTATTCGCTACCAGCTGCAACTCGTCAATCATTTTTTGGATATTACCGTTCATGAATCCGTCTAAGTCAAAAATACTTAATCCAATGCGGTGATCGGTAATCCTACCTTGAGCATAATTATAGGTACGAATTTTTGCCGAACGGTCACCACTGCTAACTTGAGATGTACGTTTTGTCGCATCTTCTGCTTGTTTTTTGGCTAATTCCATTTCATACAAACGCGAACGCAAAACCGTTAACGCTTTATCTTTATTTTTATGTTGCGATTTTTCATCCTGACATTGAGCTACCAATCCGGTTGGAATGTGCGTCATCCGAACAGCTGACTTCGTCGTGTTCACCGATTGACCACCGGGACCTGACGAACAGAAATAATCAATTCGTACATCGTTCATGTCGATTTGAACATCAAATTCTTCCGCTTCCGGTAAAACCATTACGGTTGCTGCTGATGTGTGAACACGTCCTTGTGTTTCTGTTTGCGGAACACGTTGCACACGATGAACGCCTGCTTCAAATTTCAAAGTTCCGTACACATCTTCTCCGGTAACTTCAAAAATAACTTCTTTAAAACCTCCGGCTGTTCCTTCGTTCATATCTACGACAGACGTTCTCCAACCTTTGCCTTCACAATATTTGGTGTACATTCTATACAAATCTCCGGCAAAAATCGAGGCTTCGTCGCCACCGGTTCCGGCACGAACCTCCACCATCACGTTTTTGGCATCTTCCGGATCTTTCGGGATGAGCATGAACTTGATTTCTTCTTCCAATTCCGGTAAGCGTTGTTTGGCATCGTCCAATTCCATTTTGGCCATTTCTACCATCTCGGCATCTGAGCCATCGGCAATAATTTCGTTGGCTTCTGCCATATTTTGCGTCAAACGGATGTATTCTTCACGTTTGTCCACCAACCCTTTTAAGGTTTTATATTCTTGGTTCAATTGCACATAACGCTTTTGGTCGGCAATCACATCCGGTTGAATTATCAAATCGGAAATCTCGTCGAAACGTTGTTTTACATATTGTAATCTGTCTAACATAGTTGTATAACTCTATTTTGGAGTGCAAAAATACGACTTTTTGTTTCAAGTTGAAAAGAAAATAAGGGTTCTATTTAGAAGTGGAATGTAATGGTAAATAATAACGATTTGCTCAATCTAGAAATGCGATTTCTCCTGCGTCGAAATGACACAACAGGGCAACACAGAATATGAATAGAAATAATTAAAAAAAAAGTTAAAGCAATCTCTTCCCACCACTGTGTCATTTCGACGCAGGAGAAATCACATAACTGAGCAAACACAGAATATTAGAAATAATTTTTAAATAATGGTAAAACAATCTCTTCCCCATGACTGTGTCATTTCGACGCAGGAGAAATCACATATCGTATGTAAACGCTATTTTGAAAAAAATAAAATATAGAAGAAAAGATTTTTTATTTTTATAACTCATAAAAATCATTCCAATGTTTAATCCTCAAACCGGTTATAATACCTATTATGTTTATATCATTACAAACAAGTACCGATCAACTTATTACATTGGTGTGACAAATAACCTAAGAGAAAGACTCAAACAACACAAAGAAAATAGTACAACTGATACTACAACATTTGCTTCTAAATATAATTTAGAATTTTTAGTGTTTTATGAAAAGTACACATGGATAGAAGAAGCTATTGCTAGAGAGAAAGAATTAAAAAAGTGGAGACGTGAAAAGAAATTAGATTTAATTAGAAATTCCAACCCTAAATTTGAATTTTTAAATCATTTATTTAGTTAGTGAATAATTTTGACTTTTGAGGTGAGATTTGCTTCGCCTGTTCGCTATTGCTCGAGTCTCCTGCGTCGAAATGACACAGCGGTGGTCGGAAGAAAATTGTGTAGAAAGTAATTCAACCTTTGAAATAATATTTAGTACATTAGTCAATTATAGAATTAATTAATACGAAATTTAATTTTGAAAGAAAAAACACATCCTGATTACAAAGTAGGTGATTTAATTTATGACCCCAACATGTACGATAACATGAATGCGGGATTGAATGATTTACCTTTTTATACCAAATGGTTACCCAAAAATGAAGGAGTAAAAATCTTAGAATTATGCTGTGGAACCGGTCGATTAACCCTTCCATTGGCAAAACAAGGATATAATCTTACCGGTGTCGATATTATGCCATCAATGCTGGAACAAGCCAAAAAGAATGCCGCTCAAGCAAATGTTGAAATAAATTACATTGAAGCTGACATTAGGTTTTTGGATATCGATGAAAAGTTTGACCTCATTTTCATTCCTTTTAATTCCATTCATCATTTGTATCAAAATGAAGACCTATTGGCCGTTTTTGAGGTGGTAAAAAAGCATCTCAAAAAAGACGGTTTATTTTTGTTTGACTGTTACAATCCTAATATTCAATACATCGTAGAACATGAAAAAGAGGTAAATGAAATAGCTTCCTTTTCCACAAAAGATGGTAGAGCCATTTCGATTAAACAGCAGATGAAATATGAAAAAGACACTCAAATTAATCGGATTGAATGGCATTATTCAATCAATGGAACATTTGATTCAACTCAAAATTTAGATATGCGAATGTATTTTCCTCAAGAATTGGATGCCTATCTTCAATGGAAAAATTTTACCATTTTGCACAAATTTGGGTCATTTGAAGAAGAAGTTTTTCAGTCAGATTATGAAAAGCAGATTTTTGTTTGTCAATCCAGTTAAATCTAAAATTATCTTTTCATGAAAAAAACAGCTTCACTACTTTTTATACTTGCTCTCATTATTTCCTGCCAACAAAAATCTACTTTTTCAGAAGTAGAAAAAGCCAACTGGTTTTTAGGTCGATGGGAAAATAAAACGCCTGAGGGAATTTTCTCCGAAGAATGGAAAATAGAAAATGACTCTGTTTTGGTAGGTGAAAGTTATTTCATTATTGGAAAAGACACGTTATTTGCCGAAATTGTTCGATTGGAACAACAAGAGAATGATTTATTTTATATCGTATCCGTTCCTAATCAAAATGAAGAAAAACCGGTGGCATTTAAACTCACTTCTTCTACTTCTGATTATTTAGTTTTTGAAAATCCCGCACACGATTTTCCTAAAAAAATCACCTATAAATTAGTCAACAAAGACAGTTTGTATGCAGAAATTAGTGGTGATGGAAAAAAACAAGGTTTTCCGTTTAAGAAAGCAGACTAATTTTGTCGTGAAAAGTTAACGATTGTTCCATGCATGGTTATGAAATTATGCTTAAATTTGACTTTATTCAAACTATTACGTCATGGAAACTTCAAAAAGATTTAATGAGGCCGTCAATAAATTGTATAAAGCATTTCACGAAAACAACTTAAAACCCTTGTCGTTTCAGCATTGTGCAGTGGGAACCATTTTAGACCATAAACCCTATTGGAAAGAGTTTTCAGATGCTAATGGCAGCTTACAATTAAACTATGTTGGAATAGTTCACCAGCGACTGGAGAGAAAATTCAATGGCTATTCCCCATTGGAACTATTGGAAATTGAAAAAACGTTCTTGCAAGCGTGTGGATATCAGCTTCCCCTTCACCACACCACTTTTTCCTCAAAAAAGGTAGGCAAAAAGGTTTTATTTAACGGTTTAGAAGCGGTAATCGCTTTACTCTGTAAACTTGACAACATTCCAAACGTGATGAATTGTAGTGCGTTGTTTGATTATGATGGAAAGGAAATTTATTCTTCGCAAACAAAGCATCAAGATTTGGTGGGTGTTTGATAGTTCAAGATTTGCTTATTTTTGATTGGTTAATTGGTGGTTTTTTTGTTGAGAATTTGATTGTATTTTCTATATTTGGGAGAATATAAAATTGATTTTATCAGACATATAAGCCATTCCGCTGCAACCTTATACAAATCCCTTGAATTATGAAGATATTTATTTCAACTTTCTTAATCCTTTTTTTTCAAATTTCAATCGGGCAAAATAAAAGTTTCGATGAGCTTTCTGATACTATTAATAATAGTCAAATAGTCGTTACGACTGGGCGTATTTGGGGTGCTGAAATGAGAAGTGAAACTGGTAATGAAATTGTTAAACTTGGAAAGAAAGTAACACCTCAATTGATTTCTTTATTAACTGATAATGATAAAGGAATAATTGCACATTTTATTTTAACTGAGATTTGGAGAAAAAAAATTGGCGAGGTTATATCTAGTGAAGTTATTGAAGGTAAAAAACTTTATATTGTTTACAATCAACTAAATCTTTTTTTAAAAAATGAAGAATCATTTTACTCTAGAGAAGAAGATTTAAATGAAAACAAATTAAGATGGGAAAGTTTCGTTCAAAACAAAGGCAGCTGGTAACAGCAGTTTCAAGATATTGCCGAGATTTTTGATGCTGTATGTTCTTGTTACACGACGAAATATTATCTTGGTAATGATAACTTAGCTAGCTTAGATCGGCAACATTATTAAGCAGCGACACGTTCAAAAAAATTGTTAATAGCTACTCCATTACTAAAGTACAAAACAAAAAAATCCCGACTTTCATCGGGATTCTCTATTTTCTATATTCTATGCTCTATATTCTCACCCTTTCACCGGAATATTCTCCAAAATCTCCAACACAAATTTCCAATATTTTTGTGCCGATGAAATCGAGGCACGTTCATCCGGAGAGTGAGCCCCGTGAATCGTTGGGCCAAACGAAATCATATCCATGTTCGGGTAATTTGTTCCTAAAATTCCACATTCTAAACCGGCATGACACGCTACCACATTGGGTTTTGTTCCGTTTTGTTTTTCGTAAATATTCACTAAAACATCTAAGATTTGTGAGTTCACATTGGGTGTCCAACCCGGATAACTGCCGGTAAAAGTCACTTCGCAACCCATTAATTCAAAGGCAGAACGCAAGGCATTTGCTAAATCAAATTTAGACGTTTCCACCGAAGAACGCGTTAAACATTGCACGGAGATTTGTCCGTCTTTCACGGTTACTTTCGCAATATTATTGGAGGTTTCCACCAAATCGGCCATATCGGCACTCATGCGATACACGCCGTTATGAGCTGCATAAATCGCACGAATAAATCCTTCTTGAACACCTAATTCCATTACTTTTTCCGGTAATTCGGTTTCGGTGATTTCAATGGTTAAATTCGGTTCAGTGGTTTTAAATTCTCTTTTTATATCATCAATTACTTCTTGCATATCCAATTGAAAAGCTCCTTCATAAATTGCCGAGATAATCACTTTGGCCACACTTTCTCTTGGGATGGCATTACGTAAACTTCCGCCATTAATTTCTGCAATTTGCAAACCGAAATTCTCAAAACCATCAAACAACAAACGGTTCATGATTTTGTTGGCATTACCCAAACCTTTGTGAATATCCATCCCGGAATGACCTCCTTTTAAACCTTTTACGGTAATGATGAAAGCCAACGAATTTTCAGGAGTTTCTTCTTCTTGATAACTTCGGGTTGCGGTTACATCTACACCACCGGCACAACCAATATCAATTTCATCATCTTCTTCGGTATCTAAATTCAAGAGAATTTCTCCATTCAACAAACCGCCTTTTAATCCCATGGCTCCGGTCATGCCGGTTTCTTCGTCAATGGTAAAAAGGGCTTCAATGGCCGGATGCGGAATGTCTTTGCTTTCTAAAATCGCCATGATAGTCGCTACTCCTAAACCGTTGTCGGCTCCAAGAGTAGTTCCTTTGGCACGAACCCAATCGCCATCCACATACATTTCAATTCCTTGCGTGTCAAAGTCGAAAGTCGTATCGTTATTTTTTTGATGCACCATGTCTAAATGCGATTGCATCACGATGGTTTTTCTATTTTCTAATCCTGCAGTAGCTGGTTTTTTGATGATGACATTTCCGACGGCATCTTTCATGGTTTCCAAACCTAATTGCTTACCGAAATCCATCATAAAAGCAATCACGCGTTCTTCTTTTTTTGATGGACGAGGAACAGCGTTTAGGTCGGCAAATTTATTCCAAAGTGCTTTGGGTGCTAAGTTTCTGATTTCTTGGTTCATTTTTTATGAGTTGCTGAGTTACTGAGATGCTGAGTTGCTGAGTTTTTTCAGTAATGCAAAGTTACAAAGAAATTGAACCAATAACAGAATTAGAAAATGTAAAATACTTATAAAATAAGAAGAAATAAAAATTATGCGATATGCGTCTCGAAGAGTTTTTTGTATTTAAATTGCTTCTTGAATAATTAAAACAGAAGTTTTAAAATGTGGTAAATCGTATTGTATTACATCCCAAACCACGTTTACATCCACACCAAAATACTCGTGAACTAAGACGTTTCTTAGCCCAACAATTTGTTTCCATTCTACATCTTGATATTTCGAAGTAATTGAATTTGATAAATGATTTGCTGCTTCTCCAACAATTTCTAATTGTTTAATGCAGGCATAAACCATCATTGAATTGTTTGAAAAATCTTCAAAAGATATACCCGAAATATAGGTTTCAATTTCTACAATAGCATCAAGAATATGATTAATTCGTGCTGAATCACCTAGATTACCTCGCATAGATCAAACTTTTTTCTTTTTCAACTTGAGGTAGAATATGTTTTGATAAGGACTTAGAAGAAACTAAATCTACTTTTGATTCTAGAATTTGCTCTAAATCCAATTTCATCTGAACAAACTGTAAACCAATTTTTTGGGAATAATCCAGTTCAACTAACAAATCGACATCACTATCTTTATCGTTTGTATTTCTTGAATAGGAACCAAATAGATAGGCTCTTAAAACAGGTTTTGTTTTAAAATACTTTTTAATACTATCAATTTTTGATTGCTCTAAACTCATAGAACAAAGATAGTTAATTTTGTGTTGAAATTTATGCGATATGCTTCTCGAAGAGTTTTTTAGCCTCCTTAGTAGAAACCTTGCCCACACATTCGTTTTTGTGAATACACAAAATAGGGGCTTGTTTACACATGCCTTGGCATTTCATTTTTTCAATAGCAACTTTTTCTTTTAAGCCATTGTCTTTAACTAAATCCTTCAGACAATCTTTGATTTCTTTGTTGTATTTACAGCATTTTTTGCCGTCGCAGAAATAAATTACTTTTTCGGATTTTTTTGCTTTTCCCATGATTGAAAAATGATGCCACAAAGGTAAAAATATTATTCTTATTTATTCTAAATAAAGAAGTTAATTTTATTAAAATTTCGCTAAACCTTTTAGCAATTACCAATTACCCAAGACCTTTTCATATATTTGACCAACTATGATTCAGAAAAAATACATCCTACCACTTTTGCTTTTGATACAAATCATTGTATTAAAAATCGCTTCAATATTTCCAAAATTTATAGAAGAATATTACAGTAATGGAATGTATCCAATCATTTCAAAAATTTCTAGAACTACGTTCGGATTTACTACTCTTTCTATTGGTGATTTACTTTACGGAATCGTTTTGTTTTTGGTTTTCCGATGGTTTTGGAAAGTGAGAAAAACATGGAAAATCAGTTGGAAAGATAATTTGCTAAAGATTGTCAGTTTTGCTTCCGTATTTTATTTTCTGTTTCATTTGTTATGGGCAACCAATTATCATCGCATTCCAATGTACGAAAAACTGGAAATTGACAAAGAATATTCAACCGAAGAATTAGAAGCTTTTACCATAAAATTGATAGAAAAAACGAATACCATTCACCAACAAATTACGAAAAATGATTCGGTGAAAGTGGTTGTTCCCTACTCCACTCAGGAAATTTTCGAGTTGAGTGTGAAAAGTTATACATCGGTTGAAAAAGAATTTCCTTTTTTAAAATATGAAAAACCAAGCATCAAACCATCATTAATCAGTGTTCCGTTAAGTTATATGGGATTTGGAGGTTATTTGAATCCATTTACCAATGAAGCTCAAGTGAATGATTGTTTGCCGAAGTATAATTTTCCAACTACTACGTTACACGAAATGGCTCATCAAATTGGGTACGCCAGCGAAAGTGAAGCTAATTTTATCGGATTTTTAGCTTCCATAAGAAGTGAAGATATTTACTTTCAATATTCCGGTTACAGTTTTGCCGTGAAACATTGTTTACGGAATTTAGAACGCATTGAAGATGGGCGAAGTGAAAAATTTCTACCGTTACTCAATCCCGGAATTCTTAAAAACTTTGAAGAAAGCAAACGATTTCATGAAGAATACGAAACGTTTTTGGAACCTATTTTCAAAACCTTTTACGACAATTTTTTGAAATTCAACAAACAAAAAGATGGTTTGGAAGGCTATAGCAAATTTGTAGGTTTGATGATTGGGATGGAGAGAAGTGTTCAGTAAGCAGTTTTTAATAGGCAGGATAAACTGAGTACTAAAAACTGCACTGCCTACTTACACCTCGTCCGCTACAAAAGACGTCACATCTTTCTTTTTAAAAGGTCTGATAATCAATCTTCCTTCGCGATCTAAACGGATGTAATTGTAAATCCAATTGGTTAACACCACCGCTTTGTTTTTAAATCCAATAAGCGAAAACAAGTGCACAAAAATCCAAACAAACCATGCAAAAACACCACTAAAATGAAATTTAGGTAAGTCCACAAGAGCTTTGTTTCTGCCAATAGTTGCCATTGACCCTTTGTCGTTGTAAACAAAAGGTTTGAGTGCTTGTTTATTAATTTTCATTACGATGTTTTCACCCAACCATTTACCTTGTTGCATCGCCGGTTGTGCCATCATCGGATGTCCTTTTGGGTTTTGTTCTGAAATCATCGCCGCAATATCTCCGATGGCAAAAATGTTGTCGTAGCCTTCTACTTGGTTGAACTCATTTACTTTTAAACGTTCCGCTCTAGGAATAATGGCATTGGAATCAATTCCGGAAGGTAATGCTCCTTGCACACCGGCTGTCCAAATCACCGTGGCTGAATTAAAAGTTAAATCAGTATTGGTTGTCACAGTAATGCCGTCGTAACCGGTCACACGAACATTTTTCCACACATTTACGCCCAAATTGATAAGAAAATCTTCTGCCTCTTGCGATGATTTTTCACTCATGGAATCCAAAATTCGATCGCTGGATTGAATGAGGTTGATTTGCATTTTTCGCACATCCAAATCGGGATAATCTTTGGGAAGAATGGCTTTTTTCATTTCGGCCAAAGCTCCGGCTAATTCCACTCCGGTCGGTCCGCCACCCACAAGTACGAAATTAATTAAACTATGTCGGTCATGAATATCGTTGGTCAACAACGCTTGTTCAAAATTTTCGAGAATCAAACTGCGAATGTTGAGCGATTGCGGAATAGTTTTCATCGCCACGCTATTGCGTTCGATTTCTTTGTTGCCAAAAAAATTAGTTTTAGAACCGGTAGCAATAACTAAATAATCATATCTCAATTCACCAATATCAGCCAAAACTTTTTGGTTTTGGGTATCAATTTCATTCACGAAACCCAAACGAAAGTAAAAATTTTGATATTCCTGCACCACTTTTCGGATGGGATAAGCAATGGATCCGGCTTCGAGTCCGCCTGTGGCCACTTGATACAAAAGCGGTTGAAATGTATGGTAATTGTGTTTGTCGATTAATACGACTTGTACCCGTTTATTTTTGAGGCTTTTGGCGAGAGCAATTCCCGCAAATCCGCCACCGATGATGACGATTCTGGGAAGATTGGTATTTGGGATATTCATAGTTTTGAGTTACTGAGTTGCTGAGTCACTGAGCTACTGAGATTTTGTGTCGCAAAGATAGTGAGTTTTAACATTTGATGAATTATTCGTTTTTTGTATGGTTAGAATTTAACTGAAATTTATTATTTTTGGGTTTGTGATTTTGCCACGAAGAAAACATAGCACGAAGTATCGGAAAACCTGAAACCTGAAACCTGAAACTTGAAACCTGACAACGAAAATAGCCCCGATAGTCCCGAAGCTTCGGAAGAAAGCCTTTTGCGGGATTGTTGCATTTTTTCTTGGCAAAAAAAAGCGACCAATCCCGATAGCTATCGGGACTCTTTTTATGCTTTAGAAAAACGCAACAAGACAAAAAAGCTTGGAACGGATAGCGGGATTAGCTTTTGAAAAAAATACTATCTTGTAACAAATTTCACCATCCGACTACTAACATCACATGAGTAATTCACTGGAGCAATCTTTTGTTACGCAATTAAAGGAAAATCAGAACATCGTTCACAAGATTTGTCGTTTGTACACGTCGGGTGAAGATGCTCACAATGATTTATTCCAGGAAATCACCATTCAGTTGTGGAAGGCTTATCCGAAATTCAGGGGCGACTCCAAATTTTCTACTTGGGCGTATCGTGTGGGGTTAAATACTGCCATTACATTGTATCGAAAAAGTACCCGATCGATTGCCACGACCGACATGGAAGGTAAAAAACAATTTATTGCTCCAGATGACTATAATTTTGAAGAAGAAGAACAAATAAAACTATTATACAAAGCCGTTCAGCAGTTAAATGACATTGAAAAAGCCTTAGTGTTTATGTATTTGGAAGACAAAGATTATGAAGAAATTGCTGAAACATTGGGAATCAGCGAAGTAAATGCACGAGTGAAAATGAACAGAATTAAAGGAAAATTAAAAAAAATAGTAAATCCGTAGGAATATGACTGAGGAATTAGATTTATTAAAAAAAGCTTGGAAAAAAGATCCGCATGTTTACGAACAAGTGACGGAGAACCAAATTTATAAAATGATTCACAAACGATCATCTTCCATTGTAAAATGGATTTTGATGATTAGTATTGCTGAATTTTTATTATGGTCAGTTATTGGTTTATTTTTTGTAGATGAAAATTATCTTAAAACGTTAGAAATGTATCATATCGATACGCTTTTCAAAGTAATTTCCGTTTTAAATTATGCAGTTGTAATCTTTTTTATTTTTATGTTTTATAAAAATTTCAAAACGATTTCAACAACAGATACAGTAAAAAAATTAATGAATTCTATCATTAAAACCCGCAAAACAGTTCAATATTATATTTGGTATAACTTAGGAATGTTTGCATTTATTTTTATCATTGTTGTTATTTCACAAATCATTTATGACCCGAACATTAACTCCTTAATTGATAGCACAAAAGATGTTAATCCTCAAGTTTTTTGGATCATAATTGGGTTAACCTACTTTGTTCTTTTTGCCCTAACTTTTGGATTGTTTTGGCTGTTTTATAAATTGATTTATGGCTTTTTAATGAAGCGTTTACACAAGAATTTTGAAGAATTAAAGAAAATAGATTTTTAATACTCCCACATTCTTTTTTTATCCAATTCTTTTTGTTCTTCCAATACTTCTACCGGAATTACTTTAAGTAACGAAGGATGTTGTTCGATGGCAAACTCAATTTTTTCTACGATTTCTTCGATGGATTCGTTGTCATAATCAATTTGAAGTGGCTCTTTGATTACCATCGATTGAAGTATTCCTTTTTTCTTAATTCGAAGTCCTTTACGGTCAAAAGAACGTCTAAATCCGTCAATAACGATGGGAACCACAATAGGTTTGTGTTGCTTTATGATATGTGCTGTTCCTTTTCTAACAGGTTTGAATGAACGTGTTGTGCCCTGTGGAAAAGTTATCACCCAACCGTCTTCTAAGGCAATTTTAATATTTTCAGTATCGTTTGGATTAACTTCTCTTTTAATATCTTTTCCTTTCGAACGCCAAGTTCTTTCTACTGTGATAGCTCCGGCATACGCTAAAATTCTTGGCAATAATCCTTCTTTCATGGTTTCACTAGCGGCAACATAATAAATATTAAGCTTTGGTTGCCATAAGTAACCTACATTTTTAATGTTATCCTCTCTTCCACTTAAACTAGCATTAAACACATGAAACATAGCAACCACATCGGCAAAATAGGTCTGATGATTGGAAATAAACAACACATTAGTTTCAGGTAAATTTTTTATGATCTCTGAACCTTCAATATGCATTTCGTTGAAGCCACGATAACGTTGATGTGTCATCACCCCAAAAATACGGATGAGCCACTTTTTTAAAAGCAAAATATGACCAAATGGATTTCTTTTGAATAATCCCATTATAGAATAAATTGAAAAAATTGATTGCGAATTTATGAAATTACAGACAATTAAAGAACCTTTTTAATAGTTTCTTTTAATTCACTCATCATCATTGCTGTAGCACCCCAAACAATGTGTTCTTTTACCAAAAAAGCAGGAACATCAATTTCATTGGCATAAGATGTTGTTAACTTTCTCATTACAATATTATTATCATCCAAAAAGTCTTTTAATGATAGTTCAATAATTCCGGCTACCTCGTCTTCTTGAATTGAAAAAATTAATTCAGATTGACTGATGCCTAAAAAAGGAAAAACTAGAAAATTACTTGGCGGAATATATACTTCTGTAAATGATTTTATGATTTCAATTTTTGATTGATGAACTCCAATTTCTTCCTCCGTCTCTCTTAAAGCAGTTTTAGCCAATGATTCGTCTTCTTTTTCAACCTTTCCTCCCGGAAATGCAATTTGTGAGGAATGAACACCTGGATATGTAGTTCGAACAATTAAAACTAAATGAGTTTCACTTGATTTTGGATAGATTAGCATCATTACCGCTGCTTTTCTTGGATGCTTACTTTCAACATTCAGCTCTTTTAACATTTCTATTCTTTGAACTGGAGCCATTTTTAAATGAGCAGATGCAGCAGGTAGCGTTTCTTTTGCTATTTTTGGAACATATTTTAAAAAGTGATGAAAATCCATAATTTACTATTCTACCTATTTGTTTTGATTATGCTTTCCTGTCAAAACAATTCTAAAGATACTACAGAAAAAAGTTTAGAACAAAAAAATAAAACAAATAAAGAGAACAATGTTGCTCCAAAACCAAAATATGATTTAAATACGGTTATAATTACAGATGATAATGTAGTAGATTTTTTAACATGGTATGGTGAACAAAATAAAGAAACAAGAGTGTTAATTGAATGTTCTTATGGTAATATTGAAATAGAATTATATAACAAAACTCCTTTGCATCGAGCCAATTTTATTTATTTAGTAAAAAAGAATTACTTCAACACAACCTATTTTCATAGAGTGGTGAAAAATTTTATAGTCCAGGGCGGAAATTCAGATGAAACCATCACTCAAAAAGAAAGGAAAAATATTGGAAAGTATTTTATCCCTGCTGAATTCAACAAATCATTAAAACATCACTACGGTGCACTTGCCTCAGCAAGATCGTGGGAAAACAATCCGGATAAATTAAGTAATCCATTTGAATTTTATTTTGTACAAAATAAAGGTGGAGCACATCATTTGGATGGTGAACATACCGTTTTTGGAAAAATAACCAAAGGTTTTGATGTTTTAGACGAAATTGCTCAACAAAAAACAGATGAAGGTGAATATCCTCTTTTTAATATTAAAATTAAAGCCAAAATCATTGAATAATGTTCAGTAAAGAAGAAGCACAAAAAATAAAACGTGAATTTTGGATCACTTTCGCCCAAAAATACCCAAAAAAGTGGTTGCTTTATAATACCAAAATAAAAGATGTAACGTTTAAATTCAACGCTGACAATAAGAAAGCAATCGTTTCTCTTGATATTGAACCCAAAGACGAGGAGCACCGCAAAATTTATTTTGAAAAAATAGAATCGCTTAAAACCATCCTTTTAGAAAACTATTTACAAGATGCTAACTTCGAAAAAAACTTCCAACTAGAAAACGGAAAAATTATTAGCCGCATTTGGGTTGAAATTGATAACATCAGCATCAATAACAAATCCACTTGGAATACAATTTTCTGCTTTTTTGCCGAAAAAATGGAATCTTTTGAGTATTTCTTTTATGAATATGAAGATTATATAAAAGACTTAGAAACAAATACTTAATTATAATTTGGGCGTGACCACAAGGGTCGGGCTATTCGCTACAAGTCCTCGTTCGTCGTATCTCCTCTCTGTGGGCTTTCCGCTACTATCCCTCACGCAAGTTCAGTGCATCAAAGTACTTCAAAACAAATAAATTACCAAAAGAATCACAGTCTTTAGTTCAAGTTCCCCATTAATCTTCATTCTTATATACCAGGACACGAGCTATAGCGATCTGGCAATGCAATCCCTTTCAATGTTTTCCGTGCTTTCTGTGAGAGAATATTTTGGTCTGCCTTTCGTTGAACCTACAACCTTCAACTTGTTACCAAAAACTTCGTGATTTTTTTTTTCTTTGTGGCATTATTTAAAAAACAAAAAACCCTTCACCGATAGATGAAGGGTTTTTAAAAGAAGGCGGCGACACGAAGGGCTTTGCCCGAACTGCGTCGCACCTATAAAAAAAATGAGTCCTGACTATAAGTCAGGACTCACTGAAAGAAGGCGGCGACATACTCTCCCACAAAATGCAGTACCATCTGCGCAGGCGGGCTTAACTTCTCTGTTCGGAATGGGAAGAGGTGAGCCCCGCCGCAATAACCACCTTAAGTTTTAGTGATTAGCTCTGAGTCATTAGTGATTAGTC
>CALRRY020000038.1:0-27558 GCA_943370635.1 Variovorax paradoxus
TTTAATTTTTTTATCATCGATTAAAGAAATCAGCTGTCCGAAAACAGATTTACTAGAAAAATAACTACTTTTACTCATCGTTTTTTATGTTTCGCAACACAAATTTACGATTACTTTAAAGAAGCCATTAATTTGGCTTCTTTTTTATCTGACAACAATGAATTAAAATAAAAAACTTAAATGAAATTGCATATTATACTTACCTTTTTTTTATTCTTTTTTTATTCAGCTGATTTGGTTATTGACTTTGGAAAGACCAATGGGAAGAACAAAGATTGGATACTTATATCAGATAACATTATGGGGGGTGTTTCAAAATCTAAATTGGAGTATTTAGATGATTCATTTTTATTAACGGGTAACATATCATTAGATAACTATGGTGGTTTTTCTTCAATTAAAACTAAGTATGAAAATTTTGATTTGACAGATTACAAAGGTGTAAAAATAAGATTTAAATCTAGTAAACAAAAATTTGCTTTTACTTTAGAAGAAAGTAGAAATTGGACATCACCCAATTTTAAAGGTGATTTCAATTCAACAAAAGAAAACACTTGGGAAGTAATTACTATATATTTCAAAGATTTTAAAGAGTATCAAATAGGAGAACCTACAGGTAATATGTTAAAAAATTCAAGTTTAAAAAATATTGTTAGGCTTGGAATCATAACAACCGATAAAAAAGAAGGCCCTTTTACTATTGAAGTTGATTATGTTGAGTTTGTAAAATAGATTATTTCTATTTATCTATTCCATTTTTTTTAAGTAAATGCAATTACTTAAATAAGAATTTTAAATCTATTTTGATGCTGGTTGTGTTTAATTTAAATTTGATTTATTTTATTCTTTAAAATTAAGTGAAAGCGAATTTACACAATAACGAATTCCGGTTTCAGTAGGACCATCATCGAAGACGTGACCGAGATGTCCGCCGCATGAAGAGCAAAGGATTTCAGTGCGAATCATTCCGTGGGAAGTGTCTTTGATGTATTCCACTTTTCCCGGGATGGATTGATCAAAAGATGGCCAGCCACAATGTGCGTTGAATTTAGTTGAACTTTCAAATAGTGGTTCTCCACAACCGGCACAACAATAAGTACCTTTTTCAAAATGGAGGTTGTATTGACCGGTGTGTGGAAATTCTGTTCCTTTTTGGCGGAGGATTTTGTATTTTTCTAAGCCTAATTGAGCTTTCCATTCTTCTTCAGTTTTTTGGACTTTATAACTCATTTTGTTTTGGGTTTAAATTTAACAGAAACAGAGTTGGTACAAAAACGTTTTCCGGTTGTTTCTTTTGGACCATCGTTGAAAACATGACCAAGATGACCGCCACAGTTGGCACACATGACTTCTACACGAGACATTCCAAAACTATAGTCATTTTCATAGATTACAGAACCTTTGATGGCTTGGTCAAAAGAAGGCCAACCGCAGTCGGATTCGAATTTGGTTTCGGAAGTAAATAATGGATTTTCACAGGCAGCACAAACGTATTGTCCTTCTTCAAAGTGATTCCAATATTCACCGGTAAAAGCTCTTTCAGTTCCTTTTTTACGTAGAACTTCGTATTGTTCGGGTGTGAGTTCGGCTTTCCATTCGGCTTCGGTTTTGACGACTTTGAATGGTTTTTTAGTTTCCTTTTTTTGGCCTTGACATGCTGTTAAGGTAAAGATTGACACGATTAACATTAATTTTTTCATAGCTGTTTTTTTTTGACATGAATTTGACGAATTAACACGGATTATTTATTTCACAGAGCTTAACTTTTTTATTTAGCCACGAATTACACTTATTAGCACGAATTTAAAACGAATAAAATTTGTGAAATTCGAGTAATTCGTGGCTAAACCTATATTATCATCATTATTCCTTTTTGGCACATATTCTAGCCCGGATAGTAGCGGAAACCCCGCAGGACTGAAAGCTAGTTTTTCTTCACTTTTTGGGGCGACCAAAGGAAGCCACGAAAAAGAGGTAGAAAAATAGTTTGAAGGCCGAGGAGTTGCAGCGAATAGCCGGATTAGCTCCTAATAAAAGTAATTATTTCTTCGATTACTTTTTCGTTTCCAAGTATTTTTCGATGACCTAATTTTTTGGTTATCATTAGTTTACTGTTTTTTAGATGGTTGTGAATATTGTGTGCACATTTTACATTTACATCGGAATCATCTTCGTCATGAATGATAAAAACCGGCGTTTCAACATTTTTTGCCACCACTGATGTGGAATAATTGTTCATGGATTCTCCGAATTTCCGTTCAAAATGTTCACGCATTCGATTGCCGATTTCGGGTTTGAGCTGTAATTTTTCAATAAAATCGGTGATGATATCCTGAATCAAGTCGCCACTACCTATAATTACGGCTTTTTTGACATTCAGGTTTTGTTTGATGGCGTTGATGATGGACATGCCACCTAACGAATGACCGATGGCATATTCAAAAGGGCCGAATTGTTTATCCAGTTCATGTATACTCACAATAAATTCGGTCATAATTGACGAGTTTCCTTTGCTTTTGCCGTGAGCCGGGGCATCAAAACTCACTGTGGCATACCCCATTTCAATGAGTTTATCAGCTATTTTGACTAATTGAGTTCCGCGACCTGACCAACCGTGAACGAGTAAAATCTTTTTTGGACTGTTACCATATTGGTAGGTTTTTATGGTTTTATTGATGGACGGAATCAAAACATCGTTTTGAACACTTTGTTTATCCATTTGAAATTCGCGTTTCGGTATCTTATATTTTATGGGAGTTGTAAAAAGTTTTGCTGCAAAACGAGTAGCCAATTTTGGTGAAATTGCTTGTAAAAATTTAGCGTTTAATAGAATTGGTTTAGGAATCTGCAAGGATTGATTGTCAGATTTGGTTTTTTTTGACATTTCAATAAATTTTATGCCAAGGTATGATTTAAAATTATTTTTTATAAATTTAGAGTTCATAAAAATTACTTAAAATGCAAAATCAAACGCGTATCATTATTGAAAGTGTGAAGCCTCAACTTGATGGAGGTTCTTTTTATATTAAACGTATTGTAAATCAAAAAGTTATTGTATCTGCCCATGTTTTTGCCGACGGTCACGATGTGGTAGAATGTTGTGTGAAATTTAAACACGAAAAAGATAAAAAATGGAGTGAAGTGCGAATGTCTCCGACTGAAAATGACGAATGGGAAGCTGAATTTATTGTTGAAAAGCAAGGATTTTACTCCTATTTTATTGAAGGTTGGGTGGATTATGCCTTGAATTGGCAACACGGAGCCGAACGAAAAATTAAAGACAATCAACATGTGAAATCGGAGTTGTTGGAAGGAGCTGAGTACTGCCAAGCGATTTTGAAAGAAGTTACGAAAGAGGAAAAAGCCTATTTGAATTCCGTCATCAAAGCATTTCAAGATGCTAAATTATATGATTCAGCGATTGAAATTGCGTTGTCGGATGAATTACATCAGATTTTTAAGAAATACCCAACTCGAACATTAGCGAATTCTTCTGCGGAATTGAAAGTTTATGTGGATAGAAAAAAAGCCTTGTTCAGCACTTGGTATGAATTTTTTCCACGTTCAGCTTCAGAAACTCCCGGGAAACATGGAACCTTTAAAGATTGCGAACGATTATTGCCACGTGTAGCCGAAATGGGTTTTGATACGTTGTATTTTCCGCCGATTCATCCGATTGGTGAAGTGAATCGCAAAGGAAAAAACAATGCCACTACGGCTGAAAAAGGTGATGTGGGTTCGCCGTGGGGAATTGGTTCCAAGCATGGCGGACATAAATCAACTCACCCTGAATTGGGAATGATAGACGATTTTAAAGCGTTAGTTAAAAAAGCCCAATCGATGGGCATTGAAGTGGCGATGGATTATGCATTGCAAGCTGCTCCCGATCATCCTTATGTGAAAGATTTTCCGCAATGGTTCAAATGGCGTCCGGACGGAACCGTGCAATATGCTGAAAATCCACCCAAAAAATACCAAGATATTCAACCGATTTATTTTGAAAGCGGCGATTGGAAAAACTTGTGGAAAGAATTGTTAGATGTTGCTTTATTTTGGGTTGAAGAATGTGGAATTCGCGTTTTCCGTGTGGATAATCCGCATACAAAACCGTTTTATTTTTGGGGTTGGTTAATTGGCGAGATTAAGAAAAAACATCCGGATGTGTTGTTTTTGTCGGAAGCGTTTACTCGTCCGAAAATCATGAATGAATTGGCGAAACAAGGATTTACACAATCGTATACTTATTTTACGTGGCGAAATACAAAAGCCGAATTGATTGAATACTTAACAGAATTAACACAAACGGAACAAAAAGAGTTTTTCCGTCCGAATTTCTGGCCCAATACTCCGGATATTTTGCCTTTTGCATTGCAAACCGGAAATGAATCGGTTTATTTACAGAAATATTTTCTTGCAGCTACATTGAGTTCAAGTGTTGGAATTTATGGTCCGGCTTATGAATATTTGGTTCATCAACCAATGGCAAAAGGTAAAGAAGAATATTTGAATTCAGAAAAATACGAAGTATATCATTGGGATTGGGAAGCTAAAAATAAGTTGACTACTTTGATTACTCGCATCAATCACCTACGAAAACAGCAAGAATCCTTGCAACAAACCAATAATATTATTTTTTGTAAAACGGATAACGAACAGTTGATTGCGTATTATAAATTTAATGATGCCAAAACTGATCATACGTTGATGATTTGTAGTTTGAATGCACAAAATCCGTTGCAAGCCGTTGTTCGTTTACCTTTGGAAGAAATTGGAAATCAGCCCGTTAAAGTGACCGATTTAATCACCGGAAACAGTTACTATTGGGATAGAGAGTGGAATTTTGTTGAATTACATCCTGCTTTACCATTTCATTTATTTAAAATTGAACGATAATGAATACAACCAACCAAGATACTTTTACCAGTACATTCGAATTTAAAACAACCTGGGAAACTTGTTTTGAAGATGATGATTTTGTCAAGGTTTTTTCTTCGGATATTTTAGAAAATTATATCATCAACAAACGTTGGTATGGCGGAAAAGCGAGTACGTTAAAGTATATCGAGGTGGTTGATCAGTTTAAGATAACTTCGAAGAAAAACACTTATTATGGTGTGTTGTTGGAAGTGAATTTCAAAGAAGCTTTTTACCAACATTATTTTATGCCTTTGGCTTTTATGGCTAAAGAAGAATTAGATACAAGCACTGTTATTGCTCCTGTTGTGATGGGAAAACAAACCGGTTATTTAGTTGATGCTTTACATCAAGAAGATTTCCGTAAATTGTTGTTTGATAATATTGTAAAGTCAAAAGAAACACCCGGATTGAAATTGGTTTTTCACAAAGGTTCATCCATTGAAAAAGAAGAATATCAATCTTCTCATTTTATGGGATTAGAGCAAAGTAACACTTCAATAATTTACAACGATTCGTTTGTGTTGAAGATTTTCAGACGCATTTATGTCAGCACCAATCCCGATTATGAAATCAGTCGTTTTTTGACGGAACGCATGCATTTTGAAAATACACCACGTTATACCGGAAGTATTAATTTGGCTTTGGCCGAAGGAAATATTACGCTCGGTTTGATGCAAGAATTGGTTTCCAATCAAGGCGATGCGTGGAAATTTATGTTGGAACAAATTGACGGTGTTTTTGATAATTTGAAACGCAAAAAAATCAAAATCGATAAATTACCCGATATTGCAATGTTTAAGCGATTGCGGATTAATGAAATTCCACCCGAAATTATTGATTGGGTTGGACTGAGTTTGTTTTTACGAATCCAAACTTTGGCTTTGCGAACGGCAGAAATGCACATTGCGTTAGGAAGTGATATTCACGAAACTGCTTTTACACCTACGACTTACAACGGCGATTATACCGTTTGGTTGAAAAATAGAATGTTGTATCAGTTTCAAAACCGATTGAATATCATTGAAAACAGTTTGCATAAATTAGACGGATTAGCATTGGAGTTGGCTCATCAATTCATGGAAAATAAGAAGTTAGTCCGAAAACATTTTGTCGATTTCGATTGGACGAAGATGAAATCGGAACGCATTCGCATTCACGGCGATTATCATTTGGGACAAGTGTTGGTGAATGGCGATGATTTTTATATTTTAGATTTTGAAGGCGAACCGGAAAGCACTATTCGCGACAGAAAAGTAAAACAACCGCCGTTGAAAGATGTGGCAGGAATGTTTCGTTCGTTTCACTATGCCATTTATGCGACGATTTTTAACAACAAAGAAAAGTATCCGTTTGAACAAGAAGAATTGTTTAAAGCCGGAGAAATTTTATATAAATATTTTGTGGGTGTCTTTTTGGAAACCTACATTGAAAAAGCTCAATCCGGCAATTTAAACATTGGTTACAACCACGAAATCGACTTTTTATTGAAGTATTGTTTGCTTGAAAAAGCGGTTTATGAGTTGGGTTATGAATTGAATTCGAGACCGAGATGGGCGGTGATACCGTTAAGGGGGATTCAGAGTATTATGAATTATTAGAATAGAAAATAGAGAAAAGAGTATAGAAAATAGACAATTGAAATTAAACCTTTAAGGTTAAAACATATGAACCAAGTACAACCACATTCCTTATTCACCGATTTTGACATCGCCTTATTCAAAGCCGGAAAACATTTTAGATTATACGAAAAATTAGGAGCTCATCTCACGGAGGTCAACGGTGTAAAAGGCGTTTATTTTGCCGTTTGGGCACCGTCTGCACGTTCGGTTTCTGTCGTGGGCGATTTTAATTACTGGATTCAAGGCGAACATCCATTGAATGTGCGTTGGGATGCTTCCGGAATTTGGGAAGGATTTATTCCAAACATTGATAAAGGAACAAAATACAAATATAAAATTCAGTCCAACAACAACGGCATCATCACTGAAAAAGCGGATCCGTTTGCATTGTATTGCGAAAAGCCACCTCAAACCGCATCGGTTATTTGGGATTTGGAATACAAATGGAAAGACAAAAAATGGATGGATTCCCGAAAAGAAAAAAATGGTTTAGATAAACCGTATTCGGTGTATGAAGTGCATTTGGGTTCGTGGAAACGCAATTTAGAGCAAGATCGTTCACTAACCTATTTAGAGTTGGCGGAGGATTTGGTAAATTATGTCAAAGAAACCGGTTTCACGCACGTGGAATTTATGCCAATTATGGAATATCCATACGATCCCTCTTGGGGTTATCAGTTGATTGGTTATTTTGCCCCAACTTCCCGATTTGGAAAACCGCAGGATTTTATGTTTTTGGTAGATAAATTGCACCAAGCCGGCATTGGCGTGATTTTGGACTGGGTTCCTTCGCATTTTCCAGACGATGCACACGGTTTAGGGTTTTTTGACGGTTCCAATTTATATGAACATCCGGACAGAAGAAAAGGCTATCATCCCGATTGGAAAAGTTTGGTTTTCAATTACGGTAGAAATGAAGTACGTTCGTTTTTGATTTCCAATGCCTTGTTTTGGCTCGACCATTACCATGCAGATGGGTTGCGAGTGGATGCCGTAGCTTCGATGTTGTATTTGGATTATTCCAGAAAAGACGGAGAGTGGGAGCCGAATATTTTTGGCGGAAGAGAAAATTTAGACACGATTAGTTTCTTAAAAGATTTTAATGAAGCGGTTTATTCTAATTATGAAGGAGTACAGACCATTGCCGAAGAAAGTACTTCGTTTCCAATGGTTTCAAGACCCACTTCAGTAGGCGGATTAGGCTTTGGAATGAAATGGATGATGGGATGGATGCACGACACTTTAGAATACTTTAAAAGAGAATCGATTTACCGAAAATACCATCAAAATGATTTGACATTTTCGATGACGTATGCGTTTTCTGAAAACTTTATGCTTCCGCTTTCGCACGATGAAGTAGTGTATGGTAAAAAATCCATTTTAGGACGAATGACAGGCGACGAATGGCAGCAATTTGCTAATTTACGATTGCTTTACGGCTATATGTTCACGCATCCGGGAACAAATTTATTGTTTATGGGTGCTGAATTTGGTCAACGTGCCGAGTGGAAATTTGACGGGAGTTTAGACTGGCATTTGTTGAATTATGGTTTTCACGATGGAATTAAAAAATGCATTACGGATTTAAACGAAATGTATAAAACGTATCCAGCTTTGTCCGAAAAGCAATTTAATCCCGAAGGTTTTGAGTGGATTAATTATTCCGACCATCAAAATGCGGTGTTGAGTTACATTCGTAAAGGAAATGATGACAAAGATAATTTGATTGTAGTTTGCAATTTTACACCGGTTGTTCGTGAAAATTATAGAATCGGATTGCCTTCCAAAGGAAAATTGACTGAAATTTTCAATTCTGATAAAGTGGAATATGGTGGAAGTGGCATCAACAATAAAAAAGCCATCAAAATTGAAAAAGAAGCTTGGAATGGTCGAGATTTTTCGGCAGAATTGACATTGCCACCTTTGGGAGTTTCGGTTTTTAAGGTTTCTTTGAAGTAGAATATTTTTAATTATTTTGAATCATTAAACCTGACAGGTTTTTAAAACCTGTCAGGTTTAAATCCCTCTTAGCTAGAGGGATTTTCATTTTATCCATAAACGCAAACGTTTGAGTTAATAAAACCTCAAATTAAAAACAAATAAATAGGTTCAACTTTGTAAATTTGAACATTATAACCCAAAAGTATGATTACAAATACCGAATTAGAATACAAAGGTGATCAGTTTGCTTCTAAGATAATTTCCTTTAATCAAGATGTAGATAACGTCTTTTTTTATACCGAAAATAATGTGGTTTTAAAGATTACGATTCTTCGTGATAGTATGATCCGTTTTCGTTATACCACCAAAGGCTATTTCAATAAAGATTTCTCGTATGCAATTGATAAAGGACAATCTCACGGTTACAATGAATTGAATGTTGAAGAACATAAAACTTTTTATACCATTACCACCAGTAAAATTGTATGCAAAATCAATAAAGAAAATGCCAAAGTATCGATTTTTGATTTAGAAGGTTTTCAAATTTTGGATGATGAAATTGGTTTTCATTGGGAAGAAAGTTATGAGTTTGGTGGAAACATCGTCAAAATGAGTAAGAAAGCCAATGATGGCGAATGTTACTATGGGATGGGCGATAAAGCCACCCATTTAAACTTAAAAGGAAAACGAGTTGAAAATTGGGCTACCGACCAATATGCTTTTCATCGCGATCAAGAGCCGTTGTATAAAGTGGTACCGTTTTACATAGGATTGCACCACAACAAAGCTTACGGAATCTTTTTTGATAATACCTTCAGAACATTTTTCGATTTTTGTCACGAACGAAGAAACGTCACTAGCTTTTGGGCTGAAGGAGGGGAGATGAATTATTATTTCATTTATGGTCCGAAAATGAAAGATGTGGTGACAAATTACACCCATCTTACCGGGAAACCAGAGCTTCCACCGATGTGGACATTGGGTTATCATCAATGTAAATGGAGTTATTATCCCGAAAGTAAAGTAAAAGAAATTACTTCGACCTTTCGGAAATTACAAATTCCGTGTGATGCGATTTATTTGGATATTGATTATATGGAGGGCTTTCGTTGTTTTACGTGGAGCAAAGAATATTTTCCGGAACCCAAACGAATGGTAGCCGAATTAGCCAAAGACGGATTTAAAACCGTGGTAATTATTGATCCCGGAATTAAAATTGATAAAGAATATTGGGTGTATCAAGAAGCATTGGACAAAGATTATTTCTGCAAACGAGCCGACGGACCTTACATGAAAGGAAAAGTTTGGCCTGGTGAATGTAATTTCCCTGATTATACCAATCCTGAGGTTCGCGAATGGTGGGCCGGTTTATTCAAAGAATTGATTTCGGATATTGGTGTAAAAGGAGTGTGGAATGATATGAACGAGCCAGCCGTTATGGATGTTCCCGGAAAAACATTCCCGATGGATGTGCGTCACGATTACGATGGAAATCCGTGTAGCCACCGAAAAGCTCATAACATTTACGGAACACAAATGGCAAGAGCTACCTACGAAGGAGTGAAGCGATTTGCTTATCCCAAACGACCTTTTATTATAACACGTTCGGCTTATTCCGGTGCTCAGCGTTATACTTCTTCTTGGACCGGTGACAACGTAGCTACTTGGGAGCATTTATGGATTGCCAACATTCAAATGCAACGCATGTCGATTAGCGGAATGGGTTTTACCGGTTCTGATATTGGTGGTTTTGCTGAACAACCTTCGGGCGAATTGTATGCTCGTTGGATACAATTAGGCGTGTTTCATCCGTTTTGCAGAACCCATTCCTCCGGAGATCATGGCGAACAAGAACCATGGTCATTTGGGGAGGAAGTAGTTAATATAACCCGAAAATTTGTGAATCTTCGCTACCAATTACTTCCTTATTTGTACACCATGTTTTGGAAATATGTGAACGAGGGAGAACCGATGTTAAAACCATTAGTGTACTATGATCAAGAGGATATACAAACCTTGTATCGAACCGATGAATTTATATTTGGAAATCATATTTTAGTTTGTCCGATATTAGAACCCAATGCTTTAGGTCGTCGAATGTATTTGCCCAAAGGGAAATGGTACAATTATTGGACTAATGAATTAGTGGAAGGAAAAAGAGAATTATGGGTAGCAACCGATTATGATCAAATTCCAATTTTTATCAAAGAAGGAGCGATTATTCCAAAATATCCTGTTCAACAATACGTGGGTGAAAAAGAGTTTGAAGAAATAACTTTAGATGTTTATTATACAACCGGAAAAGAAAAAACCGTTTTATATGAAGATGCTCAAGATGGCTATGATTATAACAAAGGACGATTTTCATTACGGACATTTAATTTAACGGGGAAAGAAAAAGAGTTAATCATTCAATTGCATAAAGTGGGTGAGTTTATGACCAACTATCAAAAATTTAAAATTAATTTAATTGGATTACCTTTCAAGGTAACTTCAATTGAAATCGATAATGAAAAAGTGCCTTTGGAGACAGTTTCGTTTGATGGAGTTTCAAGTATGATAGTTGATAAATTTTTTACAGAACTTCATATTGTTGGCGAATAAGTTTAATTTTGTATTAATAATTATTTGAGTTTATGAAACGATATCTTGTTTTTGGGTTATTTGGAGCTTTTGTGTTCACTATGGGATGTGCTACAAATCCGTTGACCGGTAAAAGTTCACTTGCATTGGTAAATAATAGTTCGATATTCCCATCAGCTTTTCAACAATACAATGCTTTTTTAAAAGAGAATAAAGTAGTTTCGGGAACAGTTGATGCAAAACGGGTTGAAACGGTTGGTATAAAAATCAAACAAGCTGCTGAAAAGTGGTTGGCCGCCGTTGGTCATCCTGAGTATTTAAAAGATTATCAATGGGAATATAAATTGGTGGAAGATAAAGCAGTGAATGCTTGGTGTATGCCCGGCGGAAAAATAGTAGTTTATACAGGAATTCTTCCGGTTACAAAAGATGAAGGTGGATTAGCCACAGTAATGGGGCACGAAGTTGCTCATGCATTATTAAATCACGGACAACAACGTATGAGTGCCGGAATTCTGCAACAAGCCGGTGCTGTTGGAGTTGGTTTGGCTGTTGGAGAGAAAAGTGAACAAACACAAGCCCTAGCGATGACTGCTTATGGGGCGGGTTCACAGATGTTTGGTATGTTACCATTTAGTAGAAGTCACGAAAGTGAAGCGGATAAAATCGGGTTGATATTAATGGCCATTGCCGGATATAATCCGGAAGCAGCTGTTCCATTTTGGCAAAGAATGGGAGCAGCTTCGGGCGGACAAGCTCCACCGGAATTTATGAGTACGCATCCTTCTCATGATACTCGCGTTTCCAACTTAACCAAATGGATTCCGGAAGCAAAAAAAGAGGCGGCAAAATACGGTGTAGTATTCAAATAAAAAATCAGTATCTTCGAGGCTGTTCTGAAAAGAACAGCTTTTTTTATGACCAAAAATTTTGATTATGGCAACACTCGAAAAAGGAAGTAGTAAACTTTTAAATGCTTGGGCATTTTATGACTGGGCAAATTCGGTTTATCCGTTAGTGATATCGTCTTCTATCTTTCCTCTTTATTATGGATTTTTATTTCCGAAAGATAATCCGAATGTGCTTTTTATGGGTTACGAATTTAAAAGTACAGCTTTAATCAGTTTTGTTACAGCTTTTGCTTTTTTATGTGTCGCAATTATATCACCTATTTTGTCCGGTATTGCCGATTTTGCGGGAAATAAAAAACGATTTATGCAGTTCTTTTGCTATTTAGGTGCTTTGTCTTGCATTGGAATGTATTGGTTTACGGCTGATAATATCTATTTCGGAATTTTTTGTTTTTTCTTTGGATTAATTGGTTTTTGGGGAAGTTTGGTTTTCTATAATTCGTATTTACCGGATATTGCTCATAAAGAACAGCAAGACAGTTTGAGTGCTAAAGGCTATTCAATGGGATATATAGGTAGTGTAATTTTATTAACCTTGAATTTATATATCATTTTAGGGAAAGAAGGGCAAGAAGCTCTTCAAGCGATGAGAATGGCTTTTGCGATGACAGGAATTTGGTGGATACTCTTTGCTCAATACGCATTTTGGTATTTGCCAAAAGGAAATAAAAATGCGGATAAAATTACCAAAGATGTCATTTTTAATGGTTTTAAAGAATTAAAAAAAGTGCAAAGTCAGTTGTATCAAAATTTAAAGTTATACCGCTATTTGGTTGCGTTTTTTGTATATAGTATGGCGGTACAAACCGTTATGTTAGTGGCCACTTATTTTGGTGAACAAGAAATCAATTGGTCCACCGATAGTGAAAAAACTACCGGATTAATCATTAGTATTTTAGTAATTCAATTGGTTGCAGTAATAGGGGCAACATTGACTTCTCGAGCATCAGAAATGTTTGGCAATATTCGAACCTTGATAGTTATTAATGCTATTTGGGCCATCATTTGTGTCTTTGCATATTTCGTAACCGAACCCATTCATTTTTATGTCACAGCCGGTTTTGTTGGAATGGTGATGGGAGGAATTCAAGCACTTTCACGCTCAACTTATTCTAAATTTTTACCTAAAACAGAAGATACAGCCTCCTTTTTTAGTTTTTATGATGTAGCCGAAAAAATTGGAATTGTGATTGGTATGGCAATTTATGGAACGATTGATCAAATCACGGGTAGCATGCGAAATGCGATTGTATTTCTAATGGTATTCTTTGTTGCAGGATTATTGTTGTTGCTGCGAGTTCCAAAAAATAATTCTGCCTCCGAAGAGTAGTTTCGGAAGCAGATTATTTATTTTTAATTTAGATCATCTTAATTTTCCCTGAACCGGCCACTTTTGTGTCCACTTTTTTAGGTTTTCCTTTGTATTCAATATCTCCGGAACCGGCTACACGGGCTTCAATAAATTCAGAACAATTTGTAGAAATATTTCCTGAACCGGACACATTTACTTTGCTGTTTTGAGCCACTAAGTCAAAAGCATTTATATCACCAGAACCAGCAACACTTGCTTCAAGATTTTCAGTTATTCCTTTCAAAACAATGTCGCCTGAACCTGCCAATTTAGCTTCAATTGTGTTAGCTTCAAGATGTAATTTAATGTCACCTGAACCGGCCAAAGACATTTTGAATTGATCAGATTTTAAGATAAAAGAAGAAATGATATCTCCGGAACCGGCTAAACTTACTGTTGATATAGCTTTGACCGGAATGGTGATTTCAATTTTATTTCCTCTAGATGGTTGAAGGTTAAATCCTTTTTCGGTTTTGATTTTTAGTTCATCGCCATTTATTTCTATAACTACATATTCGAGTAAGTTTTCTTCTCCTTTTAATGTAATTTTACCTTCACTACCTTCAATTAAGGTAACATGAAAAGCTCCGGCTACACCAATTTCGTCATAATCAGAAGTGGTAATGTTTTTTGAAATAATATTTCCGTTTCCTTTAATTTTCTCCTGTCCCCATTGTGCAAAAGCACTTGAAACCGACAAAAATGTACATAAAATGAATAGTTTTTTCATAATGTTTATAGATTTAGTTATTTAAATATAAGTTCACGTTTCCGTAATTGGATGAAATGGTCATTTTATTTTCACCACTTTTTTTGTAAAAACCTTTATAGGATTTAGCGGTATTCGTCGCAATTCTAGCGTTATATTCTAATGCAGCTTCACTAGTGAAATTGGCATATTTAGTGGAGACGTCAAAGTCAAAGAAATAGTTGGGACTGTGTGTGATTTTTACATTTGTATAACCTGCATTAATCGTAATATTACTTGCTTTAGCGGAAACACCATTGAGCGACAAATTACTATAATTGGTGGAAAGTTTCAAATTGTTTTCAATTTCATCTATTTTGATGGTTAAGTAATTTCCGCTACCTTCAACATTATTGATTTTTCCCAATACAATTTTCCCATAATTACTCGCATATTTTAAATTATTTCCGTTTTGAACGTTTACATCGGTGTAACTGGTATTAAGATCTAAATTTGTAAATGAACCGATAGAAATACCGGAATATTTAGCATTTATAGTAGCATTTTTCACTCCGTCAATAGTAGATTTTGAGCAATAATCAATTTTGATAGTATTACTAGAATTGTTCAGTTTTCCCATTGAAATTTTTCCATATTTACAATTTATATCAGAACTTCCAAACAGATCATGTGTCATAATATTTCCATATTGATTATCTACTTTAATGTTTCCGTTTTTTGGGATTTTGATGGTATAATTGATTTCCATACTGCTATTTCGAGATGAATTATTCATTCTGTCGAAGACTGTTTTGGCTGAATATAAACTTTTTGTACCACCCATTTCAATCGAAATGGAAGCTAGTTTTTCATTTACCCAACTTTCATCATTCGCACTAACTGTGATGATGACTTCTAAATCAATTTTATCTTCTTCCCAAGTTGTGATCAAAATATTTCCATATTTATTTTCAACATCCAGAGTTGCATCAGAATTAACAACCACTGTTTTTTTAACTGTTTTTTGCTTGGTAAATTTTCCATTATGATTGGTAGCCAATCCACTGAAGGAAATAAAGCAAATAAGTAAAAGGCTATATCGATTTTTCATTTTCTATGTTTTTTTGATGAGTAATGATTTCAATTTTTTTGATGACTTCTTCCAAGAATGAAATTCGCGTTTGAAAATTTAATATCATGGCATGAAGCAATTGTTTGGTGTCGCCGTTTTTTTGTAATTCGTTGATGATTTTTTGATAATCTTGATCAAAAATTTTCATTTGTGCAAGAGCATCATTAATAATTTGTTCCGTTTCCGGAGTTTGTTTTGATTTTAAATCGCTTAATTCTTTTTCAACTACAGAGGCAAAGTAATCGTGGGTTTCTTTGGTCTGTGCCGATGCATTCTGCCATTGATTAGTTGGCTGATTATTTTTTAGTTGATAAAAACCGATTATTCCGACAATCAATAGGAGTGAAGCGGCCAACGACAACGGCATCCAATTTTTCCTTTTCGTGTGTACCGTTTCTGCGTTTAGTTTTTTCGAAAATCGATCTACATGACCTAACCGTGGTGTTTCGGTATCCCATTGATTTTCAAATTGACTAAATAACTGTTCGATAGAATCTTTTTTCTCTTTCATATTTCTTTTATTTTGAGGCTAATTGTACACGTAAGCTTTCTTTAGCTCTGCTCAAAGTTGTTCGGCAGTTAGCATAGCTAATGTTGATAATTTCACACACTTCGTCTAAATCATAGCCTTCAATTAATACTAAAGTTAAAATCATTCGGTAACTTTCTTTTAGCTTTTGCATGGCATTCATCACTTCTTGCACTTTTAATTGTGTAAAAGGCATGGAATCTTCTTCTAAGGTATCTTCAATTTTATACGCTTTTGCTTCATAATCATCATGATTTAAAAAACTGTTTTTCTTATAAAAATCGATACTGTAATTGATAACGATTCGTTTTAACCATGCTCCAAAAGCCACTTCACCTTTGAACGTATCCAATTTTTGAAAAGCTCTTAAAAAAGCTTCCTGCATCACATCTTCCGCAAAATGTTCATCTTTCACAATACGAAGAGCCACGTTATACATCGCTTTGCAATAGCGATTATACACTTCTAATTGTGCTTTTTGATTATTTTGTTGGCAAAGTAAAATCAGTTGGTCAATATTTTCCTTAGCTAAATTCAAAAGTTTGATGTTGATTTGATAGAAAGACTTCTGCTTTTTTATTATGTTACACTTTTTTGAAATTTATGAATAAAATTTAAAAGGATAGTAGGTTTTTTTTATATTTGAGTCATAATTATATTAAAATGAAAAATATTCGAATTTTTAGTGTTTTACTATTTGTTTTTTCTGTTTTCATGGTTTCTTGTTCAGCAGATATTGAACCATTAGATCCGGCTATTCAAGTGCCTGGTGAAGATGATGGAAATGGTGGAGGCGGAAATAACGGTGGTGGAAATGGTGATGGAGGTGGAGTTTCAACGGGTGATTATTGGCCTATGACGGTTAATAATCAGTGGGTTTTTGCACAAGATGGTGTAGATCAAAGCCCTATGAAAATTGTCTCAACTCAACAAATAGAAGGTAAGACACATTATAAATATGAAAACTTTTTAGGCACTTCAACTTTAGGCTCTTCCTTTGAAGGCTTAATTACTACAAGAAAGTCAAATGGAGTTTATTATTACAGAGCTGAAGTTAACATTCCATCGGTTGATGGAAATCCGGCAATAAATGTATCACCATTAGAAATCATTGTGTTAAAAGATTTTCTGGAAGTAGATCAAACTTGGACACAAAGTTTAACACAAACTACTACAATTACAGGACTTCCACCTATAAATACACCTGTATCAATTGTAGGTAAAATCTTAGAAAGAGATGCATCGTTAACAATTGGTGCTACAACCTACACCAATATCATTAGAGTAGAATTAATTCAAACCACTCAAGGTGAGGTCAATAAAAATTACTATTGGTTTGCTAAAGATATTGGAATCGTAAAATACCAAAATCAATATCAAACTGTTGATACAATTAGTGAGTTACAATCATATGTTATAAATTAATTTAAAATATACTAATATAATTGAAGCCGTTTCTAATAGGAAGCGGCTTTTTTATGGCATATATTTTGACTATTCATAACCATGAAAATGTAGTTCATCGTTTTTGTAAGTTTTTTTTATTCATAATCAATCAGATGACCTATATTTGTTACCCTTTATGAAAAAGTTTAACCTGACAAATTGACCCTAAATATATATGTCAAACCACAATATTATCACAATTGACAAATTGTCATTACACGATTTTGATACTGAAGCCGATTTAATTCCGTTGTTAACACCGGAAGATGAAGAGGAAATGTCAAATGAAGAATTACCTAATTCACTTCCTATTTTACCTTTACGCAACACTGTTTTGTTTCCGGGAGTTGTAATTCCAATTACCGCCGGGAGAGATAAATCAATTAAATTGATTAATGATGCCAATGCCGCCGGAAAAGTGATTGGTGTTGTAGCTCAGAAAGATGAAGATGTTGAAGACCCCAAAAGAGATGATATTCATCAAATTGGAACGGTTGCACAAATTCTTCGCGTATTAAAAATGCCAGATGGTAATGTAACTGTTATTCTTCAAGGGAAAAAAAGATTTCAAATCAGTAAAGTGATTTCTGAAGAACCGTATATTAATGCATTAGTAAAAGAAGTTCCTGAAAAAAGACCGGGATCATCAGATACCGAATTTGGAGCCATTATCGATTCTATCAAGGAAATGGCCATAAAAATCATAAAAGAAAGTCCGAACATTCCATCAGAAGCTACTTTTGCCATAAAAAATATCGAAAGTCAGTCTTTCTTAATCAACTTTGTTTCCTCAAACATGAATTTAGATGTTAATGAGAAACAAAAACTTTTATCTATGAACGTACTCAAAGAAAGAGCTCTTTCTACTTTACGTTTTATGAATACCGAATTACAAAAATTAGAGCTTAAAAACGATATTCAATCGAAAGTACGTATCGATTTAGACCAACAACAACGCGAATATTTTCTTCATCAACAAATGAAAACCATTCAAGAAGAATTGGGTGGAGTTTCCTATGATCAGGAAATTGATGAAATGCGTGCGAAAGCCAAATCTAAAAAGTGGGATGAAAAAACGGCGAAGCATTTTGAGAAAGAAATTTCAAAATTGCAACGTACTAATCCACAATCACCTGATTTTGGAATACTTCGCAATTATTTAGAGTTGTTTTTAGAATTGCCTTGGAATAAATTTTCTACGGATAATTTTGATTTAAAAAGAGCACAAAAAATTCTAGATAAAGATCATTTCGGTTTAGAAGATGTCAAAAAAAGAATCATTGAACATTTGGCGGTTTTAAAACTACGAAATGATATGAAATCACCTATTATTTGTTTAACCGGACCTCCGGGTGTTGGTAAAACTTCAATAGGAAAATCGATTGCCAAAGCATTGGGTAGGGAATATGTTAGAATGTCACTTGGTGGTTTGCGTGATGAGGCAGAAATCAGGGGTCATCGCAAAACATACATTGGTGCTATGCCGGGTAGAATATTGCAAAATATCAAAAAAGCCGGTACATCTAATCCTGTTTTTGTATTGGATGAAATTGATAAACTATCCACCAGCCATAATGGTGATCCATCTTCTGCTTTACTTGAAGTGTTAGACCCGGAACAAAACAAGGAGTTTTATGATAACTTTTTAGAAATGGGTTATGATTTGTCTAAAGTTATGTTTATTGCTACATCAAATACGATGTCAACCATTCAACCTGCTTTGAAAGATAGAATGGAAGTGATAAAAATGTCGGGATATACATTAGAAGAAAAAGTGGAAATTGCCCGTCAACATTTATTGCCAAAACAATTGAAAGAGCACGGTTTAACGGCAAAACATTTGGTAATTGGGAAAAAACAATTGGAAAAAATTGTGGAAGGCTATACCAGAGAATCCGGTGTAAGAGCATTAGAACAAAAAATAGCACAAGTAATTCGTAATGCAGCAAAAGCTGTAGCTATGGAAGAGGAGTACAATATAAAAGTTACCGATGAAGACATCATCAAAGCATTAGGAGCTCCACGTTTGGAAAGAGACAAATCAGAAGGAAATGATGTAGCAGGAGTTGTAACCGGTTTAGCTTGGACGAGTGTAGGAGGTGATATTTTATTTATTGAATCATTGATTTCCAAAGGTAAAGGTACGCTAACCTTAACCGGAAATTTAGGTAATGTAATGAAAGAATCCGCTACTATTGCCCTAGAATATATTAAAGCTAATGCCTCACTTTTAGGGGTTAATGAAGAAATTTTAAACAATTATAATATTCATATTCACGTGCCGGAAGGTGCCACACCAAAAGATGGACCAAGTGCCGGAATTGCAATGTTAACTTCTTTAGTTTCTGTTTTAACGCAAAAAAGAGTGAAAAAGAATTTAGCGATGACGGGTGAAATTACGCTTCGTGGAAAAGTACTTCCGGTTGGAGGTATCAAAGAAAAAATATTGGCGGCAAAAAGAGCCAATATCAAAGAGATTATCCTATGTGCTGATAATAAAAGTGATATTGATGAAATCAAACCTCAATATTTAACAGGACTAACGTTTCATTATGTTAAAGAAATGAGTGAGGTTGTTGCGTTAGCGATTACCAATCAAAATGCTAAAAACGCTAAAAATCTATAATCGGTAAAGATGGTATAGTTAAATGGTGGTTGTTTCAATCACCATTTTTTTTAGAGGTCAAAAGAATTTTATATCCACAAAAAAATAATATCTTCGCATTAGCGTTATCCTAAAGCCAATTGAGTTATAACTGTAATGATTAAAACCTTTTTAACCTTTTTTTTTCTTCTTCTTTTCACTGTAAATTATGGTCAAATTGGCGGTCAATCAGTATATCAATTTTTGAATTTAGTTACCTCACCCCGACAAGCAGCTTTGGGTGGAAAAGTCATTACGCATTTTGATTACGACGTTAATGCGGCCATTTTTAATCCGGCATCTATAAATGATGAGATGGATAATCATCTTTCCGTAAATTATGGTCGGTATTTTGGGGAAGTAACCTATGGAACAGCAGCCTATGCTTACACGTATGATCGACATGTGCAAACGTTTCATGCGGGTGTGAATTATGTAAATTATGGTAATTTTGAAGGATATGATGAAAATGGTCAACGTACATCCGATTTTACAGGGAGTGAAGCAGCACTTTCTTTCGGTTATTCGTATAATATTCCTTTTTCTAATTTTTATTTGGGTGCAAATGCAAAACTAATTACCTCTTCTTTAGAAAGTTATCATTCTTTTGGAGGTGCTATTGATATTGGTGCATTGTATATTGATGAACGAAATGACATCAATTTTGCTTTAGTTGTTCGAAATTTTGGTACGCAATTTACGACTTATGCCGGTACGCGGGAAAAATTACCTTTTGAAATCATAGCCGGAATATCACAGGAAGTTGAAAATGTTCCGATTCGATGGCACATAACACTTGAAAATTTACAACAATGGAACATCGCTTTTTCTAATCCTGCACGTTCACAAGGAACATTGGATGGGGGTGAACAAAAGGAAAAAGTGTCCGTATTCAACAATGCACTTCGCCATGTGATTTTAGGAGCTGAATTTTTTCCGGGAAAAGCTTTTAATCTTCGCGTTGGCTATAACTTCAGACGAGCAGAAGAATTACGAATCGAAGAACAAAGAAATTTCTCAGGTATTTCTGCAGGATTTAGTTTGCGAATGAATAAGATACGTTTTGATTATTCGTATTCCCGATATACCGTTGCAGCCAATATGAGTTTGTTTGGATTGATGATTAATTTGCAGTAAGATTGAATTTGGTGGATAGAAAATAGAGAATAGAGAATAGAAAAAAGAAAAAGAAAATGAGGGTTAATCTTAGTTCCTCAGTAACTTAGCACCTCAGTACCTTTAAAACATGAATAACATTACCATTGCCATTGACGGATTTTCTTCCACAGGAAAAAGTACATTAGCCAAACAGCTTGCCAAACATTTGGGCTATGTTTATGTTGACACCGGAGCAATGTATCGTGCGGTGACTTATTTTGCCATGCAAAATCATTTGGTTGGTGAAGATTTTTTGAATAAAGAAGGATTAATTCAAAAATTGGCGGAAATCAAATTGCATTTTCAATTTAATCCTGAGTTAGGTTTTGCAGAAATGTATTTGAATAATGTTAATGTTGAAATGCAAATTCGTACCATTGAAGTTTCACGATTGGTGAGTAAAATTGCTGAGATTTCTGAGGTGCGTTCTAAATTAGTTGAACAACAACAAGCAATGGGAAAAAACAAAGGTATTGTGATGGATGGTCGAGATATTGGAACTGTTGTTTTTCCGGATGCGGAATTGAAGTTGTTTATGACTGCAAGTGCACACACACGTGCGAAACGTCGTTTTGATGAATTAGTGGATAAAGGACAAAATGTTTCCTATGATGAGGTGCTTCAAAACGTTGAAGAACGCGATTACATTGATACACACCGTGAAGATTCTCCCTTGGTAAAAGCTCATGATGCCATTGAAATTGATAATTCTACGTTGACCAAGAAAGAACAATTTGATTTGGTGGTGGAATTAATTCACAAATTTTTTGCCTAATTCTTTTTTGGTTTCCGGATTGCCATTAATCATAATGTATTTTAAATTGAGCATGGATTCATTTAGCTCTTTTTTCACTTCATATTGAAAGGTATATCGACAATTTCCAAGCGTGGAGGAGCCATAACCTTGATATATCAAATTCAGGGTGTCTCCAATAATTTGAATTTCTCCCAAATAGGAATAACCACAAAAACCGGCTGCATTAAATTGAATTAAGCAGTGATTATCTTTCAATTCAATACGTTCTATTTCTAACGATTTGACTTCATCTGAAAACTCAGCTTGTAAGGGTTGAACCGTGAACGATTGAAAATGCATTCCAACATTTTTGGCTTCTCTGATTTTTTCACTATGGTGTAAAATTACATTTCCTTTTAATTCATTCTGGGAAACAAAAGCAGTAGACTGTTCTTCAAAATGGGTTTGTCCCAGACTGATGAAAGGTAAAAAAAGCACAACTAATTTAAGCAGTAATCTTCTCATTTATAGACTTTTTACATTCAAATGTAGAAAAGCTAAATAGTAAACCCTATTTTTTTCGTTTAAGTGCATGAATAAACGATATAATTTTCATTGATAATCAAATCAATACTTTCCATTTTTTCGTATATGATTTTCGGGAATCAATTTGTATTTTTGGATTTATAAAATATCACTATGAAAATCGTTATATCGCCAGCCAAAACATTGGATTACGAATCACCAATTCCGGTGGATAAAGCCACACAATTTTGTTTTTTAAAAGAAGCTCAACAAATCAACAATCAATTGAAAAAGCAAAAGCCAAAGCAATTGATGGAATTGATGGACATATCCGATAAATTGGCCGATTTGAATTGGCAACGCAACCAAGAACGGGATTTAGATAATTTTACTCCTGAAAATTCTCGTCAAGCGATTTATGCGTTTAATGGAGATGTATATATCGGTTTAGACATTCATACTTTACCGACGGAAAAAGTTGATATTTTACAAGACAAACTTCGCATTTTATCCGGATTATATGGTTTATTGAAACCATTGGATTTGATGCAACCGTATCGGTTGGAGATGGGAACAAAATTTCCGATAGGAAAAAGCAAGAATCTCTATGAGTTTTGGAAAGCCAAAATCACTAAGCAATTGAACAGTGAATTGCAAAAAGACGAACTTTTTATCAATTTAGCCAGTAGCGAGTATTTTGATGCGGTGGATGTAAAAACTTTAAAAGTTCCGGTCATTACTCCCGAATTTAAAGACTACAAAGACGGAAAATTAAAAATGATTAGCTTTTTTGCTAAGAAGGCGAGAGGGATGATGGTGCGTTACATCATCGATACCAATGCCGAAACGATTGAAGATTTAAAAGGTTTTAATTACGAAGGTTACGCGTTTGATGTGAATTTGAGTAAAGGAAATCGGTTGGTGTTTACGAGGTAGATTTGTTTTAGTTTCAGGTTTCAAGTTTCAGGTTTCAGGTTTCAGGTTTCAAGTCACAGTTATCAGTCCCAATTTTCACTCAATTTTGTCATTCTGACGAAGGAAGAATCTCAAGAACAATTTTAAATTGAAATACTATCAAAATAAAGGTATCAAATGAAGAAAATAGTTTTATTTATGTTTTTAGGATTATTTGTTTCTTGTTCGAACTACGTTGAGTTTAAGCCGTTATATTTCAATGGAGATGAATTAGTTGAAATGTCAAACTCATTCAATGATAAACAAATCAATAATTTAATTGATGTGCTTGATTATTATGGAGAAGATTATCAATTGATTGATGGTAAAATTTATATTCACAAGAAAATTGATAAAGAATTAATTTGGAATTATACAACCAAAGCAAATGATTCATTATGGTTATTAGATCATAAAGTTGTACATTAAATCGTCTTTATTCTTTAATTTCAAGTACATACCCAATCCCGTGTACATTCGTCAATTTAATGCTTTCATCCTCACTCAATTTTTTGCGTAATTTAGAAATATACGTATCTAAACTTCTCCCTACAAAAACACCGTGATCTTCCCAAACTTTTTTGGAAAGTTCTTCCCGTTTGATTATTTTGTTGGGATTTTCTATAAATAGCGAAAGCAATTCCACCTCTTTTTTGGAAAGACTGATTTCATTTGAGGCCAATAGTAATTTACTCTCTTCAGGATAAAATTGAAATTTGCCCAATGGAATAAAACGTTCGTTAGTGGAATCAAGTTGTTTCGTTTCTTTCTTTTTGGGGAAGAAAACAAAAGATGAAATTAGGCTAACAATAAGTAAACCTATCCAATAGTATTGTGTTGTATTGGTTTTTACGTTTAAAAATTGTACTTCAATTGAATAGCATTTTTTTGGTATTATCCTTCCGCTACAAGGGATAATATCTTGAATTAACGCATTACTTTTTTGATAACTATAGGACACTTCAGAATCTTGACATTGTTTCACTTCAATTTGATAAAGTGGTGAGAGATCAGCTTTTTTGAAACTTTTTTCTACAATGGAAACTAAACTGTCCGGATGAATGATTAGTTCTTTTTCAAAGGAAAGTTGGTACTTTGACTGTTCTATTTTCTTTACCGGTAAAATGAGCGAAGTACTATCACCATTGGCTAACAACAATTTATTGCCCACATCTCGCAAGGCAATTTTTGTCAATGCTGTAAATGCTTCCTTATTATTCTGAGAAGTGACAAGAAGTAAAGCAGATGAAATGGTAATCAAAACACTACCGTAAAAATAAATTTTCCGTTGATTCATAAGTAGTGCAAATAACAAACAATTTTGTGATTTTTTAAAACAGTTGACACTTCTTTTACATTTTTTTTGCATTTTAAACAATTGATTGAGCTAGTTTTACATCAAGTTTGTTTGAATAGAGCAACTTTATCGTAAATAAACTGTATTACAAATGAATTCAATAATGAAATACTTGCAATTACATAATCTTCTACTAAAAACATTTTTTTTATCAATATGTTTTTTGGGTATAACATCGTGTGCCGGGCAAATTGAAAAAAACGTTACACAATTGAAATTTATACCGGAACAAACGAAAATACATGCCGATAGTATAAGTTTAAAAGCTGAAACGTTACCCGAGTTTAGAGTTGACATCCATGACAAAGACTACCAAGGAAATCAAATCAGTGGCGTAGTTCGAACTGTTTTTCAAGATAGTAAGGGGAATTTTTGGTTTGGCACACAAAGTGGACTCTGTCGAAAGGATAAAAATGGACTTGTTTACTTTGATCTTAAAAACCGTACAGGTCAGGGAGTAACGGTACATGTTATACTCGAAGACAAAGATGGTGCGATTTGGATTGGTTATGGCGGTGGAATTGCGAAATATGACGGAACGTATTTTACCAATTATCATGAAAAAGATATCCTGACAACCGGCGGACTTTGGAGCATGCTAATGGACTCAAAAGGAACGCTTTGGGTTGGAACTACTCAGGGTGTCTTTACTTTTGATGGCAAAGCATTTACACCGTTTGAAATTCCGGAAGGAAAAGTAAATCCAAACTTTGGAGTTAGCACTTCCAAAATGATACACGCCATTACTGAAGACAGCAAAGAAAATATGTGGTTTGCAACCAATGGAGGTGCGTATAGGTTTGACGGAAAGACATTAACAAACGTCTCCGCGAAAGACCAATTGCTTTCCAATTTTGTAAATCAAATTATTGAAAGAGCAGATGGAACGTTTTGGATTTCCACCGTGAACGGACTTTTTCTCTACGATGGGACTACTTTTAAAAGCATCACTGAAAAATTATTAGGTAAGGATGAAGGCGTAGGCTGCATTTTTGAAGATAATATCGGTACGATTTGGTTTACTGCGAAAAAGCGTGATATTTATAATTATAACGGTAAAACATTTCAGAAAATTGAAGCTAAAATTAAAATAAGCGATCATACAGTATTGCCCTTTGAAGTTAACCAAGACCAACAAAAGCAAGATGGAAATTTTTCACCTTTCCCTTTTCAAATCTACCAAGACCGACAACAACGACTTTGGTTTGTAGGGTTTAAAGGAGCGTATCGTTTTGAAAACAATGCCTTTGTGAATGTTACAAGAAACGGACCGTGGTAACGGTAAACAATAATCAATTTTAATAAAAATCTTTAAAATCATCAATCATGAACAACAATTTATTTTTTGGCTTATTATTACTTTCGTTCAATTATAATTGTGCGGAAGTTAACTCACAAGACATGGCTCAAAACAGCAAAGCGGTTGACAGCGTGTTTGTTGGACAAACTCATTTTAGCGATGATTTGGTGCGGGAAGATCCGCTTTACACCGCTATTATTCGCGTTGACAAACAAAGCAATAAAGAACATGTACTTTCCATTCAAATGAACTTAAAAAAGAATGGCTATTTTGTTTCGCCTACAGAAAGTGGAGCTTTTACCGGAAAATTTACGATTGTACTTACAGAACCACAATATTTACAAACCAATGGAGCCATCATGGAAATACCTTTATCAAAAGTGGATGAAAATGAAGGTTTTGTAAAATTGGTTCGAGAAAACACGCATTACAAACAATCCTTAAAAGTACTAACCAACGAGAATTTTGAAGTATCCGGACATATTCAATTTACCATTGAACCGCGTTGCACGTTAGAGAAAATACCTTTTATTCTTTCGTATGTGGATGGAAAGTTGAGTTTGAAGATGGATGGGTGTTAACAGTTGTCAGTTGCAGTTTTTAAACAATTTTGTCATTGCTTCACCAGTTCGAGTAAAGGCCTCTTGTCTGATCATGGAATAATCTTAATTTTTTTTATTTCACAAAAAATGCTAAGAATATAGAATATCAAGTGTATACACAATTCTGTATGTCTTCGTCAACTTGATGCTCTTATCTCTTGTGAGTTTTTTCAAATTTTTGAAACATACTTTTTAAAACAGCTTTGTTCAAATAACAACCTTTTCACATGTTTATTTTAATTATTTCTTTTCCATAAAATTGACTGCGTTTCCATTACGGTCTAGTAGTACGTAGAATGTTTTGCCGTCAAAATATTCTCTGACTATCTTATGATTATTTACGGTTTCGTCATTTTGTTTTGCAGGTTTATTTTTATAAGAGGTGAGCATAAAAATACAAGCTATTGCAATAATGACTGTAAAAATTTGATGTGTTTTCATTGTATATAAAGGTTTAGTGTTTATAAATTAGGTCTAATTAACTTCTTGTTATTTTATGAAATCTCTATAATTTAAGAGGCTTTCTATTTTAAACTCCAAAGCCAATGGCTTTTCGCAACTTGGGGGTATAATGATTTTCTTTTTCAATAGTATAAATGTCTGCAAGTGTCATTTTATTCTTTACTTCAAAATTATGACCAATTTTACGAATTAAATGGTTTGTTTTATGAAGTTCTAGTGGCTTAAATTCATAAATTGTTGTCAACCTACCTTTTCGCAACAGAGCTTTGTCTATGTTAATTAAATCGGTATTAAAGGTGGCAATGATTTGTATTCCTAATCCTTCGCTTAATAAACCATCGGTTAGGTTTAAAAGAAATGAAAGTCTTGTATTTTGATTGTTATCTCTTGTTAAGATAATTTCTTCTGCATCTTCTATCACTAAGATACAATTGGGATTGTCTAATAAAAAATTGGTAAAATGTATATCATCTAAATTACCCGCCATTTTCGGTGATAAAAAAATAACTTGTTTGTTTTGACATTGAATGAGGTATTTAATATAGGTACTCTTACCGGTTCCTGGCTGACCGTGAAATAAATACAATCCTTTTTTGCCATTTTGCCTGATGTTTTTAACAATAGTCTTGTGAATTTCTTTAAAACCGTCATTGTAATGCGTTTCAAAATCAATACGAGGTTTTTTTATTTCAATTTTTTTGGT
>CALRRY020000039.1:0-26474 GCA_943370635.1 Variovorax paradoxus
GGTACTGTCCGATAAACTGTGTAAGTTGAAAAATAATGGGGTTTTAAAACCCCATTATTTTTTTGTTTAATTTTAAATTTTTACACAGTATTATGAAAAAAGAAGATTTATTATCTGATGAATTTTTGAAGCAATTCAAAACGGGTGAAGACCTAAATGGTTTTCTTGCCCAACTACAAAAACGTGGATTAGAAGCTATCTTAAATGGTGAGTTAGACGCTCATTTAGGATATGATAAACACGAAAAATCGGCTACAGCCAACTCTAGGAATGGCTACTCAAGCAAAAAGGTCAAAACCTCATTTGGGGAATCAGAGATTCAGGTTCCCAGAGACCGAGAAGCCTCATTCAACCCGATGATTGTTCCCAAAAGACAAAGCATGGTTGATGGTTTAGAAAATGTGATAGTATCATTATATGCCAAAGGAATGAGCGTTAGTGATATTGAAGAACAGATTAGAGAGGTTTACAATTTTGATGTATCTACATCAACTATATCACGAATAACTGAATCGATAGCTAATGATATTATTGCTTGGCAAAATCGTCCGTTAGAGTCCGTTTATTTAATTGTCTGGATGGACGGCATCGTGTTTAAAGTACGTGAAAGTTCAAAGGTGGTCAACAAGACTATTTATCTTGCCGTAGGCCTCAATAGAGATGGAAAGAAGGAAGTTTTAGGTATGTGGTTAGGTAAGAACGAAAGCGCTAGTTTTTGGTTAGGGGTGCTCACTGACTTAAAATCCCGTGGGGTTGAAGATATATTGATTACAGCCACAGACAACCTCAATGGATTCACACAAACCATTAAAAATGTTTTCCCAGAATCACACACACAGATATGCGTGGTGCATCAAATTAGGAACTCTGCACGTTATGTTGTTTGGAAGGATAAGAAGGAGTTCTCAAGAGATATGAAGCAGATTTATGATGCTCCAACCAAGCAAGCTGCTAAAGCAGCATTAGAGGATTTTGCCAATAAATGGAATCATAAATACCCCTATGCTGTAAAATCCTGGGAAGAAAACTGGGAGGAACTTACTGTATTTTTTGACTTCCCAATCGAAATCAGAAAAATTATTTACACTACAAATCTAATCGAAAATCTCAATGGAAAAATTAGAAAATACACCAAAAACAAATTATCATTCCCCACAGACGAGGCTGTTTTAAAATCCGTATATTTGGCTCTGAAAGAAGCAACCAAAAAATGGTCAATGCCAATACAAAATTGGGGATTAATCCTAAACCAGTTCTTAACTATTTTTGAAAAAAGGGTTCAACTTTAATTAAAAAGTCAAACCCCATTATTTTTAACTTACACACTTTGCGGGATAGTGTCCATATGAAATCACACTCATATTAAATGATTTGACAAATTCTACATCGAAGTTTTTTGAACCTTCTTTGGTTCCGTCTGTAAACGTAATTTCAGAGAATTTAAAGAAATTACTCAACGAATCTTCAAATTCGTCATACTCTGTTGCTCTGCTTTTCAAAACGGCTCCTGTTTGTCCATACGAATAATTCGTGTGATATTCATCTAACCCATCATCTAAAAGTATTTGGTTTCCTTTGGAATCATATTCATATTGATACAAAATTTTACCTAAAGAATCATTGATTTTTTTTGATATCAAAAGATTTTTAATATACTTATCTTCAATCAATGAAATTTCTTTTCCGTTTGAAAAAATCTTTGTAATTACACTATAATCGGATGGGGTGGTATAATTATATCTCACTTCTTCAATTAGTACATTATCTTCATCAATTGTTTTTGATTGAATAACTTTTCCCGATTTATCATACGTCAATTCTTTTATTATTTTTTTACTCCCGCCATGATCAATAACTTTTGTCAATTGGTTTTGGGTGTAAAAAAATTCTTTACTTAAATAATACTTCGGATTTTGATAATCTGTTGCTTCTTTTACGGAAATCAATTGCTTTTGATCGTTGTACTCATACGTTCTTAATTTGGCATACAAACCCAAATAATTATCCATCACAAAATCGGTTTTCAATAATCCATTTTCAAAAAATAACAGTTTTTTTTCTACCGTTTTAAACTTTCCCGATGCAACATCGTATAAGTAAATAAAGGTATTATAACTTTTTACATTCGTAGGAAGTGCATAATCCGCTGTTTTGTATTTTTCATTTTGTGCCTTACTCACGATTGAAAAGAATAAGACCAGTAAGAGTATGTTTTTCATATAACATCAAATATAAAAATTAGCACCAAAAAAAGTGATCATCACCATTTGAGAACCATTGTATTTCCCCGAAGTAATTTCCATAACCGCATTTTCAGTGGCTGTATCTTTCAATCGGGTCGTAACTCCATTGGTTTCAGGATTATTGAGATCTTCTCCTTTATATTTTCCACCGGAAACCAAAAGATTGGCAAAACCAATGGCATCTTCAACAATTTTGGAAACATGAATTAAATCGTCGCTATTCAACTCAGACAATTTGAAATAAAGGGTATAATATGATTTTTGCTTTCCATTATTGTTATCTAAGGTGATGAACTCTGTTGTGGTAAGAAAACCATCTTTACAAGAATGAAAGGTTTTGGAACCATCTTCGCTTTTGTTAAACTGATCACCAATAATTGTGGCAAAATTCTGCTTTGCTTCATTTAACAATAACATATAGGTTATTTGATTGTTGGATTGTGCTTTGATTGTTAAACTTGATAAAACAAACAACAATAGGATCGTGATTGAAATTTTTTTCATGATTTAGAATTTAGTTAGGAAGTAAAATAACGTCTGAAACAGTTTTGGGCTGAGGTTGTGTATTTAATGTTTTTGAAATAGCCAGTAAAAGTCCGTTTGAATTTCCTTCAATAGAGGTGATTCGCTCTTGTTCAACGGTTAAATTAGGTCGATCAATTTCAAAAGAATTGCCATTTAATTTATATAGATTTTTGTCCATTCCGGTAATCATATAAACATTGTTTCCGGTAAATACTAAATCTTTAAAAACCCTTGTAGAACCGGAAAGAATAGGAATAGCAGTAGGAATGGCAACCCCTGTTTTAACCACTTCAATAGCTGAACCGTTAAACTTATAAATATCCAGAATATCGGTATTGTATCTTCTTACGACCATGTATGGATTTCCTAAATTATTGGGGTTTTTATATAAGGTGATGGTATGAACAGAATACCATCCTGAGCCAATACTTCCAATTCCATCCAAAGCTGAAATAGCACTAAATGAACTTCCGTCATAACTAATAATATTAATTTTTCCGTTTGATAGATTAGTGGTATAACTTAACCAAGCCCAATAAACTTTGTCACTATTCCCAACTTTAGAAGCGTCATTTGTCATGGGAATATTCACTCCACTACCTTGAACATAATCCATTTGAGTAACCAAATCACCTATCCAAGTGTAGTTTGACGGATTATAACGATACAGCATTGGTTTACCATAATTGGAATTAAACCCCATACTCAACATAAAATTACTGTCATTCAAGGTATGCATGTATCCTTGATTAGAACTGGCAGAAATGGCTCCTGAAAAAAAAGTCGGATTGTGCACATAGATTCTTGCACCGATAAAACCATAGGATCCGTGGGCACCACCGGAATAATTATAGGAAACCAATCTTGAATTGTTGTTATCCACTTCAAAATCATCATTAAAACTGGAATTTTGAATAACTACTGCTGTGGAAGATTGCGGCGAAACATAATCACCTTGAACATTGAGAACAGCTCCGTATCCCTGCAAAAAAATAGACGGAACTGTATATTTTGAAATGACTGAAATTGAACCGTTATTTTCAATAATTTTATTAACATCCGCTGTATGGTTGTTATTATTATTGTTATCACCCTCAGTTGGCGGATAATTATACAATCGGAATTTAAACGTTGCTCCGTTATTGGAGTAAAAAGTTTTAGCGGGTTGAATTTCTTGAGTAATTGTACTATTGCTCCCTCCATCATCCTCAGAGGAGGAACAAGCTGATGAGAATACCCCAAAGACGATTAAAACTGGTAAGATTATTTTCTTCATTTTCTTCAGTATTAGTGAAACATTTTTGTTTGTAATAATGAAGTAAAAGTAGGCGGGATTACTACGTAAAGAAATACGAAGAAATTCGTATATTGGTTAAATCAAATTATTGTTTTTTGCTTTTTGAATGGCTTCTAACTTATTATGAACCTGAAGTTTAGTATAAATATTTTCCACATGTTTGCGGATGGTTCCTAGTGACAAAAACAAATTTTCGGCTATAGCATTATAGGTTAATCCTTTGCTTAATTGCTCTAGCACTTCAATTTCTCTGTTGGTTAGGCTAATTTCTTCTTTTGAAATCGAATCGTCAAAAACTAAAGGCTCACGAAGCAATTTCAATGTTCGGGTTGCAATGGAAGGTGTCATTCCGGCACCACCGGCTAATGTTTCTACAATTCCATCATACAATTCCTGTGGATTCACATCTTTCAAAAAATAGCCATCTGCTCCGGCTTTTATGGCTTTGAATATGTTCTCATCATTATCAAAAACCGTCAGCATGATGATTTTGATTTGAGGAAATTTTGATTTGAGGAGTGAAGTTGCCTCAATGCCATTCATTTTCGGCATTTCAATATCCATTAAAATCAAATCGAGGTGATGATTTTTTTCTACTTTTTCAACAATATCCAAACCATTGATTGCTTTGAATCGCACCTCAACATCTGAAAAGAACTTTATTTTATCTTTAATCGTTTTTTGTAAAAACGGATTATCATCAACAATGGCAATTCGAATCATATTTTTTTATAAAGAAATGGTTATTTGAGTTCCTTTTAATAATTCAGAGTGAATGACAAATGTTCCGCCAATGTCTTCAATTCGCTTTTGCATATTTAGAATACCGTTTCCAAGTTCAATTGCATCTCTATTAAAACCTTTTCCATTGTCTGAAATCAAAATGTTCATTCGCTCATTTACAGCATTTACATGAATAGAAATTTCGGTTGCATCAGCATACTTTATCGCATTATTCAGAGCTTCTTGAATTGTACGATATATGTTAATTCCTTCCAAAGAAGTAAACGATTTAGTTTTACATCGGTCATCAACCGTCAATTGAAATACAATATTTTCTTTTGCCGCTTGAGCTTTTTCAATAAAATTATAAATTCTGGAACTCAAATCTTCAAAACTAAATCCGGAAGCATTCAATGCCCAAATGGTGTCACGAAGTTCAACAATGGTTGTTTTGGTAAATTCACTAATGGTAGTTAATTGATTTCTGATTGATTCTTCAATGGTTGGAAAACCAAACTTTAAATTTTCAACAGACGAAATAATAAAAGTCAATTGTGCCCCAATATTATCATGTAAATCTCTCGAAATCGCCAACCGTTGTTCATGCAATTTATTCTGATTGTCAATTTGAGCAATAGCTGATTGCAATTCAAATTCTTGTTTTTGTTGACGATTTTTCAAACGTTGTTGACGATAAATCAAATAACCCACAATCGCAATGAAAAAAACTAATAAAGATAAAATGATAATGGTTGTTGTTTTTTGTTTGGCCTCCGCATCTTTTAGCAAAAGTTGCTTTTCTTTTTCGGCTGTTTGGTATTTGGTATTAATTTCCTCAACGGCTTTTAAATTGTCAATATTCAATAATGAATCTTTTGTTCTAGAATATAGTTTATGATATGCGTAAGCCTTTTCAAAATCTTTTTTGGCTGAATTTATCAACGAATATGTTTCATAAACATTCAGTAATTCTTCCAAATTTCCTGATTTAGCAGCCAACTCAAACGCTTTATCATTATAACTTAAAGCTAAATCGTATTTTCTAATATCCAAATATACAGCCGCAATATTATTGTATTGAATAATCAAATCGTTTTGATTGTTCATCTGCTTTTTTATTTCCAAAGCATCAAGCAAATAATCGATTCCTCTTAGTGTATCTTTTAAATCGTTGATGTAAACTGAACCAATATTGTTATATAATTTTGCAATTGATTGATTGTCATTGGATTCTTTAGATAATTTTAATGCTTTATCATAATTGAGTAACGCATTTTGAGCCTGGTAATCATCAAAATAACAATTACCAATATTGATATAAGTTGCTGCAATATCTTTTTTTGATTGTAACTGATTAAAAATTGCTAGAGCTTTATTATTGTATGCCAAAGCTTCATTAGTTTTTCCTTGTGAATAATAAATGAGTCCAATGTTTTTATACAATGCTCCAATTTCAAATTTAAACCCTTTTTGTTCAGCAATTTTAAAAGCATTTACATATTCTTGAGTAGCTTTTTTGGTTTCTCCCTTTTGATATAAAACACCGCCTTTGTTCATCATAGATTTTACAATTCCAAGAGAATTGTTGGCTTTTTTATAAAAAGTGATGGATTCATCTAAACTTTTTAAAGCTGCATCATAGTCTAATTGATTGACAAAAATTTTTGACTGAACTCTGTAAAAATATCCTTTAATTGTATCGTTTTGACTTTTATCAATTTTACGCTTTAAAGAGTCAATTGTGGATTTGTTTTTTGAATCATATAAATAATTGATGTCGTCAATTTTTTTTAGAAATTGAAACGTAACATTAGATTCATTTTGTGCTTTTGAATAATTAAAACACAACATTAAAACGATAACTAAATATTTATTCATTAGATGAATTTTATAAACTAAAGTAACAAATTATTGCTTAGAAATAAGTTCAAAAATCTTTTTTTGAAGTACAAAGATTTCTTCACTCAATTTGCTCATATCCGATTTGTATTTTAGCTGAAAATCGGATGAAATTGTGGCTTTTTGATTTAGCATTTCTTGCTTTTTTACTAAACCACTAAACAATTCTTTTAACTGCTCCATCTTTTGATGATGAATACTTCTACGTTTTGAAAAAACAATTCGCAACCAAATCATCAAAGCCAAAAGGGAGAAAATTAAAATTACTACAATTGCATCCATAAAAAAATCGTTTAATCAAATACAAAATTGACTTAACGATTTTACTCTTTCAATACGAAGAAATGCGTATTTATAGTTTTTTCTTTATATCGCTTTCGGTTTTTACTGTTTTTCCCTCATACTCTAGAGTCCAACCCATCGTATTAGTCAAAATCAAAATTTTAGACAATTCGCTAATCAATCGGTTTTCGGCGTTTGTTTTTAATTTTGATTTCTCCATTTTTTTGGCAATTTCAGCTTTTACTTTTTTGTTGATTTTATTGTAATCGGCTGTGCCAAATGGATTAAACGTACTTTCATCGATACTGTAAAAATGAATATCGGGGTTGATTTTCATTTCCGCTTCCGGAATATTCGTGATGGAAATGGTTTTGGTCGTTTCGTTGATGTCGTATTTAATCTTGCTTAAATCATACGAAACGGTAACATCGGCATTGACCACCATTAGTGCTTTCTTTTCAAAAGAAACCAAATCCATAAAGTATTTTTTCTGGTCTTTATAGGTCATTACTTGCGAATAATGTCCTTCGGTAACTACTAATTTGGAGACATTCTTGAGTTGCTTTTCTATTAAAGCTGAATTGTATTCAATTGTTGATGATGCGGCCGAGCGAGTAAAAAATTGGTAAGCAAAAAATAAAACTATTCCAATTATAATGAAGTAAATCAATTTTCCTGATCGTCCAATGGCTTGAATAATTGGTACTAATACATTTTTAACTTGGGTTTCTGTAGATTGATTTCTTCGTGTAGCCATCGCATGTAAATTTATACGAAGATAAAAATTTAAATCAACTTATTCGATTTGGCTTTTTGAATGGCTTCTAACTTATTGTGCACTTGCAATTTGGTATAAATATTTTCAATGTGTTTTCGAACGGTAGAAGGGGAAAGAATCAAATTATCGGCAATTTGGTTGTAATTTAGTCCTTTTGAAAGTTGTTCCAATACTTCAATTTCACGCGTGGAAAGTTTGATTTCTTCCTCCTCTGTTTTCGCATCAAAATCGATGGGATTTCGCAATAATTTCAACGTTTTTAAGGCAATAGAAGGATTCATCGCCGCACCGCCATTGAGTGTTTCAATGATACCTTGGTGCAAATCGGTTGGGTTGACTTCTTTGAGCAAATAACCATCGGCTCCGGCTTTGATGGCGTTGAAAATATTTTCATCATTGTCAAAAGCCGTGAGCATAATCACTTTAATGTGCGGATATTTTTGTTTGACAATCGCAGTTGCTTCAATTCCGTTTAACACCGGCATTTCGATGTCCATTAAAAGAACATCTAAATTGTGATTTTCATCCAATTTCGTTAACAACTCTGCTCCGTTTAAAGCGGTAAATTTGATTTGAATAGCCTCAAAAAAAGATAACTTTTCCTTTATGGCTTTGATGAGAAAACTATTATCATCGATGATGGCGAGCTTGATGTTCATTTTTTTAAAAATTAGTTTTACTAAAAAGATGTAAAAATTCCAATTTCAATTGAATGGCGGTTAATTGTTGCTGCGTGTTTTCTTCCAATTCAGCCAAATTGTTGATGGAATCATTCATTTTGTCTTTTTTATTTTTTTCTGAAACCAGTTGATCTTGTATACAAAAAACACGGTAAAGATGCTCTTTTGTATTCTCACTGTTTTTTCGTTTGAAATATAAAATCAAAAACAAATTAATGAAAATAAATACAATTAAAAGGGAATGATTCATGATAATTACAATTTTTGACAACATTCAAATGTAGTGAAAAGCAAAACTGAAATCCATACGGCAATTGCCTTATTCTATCCAATATCTTTAGCAATCGAAACCATCGTTCCTTTTCCTTTTTCAGCTTCAATTTTCAATTCAGCTTTTAACTCTAAGGCTCTTTTTTTCATGTTATTCAAACCATTTCCGAGTTCAATTTCGCCTTCTGAAAAACCAATTCCGTTATCACTAATGGTGAAAATCATTTTATTGTTTTCTTGTTGCAATAGAATTTTAATTTGAGAAGCGTTGGCATACTTAATAGCATTATTGACCGCTTCTTGAATAATTCGGTAAATATTCATTCCTTCAATAGATGAAAATTCATGTGAGGCGTTCACGTTCTTTTCAATAGCAAAATCAAACGAAATTCCCTGAGTCGCTAATTTAGCTTGATCAATAAAATTGGTGATTCTGATTTGTAAATCTTCCACAGTAATAGCGTTTTTATTCATTGCCCAAATGGTATCACGTAATTCGGTAATGGTGTTTTTAGTAAAGCCGCTAATGTTATCGAATTTGGAAACTAATTTTTCTTTCGCAATATCAAAATACTTTAAATTATCGATAGAAGAAATGATGAATGTGAGTTGCGAACCGATATTGTCGTGCAAATCTCTGGAAATTTGCAATCGCTGTTCTTGTAGTTTGTTTTGGGTTTCAATTTTAACGAGAGCTTCTTTGAGTTGGGATTCTTTAATTAATTGATTATTTTTAATTTTTTGCTGATTGTATAAAAGATAACCCAAAAGCCCTAAAACGAAAGCAAAACCTAACGAACCAAAAATTATTGTGTTTTTCTTTTTCAATTTCAATTCTTTTTCGGCTAAATCGGCTCTGTTTTGTGCAATTTCTGAGTCTTTTTTGGCGGTTTGGTATTTTGTTTCCAGCTCTTGAAGTTGCTTTACATTGGACAATTTTTGGATACTATCATGAAAAACTCCTTTCTTTTTATAAAATTCACTTGCTTTTTTATAGTCATTTTTGGCTTCATACAACAAAGCATAATAATTTAATGTGTTTTCTATATCAAAAGCTGATTTGGATTTTTTGGCATAAAAAAAGGCACTGTCAAAACATTTTTTTGCAGCATTATAGTCCTGTTTATACAAATGAACATCACCAATATTATTATAAGAAGACGCTAATCCGGCAAAATTTTGAATGGAATACTCCGTTTTTAAAGCTTTGTTAAAATATATAAAAGCTGAATCTGTTCGTTCCAAATAATAATAAACGCCACCAACATTATTTAATGATTCAGCAATTCCTCTTTTGTCATTAAGTTGTATTTCAAAATCAAGTGATTTTTTAAAATATTCTAATGCTTGTTCTAAGCTATTTTCTTCCGCATATACTATTGCCAGATTATTATACGCTTCCGAAAGCCCTTTTTTATGATTTAGTTTTTGATAAGCTTCAATGGCCTTTTGATGATACGTTTTGGCCTTTTCAATCACTCCAAGTGATTTATAAACCAAACCCAAATTGTTATAGATGATGGCTTGATTTAAAAAATCTTTTTTGCCATCATAAATTTTTAAAGCTTTAAGAAATGATTTTAGTGAAGCTTCGTATAAACCCATATTTCGCTGACAAGCTCCGATATTGTTGTGTGAAGAGGCAACGATTATTTCATCTTTTGTTAAGGATAACGCTTTTTTTGAATAATCAATTGCTTTTGGATAATCACCAATCACACGAGTCACAATACCAAAATTATTATAAGTATAAGCTAGAGAAAGTTTTAGATTTTTAGACTTGGCCATTTTTTCAGCTTTTTCTAATAAATCTATTGCTTGACTGGAATTGGAAGGATATACTTTTAATGCTTTTACATTTAAATCATCAATTGCTTTATCTTCCTTTACTTGTGCAAAAGTAAAGATATTGAATAAGAGAAAGTAATATAAAATTCTAAATTGAGTCATATTATAGCTATTTTGTAGTCTATTCAAATTTAAGTGTTTTATGCCAAATTTCACAAATAATAAACTTTTCTAAATTGATTTATTATCCGGAATTTTATTTCAACACCACAATTAAATTGAGTAGTAAAACTAAAAATACCATAAAATAAAGGAGCAGCACGATACGTAATGATTTGATTGTTTTCATTTTTTTGAATGTTGGGATAAAGCAAAATTCGGATAGATTACATTATGAAACAATACGTCAAATGCCTTATAAAAAACTTCCCAACCGAAGCAGATTTTCGATTGGGAAGAACAAAACCACTAATTATCTGTTTTTATAATTCAATATTAAAAGAACCCTCAGTAATTTCTTTAGTTGTATTATCATCAACATTTTTAGCTGTGAAAAAGAAGGTTCCTTTTACATTTGTATCCGTAACTTCAGAAATTTTAATTTCGCCCACTTTTTCACCACCTTCAAAAGGAGCATTCCAAGTTTTGATATCTGGTGCTGTTGGGTTAGATAAGTCAACTGTTGTTTCAACATAACTAACATTTGCTTGACCTAATCCCGTTTCGCCTCCACGAATATCATATGTGCCTACACCATCAAAAGTTAGAATGTTTAATACAAATGCTTTACTGGATGTCCCCCCCGTATTTCCTTGTATTTGCATTATAGACCCAAATTGATTAGCAAATGTTGCAATTTCTACCGTTGTAACTGTTGACCCATTAACTTTAGCTCTAATGGTACCGGCTGCAGCACTTCCACCACCTCCGCCATCATCGTCACTTGAACAAGAAGAGATGAACATTGAACTTGTTACCAAAAGGCACGCACAGATAAATTTAATTGTTTTCATAATTGTTAAAATTTAAATTGGTTATTGTATGGGGCAAAGTTGTACCAAAAACCAATGCTCATCAATAAGGCAAATGCCGTATTTTAACAATTAAACGCTAAAAATGAATAAACTATTGACTATGTCAATTGCAAAAAAGGATATTTTTCTTGAAGCTGTTCAATGCGTTCATGCAGTTTTTGAACAAACATAAGATGTTGCTCCGTGTTAGGATTAAACGGTCGATGATTCAATCCTTTATGAATGCTTTCTAATTCCGCCATTATGGGAAATACATGATAGGAAATGTGTGATTCTACAAAATGCTTCCAAATGTAATCCACCGCCGTTTGATTTGGATGCAACATATCTTCAGCATAGAAACGGTAATCGCGAAGATCATCCATCATCAATTCAAAGCTTGGAAAGTAGCTGGAAGATGGAAGCTGGGAGATGGAAGAATGTAATGCCGAAAGTAAATGGGACTTACTTAATTGGTTTTCTACAAAACCGTCTTTTAAATGACGAACGGGTGAAACGGTGAAAATGAACTTTATTTCAGGATTAAATTCGGTTAATTTAGTTTGGATGTTGTTTAACGAAGTAGTAATTTCTTCAACAGTTAACAATTCTTTTGTGAAATTGCTCTGTGGGATTTTATGACAATTGGCCACTCTTTTTTGAGTATGCGAAAACCGATACGTCCAAGCCGTTCCTAAAGTAATAATTAAATGTGTACAAGCTTGAAGTTGTCCGTTTAAATAAGTCAAAATGCCATTTAAATTGATGAGCATATCGGCTTTATCCGAATTATTCAATTCAGAATGTACTTCAAAACAATGCCACAATTCATTTTCAAAAAACAAATCGGCTTCAGTAAACAACCTTAATTCGATAGCTCTAAGCAAGATGTTTTCAATGGCATCCGGTTGAAAAAGTATCCCAAACGGATTGTTGTAGTGCTGAAATTTATACTGCTCAAATTTTGCACTGATATTTTCTGAAAAACAAGAACCTAACGTCACTACCTTCGAATAATAATCGATCGGATGATTGCTTTTTGGTATGGTGATTGGGGTGCGGAAGTTCATTGAAAGTTATTTAATAAAATCAACCGCTTTCTCCAACGCCTCTTTAATCCCCTCTACATTTTTACCACCGGCTGTAGCAAAAAACGGTTGTCCACCACCACCGCCTTGGATATATTTTCCTAATTCGCGAACGACTTGTCCGGCATTCAAATTATGTGAAGCAACCAGTTCTTTTGAAATATAACAGGTTAACATTGGTTTATTTTCATCGGCTGTGGCCAAAACTAAAAATAAATTAGTACCTAAATTTCCTAATTCATACGCCAAATCTTTTGCTCCTTCCGGATTCAAATCCACTTGTTTGGCTAAGAATTGTATACCGTTAATTTCTTGTAATTCTGAAACTAATTCGCCTTTTAAATTTTTAGCTTTTTCTCGTAATAATTGCTCAATCTGCTTTTTCAATTTAGCATTATCGTCTTGTAAAGAAACCACTGATTTTAAAACATCTTGCGGGTTTTTCAAGGTTTCTTTTAGTTCAGCTAAGGTGTTTTCTTGATTTCTGTAAAAGTCTTTCACCGCATCTCCGGTAATCGCTTCAATTCTTCGAATTCCGGCTGCCACAGCACCCTCTGAAATGATTTTGAAATGCCAAATGTCGGCAGTGTTTTTCACATGAATTCCTCCACATAATTCTTTGCTGTCACCAAATTCAATCATTCGAACGGAATCGCCGTATTTTTCGCCAAACAAAGCCATCGCTCCTTGTGCCATCGCTTGCTGAATTGGAATATTTCTATGTTCAACCAATTGTAATTGCTCTTCAATTCGTTGGTTAACAAAATCTTCTACTTGTTTAATTTCTTCATCCGAAACTTTTGAAAAATGCGAAAAGTCAAAACGCAAATAATTCGGATTCACCAACGAACCTTTTTGTTCCACGTGTGTTCCTAATATCGTTCGCAAAGCCAAATGCATCAAATGCGTAGCCGAGTGATTTTTAGAAGTTGACGTTCTTAAATCGGTATTCACTTTCGCCACAAAAGCTGCATTAAGATTTTCAGGAAGTTGTTTCGCAAAATGCAAAATCAAATTATTTTCTTTTTTGGTGTCGATAATATCAATGGTTTCATTTGCCGAAACTAATGTTCCTTTATCGCCTACTTGTCCACCACCCTCCGGATAAAACGGAGTATTATCTAAAACGATTTGGTATAAAATACCATCTTTTTTAGAATCTACTTTGCGGATACGAGTGATTTTTACTTCATTTTCCGTTTGGTCATAACCCACGAAAGTTTCTACATTTCCATCGATGAAAACTTTCCAATCGTCTGTGGTAACTTCAGAAGCGGCACGAGAACGGGCTTTTTGCTTTTGCAATTCTGTTTCAAAATCTGCTTCATTGAATGTAAATCCTTTTTCTTTTAAAATCAATGCCGTCAAATCCTTTGGAAAACCAAACGTATCATATAATTCGAATACTTTTGCTCCTGAAACTTCATTTCTATTAGTTTCGGAAACTACATTTTCCAACAATTGAAGACCTTGATCTAAGGTTCTCAAAAAGGATGCTTCTTCTTCTCGAATCACATTCGTAACCAAATGTTGTTGCGATTTAATTTCAGGAAAAAACTCGCCCATTTGATTTGCTAAAACAGCGACCAATTCATAAATAAAAGGTTCTTTAGTATTCAAAAACGTAAATCCGTAACGAATCGCTCTTCGTAAAATTCTACGAATTACATAACCTGCTCCTGTGTTCGAAGGCAATTGACCATCGGCAATCGCAAAAGCAACAGCTCTGATATGATCAACAATTACTCGAATGGCAATATTAATTTTATTTTGAGATTCTTCGTTATCACTCAGAATGACATCATTAGTTGTATATTTTAACCCTGTAATTTGTTCCACTTTTTCAATTAGTGGCGTAAAAACATCCGTATCATAATTGGAAGTTTTTCCTTGTAACGCCATACACAAACGTTCAAATCCCATTCCGGTATCTACATGTTGAGCGGGTAATTTTTCTAGACTTCCATCTGCTTTACGGTTGAATTCCATAAATACGTTATTCCAAATTTCCACTACTTGCGGATGGTCGTTGTTCACCAAACTTTTTCCGGAAACGTTCGCTTTTTCTTCTTCTGAACGCAAATCAACGTGAATTTCAGAACAAGGTCCGCAGGGCCCTTGGTCACCCATTTCCCAGAAATTATCTTTTTTATTACCTAATATGATTCGGTCTTCATCAATCAATTCTTTCCAAATATCCCATGCTTGTTGGTCAAATGGCACATTTTCATCAGGATTGCCTTCAAAAACGGACACATATAAATTTTCTTTCGGAATTTTATAAACTTCCGTTAACAATTCCCAAGCCCAATTAATGGCATCTCTTTTAAAATAATCACCAAATGACCAGTTTCCAAGCATTTCAAACATCGTGTGATGATAGGTATCAAACCCAACATCTTCCAAATCGTTGTGCTTTCCGGAAACGCGTAAACATTTTTGCGTATCTGCTATTCGCTTGCTTTTGGGTTCGGTATTTCCTAAAAAATATTCTTTAAACTGAGCCATTCCTGAATTGTTGAACATTAAGGTTGGGTCATCTTTCAAAACAATAGGAGCCGAAGGAACAATTAAATGTCCTTTACTTTCAAAAAACTGCAAAAACTGCTTGCGAATATCGTGTGATTTCATTGTAAAAAATTGTTCTGTGTTTAATTTCCAAATAGTTAGACAATATTTAAGTTGAAATATGGCTTTTATGGTCTAAAAACGCATGCTTTCAATAAAAAATTAAATTAGCTTTAGAATGAAACATTTCTTAAATTTGTTCGTCTAATCTATTTTGAAAGCACAAAAATAGTATAATTTAAGAAATGTCGAAGAAAGTAAAGTATTATTACGATACAGAAAGTTTAGCCTACAAAAAAATCAGCCCAAAAAAAGGGAGGAAGTTTGGTTATGTGGCTTTATTTCTACTTTCATCGGCTTTATTTGGGTTTTTATGTTTTGTGATTTTATTGAATACGCCCTATTTTGAAACGCCAAAAGACCGATTACAAGCTCGTGAAATTGAGAACATGAAGCTGCGTTATGAAATTTTAAACAAAAAAATGGATCAATTGGATGAAGTTTTGGTTAGTTTGGAAGAACGTGACAACAACCTGTATCGGGTTTATTTTAACTCCTCTCCCATTCCAACGGAACAACGAAAAGCAGGATTTGGTGGAGTAAATCGCTACAAAGAATTAGAAGGATATGACAATTCAGAATTGGTAATTAACACTACCAAACGCGTGGATATGATTTCAAAACAATTAGCCATACAATCCAAATCATTAGACGAAATTTTAATTTTAGCAAAAGGAAAAGAAAAATTATTAGCTGCCATTCCGGCGATTCAACCGGTTAAAAATGAAGACTTGAAACAAATGGCTTCCGGTTTTGGGTATCGAAATGACCCGTTTACCAAAATCAGAAAATTTCACTATGGTATGGATTTTTCTGCAAAAACAGGAACACCTGTTTATGCGTCTGGTGATGGTGTTGTGTATAAGGCAGATAATTCAATGTCAGGATACGGAAATTTAATCATTATTAAGCATGGTTTTGGATATGAAACCTTTTATGCCCATTTAAGCAAATATAAAGTCAAAGCCGGTCAAAAAGTAAAACGAGGGGATATTATAGGATTTGTTGGTAGCACAGGTAGAAGTGAAGCTCCTCATTTACACTATGAAGTACATAAAGACGGAGAACCGATCAATCCAATTAATTTCTATTATGGCAGCATTTCTGCCGAAGAATATATTGCGATTTCAAAATTAGCTAACCAAGAAAACCAAGCACTCGACTAATGCATTTAAATTTACCAGAAAAACGATACTATAGCATTGGCGAACTGGCCAAAGCATTTGACGTGAACGCTTCTTTGATTCGCTTTTGGGACAAAGAATTTGACGTGCTGAAACCTAAAAAAAATGCAAAAGGCAACCGAATGTTTACTCCCGAAGATGTAAAAAATCTTCAATTGATTTATCATTTAGTTAAAGAACGTGGATTTACATTGGATGGAGCCAAAACGCATTTGAAAGAAGGTCAGAAGAAAACGTTGGATAAATTTGAAATTATCAGTAAATTGGAAGGAATAAAAGCTCAACTACAGCAGATTAAAGAAGGATTGTAAAAGAATAAAATTAAAATTTAGAAATTAAAAGAATAAAAAAACTCAGTAACTCAGCAACTCAGTAACTTAGAACCTTAAAAACAAATAATATGAGAAAATGGTTATTACCCGTAGGGATTATAGTAGGATTAATTTTAGTCATTGGATTTTACGTTGTGGGAATTCAAAACACGGCGATTACAAAAAGTCAAGCCGTAAATAAGTCATGGGGTGATGTGCAAACGTCTTACCAACGCAGAAATGATTTAATTGGAAATTTAGTGAATACCGTAAAAGGGGCCGCTGATTTTGAAAAAAGCACCTTAGAAGCAGTGATTTCTGCCAGAGCGAGAGCTACACAAACAACCATTGACCCCACCAATGTAACATCGGAACAATTGGCTCAATTTAATCAAGCACAAAGCGGTGTTTCTTCTGCTTTGTCAAGATTATTGGTAACGGTTGAAGCTTATCCGGAATTAAAGGCGAACCAAAATTTCTTGAAATTACAAGATGAATTGGCCAGTACAGAAAATACGATTCAAACCGCTCGTGTTCGTTTTAATGAAACGATAGAAGTATATAACAATCATATCTTGAAATTCCCAAACAATTTGTTTTTAGGGAAATACAAAGAAAAACCATTCTTTGATGCGGAACCGGGTGCAGAAAAAGCTCCAGAAGTAAAATTCTAAACCATGTCTAGTACAGAAAATTTTCTGAATGCGGCAGATGAACAAGAAATTGTTCAGGCAATTGCTTTAGCTGAAAAAAATACTTCAGGTGAAATTCGTGTGCACATTGAAAAACACTCTGATACTCCACCGATTGCACGAGCGAGAGAAGTGTTTGATGAATTAAAAATGTACAAAACCGATGCACGTAACGGTGTTCTGTTTTATGTAGGTGTAGAGGATCATACTTTTGCCATTATTGGTGATAAAGGCATTGATGATGTAGTGGAAAGTGATTTTTGGGAATGTACTAAAGATATTGTAATTGATCACTTTAAAAACAAACAATTCAAAGAAGGTTTGGTTAAAGGCATAGAAAGAGCCGGCGAACGCTTAAAAGAATTTTTTCCATATGAAACAGATGATAGTAATGAACTTTCTAACGAAATATCCAGAAGCTAAATGAAAGTAATCATACGATATTTGTTGATTGTATTCGGATTGTTGTTACCGATTCATTCGGTAATGGCTCAGTTTACTATTCCTGACAAACCCAATTTTCAAACCAGCGTTTATGATTATGCCAAGGTGTTATCTGATGTTGAAAAGAAAACATTAGAAGAAAAGTTAATTCGTTATTCGGATACCACCACAACCCAAATTGTCATCATCACCATTGAGGATTTAAAAGGCGAAAATATTGGATTATTAGCCCCAAGATGGGGACAAGAATGGGGAATTGGCGGAAGTCAAGATAAAGACAACGGAGTAGTAATTTTATTGTCTAAAAACGACCGTCGTATTCATATTTCACCTGGATATGGTGTAGAAGATAAACTGACAGCGGGAATTACGGGAGAATTAGTCCGAAATGTAATTCTTCCTGAGTTTAAATCAGGTAGCTATTACCGTGGTTTAGACAAAGGTACAGACGCTATTTTTGAAGTTTTAAAAGGCACCTACAAAGGCAGTCGAAAGTCAGACAAAGGTGGAGCCATTCCGATGCTGATGGTACTGGTATTTATCATTATCTTTTTAATCATTGCATCAAAAGGCAACAAAAATAACCGCAATGGAGGTTCCGGACTTTTTTCCGGACCGGATTTAATGGACATTATTATCTTAAGCAGTCTCGGAAGAAGCGGCGGCGGAAGTTTCGGTGGTGGTTCATCCGGTGGTGGTTTTGGAGGTGGATTCGGTGGCGGTGGTTTTAGTGGCGGTGGAGCCGGAGGAAGCTGGTAAAATCAAAAAAACAATTATAAACAAAAAGCGACTTGAAATTTCAAGTCGCTTTTTGTTTAATCAATGAAGAACATGCCACCTTCATTTTCCTTTTTCCCTCCAAATTTATCGAGTTTATAGGTCAATGAAAACATTACATATTGTTGTAAAACGATATTTTCTGCATCGGTTATGGCAGTTGGCGTGATGGTTCTTCGTACGCCCACATTTTGATTTAACACATCATACACCTTAACTTTGGCCAGCAATCGGTCTTTGTAAAAATTATATCCTAAACTGGTATTCCACAAATAAAAATCTTTTTGAAAACCATCGGCTATATTCGAATTATAAGTGTACCCAAAATCATTTCCAAATACTACTTTCTTGGGCCAATAGCTTGTAAATTCCATTTTGAATCGGTGAACAAAATTATTGGCATTTTCAATAACATAATTGGTAAAATCAGTTGAATTAAATGTGTAATTATAAGAGGGGGCTATCGTAATTAAATCTTCAATAGTCCAATTTAAACTTACTCTTGGTTCCATTCGCCAACCTCTCGCTTCATAAAGTTCGGCATTTGTTAAACCTTGATTAAGGTTATAACCGCCATCTACTCCAACACTCAATCGTAAACTTCTTTTTTCTTTTTTAAACGTCTTACTCCATGAAGCACCCAGATAACTGTTAATCCCCTTATCTACATTTTCATAAGTAGTTTGAGCACGGAAACTTTCATCAAAAACAGTAGACGAAACAATTTGGTCTTTATATATATTCATACCACCGTAGAAGAAAAAACCACTTCTCGATTGCCAATCATAATTGTTGAAGTTCATATACATATTGTGCTGTTGAGTCGGATTTAAATTTTCATTTCCAACAATCGTGTTCAAAGGATTCGATAAATTAATGACCGGCAAAATTTGATTGGCTAATGGCAATTCCATTCTGAAATTATAATTCATGTAAATAGATTTGCTTTTTGTAAGTGAATAATACAAGTTAGCATTAGCCCGTGGAAAAACAAAATTTTTGTTCAATTGGGTTTGTTCACCTAAATAATCGGACTCATTTTTAAAGGTCACAAACTCAGGACCGAAGTTAATTCGAGCATTCATTTTCTTCTTATTCCAACTTAACCCGGCAGACGGATAAATTTTTACTACATTTGAATTGATTTCATTGGATAACAACGCATTAAAGTTATCAAAACTACCTGAGAGTTCATCAAAATCAAAAGTAGTTTCTTTATCTTTTGAACCATAATAATCTATTTCTGTTGCCATACTTAATTTTACAGAATCAGCCAAAGGTTCTCCATATCGAATTTCAGAAGTTATTTTATTAAATGTATTGTCACGAAATAAATTCTGATTACGAATATCATCCGGTTCAGGTGTCAAATAATAAAAAGTGGAAGAATTTATAGTTGAAAAACTAGAAGAGTTTCTATGCTCATTTTGCAATGAAATACTCCATCCTCTGTTTTTTTTCTTTTTCGACTGTTTGTAATACAACATATAGTTTTCAAACGAAGTATTATCCACTTCTGAAAACGTATTATTATTGGTTTCATTTGATAATACATCAGCTTGATTTCGCGTTTCCTGACTCGACTTAAAACGATCTTTATTAAGACTTTTTGTCAACTTTGGTTCGATATAAATACTTGTTAAAGAGTCAAACTTTACTTCAAAATTCATACTTACGTTATGAGAATTGCCCAACCGATTAGAAGTAGAGACCGATTCAGTAAACGTGGTTTCTGTAGGCAATAAATTCGTTCGTGAAGATCGGGTTACATTTTCAGATTCAGTATTAGTGAAAAAATAATTGTTGTTGACTTCTACTTTTTTAAACCATTTATCAGCATAATTGACGCCTATTAAATTGGATGTTGTTAAACCATTACTACCGCCAAAAGTCATCCCATTTATTCCAAATGAACCATCTTCATCGTTTGAATATACTGAGACATTTCTACCGCCACCCATATTATCAAAAATCTCATTCATCGAAAATCCAACTGAATTAATATTATTTGCTGAGGCCAAAACACTAATCTTTCTCTCTCCTTTAAACCAATTCAGTAACAAACTGGACTCGTACCGTTCATCTGTACCATAACCGCCCATAATTTTACCAAAATAACCTTGGTTTTTATCTTCTTGAATAGTCAAATTAATTGTTTTTTCCTCACCGGAGGCCGTATCACCCGAGAGTTCCTCTGCTTTAGTTTTAGTGTCTACTACTTGTATTTTCTCAATAATCTCAGCAGGTAAATTTTGTGTAGCGATTTTGCCGTCTTTGCCAAAAAAGGGTTTTCCGTTTACTAAAATTTGATTTACTTCTTTCCCATTGACAGTAATTTTACCTTCCGGTGAAATTTCAACCCCCGGTAACTGTCGAAGTAATTTTTCAACATTGGCCTCTTGTCCCACTTTAAAAGAAGCTGCATCAAACTCTAGCGTGTCATTTTTAATACGAACCGGTGGAGCTTCTCCTTTCACAACGACTTCTCCAAGGGTTGTACCGGACTCTGTTAACGAAAGAAAACCAATTTCTGTATCGGCAATCAATTCTGACAATTCCTGACTTTTGGTCGTATATCCTATATAAGACGCTTTTAATTGTAATGGAATGGTGCTCTTTGGTGCTTTTAAAATAAAATTCCCGTTTTTTTCTGAAATAGAATATGCAATAACCGTTGAATCTTTTTTAGAAGTCAGATAAATGGTAGCGGATTCAAGTGGAAGTTTGGTTTGTTCATCAATAACCTTCCCTTTGATGAAAACTAAACTTTGAGCGTTTAGCGAAGAAACAAAAAACAAAAAAAGTACGGCAAATAGTGATTTAAACATAATGCTAATTTAACTGTGAGAAAATTCTATAACAGCGAAATAACAATTTTAGTATCAAACGTTAAAATTTCTTACAGAATATTTAACATTTAAATCCTATTGGTTACTAAAATCATTTTATGACTTGTGTAAAATAAACCTAAATTTCAAATCCCATTTTTTTGAAAATTGCTGTATATTATGTAACATAAAATGCTGCTATTATGACAACTATAACCTTAAACATCAACGAAAAAACTGAAAAAGGAAAAGCGTGACTTGCTTTTTTGAAAGCTTTTTATGAAGAAAAAGAAGTTGTTCATATTGTTGAAGAACCAAAAAGCCCATACAATAAAGAATTTGTTGCTAAAATTGAAAAAGCAAGAAAGGAAATTATTGATGGAAAAACTACTATCATCGAAACTGATTCTATATGGGAAGGTATAGAATAGAAATTACAGAAAATGCAAAAAAAGATTTTCTAAAACACAAAAAATCCGGCAATAAAGCAGTTCTCAACAAAATTGATAAAATTTACAAAGAATTAAAAGAACATCCCTACACCGGCACAGTAAAACCGGAACCTTTAAAACATGAATTTCAAGGCCTTTGGTAGAGAAGAATTAATCAAAAAGACCGATTAATTTATGAAGTGCATGAAAATGTTGTAACCGTTTATGTACTCTCTGCAATAGGACATTATGATGACAAGTAAATTTCTAATTAGTTTCAATAATAAATAAAAAACATTAAGGAATTAAGGTTCATTAAGCAATCAATCCCCTAATGAACCTTAATTTCTTAATGGTTTAATACAAACCTAATGTTTACTTCTCTCGAATATAAATATCAATCGGTACCCCTGAAAAATCCCAGTTTTCACGGATTTTATTTTCTAAGAATCGTTTATACGGATCTTTTACATACTGTGGTAAATTAGCAAAAAACACAAACTGTGGTGTAGGTGTAGGCAATTGCATACAGTATTTAATTTTTACATATTTTCCTTTTAAAGCCGGCGGTGGAAAGGCTTCAATCAATTTCAACATGTATTCGTTGAATTTTGAAGTGGAGATACGTTGCTTTCTGTTTTCAAAAACTTTTACTGTTTCTTCTAACGCTTTAAGCAAACGTTGCTTCGTTAGAGCGGAAACAAACAATATTTTCACATCCGTAAAAGGTTCAATCTCTTTTCTGATTTTAGCTTCATAATCACGGGTGGACATGGTGTCTTTTTCTACCAAATCCCATTTGTTCACTAATATGATAATTCCTTTACGGTTTTTGGCGGCTAACCAAAAGATGCTTTGGTCTTGTCCTTCAAATCCACGTGTGGCATCAATCATTAAAATACATACATCAGCATGTTCAATTGCCCGAACAGAACGCATAACTGAATAGAATTCTAAATCTTCTTTTACTTTTGCTTTTCTTCGGATTCCGGCAGTATCTACTAAGTTAAACTCAAATCCAAAACGGTTGTATCGAGTGTCGATCGCATCTCTGGTGGTTCCGGCAATATCCGTTACGATATACCGATCTTCACCAATTAACGCATTGATAAAACTCGATTTTCCGGCATTCGGACGTCCAACCACAGCAAAACGAGGTAACTCAACTTCTTCTTGAACCGGTTCCGGTTTTTCCGGAAAAACAGCAATCATTTGATCCAACAAATCGCCTGTTCCACTTCCGGAAGTACCGGAAATCGTATAATAATCACCTAAACCTAAATTATAAAATTCAAGAGCGTCTTTTTCTCGCATGGCGTTATCCACTTTGTTCACCACCAACAAAACCGGTTTAGTGACTTTACGCAACAGCTTAGCTACTTCATCATCCATCGGTGTAATGCCTTCTTCTACATCAACCACAAACAAAATAACATCCGCCTCATCAATAGCTAACTCAACTTGCTTGCGAATTTCTCCTTCAAAAATATCTTCAGAACCTTTGATGTATCCTCCGGTATCAATTACAGAAAACTCTTTACCGTTCCATTCACTTTTTCCATAATTTCGGTCGCGGGTAACACCACTCACAGCATCAACAATGGCCTCTCTTCGTTTGATTAATCGATTAAAAAGGGTTGATTTTCCTACGTTTGGTCTTCCAACTATGGCTACAATATTATTCATGATCATTTAAAATATGGTGCAAAGGTAGTATTAATGAATACAATATCAATTTTTTTATTAACTTAGTACGTTAAACTAAATTTCCGTATCAGCATGGAAAAATCATCAAGCATCCCCTTACGTCACCGATTTCAAATTGATGTAGAGGAAAATATTGATTCTGTAAGACAAAAATTTGTGGAGCATAAATCGAGTGTTAGTACCGGAATTTTTATGAAAATTAGAAATTATCACATACAATATACTTTTTCCGGTGAACGACAAAAATATTGGTCACCTCATTTGTCTATAGATTTAGAGGAAAAAGAAGGAAATGAAAAAAATGCAACGCATATTAGAGGAATGTATGGTCCGGCTCAAACCTTATGGACATTTTTTATGTTTTTACATTTTATTATTGCCGGAGTTTTTATTTTGTTTATGATGTTTGCCATTTCAAATGCCATGATCCATAAACCCTTTACAAATGATGTAATAGTGATGACACTAATGGTTTTTTGCTGGTTTTTACTTTATTTCATCGCCCGACAAATTCGATCAAATGGTTATGACCAAATGAGGGAACTTGAAGAAGAATTTAATAAAGTTATCCCGTAACTACTTTTGATTATACCCCAACCTTCGCAATTGAAACGAATTGCTTCGCCAATCTTTACTCACTTTTACAAAAAGTTGAATGTGAATTTGTTTACCAAAAAACTTCTCTAATTCTTCCCTGGCTTGAATGCCTACTTTTTTTAAAGCCGCACCTTTATGACCGATGATAATTCCTTTTTGTGTATCGCGTTCTACCATAATAATGGCTCGTATGCGGATAATATCCTCGTCTTCTAAAAACTCTTCAGTTTCCACTTCTACTGCGTAAGGTATTTCTTTTTCGTAATTCAATAAGATCTTTTCCCGCACGATTTCATTCACAAAAAAACGCTCCGGTTTATCGGTTAACGTATCTTTTGGATAATAAGGAGGACATTCCGGTAATAAAGCAATGATACGGTCGAAGACTTCCTTTACATTAAATTTTTCTAACGCTGAAATGGCAAAAATCTCAGCATTCGGCACTTTTTCTTTCCATAAAGTTACTTGCTCTTCTAATTGCTCTTGATTGGATTTATCAATTTTGTTCAATAAAAGTAAAACCGGAATTTCACTGTGTATAATTCGATTAAAAAAGGCTTCATCTTTCAATTCCTTCTCACCTATTTCAACCATGTAAATCAACACATCTGCATCTTCAAAAGCGGATTTTACAAACTGCATCATCGATTCCTGCATTTCATACGCCGGTTTTATGATTCCGGGTGTATCAGAAAAAACAACTTGAAAATCATCACTGTTGACAATTCCTAAAATACGATGACGGGTAGTTTGAGCTTTTGAAGTGATAATCGATAAGCGTTCTCCCACCATTGCATTCATGAGAGTTGATTTTCCAACGTTTGGATTACCGATAATATTGACAAATCCTGCTTTGTGAGCCATATACATAATTTTGGCAAATATAAGGTTTCTTTTTGCTAAAGGCTATCATTATTAATGCTGATTATATATTACAGTTATCCAAATTATAAAAATATATTTTTAATTTTTCCTACGCACAGAGTCGCGTTAATTATCAAAAAAGCTTCTATTTCCAGATTAAATGATTAAAATTTAAGTAACAATTAAATAATCATTCCATTTTAAAAAATGATAAATCTTATATTACCTTTGCCCTTATTTTATTGAATTGAAAAAACTGCTCTTTATCTTAGTCTTTTGGCTATTTTACTTTCAAAATACAACTGCTCAGTGTTTTGAAATAGAAGCCATTTATGTGGACGCTTGCAGTGGCCAAGAAGGTTTTAACGAAATGGTTCGTTTTAAAGTTGGCTCTGCTCCTATTAACACTTCAACCCTTACTGTAACATGGCCAAGTAACGCTTGGCAAGGCCTTATTCAAAATGCTACTACTGCTAATGTGGTTGCTGCTTTAAATGCTGATGTTGTGGCTAATGGGGGTTGTGGGCAAATTCTTCAACCCACCGGAGGAGTATTACCGGCAAACGCACTGGTTTATCTTGTTACCGGTGAAAATTACGATACTACCCTAAATTCATTTGGGGCTTTAATGGATACAGTTTACATTTTATTTCAAAATAATACAACCGTTACTGGTGGTCATTTTGGGAATGCAGGTACAGGTTTTAGAACGCTAATAATGTCTTTTGGAGCATGTACAGACCAAGTGACCTACGATCGATCCTTGTTAGTAGACCCATTTGGTGCGAACATAGCTGCTGATGGAGCTACGGTATTATTCACTCCCTCGGGACAAGCTACTTATACCAATTTAGGATGTGTTGCTCCCATCAATCCATTTTATGCTATAGCAAATCCAGATACTATTACCGCTTGTGCCGGTAGCACAATTAACCTTACCGGTTCAGTTGCCGGTCAACAATCCTTTCAATGGAGTGCTCCAGTAGGTTCGCTTTCAAATGTTAATTCATTAGCCACATCCTACACTATTCCTGCAACAGCAACAGGTACAATTACAGTCACATTAACAGCAACAAATAGTTGTGGGCTAACCACAACCGATCAAGTAATCATCACTGTCACTTCGGCAGTCACTCCTGATTACGCAACCTCAGCCACCTATTGCACCGGAAGTACAATTCCTGCTTTAGTCAATACTTCACCCAACGGTATAACAGGAACATGGAGTCCGGCAACGGTGAACAATACCACTTCGGGTTCTTATGTGTTCACGCCTAATCCGAATCAATGTGCCACACCGATAACCTTGAACGTGACAATCACCAATTCCATTGTACCCAATTTCGCGACATCGGCAACTTATTGTACAGGAAGTTCAATACCGGCTTTAGTCAACACTTCACCCAACGGTATCACCGGAACATG
>CALRRY020000040.1:0-26389 GCA_943370635.1 Variovorax paradoxus
CTTATAACTTCTAAAACTCTAAAATAATTTTTCACTATATTTGTCATAAATGTTGGTTTGTTTAGCGACTTCAAGATACTGAATTTCAGTATCTTGACCAACATTTAAGCAACATTTTTTACTTTAAATAATTACACCCAACGGGTTAATTACACATAATTCTATATAGTTAATATTTTAAAAATTGATTTAAATAGTTGTACTTTGTTAACTTTTAAGATAACTTTGTAGCATGCAAAGAAAAATAATCTTTCATGAAAACCATTTTATTGATTTTTACCAAAAGCAAGAAGAAAAGGTAAAAGTTAAAATACAATATGTGTTAGAATTGGTGAAACAGGTTGAACGTGTTCCGGAAAAATTCTTAAAGCATTTAATTGGAACAGATGGACTTTATGAAATAAGAATCGAATATCAGTCAAATATTTATAGGATATTTTGTTGTTTTGATGAAGGTAAGTTGGTAATTCTATTTAACGGTTTTCAAAAAAAAGATAAAAAAACACCGAAAGGAGAAATTGAGAAAGCTCTAAAATTAATGGACGAATATTTTCAACAGAAAAAAGATAGAAAATGAAAAAGTACGAAAACATAAAATCATTTGATAAACTGATTGAAGTAGAACATGGAAAAATTGGGACTGAATCCAGAAACCAATATGAAGAAAATTCACAAATGTTTATTATAAGCGAAATGCTTAAAGAAGCAAGAAAAGAAGCCAATCTTACTCAAGAACAATTAGCAGAAAAAACCGGAACAAAAAAAAGTTACATTTCCAAATTAGAAAATGGAAGAGGGAATATTCAACTTTCCACTTTAATTCGGATTTTTGAAGTAGGACTTAATAAAAGAATTGGATTAACATTTTTATAAAAAGAAAAGCCTATCTTTAAAAGTTGATAGGCTTTATTTTTTTAAATGAATTAACTTTTACTTTCTCTCCAACAAAACAATCCCCATCTGACTATCAATCATAACTTTTCCATCTTTTACTGTTGTTGAAATTCCTGAAAAAGCATCGTGAACTTCCGTTCCATCTTCAAAAATGGATGAAACATTGATTTCTTTTTTTCCGAATGGTAATTCTAAACCAATGACTACTTTATCCGTAAAATCACCTTTAGTAAAAGTTCTGCTGAACGTATAAAACGGAGCTTTAGAAATTTCTTTATGAACTCCCGCTCCAACCGCCGGATGATTTTTTCTAAACTGCCCAATTTTTTGAAAATGCGTCAATACATTTTTGGTGTTTCCATTGGTTTTGAGGTCTTCCCAATTCATAAACGAACGCAAAGTAGCATCACCTTGTGCTCCTTCAATTTCCAGAGAACGTGCGGTTTCATCCCCATAATACACTTGTGAAATTCCGGGAGTTAGTAATAATTTCGTACCGGCATCAAAGGCTTTTTCTCTTTTCTTGTCAAATGGCCAGCCGTCATCGTGAGACGACACATAATTCATCACGCTCAATCCTTTTAAATCGGAACTTAAAATAGAAGCATAATTACTAAAAAGTTCTTCATAAGGTTTATTCGCATCGCCTTTAAAATCAAAATTGATGAGTGAAATAAATCCGTTCTCAAAGTAATTTACTTTTTTGTCGCCAAAATTATAGAATTGTTTGCCACTGATACCATAACCATAAACTTCTCCCACTATAAAAAATTCGTTGTTGTCTAACACTTTATCCGGATGGTCTTTTTTGTATTGATCAAATGCATCTTTACAAACCTTTCCAAAATCAGCCCACACATCTTCGGTGGTATGTTTTACAGTATCTACGCGATAACCATCAATTCCAAAATCGGTAATGTAATCAGCCAACCATTTCATGATGTAATATTTCGGTGCTCTTGGATAACCGGTGCGTTTGAAAAAGGCATCCAATTCGGCTACTTCTTGTTCGTAACGACCTTCTTTTTTCCATTTTTCTACTAAAGCGGGTGGCAATTCCACATTTTCATTGCTTTCGGTTTTAATGTCCGGAAGGTTTTCTACTAACGTACAATCGATAAAATTGCGATACGTATCATACGAACATTTCGGTCCGGTTCGTACCCAACTTTCCGGCCAAACGGGATCTAATTCAGTGACGGGTCCGGTATGATTAATCACGGCATCCAACACAATTCGGATGCCTTTGGCGTGAGCTTTTTCAACTAATTCTTTCAAATCTTCGCGTGTGCCATAACTCGGGTCGATGTTCGTCCAATCTTTAGTCCAATAGCCATGAAAACCATACGAATTTCCCGTCCCTTCATCCACAGAACCATGAATTTGTTCCACGACAGGTGTCATCCAAATGGCATTTATACCTAAATCGGTAAAATAACCTTCGTCAATTTTTTGGGTTATGCCTTTGATGTCGCCTCCCATGAAATTGCGAAGCACTCCGGTTTCTTTATTTCTCGGAATGATTTTATCGTTATCCGGATTGCCATTGTTGAATCGATCAATTAATAAAAAATACAAATTGGCTCCTTCCCAAACAAATGGAGTTTTGGTTTGAACAACTTCTTTTTTTGGGGAACATCCTAAAAACATAGAGCTAAGGAGTAAGGTGAACAATATTTTCTTCATTATAGTTTTATTTTTATTTCTACTTCTTCTTCTGAAACCATAAAAGTAAACGTGCAATACTTTAATTTTTCATTGTATTGCATGTTTCCTTTAGTGTTTTTAAATTTAATTTTTCGAGGTTTTTTTGGTATATCTTGAACAATTAGCGTCACCGTTTCCTCTTTATTTCCGTTATATTTTTCCGAAGTTTCTTTTTCTACTTCAATTTCTAACCATTTGCCTTCTTTTTCTGTTTCAAAATGCATGAAATAAAAGTTTCCTTGGTCATCATTTAAGGGTGTTTTTCCATCATCAAAATAGAAAGAAAACGCTTTTTCATCAGTTGTTTTTTCATCAAAATAATAATGGTATTCCATTTTATCCGTTGTAAATGCTTCGGTATTTTTAATACGGTCAACCAATGGCACAATACTTCCTTTACGAACAAAGGTTGGAATATAACTTCGTACTGTTGTAATTTGATGCGTTGTTCCGCCTTCATACGTTGTTCCGGAATAAAAATCCATCCAAGTACTTCCTTTAGGAAAATAGACTTCTTTCGTTTTTTGTCCGGCTTCCAATATGGGATACACTAAAAAATCATTTCCCCATAAATACCCATCGGATTTGGTTAACAAAGCTTCATTATCCGGTTCTTCAAAAAACAAAGGTCGCATCAAAGGAATACCGGTTTGTGAATTTTCATAAGCCAAATTATAATTGTACTGTAAAAGTTTATACCGCATTTCAATGGCTTGTTTGGCTAAACTTTTTGCATTATCACTTCTAAATACCGGTTCAGAAGGAACGTCGGATTGAGCGTGCGGACGAAAAATCGGATTGAAAACACCGTATTGTAACCAACGCACATACAATTCATCATCCAAATTAGCTCCCGCAAATCCGCCTAAATCGGAGTGCATGTAGGCCAAACCTTGCATTCCCATTTGCAGAGAAATTTCCACTTGACCGGAAAGTCCACCCCAAGTTCTGTTCACATCACCACTCCAAGGAATCATTCCATACCGTTGCGAACCCGAATAACCGGAACGCATCAAAATAAAAGGTCTCTGCGTTGGAAAGTTATTTTGATAGCCTTCAAAAACCAATTTAGCCCAATTATGACCGTAAATATTATGTACTTCATCAGCACTTCCGCCAAAGGTTTGTGCCGCGGCCGGAAACACTTCGGGTTCGCCCAAATCGCCCCAAACACCGCCAACTCCTTTATTTGCTAATTCTTGATAAATGTTCCAAAACCATTTTTTACCGTCAATTTTAAAAATATCGATGATACCGGTATTTCCAAAATAAAAATCATACGTAAATGGATTTCCTTTAGAGTCGGTAGCTAAGATTTTTTTATCCACCGCTTCTTGCCATTTTTTGGAAGTGGTCAAAATAAACGGTTCAGTAATTGGAATTGTTTTGATGCCCATTTTATTAAAATCATCCACCATTTTTTCAAATGTTGGAAAGCTGTCACGATACACTTCTAAATTCCCCATGGTGCCTTGAACTTCCTTCCCAAACCAATACAAATCTAAAATAATGGCATCAACGGGAATGTTTTCTTCTTTGAATTTTTGAATGGTCCGACGGGCTTCTGCTTCAGAATGATAACCAAAACGAGAAGAGAAATTACCCAATGCCCAACGTGGTGGTAGCGGTTGTCTTCCGGTTAACTCAGTATAATTGGCTACTAAATTTTCCCATGAATTGCCAACAATCACTTGATAGGTTTTTCTTCCGGAAATGGTTTCGTATTCCAACACATTTTCTTTTTTGCTATCCAAATCCAAATAACCAACCGGAGCATTATCAAAATGAACCATATATTTTTGGGATGAAATCACAATTGGAAGGGTGAAATTCATCAATTCGGAACGAGTTTCGTAACCGTAATCGGCTCGATTGTAAAGTGCTAAACGGTTGCCACGACGATTCATTCCCAAAACTCTTGCACCGCCACCATATAATTTTTCGGTAGCGTTGAGGTTAAACTGAATGACTTCGGTAGAATCGTAAACTATGTTTCCTTTTACGCGTTCTAAAGGTTCATGTTTACGTTTAAAATAGCCTAATTTTTCAGAAAGAATGGTTTTGTTTTGATGTGAATAGATGATCTGAAAAGGTGATTTTATAATTTTTACATTTAATCCAATGGTTTTCATTTCAATGAATTCTGCATTTTCATTGATTTGAAAAGGATGGTAGTTTGTTTTGAGAACAACCGCATGTGATTTTGGATTAAATTTTTCTCCTTTGGGAACAAAAGAAGTTTCGGCAATATCATCGTTATAAAACTGAATGAAGTAAGTACCGTCATTAGTTTTTAATTCCAATTCATAATTACTCCATGAATGTGAAACATATTGTCTATGAGTGTTTTGTGAAAACCCAAGCGTTGAAAAGAAAAATAAAAACAGTATTTTTTTCATTCGTTAATTCATTTTTGTCGTAAAAATAAAAGCTCCTTTTTGGTTCAAATTCAATTCGTTATCCCATATAAACTCTTCACCGGTAAGGATGTTTTTGAATTTTTTACCATTCAAATTCAGTTCTTTATAAATCGATAAATCAACTTTTGCCGATTCATTTTTGTTTAAAATCAAAACGACAATTTCATCATTCAATAGTCTAAACAAAGTATAAATTCCGTTATTTGGAGCAAAATGCATGGTTTTGCCTTCGTGAATGGCTTTACTGTTTTTGCGATAGTTCAAAATCTTAGTTAAAAAATTTTGCACATCTTTTTGCTCAGCAGTTAGACCTTCTCCTGTAAAAGCATTTATCTTATCTCCTTTCCATCCGCCGGGAAAATCGGTTCTAATTAAGCCATGATCGCCGGGTTTGGCAGTATTTTGCATTAATATTTCTGTTCCGTAATAGAACTGTGGAATTCTTGGTAAAATCAAATAGGTAGCCAAAGCCATTTTAGTATTGACAACGTTTTCTTCCAATTGGGTAAAAATGCGATCCATGTCATGATTATCCGGAAAAATCATAATATCTTTTGGCGAAGCATAATGAAAATCATTGGCTAAACCATCGTAAAGTTTTGCTAATCCTTTGTCCCAACTTTCCGTTTCTTTCAGAGCTTGAGGAATAAGTGTTTGCATGGCGAAATCCATAGTAGAACGCAAGTTAGATTGATATCCATCTTTGTTATTTGACCCTTTTTGCCAATAGCCAATCAGTAACGGATTCGAACTCCATTCTTCGCCCACAATAGTAAAATTAGGATATTCAGACATAATTTCCCCCGCCCAATTGCTCATAAAAGCTTTATCCGGATAAGGATAGGTGTCTTGTCTAATTCCTCCCAATTGTAGCGTTTCAACCCACCAAATGCTGTTTTGAATGATATACCTGGCTAAAAACGGATTACGTTGATTCATATCCGGCATGGTTGGTACAAACCAGCCATCGGCCATTTCTTTTTTGTCTTTTTCGGAAGCGTATAAATCTTGGTTGCTCGTTCTGCGGTGGTTTGAAGTAACGTATTTTTTTTCTTTTTCAAATAATTCTTGATAATTCACCCAATCGGAAAAGGGTAAATCTTTCATCCACCAATGTTCGCTACCGCAATGATTGGCTACTTGATCCATGATAAGTTTCATCCCATTTTGTTGTAATTTTTCGGACAGATTTTTATAATCCGTTAACGTTCCAAAACGAGGGTCAACTTGATAAAAATCAGTCATAGCATAGCCGTGATACGAACCACTTTTCATGTCATTAGTCAAAACAGGAGTGGGCCAAATAGCGGTAAATCCTAAGTTTTTGATGTAATCAATATGGTTGATAATGCCTTGAATATCACCACCGTGACGTTTATAATCGTGTGTTCGGTCCAATTCGGTTTCATTCATGGTTTTCACCACATCGTTGGCTTCATTTCCGTTGGCAAAACGATCCGGAGTGATAAGGTAAATGGCATCGGAGCTATTGAAACCAATAAAATCTTTCGAAGGTTTAGATTTCGGTTTTAATTCGTACGATTGTGTAATTTTTTTTCCTTTATCCGATTCAAAAACAATAGTAAATTTTCCGGGTTTTGTGGATGCGTCTATTTTTAAATCGATAAACAAATAGTTCGGGCTTTTGGCTTTGTGAACTTGAGTAATTGAAACCCCTTCGTAAGATATTTTGGGTGTTGCATTTCCAATATTAGGATGATGCACAAGCAATTGCAGATTTTCATTTTTAAAACCCGTCCACCAATTGGGTGGTTCAATGCGATTGACTTGAGCAAAAGCTGAAGTTGATAGAAGTAAAAAAATAAGTAGCTTTTTCATTGTTTTAAACATTAAGAAGTTAAGGTCTTTTCATTAAGGTTTATTAAGGATAAGTAAGATTTAAAATCAGGGATTAAGCATTTTGAAATATTCATTAACCATAGGCTTTACTGATTTTGATATGTTGTCAGTGTAAAAATTAATTAATAATCCTTGAGGTTTTTCCAGTAAATTCATATAAGTTAATAGTTGAGCTTCATGGACAGGTAGTAAATTTTCAACTGTTTTTATTTCTACTACTACAGTATTGTTTAATATTAATCTAACCTTAATTCAGTTTCAATTAATAAATCTATTTATTCTAATTTTACTTTTTTTTGAGTTTCAACTTGAAACCCGTTATATTCTAATTCTTTTTGAAGGCATTTTTCATAAACTGATTCCAATAAACCGGGACCTAATGTTTTGTGAACAGTGATTGCACAACCAACAATATCATAGCTTAATTGTGTGACTTCTTTTTTTGTCATATTTTTTATTTAAAAAAGTAAAGGTTGCTTCATATTTTAATTTTCTTAATGAAACAACCTTAACTTCTTAATGTTAAAACTAAACCGTAACCAAACTATCCGGTTCCACTAAAACCTCTTTTCCGTTGACAAAAACAGTAATTGGTTTTTCACCTTCCAATGAAAATTTGGTTTCATTGGCATGAACGGAAACTTTCAAGATTTGATTTCTGAAATTAATTTTAAACGAATAGCCTTTCCATTGAGCCGGTATTTTCGGTTCAAAGTGTAGCGTTTCATTTTTTACACGCATACCACCAAAACCTTCAACTATACTCATCCACGTTCCGGCCATCGAAGTGATATGTAAACCTTCGTGAACTTCTTTGTTGTAATCATCTAAATCCAAGCGAGAAGTACGTAAATAAAACGTATAAGCTTGTTCCATTCTACCTAAAACAGCAGCTTGAATCGAGTGAACGCAAGGTGAAAGTGAACTTTCATGAACGGTAAATGGCTCATAAAAATCGAAATGTTTTTCCAATTGTTCTTTACTGAAATGATCTTCAAAAAAGTAAAACCCTTGTAAGGTATCAGCTTGTTTGATGTAAGGCGAACGTAAAATTCTATCCCACGACCATTTTTGATTAATGGGTCGCTGACTTTTATCTAAGTCATGTACTTTTACTAACTCTTTATCCAAAAATCCATCTTGTTGTAAATACACTCCATGCTCTTCAGAATAAGGGAAATACATATTGTCTGCCACTTCTTTCCAATGGTTGATTTCTGTAGTAGAAAGTTTTACTTTATTTAAAATTCGGGTGTAATCTGATGAATATTCTTTTTCAATTTTTTGAATTTGTTCAACTGTATAATCAATACACCATTTGGCGATATAGTTGGTATACCAGTTGTTATTCACGTTATTTTCATACTCATTCGGACCCGTTACACCTAAAATCACATACTGATTGCGGTAAGTAGAGTACGTGGCTCTCTGGTGCCAAAAACGAGCAATTCCGATTAACACTTCTAACCCTTTTTCGGGAATGTAGCTATAATCTCCGGTAAAACGGTAATAGTTAAAAATAGCAAAGGCAATGGCTCCGTTACGGTGAATTTCTTCAAACGTAATTTCCCATTCGTTATGACATTCTTCACCGTTCATGGTTACCATCGGATACAAAGCGGCACCGTTTTTAAAGCCAAGTTTTCCGGCATTTTCAATCGCTTTATCCAATTGATTGTAACGATAGGTCAATAAATTTCTCGCCACTTGTTGGTCTTTAGTTGCCATATAAAAAGGAATGCAATACGCCTCGGTATCCCAATAGGTTGAACCGCCGTATTTTTCGCCCGTAAATCCTTTCGGACCGATATTTAAGCGAGAATCTTTTCCTAAATACGTTTGGTTTAATTGGAAAATATTGAAACGAATCCCCTGTTGAGCTTTTACATCGCCATCAATAGTAATGTCGCTCATTTCCCAAATTTTTGACCAGGCTTCAATCTGATTGGCTAATAATTTGTCATAACCAATAGAAACAGCATTTGAAATTACTTTTTTAGCCGCTTCTTCTGTGTTATCATGGTTCATCGAAACCGTGTAACCACCTATTTTTTGTATGGTAGCCGATTGATTTTGGGCAACTGAAACTTCATACGAAAATTCAATTTTATCATTAGATGATGCAACGTTGGACGGAGAAGCATTCACATTTTTTCCACCCACCAAAATCGTATTGTGCATGAATGTAGTTGCGGTAAAATGTGTTTTGAATGTTCTTGCGGTTACAAAAGCTTCGTTTGCGTTGTTTCTTACGTTTAATGGTTCCCAGAATTTTTCTTCCCAGTTAGCATCTTCGTTGTGGACACCAGCATCAAGATAAGGTTTGAAAACAACCTTGGCATCCTGATTTAAGGCTGTAACTTGATAATTGATGACACCTACTTCATCCAAATCCAATGAAAGAAAACGACGCACTTGCACTTCAATTTCTATCCCGTTTTGAAGTGTTGCCAGGAAAGAACGATGATACCAGCCTTCTTTCATATTCAATTCTCTGCGGAAATTTTTCACTACTGCACAATTAGCCAAATCCAATTTTTCACCGTTGATTTCGATGTTAATGCCAATCCAATTAGGAGCATTAAGAACTTTGGCGAAATACTCAGGGTAACCGTTTTTCCACCAACCCACTTTGGTTTTATCGGGATAATAAATTCCGGCAATATAACTTCCTTGGAAGGTTTTTCCGGAGTAATATTCTTCAAAATTCGCACGTTGTCCCATCGCACCGTTTCCAATGCTGAACAAACTTTCGGAAGACTTAACCAGGTCTTGCTCAAATCCTTCTTCAATAATCGACCAGTTATCTGGTATGATATAATCTTGGTTCATTAATTTTAGTTTAAAGTTTCAAGTTTCAAGTTTTTAAAAATCAAAAACATTAAAATTTTACTATTTATTTATTAGGTTTTGTATAAAATTTAAATCAATGTGCGTAAAATCAGGGAATACAAATTGAGCTTCATGCAAAATAGTTTCTTCTCCAATTCCTACACTCGTCATTCCGGCGATGTTTGCAGCCTGAATTCCGGCAACAGAATCTTCAAAAACGATACATTGTTCGTTTGAAAAATTCATTTTTTTGGCTCCTTGAATAAAGACTTCAGGATCCGGTTTGGCATTAGATACATCGTTTCCATCCACAATGGCATCAAAATAATCGATAATTTTGGCTTTTTCTAAAATAGGTTTTGCGTTTTTACTGGCAGAACCCAATACAATTTTTTGATTGTTTTCTTTCAAATAAATGAGAACAGGTAAAACGCCAGGCAAGATTTCACTTTCGTCCATATTCACCAAATAGGAAAGATAGTCTTCGTTTTTTTGAACAAGCCATTTATTTTTGTCTTCTTGCGAAGCTTCCATATTTCCTAAGGCTAAAATGAGGTCGAGTGATCGAACACGACTTACCCCTTTTAGTTCTTCATTGTGTTCGGGTGTAAATTCGATACCTAATTGGTGAGCAATTTTTTGCCACGCTAAATAGTGATATTTAGCAGTGTCAACGATTACGCCGTCGAGGTCGAATATGAAACATTTTTGATTCATTAGCTTTGTACTACATCATCTACATCTTGTACCTTGTAAACCAAAGCAGCAGCGATTAAAAAGCTGACACCGCTGGTTACCAAAGCAAAAATGGCATGATCGTTATATAAATATTTAACCAATAATCCTCCAATGAGGGCATTAATAATCTGTGGAATTACGATAAAGAAATTGAAAATCCCCATGTAAACTCCCATTTTCTTGGGATGAATGGAACCTGCTAAAATAGCATAAGGCATAGCAAGAATGCTTGCCCAAGCTATACCAACACAAACCATTGAAAAAATTAGTGTTTCTTTATTTGGCATAAAATACATGGAAATTAATCCAATTCCTCCAATGATTAAAGAAATAGCGTGTGTTTTTTTTCTACCTATTTCTTTAGCAATGAAGGGAAGTGTAAAAGCAAATATCATGGATACAAAATTGTAAACTCCAAATAAAGTCCCTACCCAATTTCCGGCTTCATCAAACAATGGGTTTTTAACATCATCTGATGCTAATCCGTAAATGTGTTGGGCGATAGCAGGTGTAGTAAACACCCACATTCCGAAAAGGCCAAACCAAGAAAAGAATTGCACCATACTTAATTGACGCATAGTGGTTGGCATTTTGGCAAAATCTTCAAAAATATCCAACAATCGAGCTGGTTTTTCGTCACCTAAAGCTTCTTTATGTGCTTTCTCATCGGTGAATTTTTCCAGTTCTTCAGGTGAATACTCATGAGTGGTAATAACCGTAACTAAAATAGTAATTATTAAAATGATAGCACCAATAACAAAAGACCAAATTAAGTAGTTTGGAATACCGGACGCTGTTTTACCTGTCATTCCCAACCATTCCAAGAAAGAGGGTAAAACGGAACCAACTACAGCACCCATACCGATTAAAGCTGTTTGAATACTAAAACCAAGCGTTCGCTGATCAGTTCTAAGATTATCTCCAACCAAAGCTCTAAAGGGTTCCATAGCAATGTTGAATGAGACATCCATTATCATTAACATTCCGGCTCCAACCCATAATGCAGGGAGAAAAGCAATAAATATTTCTGATTGAGGCATAAGTATTAATCCAACTGAAGCTAGTACTGCACCCAATAAAAAGAATGGCTTTCTTCGTCCGAATTTACTCCAAGTATTGTCACTGTAATGACCAATGATGGGTTGTACAATTAGACCTGTTAGTGGGGCAATAATCCAAAACCAAGAAAGCTCATGAACATCAGCTCCAAATTTTTGTAGAATTCTACTGGCGTTGGCATTTTGAAGGGCAAAACCCATTTGTATCCCCAAGAAACCGAAACTCATGTTCCAAATTTCCCAGAAACTTAACTTACGCTTTTCCATTATCGTAATTAGTTGATTAATAATACGATAAGCGGTTTATGGCTTATCAAAACTTTGGTTCGAAGTAAAAATACAAGCTTTGATAATGAGTACAAATATAGTTTTTTTTTAAAGCGAAATTATTTTTTTGAAAATTTTTTGAAAGTCATTTTTTTATTTAATAATTCCCAAAGTCAATAAATACAATTGTTTACAACAACTACAACGTTGGCGTAGATTCTCGTTCTACCAAGTGGGTTTCAATAATTTCGGTTCTGTAATGTTCATCATCTTCATCTTCGCTTTCCAATCGATCAATCAACATTTTGGCGGCTTTACCACCCATTTTTATTCCGTTTTGACTTACAGTAGTGATGCTTGGTGATGAATATTTAGAGATAATACCGTCCGTAAAACCAATAACAGAGATGTCTTCGGGAATAGTTAACCCTAACTTTAGGGCTGATTTGATTGCGGTTACGGCAAAAAGTTCATTAACGGCAAAAACGGCATCAATTTTTTGTGTTTTTATCAAGTTTTCAATTAATCCTTCGCAATTGTCAATATCTTCAATTTTAAGAATAATTTGATCATCTATTTTTATGTCATTTGTTTTTAACGCTTTAAGATAACCGTCTGTTCTTAATTTTCCTACACTAACATAATCAACGGTTGTAATGAGTGCTATTTTTTTCATTCCTTTATCAATTAAGGTCTGAACAGCCTGAAAAGCAGCCAAATTATCATCAATAATTACTTTGTCACAGTGAATATCATTGGTCACCCGATCAAACATCACAACCGGCATTCCTTGGTTAATCACCTCGGTAATGTGATGAAAATCTTTCTTTAATTGGGTTTCTTTGGATAAAGACATGATGAATCCGTCAATACTGCCATTGGCTAACATTTCCATGTTGATGACCTCTTTGTCAAATGACTCATCTGAAAGGCAAACGATAACGTTATAGCCGTGTTCGTTGGCTACATTTTCAACGCCACTAATAACTGTGGCAAAAAAGTGATGTACGATTTCGGGAATAATGATTCCAATGGTTTTTGTTTTTTTATTTTTTAAACTAAGGGCAATATTGTTGGGTTTATAGTTGTATAACTTAGCAAACGCTTGAACTTTTAAACGGGTATCTTCACTTATTTCAGGACTATCTTTTAATGATTTTGAAACGGTTGAAATGGAAACATCTAATTCTTTTGCAATTTGCTTTAAAGTAACTTTTCTTTTCATATTTTCTGGTAAATAATAATTTTTGAATAAAGATAAATTTTATTTTTTAGAATCGGAATTTTTAGCTTAAAAATATAGTTTATCCTAAAAGTTTTCAACACGAAAACGTTTTCGGGTCAGTTTTAAGGATTGTTTATTTCTTGTTTAGAAAAAATTGAGTAAATTTAACTTTCGAAGTAAAATTACAAGCAATTAAAACACATTTTTAACTTAAACAAACTGTATGAAAACAATTTCTAAAAAGTTGTTATTTTTATTACTGTTACTCCCTTTTGCAATGCTCGCTCAAAGCAATGTGAATGGTGTGGTTTCTGACAAAATATCAGGTCAACCGCTACCGGGGGTAAATGTAATTGTGAAAGGTACGACAAAAGGTACTACAACTGATTTTGATGGTAAATTTATGCTGTCAAATGTAAAAAGCGGTGAAGTGATAGAATTTTCATTTGTAGGTTATAAAACTACAGATGTTCCTTACACAAACCAAAAAACGATCAATGTTTCTCTGGAGGAAGAAACAGCTAAATTGGATGAAGTAGTGTTAATTGGTTACGGAACGGTGAAGAAAAAAGATGCAACCGGTTCTGTAACGCAGGTTTCAACAAAAGACTTCAACAAAGGAGCCAATGTAACGGCTGAGAACCTTTTAAACGGTAGAGTGGCAGGTTTGACCATCAATACAAGTGGTGCACCTGGTTCCGGTTCTGCAATCAGAATTCGTGGAGGTTCATCTCTTTCAGCAAGTAATGATCCGTTAATTGTAATTGATGGTTTACCGGTAGCAGATGTTGCAGGGGGTTCAACGTCAGTATTAGCCTCTATCAATCCAAATGATATTGAAAGCTTTACGGTTTTAAAAGACGCTTCAGCAACCGCTATTTATGGTTCGCGAGCTTCTAATGGGGTAATCATTATCACGACCAAAAGAGGGGGTAAAGATTTAGCAGTTGAATACAATGTTCAATATGGTTCAGGGAGCATTGCAAACAAAGTAGATGTTTTTTCTGGTGATGAGTATCTAGCATTAGTTACTGAAAGGAGACCTCAATTCTTAAATAGATTAGGGGTGCCGGATCCAAATAATCCAGGTCAAAGAATTTACTTCAATACAGATTGGCAGGATGAAATTTACAGAAGAACTGACCTAATTGATAATAACCTTACCTTAAAAGGATCTTTATTCAAAAAAATCCCTACTCGTTTATCAATTGGAAATACTTACCAAGAAGGTTTGCGTTTAACCAGTCATTTTAATAGAACTTCTGCAAACTTAGCAATGAATCCATCTTTTTTAGACAACCATTTAAAAGTTAATTTAACGGCTAATATTTCAAATGAAAGAAACCGTTTTGCAGATGGTGTAGAAGGTGGTGCCATTCGTTTTGACCCAACCACTCCTGTTTATGACCCTAGTTCGGCTTATGGTGGTTTCTTTCAATACACAGATGCTAATGGTTTAGCATTAAATGGCGTTAACAGAAACCCTGTAGCTGCTTTGTTGCAAAGAAGAAATGTAACTTCAGTTAACCGTTTCTTTGGAAATGTAGAATTAGATTATAAATTACATTTTTTTGAAGATTTAAGAGCGGTTGTGAAACTTGGTTTAGACCAAAGTAGTGGTGATGGTACCAATGAACTTTCCCGTCTAAGTCCGGATGGTCAAAGAAACAACAATCAAACGGCTTTACTTACCAATGGTAGTCTTACTAGATTTGAGAGTAATAGAAAAAACTCTCTTTTAGATGCTTATTTGGTATACAACAAAGAAGTTAATAAATTAAGAGTTGAATTAACAGGAGGTTATTCTTATCAAAGATTTGAAGGAGATAGTTTTAATTCAAGAGATTTTCGTCGTTTCAATGATGAAGGGAATCAAGATATTTTATTCACTGAAACAGATGTAGTGTTGATAGGTTTATTTGCAAGAACCAACTTGACTTTTAACGATAAATATTTACTAACACTTTCAATGCGTCGTGACGGAACATCAAGATTTTCTGAAGACAATAGATGGGGTAATTTTCCGGCGGCAGCCTTCGCATGGAAATTAAAAGAAGAGTCCTTTTTAAAAGATTCAAAAGTGTTCAGTGATTTAAAACTTAGATTAGGTTGGGGGGTTACCGGACAACAAGATTTAGGCGGAGATAGATTTGCTTACTTATCTACAGTACAAACCGGTTTACCAGGCAATGAATATGTTTTTGGTGGCGTGCCAATCAATCCGGCTTTTCCTAATTATACTAACCCAGATTTAAAATGGGAGGAAACAACTACATTTAACATTGGTTTAGATTATGGTTTTGCAAACAATAGAATTACCGGTGCTATCGATTTATTCTATAAAAAATCGGATGATTTATTAGCGAGAGTTCCTATTTCTGAGGGTTCTAACTTCTCAAATTTTGGAGTGCGTAATATTGGAGCCTTTACAACAAAAGGGATTGAGTTTACCTTGAATGCAGATGTAATCAAAACGGAAAACATGAATTGGAATGTTAACTTTAATGCAACACATTTCAATACTAGAATAGATAGATTAGCTTCAGGAATTGATATTGAAGTTGGCGGTGTTGGGGCAGGAACGGGTGGTACTATCCAAGTTCACAGTGAAGGATTCACTCCTTTTTCTTTCCTTGTATATAAACAATTATATAACAATGATGGTAGTCCGATAGAAGGAGCTTTTGCGGATATCAATAGAGATGGTCAAATAACCGCTGCTGACCGTTACATTTATAACAATCCGGAGCCTGAATTATTGTTAGGTTTTGCGTCTAATTTCAATTACAAAAACTTCGATTTTTCATTCAACTTAAGAGCAAGTATCGGAAACAGATTATACAATGCTGTTAATGCCGGTAATGCTCAATACAACAATATTGAAAGTACTCAAGTAGTTGCGAACTTACCAACCTCTGTTTTAGATTCTAATTTCAATAATACAGCAGATGTATTATTCTCTGATTACTACATAGAAAATGCGTCTTTCTTAAGAATGGATAATGCCACAATTGGTTATACGTTCAACAATATGTTCAATGGAAAATCATCTGTACGATTAAGTGCCGGTATGCAAAATGTTTTTGTGCTTACCAAATACAGTGGGTTAGACCCTGAGGTTTTTGGTGGAATTGACAACACAATTTATCCAAGACCAAGAACATTTTTAATTGGTGCGAATGTTAAATTTTAAAAAATAACTATGAAAACAAAAATTAAATTTTTATCAATTTTGTCAGGGCTTTTGTTTCTGGGAGCATGTACTGATGATTTGGATATCACCCCAAAAGATGATAATTCATTTTTGACGGATGATTTTTTCAAGTCGGAGTCAGCCTACAAACAAGGGTTAGCGGGAGTGTACTCCAACTTATCACTGACCGGAACTAGCGGACCTGGTTCTTCATTTATTGAAGGATTAGATGCCGGTACAAGTCAATATGGAAGAACCTTGTGGTACCTCCAAGTATTAGCTGCGGATGAAGCAGTTTGGTCGTATGAAAATGATCCGGGTGTACGTGAAATTCAACGAAACATTTGGTCCTCTGAAAATCCTATTGTTAGAGGAATGTTTGGTCGTGCAATGGTACAAGTATCTTTTGCAAATGAATATTTACGTCAAACAACAGAGTCTAAATTAGATTCGAGAAATGTTAGTGATGCTGTACGAGCTGAAATTCCGGCGTATAGAGCGGAGGCACGTTTGTTGAGAGCATTAGCCTATTATCATTTAATGGATTTATATGGGAAAGCTCCTTTTTTAACTGAAGATACACCTCTTGGGGTTAATGGTATTGAATACAGCAGAGCACAATTATTTGATTTTATTGAACAAGAACTTAATACTATAGATGCTGATTTAAAAGCTCCTAGAACGAACGAACACGCTAGAGCAGACAAAGCAGTAGCTTGGATGATTTTGGCGAAAATGTATTTGAATGCAGAAGTGTATACAGGTACTCAACGATATAATGATTGTTTGACTCAGTGTAATAAAATTATTGCTGCCGGTTTCAGTTTAGCACCAAATTACTTAAACAATTTCATGGCTGATAATGATACCAATAATGCAAGAAATGAAATCATTTTTCCATTAATTTCAGATGGTCAATTTACTAAAAACTTTGGTCCAACAACGGTAATGGTGAATGGTTCAGTAGGTTCTATTGAGCAAAATGGTATATCTCTTGGAGTTGGTGCCGGAGGTTGGGGAGGTGCTTTACGCGTTAGAAAACAATTTGCTGATAAATTTAGTGATGCACTTTTTGATAATGATTCAAGAAACACCCTAATTACAAACAATAGAAATTCTGATATTACTTCTATCTCAGATCGTGATTCAGGATTCATCATTGCAAAGTTTTCAAATAGAACTTCATCCGGTAACCAAGGTTCTGATATAACTTTCGTAGATACGGATTTTCCATTATTCCGTTTAGCGGATGTTTATCTTATGGCAGCAGAAGCTCAAATGAGAGTTGCGGGGGCATCAAATAGTGATTTAAATGCTACAGGTTCTGCTTCACAACAGTCTATTGATTACATCAACTTGTTAAGACAAAGAGCCTTTGGAAACAACACAGGTAATGTTTCATCTAATGACATATCCTTACAATTTATTTTGGATGAGCGTTTAAGAGAATTACATTGGGAATCGCACCGTCGTCAAGATTTGATTCGTTTTAATCGTTATGTTGGTGGTTCCTACAATTGGGCATGGAAAGGCAATGGCGGAGCGAATGGAGTAGCTATTCCTTCAACTTTTAAAGTCTTCCCTATTCCAGCACAAAGCTTAGCAGTAAATCCAAACCTAACACAAAACCCCGGATATTAATAAAATAATTAAAATAAGAAAAAATGAAAAATACAGTTAAATTTTTATTTGCATTTCTAGCTTTTGCAGGATTAAGTTCTTGTGAAGACGAAGACAACTTTAGATATTTAGAGCCTAATGGAGCATTTCAAATCCTTACTCCAGATGCAGGAACAGCGATCACATTAGATCCAAACTTACAAAACAACCCTTCAATTACTTTAACTTGGAGAGCTGCAGATTTTGGTTCTCCAACGGAAGTGGAATATAATGTGGAATTTGCAAAAACAGGAACTGAATTTGAATCGCCAGTAATCGCTGCAACAACAACAGGTACAAATGTTACTTGGAACGTTTTAGAATTTAATAATGCAGTTGTTGGTGCAGGATTGACACCTTTTTCAGAAGGAGGTTTAGAAATTCGTGTGAAAGCAACTGTTGGAACTACAGGTTCTTTACCGGTTTATTCTAATGTTGTAACTGTTTTGGTAACTCCATTCAGTACAGAATTACCACAATTAGCAGTACCCGGAAATCACCAAGGTTGGAATCCTCCAACAGCTCCAAGAATTGCTTCATCTGCTTTTGGTGAAACAGATTATGAAGGATTTGTATGGTTAGACGGAGGATACAAATTCTTAGCTCCTGATGCAGCTGGAGCTTACAACTGGGGTAATACAGATTGGGGTGACGATGGTTCTTTCTCTGGAATTTTAGCTGAAACAGGTGAATCAGATTGTACCAATTCAGCTGGTTATTATAGAGTTCGTGCTAACACAACAACTTTAGAATACACAACAGATGCTACTGTATGGGGAATCGTAGGTTTTGCAACTACAGGAAATGATAGTGGATGGAATCAATCTATTCCTCTTACCTATAACCAAGAATCAAAAAAATGGGAAGGTATTGTAACATTATCTGCAGGTGAATTTAAATTCAGAGCGAATAATGCTTGGACTATTAACCTAGGTGGTGATCCTGCATCTATGTCTTATGACGGTTCAAATTTATCCGTTAATGCTGCCGGATCATATTTAGTGAAATTAGATTTAAGTACTCCTCGTCAGTATACATATGAGCTAGTAGCTCAATAACATAATAAATTAAAGAAGGGCTGTTTCCCAACAGCCCTTTTTATCATTAAATTTTCTGCTATGAAAAAAAAATATTTTATCACCTCCATTTTGGCATTATTCGTTAATGTCATATTCGCACAAGTAACAATTACCCCCTCTGTTTTTAATGTTACCGATCAAATTACCATAACCGTATCAACTGCTGCTCAAACCTGCAACCTAATGGGAACTTCACCCACAAAAGTATACATGCATGCCGGTATCGGCGATGATGATAATGCTTTTGGCTTTTCTGTTTTCGGAAATTGGGGGCAAGACAACAATTTAGGATTGATGACTAACAATGGAAACGGAACATGGTCTATCACCCTTACACCAAGCACTTATTTTGGAATTAATGCTTCACAGCAAGCAAATGCATCTAAATTAGGGATGGTTTTTAGAAATGCTAATGGTACACAAACATTAAAACTTCCACCTTCATGTGGTGACTTTATTTTTGATGTTGGGGCTTTTCAAGTTAATTTGACTTCACCTGCCAATAATAGTTCAACTATTATCAACACAAATGGTAGCTTATCTGTATCGGCAAATAATGTTGGGGGAAATGCCAGTTACGTTTTGAGAGCTAATGGAAATATTTTGAATACAAATGCTTCCACTTCTTCTTACGTATTCACGCATACCGCTATTACAGCCAATCAAAATTATGAATTAGAAATTACACAAGGTTCTTTAATAAGAAAAAGAAAGTTTAATGTATTAGTGAATCCGGGAACCCTTTCACAAGCTATACCAGCAGGGCTGGAAGATGGGATCAATTATAATCCTAATGATCCAACTAAAGCAACCCTTAAATTAAATGCTCCCGGTAAAGATTTTGTTTACGTTGCCGGCAGCTTTAATAATTGGCAACCTGATGGAAGTTATGCCATGAAAAGAGATCCTTCAACCAATATTTTTTGGTTAGAGCTAACAGGTTTAACTCCCGGACAAATTTATACCTACCAATATTGGGTAGTGGATCAAACACCTTTGGCTGGTTCTCCCGTTTTGGTTAAAACGGCTGATATGTACTCAACGATGGTTTTATCACCATTTGATGATCCATGGATTCCTTCTTCAACCTATCCTAATTTACCGGCTTATCCTCAAGGACAACAAAGAGAAGTTACGGTTTTACAAACCGGACAAACACCCTATAATTGGAGTGATGCTACATTAAACTTTGTTAAACCTAACAAAGATAATTTAGTGATTTATGAAGTGTTGGTTAGAGATTTTGATGCCAACAGAAATTACCAAGATTTAATTAATCGTATTGATTATTTTAAAAATTTAAAAATTAATGCAATTCAATTAATGCCTGTAATGGAGTTTGAAGGCAATGAAAGTTGGGGATATAATACCTCATTTCACATGGCATTAGACAAATTTTACGGTACCAAAGAAAAATTTAAAGAGTTGATAGATATTTGCCATCAAAATGGTATTGCCGTTATCTTAGATTTGGCCTTAAATCATTCATTCGGAAGAAACCCGGGTGTAAGAATGTGGATGAATGACCCTGATGGAGACGGATGGGGTTTACCGGCTACTGATAATCCTTATTACAATACTACTGCTAGACATAGTTACAGTGTAGGAGAAGATTTTAATCACCAATCTGCTCTTACACAATATTATACAAGAAGAGTGGTTAAGCAATGGATTGAAGAATTTAAAATTGATGGATTCCGTTGGGATTTAACCAAAGGCTTTACTCAAAATTGTTCAGGACCAGATGAAGCTTGTACTAATGCTTATCAACAAGACAGAGTTGATATTTTAAGAAGTTATGCGGATTATTCGTGGTCATTAGATCCAAATCATTATGTGATTTTTGAGCACTTAGGCTCTGATGGCGAAGAACAACAATGGGCAAATCATCGAATAAACGAAGGAAAAGGAATAATGTTATGGGGTGAACTTTGGTCGCCTTATAAACAACTTATCGGAGGTAATTCAACAAATGCTGATATCACTAGAATGGGTCATGTTAGTAGAGGTTTTCAAGGGAAAAGATTAATTGGTTATCCTGAAAGTCATGATAAAGATAGATTAATTTATGAGGCTGTTACATTCGGAAACGGGGGTGGTACTGCACCGGTTAGTGGAAGCTTAAACAATGCTATCGGTAGAATGAGAGCAATTGCTGCAACAAGTATATTAATTCCAGGTCCAAAAATGATTTGGCACTTTGCCTCATTGGGCATGGGCGATTCGATTTGGACTTGTACAAATGGGACAGTTAATTCAGATTATGATTCTACACCAGGAGATTGTAAATTAGATACTAAACCTCAACCACAATGGGTAAACAATTGGCTAAGCGATCCACTTCGTAACTCTGTTTATAACACGATGTCGAAATTAATCAATCTGAAAAAATCTGAGCCTGTTTTCAATGGTGATTACACAATCAGTCCCGATGGAAATAATATTCGCCAACGGATATATGTATTCAATAATTCACTTCCTTCAACTCAGTTAAAAAATGTGGTGATAATAGCTAATTTTTCTGTAGCTGCACAAAACATCAATCCTTCTTTTCCTTTCACGGGAACATGGTATGATTTAATGACTGACACTGCTGTAAATATTACAAATGCAACCGCTACCATCAATCTTGCTCCTGGAGAGTTCAGAGTATATGGTAACAGATTACCAACATTGTCAACTGAAAGTGTGGTATATGCAAATGATTTCTCAATTTATCCTAATCCAACCTCAGATGATTTCTCAATCTCTGTTCCAACTTCTAAAGTAGAAGTTTATAATATTACAGGTCAATTGATGAGAAAATTTGAAGCAAGTTTTGATGAAAGTCATATGTTTTCAATTAATGACTTAACAACAGGTATTTATTTTGTGAAGGCAACTGACCTACAAGGTAGAGAAAATACGATGAAATTAATTAAGAAATAATACAAAGTTAGTTATAATTAATGCCACTAAGCCCAGCTATATAGCTGGGTTTTTGTTTTATTTATTCTTTGTATATTAATTTTCAATCAATTAATTTCGTAAAATGAAAAAACAAAAAAAAATAGGGTTATTCAAAGGCCTAAAAATAACAGGAATTACTATAACAGTTATTCTTTTTTTACTGTTTATTTTGCCTATATTATTTCCGCAAGCCATCACCAATAAAGTGAAAGCTTTTGCGAATGAAAAGTTAAATGGGGAATTAAGTTTTAAGGAAACTAATCTGTCTTTTTTTACTCATTTTCCTTCCTTGACATTAACGTTAGATGAATTTTTACTAAAAGGTTCGGCTCCTTTTGAAAAAGATACGCTTATATCCGCAAAGGAAATTGCATTTGGTATCAATGTGAAATCTATTTTTTTTGGGGATAAAATAAAAATTGATAAAATTTATCTCTCAGATGGGTTCATCAATGTAAAAGTAAATAAAAAAGGACAACCTAATTATAATGTTTATGTTTCAGAAAGTAGTGAAACCGCAAGCGATTCATCTTCAGCTTCAATTCAATTAGAACGAATAGACTTAAAAAAAGTCAAATTATTTTATGATGATAAATCAACCAATATTCTTATTAAAGCAAAAGAATTAAATTATTTGGGCAAAGGCGATTTGAATGCTTCTATTTTTGATTTAAAAACAAATGCCCAAATTCAAGGATTTGATTTTACGTTTGACAATGAAGAGTACTTAAAAAACAAAACGGTTAATGCAGAATTAGTAACCAAAATCAACACCAATTCTCTTTCGTTACTGTTTCAAGAAAACAATCTTAAAATAAATAAATTACCGGTTGACTTTAAAGGGAAATTTGATTTTTTAAAAAACGGATATGATTTAGATTTTACCGTTAAATCAGAAAAAAGTCAGTTAAATGACTTTTTTACAGCGTTGCCGCCACAATTTGTTACGTGGTTAAGCAAAACTTCTGTAAAAGGGAAAACAGATTTGCTTTTTACGTTAAAAGGAAAATATATTGCTGAAGAAAATCGGAAACCGAACGTTCACTTTAATATGAAAATTCGGGAGGGATTTGTAGCCTATAATAAATCGCCTATTGCAGCTGAAAATATATTTCTGAATTTCGATACAAAATTAAATTCTTTAGACACCGAACAATTAGAATTGAAAATTGATTCCATTTATTTTGATGTTGGAAAAGATTTTTTTAACGGAAATATAAAATGGAAAGGAATGGCTAATCCGGATATCGACGCAAGAATACGTTCGAAATTAGATTTAGCCAAATTAGATCAAGCAATAGGTATTGAGAATATGATACTTAAAGGAATATTTTCAGCTGATATTGTTTCAAAAGGAAAATACATAAAAGATAAAAATCAATTTCCGGTAACAGAAGGAGATTTAGAGCTCAAGAATGGTTTTATTCAATCAAGCTACTATCCAAACCCGATAACAAATATAAATTGTAAGGCTAAGGCAATCAATCAAACAGGAAAATTGAAAGACTTATCTATACAACTTTCTCCGGCCTCATTTTCATTTGAAAACAAACCTTTTGCTTTAGTTGCTTCCTTTAAAGATTTTGATGATATTAATTATGATATTAAAGCTAATGGAGAGTTGGACATTGAACGAATGTATAAAGTTTTTTCTCAAAAAGGATTAAATGTAACCGGTTATGCAAAAATGGATTTGGCATTAAAAGGCAAGCAAAGTGATGCAACAAGCGGCCGATATGCCAACCTTCAAAATAGTGGTGCTCTAACGTTGAAAAAGATAAAAATAAATAGTGAATTTCTTCCGTTACCTTTTGTAATAGAAGAAGGAGATTTCTCGTTTTATCAGGATAAAATGAATTTTACAAATTTTAAGGCTACTTACGGGAAATCCGATTTCAAAATGAATGGTTACATGGAAAATGTAATCAATTTTGCTTTATCGGAAAATCAAGTTTTGAAAGGGAATTTTAAAGTAGAATCTGATTTTATTCAGGTCAATGAATTTTTAACTTTATCAGGTAATACTAATATTGAAGAGCAATCTACTACTGAGTTTGGGGTAGTTGTTATTCCTTCTCAATTTGATTTTACTCTGAATGCAAATGTCAAGAAAATCAATTTCGATGAATTAAATATTGAAAATCTAGCAGGAAAAGTGAAAGTAAATCAAGGTAAATTAGCTTTACAAAACACCGTGTTTTCACTAATTGGTACACAAGTGGCTATGAATGCCCTTTACTTTCATGAAACGCTTACAAGAGCAAATTTTGATTACAAAATCAAAGCCACTGATTTTGATATTAAAAGAGCTTATAATGAAATTCCATTATTTAGAGAAATGGCCTCAGCAGCTGAATATGCAGAAGGAATAGTATCATTAGATTATAAAATTGCCGGAAAGTTGGATGGCAATATGACACCGGTTTTTCCTTCATTATTAGGGGGCGGTACGCTTTCAGTGAAAAACGTGAAAATGAAGGGATTTAAATTATTTAATACGGTAAGTCAAAAAACGGAGACGGAAGCTCTAAAAGATCCGGATATTTCTAAAATCGACATTAAAACAACAGTTAAAAATAATATCATAAAAATTGAACGCTTCAAATTTAAAGTATCCGGTTTTAGACCCAGAATCGAAGGCGAAACCAGTTTTGACGGAAAAATAAATCTGAAAATGCGAATCGGACTTCCTCCGCTGGGAATTATTGGTATTCCAATTAAAGTGACCGGAACTCAAGAAAACCCAATTATTGGATTAGGTAAAAAAACAGAGGACTTAGAAGAAACGGAATATGAAGAAGGAATGGAAAACTTACCCAAAACTCCTGAAGTCATTCCTACAACTGAATTACCGGTTGTTACACCAAAAGATAGTATCAAAAATTAGCAAACAAAAAGAAGCCGTCTCAAAACTGAGGCGGTTTTTTATGTTTTTATTTGCGTATTTATTCATAAATTCTTATATTTAGTCATTGATTTGCAATTGATTAACTATGAGATTTAAAGATTACAACCAAAACCAAACGATCCTTTTACCTTATTCGTTTGATGATTTAATTCCTGAAAAACATCCTGTTCGAGTAATAGACCAAGTTGTCAACTCTTTAAACATTCAACCACTTTTAAAAGCCTACAGCAAAGAGGGTAATCCAGGTTATCATCCAAAAATGTTACTTAAAGTGATGTTGTATGGATATATGACCAATATCTATTCTTCACGTAAAATAGAACTTGCACTTCGAGAGAATATCAATTTTATGTGGTTAAGTTCTATGACTATAGTAGACCATAATACCATTAATCTATTCAGAAGTGATAAACTCAAAGATAGTTTTAAAGAAATCTTCAAGCAAGTAGTGCTGATGCTAGCTAATGAGGGTTTGGTTACACTAAAGAACATTTATACCGATGGTACAAAAATAGAAGCTCAAGCAGGTAGATATACTTTTGTTTGGGGTAATAGCATCAAGACCAACAAAGCAAAAATGCTTACTCAGTTGGAAGAGTTGTGGAAGTATGCACAAAGTATTGATAACGATGATGAGCCAAATCCTGAACCCACTGAGTTCAAAGAAATCTCAAAAGAAGTTATCCAAAAAACGGTTGCCAAAATAGATGCCAAACTCTCTGGTAATGACAAAGCAAGTTCAAAAGCAAAAGCAAAGCTTCGTTACATCAAGAATAATTTTGTTGCCAATTTAGAAAAATATGAACAACAAGAAGCTATTCTTGGTAATAGAAACAGTTACAGCAAAACCGATACCGAAGCTACCTTTATGCGTATGAAAGAAGATCATATGCAAAACGGACAATTAAAACCTGCTTACAATACTCAAATATCAACCGAAAATCAAATCATTGTTAATTACACAATGCATCAAAACCCAACCGATACCAAAACCCTAAAACCGCATCTTGATAATTTTGAACAAACCTATGGAAAAGAAATCTTCAACGAACTCCAAACAATAACTGCCGATGCAGGATATGGAAGTGAAGAGAACTACGACGCATTGGAAGATAAAGGCATTACTGCGTATGTAAAATACAATACTTTTGAAAAAGAACAGGATAAAAATTATCAAAAAAAACACAAACCCTTTAGTAAAGAAAACCTCTATTATAACAAAGAAGAAGATTATTATGTATGTCCAATTGGACAAAAAATGTTCAAAACCCATCAAAGTCAAAAAACTACAGAAGCAGAATATAAACAAAACCTCTCTCACTATCAAGCTCAAAACTGCCAAGGTTGTCCGCTTCGAAGTCAATGTTTTAAGGCCAAAGGAAATAGAAGTATCGAAAGAAATCATAATCTAGAAAGACACAAACAAAAAACAAGAGAATTACTCTTAAGTGAAATCGGAATACAAAAAAGAAAACAACGCTCAGCCGATGTAGAACCTGTATTTGCACAACTCAAACATAATAACGGATTTAGACGATTTTCGTTAAAAGGAATTAAAAAAGTGGAATTAGAGTTCGGATTAATGGCAATTGCACACAAT
>CALRRY020000041.1:0-26021 GCA_943370635.1 Variovorax paradoxus
ATTATGCAAAGTCTTTCGAAGGTTTTAAAACTAGAATTTTAGCAAAGATTACTACTTTGACAACAATTCAATATCTCAATAAATTTGTATTCAACAGAAATATTAACAACTTAAAAATTAATCTAGTTTAATAATGCACTACGGGTTAAAATAGTAAAAACTTATATGACTTATATGATTTAAAAAAATAATTTGAATTGAAAAAATACCACTCCAATAACTTCCACAAACACACTTTTTGTCTTTTAAATTTATATCATTACACCTGACAGGTTTTTGAAACCTGTCAGGTGTATATTCAAAAAAAAACAATTGACATTGAAAAAATATTCAGTTTTAAACTTCCACAAACACACTTTTTGCCTTTGGAAAGAAGTTTCGCAAACGGATTTTGAATTACAGCAATCGCAGTTCAAAAGTAAGTCGGGAAGTGAATATTTTTTTACAGAAGAAGGTGTTTATCGGATTTCCAACCATTGGGGTAGGGTGGCTAATTGCAGATGGCGTTTGCTTCCGTTAAGTGATTATAAAAACCAACATACCAAAATTGGTTTTGCGAATTGGACCGATTTTTATGCGAATGACGAAGCCGCCAACTTATATTTTATTCAAGTAAATTGGGAACAGAAAACAACTGAATTTTACCATAAAGACATGCCTTTTTATGATGGAAAAGCTACGTTGAGAAATGCGTCAGAAACCGCCAAAACACTCAAAAAAATCAAATTAATTTTGAATGATGATTCATGGGCGAAGTATTTAGACTATGAGGATTTAGAGGAGTTGAGGATAGAAAAGGTGAAGAAATTAATCTAAAATTAAACATTAAGTAATTAAGAAAAATTAAGGTATTCATTAAGGATCAATGAAAAAAACTTAATTTCTTAATGTTAAAAATTATCGCTCAAACATTCCAACTGTACCACCCACCCAGTCTTTATCTTTATTGAATTTCACGCCAATCATTTCGCCACGACTTAAACGCACTAAATTCGTTACCGGAATAGGAGCAGGGGCGTTATCCGGCCAAACACAAAGAATGCGAACTTCTGCTTTGACTTTACCATCCGGTGATTGAATGATGGGCATATAATTTACTTTTTTCTGTAAAATATATAAGTCTTTTTCAGTAACCGCTTCGATGTCTTCTTTTTTGACATGGAAAATCACACCACTTCCGGAAAAAGAAAACAAAGGTTTCAGCACATAATTCTCTAAATCGGTTGGAATTTCTTTTAAATCACTCAACAAAGTCGTTTCAATAAAATAATCTCCTTTCAAATAAGGCAAAATGAACTTACTGATGCGGAAAAACCAATTCGGATGTCCGGCCCATTCTACATCTAGTTCGTCTGAAAAATCAAAGTTCAATTGTAAATCGGTACGCAAATCTAATTCGTCAAAAATGACCCGATTGTAGATGCGTTTTACTTCAATTTCTTCACCCTTTTTGTTGGTATAGTAGAGTTTTTTACCTTTTTGAATGAGTTCTGTGACACATACAATCGGAATACCAAAGTCACGTTGACAATAATAAAAATCGATCTTGGTATTTTGTTTTTCCGGTTCAATTTCTAATAGAATCACTTGCTCTTTGGGATGCTGGTTCAGTAGTACTTCTTCCATTAAATCAAGATACGTTTCGTGATTAAATCCACTTAAAAAAGGGGTTAATTCACTAAGAAAAGGGTAGTGGTTTACAAATTTTTTGGACAATTCATTCTGAAAATTAAATAAGGATGGAAAACCTTGTACTTCGATCAATTTTGGAATAATCTTCCCATTTTCTTCACAAATTCCAAAATCAATCGCCAAGAAAGTCGTATGTTGATCTTCGTTGGGTACTTTACGGTTGAGTTCTAAAGCTTTGTCGGTTAAAGCTTTGAAATCCGGTTTTTGTATAAAATCAATCACCTCTTGGCATCCTTGCAACAATTGTGCTTTCAATTCATTTGGAATAAAAAAAGGAGTTTCACCAATGCGAAATGTAGGACGATAGTCAAAATCGTTTGTGATAGAATTGATGAGTTGGTTGTATTTTTCTTCAGAAAATTGGGCATTGAATACCTTTCTATAATGCTGATTCATACTATTTTGGTTTAAAAAAAGGCACAAAAGAAAAACTTGAGTGCCTTATTTATTGTTGTGTATCGATTAATTAGATAATGTCTTTTTGTGCTTTAATAAATCATTAATGGAGGTGCGAAGAAAATTGGGGATGATGGTTTCATTGGTCAAATAAATTTTATCTTCTTCCACTAAGTTTTCCAACATTTTCAAAAACTTAATTCTACCTTTCATTTTGATTATTTTTTCTCTGAAGGCTCTATTTCTCATATGAGCCAAGAAACTCAGCGGATCAGCTTCCGGATGGAACTGAACTCCTACAAACTCTTTTGAAAAACGGATTCCCATGATAGCACGTTCGTATTGCACATGGTCGCGAATTTTTTCCAATGCAATAATTTGAGCTCCTAATTTCTTAATGTTTTTATGATGTGGTTGAACCACTTGAAAATCACGACTATCAATCGTATAAAACGGATTTTGGAGGCCTTCAAAAAGTATGTCAGTCAATCCTTCATTTACTTTGTGTGTAGTCATTATGCCAAAAGAAGTATCTTTTCGTTTGTTGATTTCGGCTAAGCCAAAGTGTTTACAAGCCATTTGAAAAGAATGACAAATGAACAAAACATGTTTCTTCATTTCATTTTCTTTGTTCCAATTCCATAAGGCATCAATCAATTCAAAATATTTTTTATCCCAAACACCGTCTCCTTCCAAAGGATTTCCTGGTCCACCGGTTGAAATATAGATATCAAATTTTGTAATATCAGGAAACTCTTTTTTACCTCTGATATCAAAGATTTGAAACGAAACCATTTGATTAAAACGGTTGATGATATCGATGATACAACGCATTCCCTGATTAGGTTCACCATTATACATGTCTAACACCGCAATTCTGATATGTGAATTCATAAGGTCACAATTAATTGATGCAAATATACCAATTTTGATTTAGTTGACTTCTAAGCTTTTATTGTTCTTTATTCAATAGAAATTAACATTATTTATTGAATACTGATTTTATGGATTAAATGGGTTTTCATAGGTTTTATTTTGAAGCTTTGCTCAAGATTCAAATGTATAAACATTTTTGACCGTCAAGACGGGAGATTCCTCATTCGACTTCGTCATCTTTCGGAATGACAAAATGTTTCTATATTCCCTTCGTAAACTCACTCGTTATAAAATCAACCACTTTGGTTAAATCTTTTGTTTCTTCATAAACGGCTAATTGTTTCGCAGCTCCTGTTCCGTCTCTCAGGATATTGTGGACGTAATTGATTTCTTCACGGCTACCGAGTTCATCCACTACATCATCAATAAAATCAAGTAATTCTAAAATTAACTCTTTAGTGGGTACCTCTTTTTGCAGACCAAAATCAATCATATTTCCTTGTACACCATAACGAGCAGCTCGGAATTTATTTTCTTTGATTAAAGCTAAACGATACACATTAAAACTTGTATTAGCCGTATTTAATTTATATAATTTTGCAACGATAGCTTGAATAATTGCAACGATACAAATGGTTTCATCTACCGTTAAACTCATGTCGCAGATACGGAATTCAATGGTGTTATAGAACGGATGTAAACGTAAATCCCACCAAATTTTCTTTGGATTATCGATACAATTCGTTTTCACTAACGTTTCCAAGAAATTGTCATACGATTGCACAGAGTCAAAATATTCCGGTAAACCGGTGCGTGGAAATTTATCAAATACTTTGGTTCTAAACGATTTATAACCCGTATTTCTTCCTTCCCAAAAAGGTGAATTAGTTGAAAGCGAAAAAATATGGGGTAAAAAATAACAAGCTTGATTGATTAACTGCAAACCAATTTCCCGACTTTCGATTCCCACATGGCAATGCATCCCAAAAATCAAATTGGAACGAGCCGCATCTTGTAATTCATTTACAATATTATGGTATCGTGGGTCATCCGTAATAGGTTGATCTTGCCATTTAGAAAACGGATGCGTTCCGGCGGCACCTACTACTAATCCTTGTTTAGCAGCCAATTCCACAATCTTTTTTCGTAGAAAAGTGATTTCCTCTCGAGCTTCTTTAACGTTTTTACAAATATTGGTTCCGACTTCTACCACCGACTGGTGCATTTCGGCTTTTACTTGCTCTTGTAAAATAATTTTGGCTCCATCCACAATTTTAGACATGTGTGAGCGAAGGTCACGGGTTTCGGGGTCGATGATTAAATATTCCTCTTCTACACCTAATGTAAAAACAGGTAATGGTTTCTTCACATTCATTTTAAGTCAATTAGCAGTTGTTTAAAAACGTTTAGCATCATTTACAGCATCTTTCATAAATGTGCCCCAAGTCAGATTTATTTGACCGTCTTTGTGTTTTTTAGCGTATTCAATAGCCATTTTGGCCGCTTCTTCAACGACCCAATCAAAGTTTTCTTTACCTACCGATGTAATTTCGGCATCCGGAGCAGGATTTCCAAAGTCGATAGCATAAGGAATACCGTCACGCACAGCAAATTCAACCGTATTGAAATCATATCCTAATCCTTTACAAAGTCGAATCGTGTAGTCTTTAATAGTAGCCAACAATTTTTTATCTGCCGGTGGACCATCTACTACATAACGCAGATGATGCGGATTTCTGGGTTCATAAGGCATAATTCGCACCGACTTTCCGCCCAAACAATATACTCTGAAATAGGATTCAAACACAATTTCTTCCTGTAAAAGCATCACTAATTGTCCGGTTTCTCTGTGAATATCCCAAAACTCATCACGATTTTCCAGGCGATAGACATTTTTCCATCCGCCACCGGCATAGGGTTTCATGTAAGCCGGAAACTTGACATAGTCAAAAATGGCTTCCCAGTCGAGTGGATATTTTAAATTACGAAACGATTTACTGGTTGTATCGGTTGGATGTTCTGCAGAAGGTAAAATTACAGTATTCGGTAACGGAACGCCTAATACGTCTGCCAAACAGTTATTAAAAAATTTATCGTCAGCACTCCACCAGAATGGATTATTGATTACGGCAGTACCGGTGAGAGCGGCATTTTTTAAATAGGCTCTATAAAAAGGTACATCTTGTGATATTCGGTCAATAATTACGGCATATTCTGTAGCTTTATTTTGAACCACTTTGTCGATGGATACCGCTTCTGCTATGATTCCTTTTTCATTTTTTGAGTTCACGCGGTCTATAAACGCTTGAGGGAAGGTATCTTCCATTCCGAATAAGATTCCAATTTTTTTCATATTGATTTGTTTTTAGTGCTGTTTAAAAATATTTAATTCTGGATAAATAATGAGGGAACATTTCCCGCCACACCGGCCAATCATGTTCTCGATCCTGACGGATGTCTAACCAATGCGGAATATCACGATGAGCGAGTACTCTGCTCAGTTTTAAATTCGCATCGAGACAAATATCCCAATTGGATGTACCTAATATAATATCCATGTTCCAAAGTTCACGATCATTTAAGCCGTGAAGAAAATCTTCAGGACTATTATAAAATACATTATCATCATGATAACCGTCCATAAAACTTTTAATGCTGAAAGCTCCCCCCATAGCAAACATGTGGCTTGCATAGCCGGGATGTCTGAAGGCGAAATTGGCAGCATGAAAACCACCAAAACTACAACCAGCTACGGCAACTTTTCCGGAGTAGGTATTGTTTTTGACTTTTTCAACAATTTCATGGCAAATCATTTTGTCGTACCAAATATGGTTTTGGATGCGATGAGACGGATGAATTTTCTTGTTGTAAAAACTATCTTTATCGATGCTATCCGGACAAAAGATTTGGATTAATCCTTGTTCAATGTACCATTTGGCAGATTCAATTAAACCTTGGTCTCTGTTTTCGTGGTAGCTTCCCATTGAAGTTGGGAATAAAATTACCGGATAACCGGCATGACCAAAAACTAACATTTGAATTTCCCTACTTAAATTGGGGGAGTACCATTTAAAGTATTCTTCTCTCATATCAATCGTTTTAACAATAATAATGAAAAAAAGTCAGTTTTTTACATAAATAATTTAGTTCCCATAATTTTTATCATTAAGCTTTACACACATGTAAATCAATGGTAAAAAATCAAAAAAATGAATAAAATTGGGTATTGTATTTCAGTTTTTTCAATAAAATTAGCTCACTGAAAAGTACGAAAAAAATCAAATCAAGAATTGTTTAAACCTCAAAACAACTTCTTTGGGTGTCGTTGTGAAAAACATGTTACAATTATTCATCAAAATTGCGTAAATTTATAATTCAAAATAAATTTCAATCGTATGAAAAGAATAGTTATTATTCTGTTTATTATCTGTTTTTTAAGTTGTGATACCACTAAAAAATTAACTTCACCACAAGATGCATCTGAAGCTAATTTATTAAAATCAAAAGAGGAAGGTTATTTCAGAGCTGTTGGAAAAGATTCTTCTTGGATATTGGAAATTTCTGAACAGCGAATTCGATTTTACGATCGTCAGAAACAAGAAGATGTTTTAGCAATTCATACAGAACCGGTTCTTGCAGCTGATGCTGATGTGAAGTTATATTTGATTCAGTCAGTTGACCAAAATTTGCAAATTTCGATTTATGCAGAAACTTGTGAATGTTATAAAAATCAAAAAAGTAATTATAAAGTAGAAATTAAAAGGAAAGAGGGAGTAAAATCTAATGAAGAACCATTTTCAGGTTGTGGAAATTACAGTATTGATTATCGATTGTTTGATCGTTGGGTTTTGGAATCTTTAGAAGGAAAAGAATTGGACAAAACACTTTTTAGAAACGATTTGCCATCAATGGAAATTAATTCTTCAACCAAAAAAGTAAATGGCTTTTCAGGATGTAACCGATTTAACGGAAGCATTTTTCAAGAGCGAGAACTACTTCGATTTACACAACTACTTTCAACCAAAATGGCATGTGAACAAATGGACTTTGAAGATAAATTTTTAAAAGTATTACAACAGTCAACCGGATACAAAATCAAAAACAATCGATTGTTTCTCACACAATCCGATCAAGTTGTTGCGGTATTTCGAAAAATAAATTAAGAAGCTTTTTGCGATTCAAAAAGCATGAGTTGACTTTTTAATCGTTCGATCAGCATATTCATCATACGTTTATTAAGGTTGGAAGAATTTTTTAGGTATTCAGCATATTCCTCAACTGTAAACAAACCAATTACCATTCCTTTTAATGCATTTCTAAATTTGATATCTTTTTGAATAGATGCTTCAATGAATTGATTTTTCTTTTCAATGGAGTAACTATAAAAATCATTCTTGTGTTTGGTGATATAGTTTTTGAATACTTCAATAAACAAATCATTTTGCAATTTAAGAATAGGGCGGATGGTTGCATTTTGAAATCGTTCTTCCGCTGATGAAAACTCAGTAATCATTCCAAGTGATTCGCCTCTGTTTTCAGTGATATAAAGATCCCGCGTAGTCATGATATTTTTTTCTCTTAAAAGTAAAAAAAAACCTCTGTTAAAAAACAGAGGTTAATTTATAGTTATTAAGAATTGACTGTTAATTATTTTACTTTGAAAGTTACTCTTCTTACCAATCTTCTTGCTCCAGCAGAGTCTTTATCAACTGAAGAATCTTCACCTTGAGAAACAACATTTAAGCGGTCTGCAGAAATTCCAGCTTTCAACAATATTTCTTTAACATTATTAGCTCTGTCAATAGCTAACTTATCGTTGTATGGTGTTTTACCAATTTCGTCAGCATGACCAATAATATCCGCTTTTGCTTCAGGGTTATTACGTAAATAAGTCAAGATAAAATCGATTCCTTCGGTTGAAACGTTTGTTGGTTTAGTTTTGTTAAAGTCAAAATAAGTAGCTACATAACCATCATTAATGAATTTTTCCATCATCGCAGACTGTTGTGCACCTGAATTAAATGTTTCGTTTGTTACGTAAGTATTATTCAGGAATTTCTCCATTTCATCCGGCACACCGTTTTGATTAATATCTACCATTCTTCCTTTTGTATCAACCGTTACTCCGGCGATTGAATTTGGTTCAGCATCTAGGTAATCCGGTACACCATCTTGGTCACTATCCGACATATTGTTTTCAATTTGTCCAACACGTTTTTCTAAAGCTGCAATTTCTTCTTGTTGTTTGTTAGTTAACACAGCCCAATCACCGTGGATTTTATGAGCACCAAAAGAAACAGAAACCCCCATAGAAATAGTATACATACTACCTGCTAAGTTGTTGTTAGCATCTGAATAAGCTCCATCCCAATTAAAATGTTGTCTCACATTAGAAAACATTGTAAAATCAGCATTTAAAGCAAAGTTTTTAGTAATTCTTAACTCTGGTGTAAATCCGAACATTACACCACCATTCCATTCGTCTCTACCTTCATTAATACCCATTTTTGGTGTCATTTGAGCAACTTGAACACCACCATGAAAAAGGAATGAAAAACGACCTAATGATTCTTGGATATCGAACAAACGTGCACCATTAATTACACCTTGAAAACCTATTCTAATGTTCTGCATTTCGAATTCTATACTTTCATCGCTTAAGTTTTCCAAGCGATCAAAGCCAAAATCTAACTTAACTCCAAATTTTGGGCTAAACATGTAGCGTGCACCCCCATTAAAATTGTTGATAGTAAATCCTCCAAAAAACTTACCGGGGTCACTTCCAAAATAACCAATGGAATAAGGCTTAATACCTTTACTTTGACCGGCATTCAACTCAAATGTCCATTTGTTGTATTCATCTGTTTTTTCTTCTTGAGCCTTGACGTTTAACGTGTTGAAAAGCAAAACTGAAAAGAAAGGAATAAGTAAACTTTTTCTCATTGTTAGTTAATTATTGATTAAAAATATCATTTAAATTAGTGCAAATATAAATGAATTGTTCAGATAATCTACAGATATGTTAAAAAAGTGAGTGTTAAATGAAAGGTTTTTATAGATTAAATGCAATTTAAATGGTTTTCTATATGAATTTTCTTGACAAAAAATACAAAAACGTATATAAAAATAAAAAAGTACTTTTGTAAATAAAAAACATGAGATTTCATACTAGAAAATGGGTTAAACCCGAAGATTTAAATCCGAATGGAACCTTATTTGGAGGACGATTATTAGCGTGGATAGACGAAGAGGTTATTTTATATTCTATTATTCAGCTGGAAAATCCAAAAGTAGTAACCAAACACATGTCAGAAATTAATTTTAAAAGTTCTGCTAAACCCGGAGATATTGTTGAAATTGGAATTGATGTAGTTAAATTTGGTACAACATCAATTGTCTTGACCTGTGAAGTGAGAAATATTATGACCAGAGAAACAATTATTAGTGTTGATACTATCACTATGGTGAACCTTGGTGAAAATGGAAAACCAAAACCTCATGGCAAAACCCAAATTGAATTTATCCAAGACCGCTTAAATAAGGATTAAAGGTATTTTTTTTCTAAATAAAATGTACCAAACGGAATTAGTGATGCGACACAAGCTATCAAAAATAATTTAACATTCCACTTTTTAGTGAATTTTAAAATTAAGGCTAAAAAAATGTAGGCTATAAATAAAATTCCGTGAGCCATTCCTTTGACTTGAACATATTCTTTTTGGTCCATTATATACTTCATTGGCATAGCAAAAAAAATAAGTAATAGTAGTGAAAGTCCCTCCAATAAAGCAATTCTTTTAAAAAACAATAACATATTATTATAACATTTGATAAATAGCAAAACCATAAATGATAAAACGTAGAAACCTCAATAAAGCAAACAAAAGGAAATTTTTAAAATTGAATTTTATCATTCCTGCTGCCATTGATGCTATAGCAAAAGGAAGGGGTAATAACGCACCTACTGCAATTAAAAACCCTCCCCATTTTCGCATATTGTTGATATGTTTACTCATTTTGATAAACATATAATTATTAACTGAAGGGATAATTAGCATAGCTTTTCCTAACAAATAAGAAACAACACCACCCAGGTATGAAAAAATAGCTAATAAGGATAAATACAGAATAGGATAATCCGTATTTTTTGTCCATGCAATAAATATATCAGGAGGGACTAATCCTAAAATTGATTCTGAAGCAAAAAACACCGAAAAAATTGCTATATCGCTATAATTTTGGGTAAGGTTTACAAGAGCAACATTAATATTGATTACATTATAATGAACATAAAGAAGAACACCAACAATAATAACAGTTGGTAAGAAAGCACTTTTCAAGCCATCTAAAATAAATTTATAAAATCCTGTGTACGTATAATATAAATGTAATTGTTTCCACTTATTTTTTTTTACTCTATCTTTTTGCATATTAATTCATTTTTTGGGGGTTAAGTTTCGATTTATGATGACTAAAATATAAAAAAGTAAATCCTGTTATCCCACCAATAAGTGAAGCAATAAGGATTCCTATTTTTGCTTGATGAATGTAATTTGGATTAGTAAATGCCAAATTAGCAATGAATAACGACATTGTAAATCCGATTGAAGCTAAGAAACCAACACCAATTAAATGCTTGAAATTCATTCCATCAGGAAGTGGAGCTAGCTTTAGCTTAATAAAGAGTGTAGAAGTGCCGACAATTCCAATGAATTTACCCAATAATAAACCAAGAGCAACACCAATAGCTACATAACTTGTTCCGGTTTCTGCAGTTTCAGCTGATAAGGTAACTCCAGCATTGGCAAGTGCAAAAATTGGCATAACTACAAAAGTAACAAAAGGGTGCATTCCGTGTTCTAAACGTTGAAGTGGGGTCATGGCTTGTTTGGATAACGTTCGCATATCTTCAAGAATATGAAGTTGTTCAGGAGTTACTGTTGGAACTCCATTAGGATCTGCTTCTTTAAATTTTTGCAAATAATTTTTCATTTTTTCAATGAAACCGATTTCATCAATTTTCACGTTTGCCGGAATGGTAAATGCGGCTAAAACTCCGGCAATTGTAGCATGGACACCTGAAACTAAAAAAGCAATCCACAAGCCACCAACGCCCAGAATACCATAATAAATCGTATTTCTGACCCCAAGTTTATTAGATAAAATCAAAAGTAACAAGAAACCTGAACCAATTAGTAAACTTGTAAAGGATATATCAGACGTGTAAAAAAGAGCAATTACAAGAACAGCTCCCAAATCATCGGCAATGGCTAAAACTGTTAAAAATACTTTTAATGAAGTTGGCACTCTTTTTCCTAACAAGAATAGCACACCAAGAGCAAAGGCAATATCAGTAGCCATAGGTATTCCCCAGCCACTATGGGCTTCACCGGTTTGATTAAAAAACAAGTAAATTAAGGCGGGGAAAATCATTCCACCTAAACCGGCAACAATTGGTAAAATGGCTTTTCGAGGATTAGATAGTTCACCACCTATTATTTCTCTTTTTAGTTCGAGACCTACTACAAAAAAGAAAACGCCCATAAGACCATCATTTATCCAATGATGTAAGGTTTTATCAAGTAAGATATCATTACCTATTCTAAAACTGATTTTGTGTTCCCAAAAGTGATGATAAGCATGTTGTAAGGGAGAATTTGCAAAAATTAAAGCAACTACAGCCGATAAAAACAAAACAATTCCACCGGTTGTTGATTTACCGATAAATCGGTTAACAGGATCTATAATCCATTTGTCAACAGGTGTTATTTTTAATTTATACTTCATATAATCGACTGAAAGGCATTTAAAAGGGCATAAAAATAATAAAATCTGAAGTATTAAATCTAAATTTCGGAATGAATAAATGATTTTTAAGTATTATTTAACCTTTTAAAGGACAAAATGTAAATTTTCAACATTTAGTGCTACAAAATTATTATTTAGGGTTTTAACTGTTTATTTTTGCAAAATTTTATTTTTCAAATCAATGTCAAAAAAAGATTATTTATTGGAAATAGAGGAGAAGAAAAAACTCTATGGTTATCAATTAAGTGATATTGATCTTATTTTTGATAAAATTGAAAATTCTCCTGCCAATCATCATTTACTATATCAATTACCAACAGGTGGTGGGAAAACAGTAATATTTTCAGAAATTGTTCGTCGATATCTTGAAAAATATGATAAAAAAGTTGTAGTGCTTACCCATCGAATAGAGTTGTGCAAACAAACTTCAAAAATGTTAAAAGCATTTGAAGTAAAAAATAAAATCATTAATAGTTTAGTTAAAGATCTGCCGGATCAAAATGATTACAATTGTTTTGTAGCCATGATTGAAACTCTAAAAAACAGATTAAACGATGAAAAATTATTGATACATGATGTTGGATTATTAATTATTGATGAAGCCCATTTCAATTCCTTCAGAAAATTATTTCATGCATTTAAAAACTCTTTTTTTCTTGGGGTAACTGCTACGCCTTTGAGTTCAAATATAAAGCTTCCGATGAAGGAAAATTATCATGAACTTTTGGTTGGACATAGCATTGATTCTTTGATTGACAAAGGCTATTTAGCCAAAGCTACAACTTATTCTTATGATGTAGGTTTAACTTCACTAAAAGTTGGAATTAACGGAGATTATACTGTTAAATCTTCAGATGAATTGTACACTAACTTGATGATGCAAGAAAAATTGATTCATGCATATCAGTATCATTCTCAAGGAAAAAAGACACTGATTTTTAATAATGGAATTATAACTTCTCTTCAAGTTCTGGAAAGTTTTAAGGAAGCCGGATATAAGAATATTCGTCATTTAGACAATACTAATTCTACAGAAGAGCGTAAAGAAATTTTAAACTGGTTTAAAAATACACCGGATGCAATTTTGACTTCTGTTGGAATTTTAACTACTGGTTTTGATGAGCCAACAGTTGAAAGTATTATATTGAATCGTGCTACCAAATCGCTGACCCTATATTTTCAAATGATTGGAAGAGGGTCAAGAAAACTACCTAACAAAGATAAATTTACTATAATTGATTTAGGTAACAATGCTGCTCGATTCGGATTGTGGACAGACAGAATTGATTGGCAACATATATTTAAATTTCCGGAACAATATATTCATAATTTAAAAGGTGATGTTGAAATTGAATTAAATTTCACTTATAAAATGCCTGAAGAATTAAGGCAAAAATTCTCAAATACTGAAGTGATAACTTTTGACATAGAAGAAGCCTACAGATTGGCACTTAAAAATCAAGAACGTCCTAAAGTTGTCATTGACAAATCAATATACCATCACGCCCAAATGTGTGTTGATAATTCAGAAACTCTAAATGAAGCAAAAAAATTGGCCAAAGAACTTGCAGATGATATTGAAAGCAGGGTGCGACATTTTACAACGTGCTTAGCCAACTCCACTAAAAACTATCGCGATTGGTTGATTGACGATTATAAAGTCAGATTAATGATTGAAATTGGCAAATTACACCGTAAAAAAATATTTGCTTCCGAATAGTTTTTCCTCCTTAAAAGACTCGATTAAGATTGTTAAAATCAATACGTTATTACCGTTAATCGTAAATATATGCAACTGGTCTAAAGCATAGTGCATTTCGTCGATAAAATGAGCGTTTTCAACAGATTTCAGAGAAATTATTTTGTGCTCTTTTATATAAAAATTACATTTGTCAAAGATTTAATTCATATATCAATTACAAATAAAATGTTAATGATCATTTGAACTAAATTTTAGATTAAGTCGTCTCCAAAAACCGGCGTATCAAAAATACCAAAAACCACCCTAAGATTGTTTAAGTGCATCAATTTGCTATGTTCTTATTGTAAGAACCTATGGCGTATGGAACATATTAAGTAAGCGTTATGAAAAGAAAGCACGATGTAATGTTAATTTTGGAAGGAACGTATCCTTTTAATGGTGGTGGAGTTTCTACTTGGGCACACATGCTCTGTAATGATGTGAAAAATTCTAATTTCACTCTTTACTCTATTAATGCAGATTTCGAATCAAAATCAAAATATAAGCTTAGTGATAACGTGACCAACGTTATTCAAGTTCCTATGTGGTCTCCGCTTGAACCACAAGAAATGATTGACTATGGAAAAAAATATTTCAAAATCATTTCTGTTAAGGAAAAAAATGATTTAACTAAAATTAATGAAATTTTTATTCCGATTTTTCAAGATTTATTGCGTCATATTTTTTCTAACAATAGAGATGTCAGAGCTTTTGATGAAACTATGAAAAAAATGTGGCGATATTTTCAAAAGCATGATTACAAAAAAACCATGAAAAGTGAATCGGTTTGGAGAACTTTTTGTTACATGGTGAGTGAATTAAACGGAGATGAAGAAAATGAGAAAGTCACATTATTCGATTTAACCTCAGGAATGCGTTGGATTTATCGCTTTTTGATTCCACTTTCCATAAATGTACCTAGAGTTGACGTTTCTCATTTGACTTTGTCGGGATTTCCGGTAATTCCAGCTTTGGTTTTAAAATATAAATATGGAACTCCTATGGTTGTGACCGAACACGGTGTGTTTATTCGTGAACGATTATTAGCCATTAATTCATCTGAATATTCATTTTTCTTGAAAAAAATGTTGATTAAATTCTCTGAATGTGTTACAGAATTGGTATATTATAAAGCAGATAAAATACTATCTGTGAATAAATTCAACATGAAATGGGAGAAATTATATGGTGCTGATCCTGAAAAAATTGAAGTGATTTATAACGGTATTGATCATCAGTTATTTAAACCACTTCCTAAGCCAAGTCATTTAAAAGATGTACCAACTGTTGTAGCTGCAGCTCGTATATTTGACTTAAAAGATATTATTACGATGATAAAATCTTGTGCAGTAGCCCAGAAACAAATACCAAACATTCAATATTTGGTATATGGTGATAATAATGCTGTACCTGAATATACTGCTGAATGTGAGCGTTTGATTGACGAGTTAGGCATAAGAGCTAACTTTAAGCTAGCCGGATACCATAGTAAACCACATGAATTGTTTTGTGAGGGAGATATTTCAATTTTAACCTCTATTTCTGAAGGGTTTCCTTATACAGTATTAGAATCAATGAGTTGTGGAATTCCTGTTGTTGCTACAGATGTTGGTGGAGTTACCGAAGCATTAGATGAAAACTGTGGATTTATTTGTAAGCCAAAAGATTATGAAGAAATCGGAAACAGTGTAGTGACTTTATTAAAAGACAAAGCGTTAAGAGAGAAAATGGGAGAGTATGCAAGAGAAAAAGTAATTCGTAACTTTACCATTGATAAATTTATTCATGCTTATGAAAATGTTTACGAACAAGTTGCTAACAAAGAAGTTAAAGAAGTTCAATTACCAATTATAACTATAGAAGAAGAACAAACAATTAAAGCCTCCTAAAAAAATCTACCTCCCCAATTTATTTAACCTAACAACAATAGAATATGAGTTCTACTAATGCATCATGGAAAAGCATAGTGAAAATATAAAGATATTAATAGAAAATGTAAAAGATAAAATAGGAAAACCGGTAAGCAGCAGAGTTGTTGCCGCAACTATTGAGTCTTTTGGTATTCGGGATATTGATACAGAAAATGATTATGGAGTATCAAATATTCAAGATTTAGCTATTTACATTTACAGGCAGTTAACTACTTCGATTGAGCACAAAGAAAGCTTGAATGCAAGAGAGAAAGAGTTTGTTGCTACAAATCCAGAAACTATCCAACTTTCTGATTATATGAGGGTTAAAGCAAAGCTTTTTGCCCACTACTACCCATTAGGAGTTTTTCATCTATTACCCGTATTTCTTCAAATTGCTGCTATTGTGGCTTTTGGTTATTCGTTGTGGACTCATGTTCATTTTAATCATTTACAATCTACAGCAGTAGTATTAGGCGTTATTATTGGTATTGTATCCACTGGGGGATTTGTTCAGGTTATCGGAAGACAAGCTACTTTTTATTGGAATTATCATGATTATTCAATGACCAAAAAAACAGTAGATTCTCTATTGAAATTGGGTGTAAAGACATTATTGATAGTTTTTGCTTCCATTTATTTTATCAATGTTTTTTTTCACATTTTTCCTTTTAAAGTTTTATTAGTCATTTTTGCTTATGCTTTTTTAATTGGAACATTATTATTAGTATTAGCTCCACTTCATACAATCAGACAAAGATGGATGATTACCATCGCTATTGTAGCCGGAACTTTAACGACTATTTCGTTAAATCAATTTTCAACTTTACTAATTTATTTTACCCATTGGATAGGTATTGCAATCGCAATTCTTATTACCAAAATTTATCTGTCAATATTTTTTAGAAGATATTTAAAAAAACATCCGCCAAAAGCCAACTTAACAATTAAAGACACGGTATTGATTTATCAAAATCATCGATATTTTTTATACGGATTTTGTGTTTATTTATTCATATTTATTGATAGAGTTTTAGCTTGGTCTACGTCTAAAGACGGACAATTACCCTTTATTGTATATTTTGAGAAAAACTATGAGCTTGGTATGGATATGGCTATTTTGGTTTTCCTTTTATTAGCAGGGGTTTTAGAATATAGTATTGCCTCATTTACTCGATTTCTTGACGTCACTCAAAAAATAGTAAATTTTCAAAAACCAAAACAGTTCAATAAAGAATTGTTTAAATTATATTGGCAGAATATCATTATCCTTTTGGGTTCAACTTTAGCTATTTATATGCTTATTTATCAAGTAATGTTTGCCTCTTGGGGGTATAAAGGTCAATTTAATGAAGAACTAGATAATTTAAGTGTAATGGTTTGTTATATTGGCGGAACCGGTTATTTTTTGTTGGCTTGGGGGATGCTTAATACACTTTATTTGTTTACTTTAGGTCAAACTATCCAACCCGTTAAAGGGATTATTTATGCTATTGTAATTAACTTTATAATAGGATTTTTGCTAAGCAGGTTTGTGAGTTTCGAATATAGTGTGGTGGGAATGTTCTTGGGATCTTTATTTTTTATGGGTTATACAATGAAACATATATTTTACTTTTTCAAAAAATTAGATTATCATTATTATGCGGCGTATTAATATATTTTTTTGGTTGTTACCCTCAATTATGATTGCTTATTTTTCTGAATCTAAAGTAAATAAAAGTTCAGTTTTTGTATGTTATGGCAAAATCAAAGCGGATCAAATAAAAGGTTATTCTTATGTAATTTTAGAAGAAAAACATTATAAAAAAGAAGAAATTAGCCTTCTAAAAAAACACAATAAACATGTTGTGGCATACATTAGTTTGGGTGAAGTAAATAGTCATGCTTCTCATTTTAATTTGTTAAAAGAAAATACATTAGGCAAAAACAACAACTGGAATAGTCATTATTTGGATTTGTCAAAGGATAAAACAATAATTGTCTTATCACGATTGATAAAGAAATGTTTAGATAAAGGATTTGACGGTATGTTTCTAGATAATATTGACAATTTTACCTCTTTTGGACCTCAAAAAAATCAGAAAAAAGAATTACTATCATTATTAAAAAAAATAAGACAGTCCAATCAAGATGCCTTTTTTATTCAAAATGCCGGATTTGAATTAATTGATGAAACAAGTAAATATGTAAATGCAGTATTGTTTGAATCTGTATTTACCAATTATCAATTCTCAACCAAAAAATATCAATTAAGAGAGCAAAAAGAATCGGAAATTTATGTAAATAAAGTAAAAACCGTTTCAGAAAAATACAATTTACCAGTTCTATTGGTTGAATATGCCGACAACCAAGAATTATACAAAAATGTACAACAAAAGATAAATAACTTAAATGTTAGTTATTTTATAGGTAGTATCGATTTACAAGGAATTCCCTCTTTTAGTAAAAGTAAAAAATGATTTTATCAAGCTCCATATTAATAGGTTTTATAAGGATGGTTTTATTGATACTATTCTTATACTATTGTAACAATAAATTAGTAAAACGCGAAGGAAGTCACACACTCATACAATTTATAGTAAATGAATGGTTTAAGTATGGAAGCTTGTCACTGATTATTGTCTTTGTTCTGATTCAATTAAATGTTTACAGTTTAATTAACTTTTTATTTATCATTTTAATCTTTATATTGTTAGATGTTGTTGGAATAAAATACTTTAAAAATCCATTGAAATTTTTTAAAAGATCATCCAAAAACAGATTTTTTGAATTTTTAAAAGATACGGAAAATAAAAAATCAATAATTGAACGCATCAAGCTTGAACGTCCAAAAAACCTTCAAGATGATCGTGTTTATATATTTTATTGTACATTAACGTTAATTGCTCTTGCATTTGTTGGACGCTATTATTTTTATATTTATGATACTTTTCTGTTATCTGATTTATGGATAACAGACCTTTATCAAATTATTCAATTTGATAATTTTAATTGGTTTGAAACAACAGTTCAAGTAGAGGGGGAGTTAGCTTTTGCTAATATTTATTCTAAACTTGTTGATGTTAGTCCGGAAACAAGTCTACAAACTCTCGCAATTATTGAAGATGTATTATTGAGTATCATCATCTTTTGGTCGATTCGAAAAATTACTTTTTCAGCCGTTTTAGCACCGATGATTGGTTTCTTTGTCTATATTTTTCTTTATTTTTTATCACCGGTTGAAATTCATTATCTATTACAGAATCATCCTATTTTATTAGCTTTAACACTTGCTTTACCGGCTATGATTTATACTCTAAGACCAGATGTAATCAAATTTAAGAAAACCAATTATTTTTTTAGTTTAACCATTTGTTTTTTTGCGATAGGATTAATTGATCTGTTTACATCCCTTATTTTGATTCCTCCTTTTTATATCATTTCTATACTGTTTGTAAATAAAAAACATTTGTATTTTAAATGGCTATCGTTGGCTGCTTATTTGGTAGGAACAGCTTTAATTTTGGGCACCTACTTTTTAGCCTGTATGTACAAGCAAAATGATTTTATAATTTTTCTTCAGTCAAGTTTAATATCCGTAAATTCTTTTACTTATATGCCCAATTTGATGGTTCCTTTTGAAGAGTTAATTACGTATTATCAATATGGTTCCTTATTTGGAATTATAATTTTACCCATTTTAATTTGGTTTAAAAAAGAAGAATGGAAACCATCATTCGTATTTTTACTTTATTTTAATCTATTAATAGCACTATATTTTTTAGGTTATGAATGGATTGATAAAGATTCTCTACGTTTAGCTTTATCGGTTTTTATTCCTATTTTTTTTGGAATAACTGCTTCAGTCCTATTACGATTATTTTCATTCTTGACTAAATACTTATATAAGTTAAAATACACTTTTGCAACAATTGCTTCAATAGGTATACTAAGTGGTATTATATATTTTCAAAAAGATATTTTTAATAATGTTAATACATCTGATAAAACTCCAAGAATGGTGTTAGATGCTTATGACGAGATATTACATGAATATTTTCCTTTCTCGTATGCAGTTGTAAATGACAATATTGCACAAACATTAAGTATAAATAAACATTTTTTCATCAATTATGAAGATTTCCTTTACGGATATCTGGAAAGTGATGAAATGTATCATAAGAACAAGAAAAAGCCAAATTTTTTAGTTGAAAATCCTCAATATGTAATTCCCAAAAGCATATTAGTATTTGTATATCATGATAATACAGAACGAAACAATCATTTTGCGGACCAAAGTGAAATTGAACCACTTTTGATGGATCAAATTGAAACATTAAAAAAACGTGGTAGAGCAGTTTCTTTATTTTATGAAAGCCCTTATGTAAATGTATATGAGATTGTAAATGAACCCAAATCAAGTAAAATTGATGACCTAATCTATTAAGTATGAAAAACCGTGCACTTTTCACTTCCATACCAAAAACAGTATTATTTCTGTTTATGATGCTGTCATTATTCAGTTGTGCTGATTTTGATGCTTTAAATCCTTTAAAAAATGATTTGTTTTCCAGTGAAAAAGACAAATTATCAAATCTGAGAAGATATAATGATGCTGATTTAAATTTACCTCCTGTGGTAGAATACATCATTGATTTTGAAAATCCGATGAGTGTAAAATACAGTAATCATTTAAAGAAAATGTGTAATTACACCAAAATACCCTTTCGAAATGTAAATGTGAAAAGTTGGAATGCAAATTTAACCATACAAGAGTCAACTCGCGTAATGTGTGTTTTGGAAACAAAAAAACTTTCGGATGCTTCAGTAGAGAAACTTTTAAAATTTGTATCTGAAGGCGGAACACTTTTTTTACCTTTTGCCTGTGAAGACAAACGTTTTGGTTTTATGGCAGGAATGAAAGTTAATGCGGAATATTCAACGGATATTTCTTCATTAGGAATCAATTTTACAGAGTCTTTTCTTCCAACTATGAAAAATTCTTCTGTCAGAAGTGCAATTACTCATTACGGTATGAGTGGAGAGAATTTTGACAAAACAAAAATTAAGATTCATGCTACTGCTATCAATAATACCTCATTCCCGTTTATCATCGAAAATAAAATAGGAGAAGGAAGGGTGATAAATTTTAATACTACTTTTGAATTAGAAAAAATGGATCGTGGTTTGTTGTATTCCGGAATCATGATGGGCTTAGAAGCAATTCCATATCCGGTTGCGAATACCAATACCATTTTTTTAGATGATTTTCCATCTCCATTATACGATACTAAAATGGAACCTATTAAATCTGAAATGAATTTATCCATTTCCGATTTTGTTCGAAAAATCTGGTGGCCGGATATGAAAGATTTAGCCAAAAAATACCAGATTAGTTATACAGCTGTTCCTGCATTTGATTATAATGTTAAAACCAATCCTCCTTTTCTATTCTCACAATGGGATGAGAAAAAAGTAACTTTAAGTAATAGGGTAGAGCCAGTTAGTAGTTGGCTTATGCGTGATTGTTTAAAAAATGGACACGAATTAGGTTTTCATGGATACAATCACGTTTCGTTAATCAAACGAGATTGGAAAAAACCTGAATTTATTGTTACAGCATTGGAAGGTGTTCAAAAAAAATGGAAAGTTAGTAGTTTTGGTGATTTGCCGGTTTCATATGTACCACCATCTAATTATATAGACCAAATGGGGTTAAAACAATTAAAAGAAGGATTGCCTACCATTAATTTCATGTGTAGTTTATATCTTGGTGAAACTTATGATGGTGGAAATCGAGAATTTGATTTTGACCCTTATCATCACAACATGTTTGATTATCCTCGAATTTCGAGTGGTTTTGTGGTAGATGATAATTCTAAATACAATATTCATTCCCTTTACCTATACTCAGGAATATGGAATCACTTTGTACATCCGGATGATGTTTATCAAATTCCAAGTCCGTTTAATAAAAGTGCCGGTAATTTTGAACTTCGGAATGCAAAAGGATTAGGCTGGAGAAAAACAAAAGGAGTAGAGGGTGGACTTTTAGCAGAATTTGATTCTTATATGAAAGAATTTACGCGTGCATTTCCACATTCTCGCTTTTTGAATGCCGGTGAAGGTGGACCGGTTACATTAGATTGGAGAGCATCTAAATTCAATCATAAAATTTATAATGGTCAATATATAGTTGAGGAGATTAATCCGGAAAGTTCAATGTCGAACAGTCAATATTGGTTTTTATATGGGACATTGGAAAAAGCTGAAAATATTGAGTTTCAATTAAAACAAAATGCTGTTACTTTTTCAAAAACACCCTATTTAAACGGGTATTTATATTCTGTTTATACAAATGAACCCAAATTATCATTAAAAGATTATCGTGAATACCGAGAAAAAGAATTGGATTTTATTTTCAGTAAAATTAAGTCCGATTATTACACTTACGTAGTAAAAGTTCGTGAATTTGAAAATGGAGGAGATAGTTTTGATAATTATGAAGAACAACTTCGAATTGAAAAAGAGGCATTAAAACAACGAATGTTAAGCGAATCAAAAATTGATTATGCCCTTTGGAACAAATATGCTGAATATATGTCTTGGGAAAATAAACAAGAAGAAATATGGAAAATGTTAGAAAAACATTGCTCTAAATATCCCACAAAAGAAAATGTAATGTATTCACAAGAGTTGGATAAACTAATTGGTTATCCAAATGATTTAGCCATGGAAAAATGGATAAATGCACAATTATTAGTAAACCCTCGTGATAAAGATTTACTTAATCGATATGTGGCTGACTTTAATACCCCTGAAAATAAAGAAAAAATAAAACAAGCATTGATTACTTTATTGAGCGTTGACACCGGAAAAGAAAGTATATTTAATTACATCCAGCATTTGTTATGGTATGAACCGCAAACAGCTTTACAAGAATTGGAGAAGATTCAACCTAATGCAGATTTCAAAGAATTAGCCACCAACATTACATGGCTGTATGCTAATGAAAAGCAATTTCAAAAAGCATACGATTGGTCTTTTTATAGTAATGAAATTGACTTTACTACAAAAATGGAGTGGTTAATGGAACTTAAGCAGTATGATATCCTTATCAGTGAATATAATAATTATATACAATCCAATCCAGATGATTATAAAACAAAAGCTTTGATGAGCAATTATTATCATGAGATGGGTAAATTTAAAGAATCATGGATCATTGCAAATGAATTACCCGATTCTAAAGAAAAGGAAAGTTTACGAAAAATGCTTAATGATGACGTAGTATATCAAGATGATATGTTGCAACAGGATTTGTTGCAAAATCATTCTGAATTGTTTTATGAAAACATAAAAAAATCACTCACTAAAACCAATCGACTTAAATATGGAAATTTTATTGAGTCAGAAAATGAATTACAAACCAATCAAACCAGAAAAGCTTCATTAACAACAAGGCATTCATATAATTTTTATGATAAGAAGAAAAACTTACATCGCATTGCAGCTACCTATTCTGAATTTTATCCTCTAATTCGTTCGACAATTGATACTATTATTGTTGATCCAACTTTTACAAGGATGATGAATAGAGCAGAGGAGGAGACAACTATTCCAATTTCTGAACAAAATATATTTAGAAATGTTTATGGAATTGAATATCAATATAATAATCCTTTTTCTTATGAGAAATTTCAATATTGGTCGAGAGTTCGTCTAGAAATGGATAATTTTAATGAGCTTTATATGCAATTTGGAGCAGGAATTAGTAAAACATACAATAAAAACTTTAGTTCCGCTCAAATAAATGTTATGCCGGTTCAAACAGCTCCCGGTCATGCTAAAGAAATTTATCATGTTAGAACAAACTTATACCAGAGTATGTATTTTTATAAAAAGATAAATGCTAGTTTAGCTATTGAATCAAGTTACTATTCTAAAAGTAACCAAAATACAGATTTTATTACTGAAAACAACATTGATATTACCTTTACTTTAAGAACAGGCTGGGATAATGGTGAAGAAAAGCAATACAAATGGGTTCCATTTTTAGAATCATCATTAGTAAGAGGTTCAACTAATTTAGATGATGGTTATCCTTATTGGATGTTAGATAAACGATTTTTTGGTGGTGGTGGTATATCTTTTAGTTATGGATTAGAAAAAGATGATTTTAAAGCAAAGGCTGAAGCTGCTTATTTCTTAGATGATTATTCAGAACAATTCCAGCGTTTCTCCGGAACTGTATCTTACCGATTATTCAATTATACTGCACTGGTTAGTAGTTTTGAAATCTTTAATCAAGATAAGTTTTATTCTAATACAATTCAGTTTGGACTAAAACATAGTTTTAAAGAAAAAAAGAAAAAATAAAAAAAGCCGTCTCATTATTAGACGGCTTTTTTTTTATTATATTAATATTTAGTGTTTCACAACAAAACGTCTTGAATCTTTAGTTTGTCCATTCTCAAATTGAAGGAAATATACACCGTTGTTCAAATGTTGTACATCAAAACTAACTTTATTTCCAACTTGATTTGCATTCAATTTAATTTGTTGACCTATTGAATTATAAATAGTAAAAGTATAGTCTTCAATAGTATCCATTTCAACAAACAATTCATTAGATGCCGGAACCGGATGTAATGTCACTTTAGTTCTATCATTATCTGCTAAACTAAGTGCTTGATTTACAATAATTGTGTGTTTTAAGTCGTTATAACCTGTTGAAGATTCCCATAAATTGTTATTTGCAAATCGAATTGCATATTCTGGTCTGTTAGCAAGGGTTTCATAAATATCTGGTAAATGCAAATACACTTTATAACTACCTGGAACCATATTTGTTGGTAATGATAAATTTTCTGTAATGGATTTAGTTCCTAACCAATCTCTCGGATCAGCCTCCATCATTAATGAATAAGTTTGATTAGTAACCGAATTTTTTAAAACAATATAAGCGTAACGCTCATTAAATGGAGCCGCATATCCTACATTTTTTAAATTTAGAGTTAAAGGTAAGGTACTATTTACAGTTATTGACTGAGGAAAAACAGCAGATGTTAATTCAAACCGATATCCAAGTTTTTTTTGTATTTCACTGAAGCAGTCATTTGTTTGCCAACCATTAATTACATTTGGATGATAATCTAAATTTAAATACGACCAATGGAATTTTGCCATTTCAAGTTGAGCTGTAGTACAATTTGTTCTGGATTCAAAAACAGCACATGTTTCACCTCCCATCGGTAAATATTTTGTTTCTTGCTCTAAATAAGGATACTCTGTATTTACATTAGAATATGTTCCAACATCAGTATTACTAGATAAAAAACAATCATTATGGTGACCAATTCGAGCCAAAGATGAATTAGTAAAAGCTTGGTTGGAAGGAAGTGGAGAGGTAGCATTATACATTTGTTGCTTCATTTTTGGATAACGAATTTGAACAGCTCTTGTATTGGGTAATGCTGATAATATAGCATTCGTAATGTCTTTTCTATGATTATAATTGGCTGTTGTTAAGCTTGTTTGATTATAACCCCAACCACCAAACTCTGCTTGGTCTGTATAATACCATTCGCCCCAAGCTCCAATAAAACCAGCTTGCATAACGGCAATTACGTCAACATTTGCAATCAAAATTGGTTTGATTTGATTAATGTGTTCCAATATTCTTGCCTTTGTAGCATCTAATATTACATCACCACCATAATCATCTGAATAGGCAAAACGAATTACAGCTTTTAAACCCGCATTTCTAATGCGATTAAAATCAGTTTGCATATTGTTTAGATAGGATTGTGGAATACTTGAGTTAACAAAATCATTAAGATAAAAATAACGAAAAACTAATGTTATTCCTTGGCTTGTTCTATAATTTGTTAATGATGATTGATTTAATAAATTATAACCACTAGATGATTGTGAATCACTATACTTGTAAAATCCTCTTTCCGGATTAGGAAAGTTTGCAGTCGAAGGGCTGTAACTTACAGTTACGTTTTGTGCTCCAAGATGTAAATACATCAAAGCACTCAAAAAGGTAAATACTTTCTTCATAGTAGTAGGTTAAGTTGCTAAATTTGGGTTTAGCGGGTTACACGGATTAGTTTTTTTCTCAGTTAAACAACTTGTGGTTTATTGTTTGAACATTCCAAATATAGATGAAATGCATTTTAATATCGATAAAATGCGTTAATAAAATGCGTATAAAATCGATGAAATGCGAAAAAATATTTTATTTGTAATATATATATTACGTAAAAATATTAATTAACTATTTTAAAACCTTTAAAGTACTTTTATAACTAATTGTTAATAAGTTGTTTATAACTATCGAAACAATAGATTATTAGTATAATTTAATTTGTTTATAAATTATGAAAATACACATTTGAATTATAATTTATATTATGTAAAATAGAAATAAACTAACAATCATTATATCATAACTATATAAATTACCCGTAGTGCATTATTAAACTAGATTAATTTTTAAGTTGTTAATATTTCTGTTGAATACAAATTTATTGAGATATTGAATTGTTGTCAAAGTAGTAATCTTTGCTAAAATTCTAGTTTTAAAACCTTCGAAAGACTTTGCATAA
>CALRRY020000042.1:0-25307 GCA_943370635.1 Variovorax paradoxus
ATCATCGATTAAAGAAATCAGCTGTCCGAAAACAGATTTACTAGAAAAATAACTACTTTTACTCATCGTTTTTTATGTTTCGCAACACAAATTTACGATTACTTTAAAGAAGCCATTAATTTGGCTTCTTTTTTATCGGACAACAATGAAAGAATATATAAAAAACACTTATAACACTCAAGGTTTATTGATAGAATCGATTAACGTCATGCATCATTATGAAACCAAAATAGTATATGAGTACGATAAACAGAATCGTAAAATAACCGAAAAAGTTTGGCAAGACATGAAAGTAAACGAATATAAATTTGACTATCCAACCTTAAAAGATACTTCTAAAATATTGAAATATTATAAAAATCCTGACGATAACGCTTTTAAATTAAGTACTTCTGAAGTTACATATTTTGAAAATAAAAATAAAATCAAAAGAGTAACAGGTATTTATAATGATAAAATAAACTATACCCGTTTTTTTGTGTATGACCCTCAACATAAACTGATTTCAAAAACCTATTATAACGATAAAAACGAACTTCGAACTGAGATAACAATTACGTATGATCAAATAGGAAATTGGATTGAAATGAATGTTTCAAACCTAATAAATGTCAGTTATAACGGTGGCGAGCTAAAGCCGGAATGGAGAAGGAATAAGTATATTCGAAAAATACAATATAATTAATTTCAATCTACGTATTGCAACGTGTTTATTTATTTGCATAAGCCAACAAAACCTCATTTGCATTAGCAAAAGTAGGAGGTTGATCGGTTACACTTACCATTCTTTTTTTGTTTAATTTATACGTTAAATCAAACTCTGTGGTAAACAAAATAACCGATAAAAACGGATTATTTATAAAAGGAAGCAAGCGATCAAAAGCAGTGTCAACAGTATGAATTTCAAACAATTCTTCTCTTTGAAACCGGAATTTTAATTCTAATTTCAACACGTTTTCTTCTAAAATAGTTCGAATAAAGATATTTTTTAATTCAGTAGTTCCGATTGTTTTGGCAAAAGTAAGTTTAGCAAAAGTTCCGTCAGAAAGACTGGCTTTAAATTGTTCATAAAAGGCAGAAAACGTTGCTCTAAATAACATAAATTTTATTTTTTAACCTTTTGGAATCGCATTAATCAATTTTTTAGTATACTCACTTTTGGGATGAGCATATAATTCATCAGCATCAGCCATTTCTTCGATTTTACCTTTATTCATTACCAAAACTTGGTCACTCATGTATTTCACAACTGCCAAATCATGTGAAATAAAAATATAGGTGAACCCAAACTTTTCTTTTAGTTCATTTAATAAATTCAATACTTGAGCTTGAACAGAAATATCCAATGCCGAAACCGATTCATCGCAAACAATCAATTTGGGTTGCAAAGCAATTGTCCTCGCTATTCCAATGCGTTGCCGTTGACCACCTGAAAATTCATGAGGATAACGGTTAAAAAAAGTTTCACCCAACCCTACTCTTTCTAAAATCTCGATGGTTTTTGCTTTTCGCTCGGTATCGTTTTTATACAAACCATGCACTCTCATCGGTTCCATAATCGCTTTTCCAACCGGAATTCTAGGGTTTAAGGATGAATAGGGATCTTGAAAAATAAGCTGAATTTCTTTTCTTAGTTTTCGGATTTCAGAATTGTTCAGTTTTGTAATGTCGTTTCCTTTATAAAAAATGTGTCCGGCCGTTGCTTTATCCAATTGCAAAATAGCGTTTCCTAATGTTGATTTCCCACAACCTGATTCGCCCACCAAACCCACGGTTTCACCTTCGTAGATTTTAAAACTTACATTATCAACCGCTTTAAACGATCGTTTTTTTCCAAAAAAACCAAGTGTAGAAAGATATTGTTTTTCTACATTTTTTACTTCTAAAATTGGTTGTTGAGCATATAATTTCGTTTGATTTTCTTTTCTTTCTTTGGAAGAAACAATTTCGTTTGAAACCGAATTATTCAAAAAATCCTGAATAGTTGGCAATCTTTTTAAACGAATATCCAAGGATGGCCTGGAAGCAATTAATGCTTTTGTATAATTATGCTGCGGATGTTCAAAAATAGCTTTGGCGTTTCCTTGTTCAACAATCTCGCCTTTATACATTACCAAAACGCGGTTGGCAATTTCAGAAACCAATGACAAATCATGTGAAATGAACAAAATACTCATCTTGGTTTCTTGTTGCAAATCCTTCAACAATTGAATTATTTCCTTTTGAACGGTAACATCCAACGCAGTTGTGGGTTCGTCAGCAATCAAAATTTTTGGTTTGCAGGCAATCGCCATCGCAATCATTACGCGTTGTTTTTGTCCTCCTGAAATCTGGTGCGGATATTTGTTAAAAAGCTCTTCCGGATTTGGTAATTTTACTTTTTCAAATAACGAAAGTACTTCTGCTTTTATGTTTTTGTTTGATAAATCAGTATGTCTTTCTAAAATTTCGGCAACTTGATAACCGCATTTTAACGATGGATTTAATGAACTCATTGGTTCTTGAAAAATCATTGCAATTTCGTTTCCTCTTATTTTTTGAAATTCTTTATCCGAAAAATGTGTGATATCTTTTCCTTCAAAAACAATTGAACCGCTATTGATTTTAGAAATTCTTTTTGGCAACAATCCCATAATAGCCAATGATGAAACCGACTTTCCTGAACCGGATTCACCTACAACACCTAAAATTTCGTTTGAATTCAGTTGAAAATCAATTCCATGAATAACCGGAATAAAACTTTTCTCTCGCAAAAAAGAAATTCCAAGTTGACGTATTTCTAACAATGGGAAAGATAAATTAACCATTAAATATGAATAATTTCTTCCTCAATTAAAATATCTTCCCTTCTCATTCTCAATAACAATTGAGCAACTGCAATAACGTCTTTTTCACAATACGTTACTATTCGATCAATATCCTTATCAACATAATAAACATAAGCCACTTCGCTACCGTCTATATCGTCTTTTGGAGAAGGAATATTTAATACTTTAGTTAGTAACCGCAAGGATGTAAAATGTTTAAAATCACCAAACTTCCATAATTCCATCGTATCGATATGTGGAATTTCCCAAGGTTTTTTCCCAAATAAATTTAATTTGGCCGGTATTTCTATTTGATTGATAATCATTCTTCTGGCAATGAAAGGAAAATCAAATTCTTTTGCATTATGACCGCAAAGAATATGCTGAGGTTGATTAAAATGAGTATTTATTAAATTACTAAACTCTTTCAAAATCTTTTTTTCTTCTCCATGAAAAGAAGTAACTCTAAAATTTCGAATGTCACCTTTTATCGTAAAATAGCCAACTGAAATACAGATGATTTTTCCGAATTCGGCCCAAATTCCGGCTCTATCATAAAATTCTTCCGGGGTAAATTCTTCTTTACGTTGATACTGTGTTTTCGATTCAAACAAATATTGTTTTTCTTCATCTAATAATTTAAAATTTTCTTCTTCCGGAACCGTTTCGATATCCAGAAACAAAATGTGGTCTAGTTTAATTTTTTCGATCATGGCTTTAAATTTATTCATAAATATATAAAAAAAATGATTTCAAAATGTAATCCCAAAAAAAAAACCACCTTAAAGGTGGCTTAATCGAATTATAATTTAGTAAAACAAATTTTATTGATTAACTTCAGTATCAATAACTTTACCTTTGATAGTAAGTACTTTAGGTACCTCATTTTCGTTTAAAGACACTGTAACTGTTTTTGAAAAAGCACCAGGAGAAGCCGCATTGTATGTAGCTGTTACTGTGGCTTTTTCTCCGGGTTTTACTGGAGTTTTAGTGTAATTAGTAGCTGTACAACCACAAGAAGCTTTTACATTAGTTATAATAACAGTTTGCTTAGTTGTATTCACAAAACTAAAATCGTGAGATACCGGTACTCCCTTTTTCAAATCACCAAAATCAAAAACTTCTTCTTTCCACTTTACCGGAGTAGTTGGTTTTTGAGCTGGAGGCGTAGTAGTGATTGTTGGGCCAACATTAGCTTTCTTTTCTTGAGCAGAAACCCCTACAGAAAAGAAAAGAGCTACTGCAAATGTCAATAATGATACATTTAATGATTTCATAAATATTATTTTTTTGTGTTTATTATTATTTTTGAGCAGAACAAATATAGAAAGACGAAATTTTAAAAATGTTAAACATCATATAAGTTTTGTTAACGACATGTTAATCGAGTAATTTAACTGTTTTATAAGCCGTTTGAATAACTAGCTTTGTTCATCTAAAAAAACAATATTCTTTTGAAATTTACTAGACTAAATAGTATCATTTTAGCAGGGTTTATATGCATTATTGGCGTATTGATTATGCAATTATTAATGCTAAATCAAGCCTATTCTTTTGAGAAAAAAGAAGTGGAAGAAAAAATTCATTTTGCTCTTCAAGATGTTGTTAAGCGAATATATAGAGACAACAAAACTCAATTAAACATCACTAATCAAGTAAAAAAAATTACAGATGATTATTATATCGTCAATTTAGATGATGTTTTTGAACATGAAGTTTTAGAGTATTATCTTAAAACAGAATTTCTAAATGTGAATTTAGATTTAGACTTTGAATATGCCATTTACGATTGTGGTACCGACGAAATGATTTATGGAAGATATATCACAAAAGATACCGAAAAACCCAAAAATTGTGAAAATTGCTTTCAAAAAAACGAAGGTTTAATTTATTATTTTGGTATTCGCTTTCCGGAATTACAAAAACAATTCATCACTTCTCTTGGTCAATATTGGATTTATACGTTTATCCTGTTTTTAGTTTTAGTTATTTATGTTTATTCAGTGTTTTTGCTATTGAAACAAAAAAAATACGCTGAATTGCAAACAGATTTTATCAATAATATGACCCATGAATTTAAAACGCCATTGGCCTCCATTTTAATTGCTTCTCAATATGCTACTAATCAAGAAGAAATTAAAAATCATCCGAAACTATCGAAATACATGCAGATTATTACCCAACAAAGTCAAAAATTAAATCAGCATATCGAGCGTATTTTGAATGTAGCCAAAGGTGATACAAAATGGATTGAATTAGATAAAAAACCTATTCCACTGCAAAAAACATTGGAACAAGTGAAAGAAAACACTTTGTTAAAAACCACAAAAAATTGTTCCATTTCGATTATTGTATCCGATAAAATTGTGGTGAACGCAGATGAATTTCATTTTAATAATATCCTTTTTAATATCATTGATAATGGGGTAAAATATAGTACATCCCAACCTGAAATTACCATCAATGCAAAAGAGACAGAAAAAGGCTTAACTGTATCGTTTAGCGATAACGGAATCGGAATTGATCCGCAACATATCGACTATGTTTTTGATAAATTTTATAGAGTCCCGAGAGAAAACAAAAAAGATATTGAAGGTTTTGGAATTGGACTATTTTATGTAAAAAAAATTATTGATTTGCATAAATGGAAAATTGCTATTCAAAATAATCCATCAGCCGGAATTACAATATCCATTTTCATCCCCAAAAATGATTTGCTATGAGTAAAAAAAGAATTCTGTATGTAGAAGACGATGAAACACTTGGTTTTTTAACCGCTGATAGTCTAGAAAGTCAATTTGATGTTGCTCACTTTACAAATGGAAAAGCGGGTTTTGAATCCTTTTGCAAAGAAAATTATGATTTATGCATTTTGGATGTTATGCTTCCTGATATGGATGGTTTTGAAATTGCAACAGCCATTCGAAAACGAAACCAAGAGATACCCATTTTATTTCTTTCTGCAAAAACCATGAAAGAAGATCGCATAAAAGGTTTGAAATTAGGAGCTGATGACTATTTGGTGAAACCCTACAGCATGGAAGAACTAATTTTGAAAATTGAGATTTTTTTAAACAGAAGTCAAAAATCTGCCATAAAATCCAATGCTTTATATTTGATTGGTTCTTTTGAATTTGACCCGGCAAACTATTGTCTGACAAAGGATAAAACAGTTACAAATTTAACAGAAAGAGAAGCTGCTCTTTTGAGATTGTTTTTAGACAATAAAAACACTGTTTTAAAAAGAGAAAAAATATTAATTGAACTTTGGGGAACCGATGATTATTTCATGGGAAGAAGTTTAGATGTATTTATTTCCCGCTTACGAAAAATTTTCAAAGATGAACCCAACATCCGGATTGAAAATATACCTAGAGTTGGGTTCAAATTATTGCTTGATTAATCAATCTTATTTCACAAAACTTTTCATATATAGCTCAATAGCCTCCAATTCGTGATCTTTCATGCTTTTGGTAATCGCAAAATTGGTTTTCATAACTTCATATTGACTTGGGTCAACAATTGGTTTTGATTTTTCCCTTAAGAAATCAACTATTGAAGCGTTATTATTTTTATAAATTGTAGCAATTTCAATAATACTTGGTCCAATAATTTTTTGGTTTGGTTTATGGCAAGTATAGCACATTCCGCTTCCGTTAAATAACTTTTCGCCTAATTCAATAGGTGTTTCATGTTTTGAAGATGCTGCCCCAAATGCTTCTGATTCTTTTTTATCACAGGAAATCAGTATTGAAAACAAGAATAAAAAAATAAATTTTTTCATTTTTAGCTTATTAAGAAATAATTTTTACCACTTCTTTAGCAAAATAACTAGCCAACATATCGGCACCGGCTCTTTTGATTGCCGTTACTTGTTCCATCATTACGGCATCGTGGTCTAGCCAACCTCTTTCTGAAGCGGCTTTAATCATAGCATATTCTCCTGAAACTTGATAAACCGCCACAGGAACATCAAACGCATTTTTTACTTCTCTAACAATGTCTAAATAGGCAATTCCGGGTTTTACCATGACAATATCAGCTCCTTCCTCAATATCCATTCGCGTTTCTCGGATTGCTTCAATTCGATTGTGGTAATCCATTTGATACGTTTTTTTATCTTTCGGAATATTTTGAGCATCCACGGGAGCACTGTCCAACGCATCGCGAAACGGTCCATAATGTGCAGAAGCATATTTAGCACTATAGGCCATAATTCCGGTGTTTACATACCCTTCGTCTTCCAACGCTTCTCTGATTTCTAAAATTCTACCATCCATCATGTCACTTGGAGCCACAATATCAGCACCTGCTTCGGCATGTGAGCAACTCATTTCAGCTAAAATGGCAGAAGTAACATCATTTACAATCATTCCGTTTTCAATCACGCCGTCGTGTCCAAAAGACGAATACGGATCTAAAGCCACATCAGTCATCACAATCATATCCGGTACGGCATTTTTAATCACTTTTACTGCACGTTGCATCAAACCGTTAGGATTTAAAGCTTCGGTTCCTTTGTTGTCTTTCAAATTGTCGGGAACTTTTACAAAAACTAAAACCGTTTTTAAATTTAGTTTAGCCAAATCTTTGACTTCCTTCTCCAATAAATCTAAACTCAAACGAAAATAGTTCGGCATAGAAGCAATTTCCTCTTTTACATTTTTTCCTTCTACCACAAAAAGTGGTACAATAAAATCACTGGGTGAAAGAATGGTTTCGCGAACCAATGAGCGAATGGTTTCGTTGGTTCTTAATCTACGGTTTCGTCTTAATGGAAACATACTATTGTTATATTTTTGATTACAGATTGTATACCATTTACAATCCAAGTTTCTCAGCTGTTTTATCGTAATATTTTTTTATTCTTTTTGGAGGATCAAAACGAAAGCCTGCGGTTATTTTAATTGTTGACATTTCATCATTCATTCGTATTTGAGCGGTTGTATTCTGAATAAAATCAATATAATTCAGATTTACAAAGGTAAAAAACGAATCGGAATTATAGCCAAATTTTGAACTTAAACTCCATTCGTAAATTGCCGTAACATTTCCATCTATACTATTGAACCCAAAACCTGTAGACATTCCTCCTGAAAGCAAAAAATGATTATTGATGACAAAATTATAAAAAAAGACGGAGCCATTGAAACCAAATAAATGTTACTTTCCGTATTTTCGTTACCATCATTCAAATCGAAGTTGGTATAATAAATTGAAAGATTTGGAATAAAACTTCCGGCACTTTTGGATTGCCATTCTTTTTGATTCGCAAGCGTCTTAAACGAAAACTTATCGTTAAAAATATATGAGGTTGTTCCACCAATTTTTGTGGTTCGCATTCGCGGGAAAGCAACTTCTACTTGTCCATTGCTTACATAAAATCCTTTTTGATTGATAAATGTAAGCGATTGCATCCATTTTTTATGATACAATCGTGTGCTTAAGGTGAATAATTTTGAATCACTGTTATCTTTATTCTTTTCGAAAAATGAAGGTGAAAATCCGTAGGAAACATCGATAAATTTATAACTCAAATTCACTCCGATTTGCTCCCTTTGATTGGGTACAAATTCTAAATAATTAGCGGTACCATCTAAATTAAAATTAAATTCAAAACTATTGGAAGTATCAAAATAATATAAACTGGTTATTACTTTTTCGTCATAATTTGTAAAATGACTGCCTTTTTCATTATCCTGCTGAGCAAACGAGCAGTTAATTCCTATAAAAAACAGTAGTATTACAATATTTACACCCATTCTTTTGGCTTTTGCAACACCAATATTAATTTTTCTTCTTCGCTACCTTTTTCAGGATGATGGTCATACACCCATTGCACATGTGGCGGCAAACTCATCAAAATACTCTCGATTCTGCCATTGGTTTTCAAACCAAATAAAGTGCCTTTATCATGTACTAAATTAAATTCTACATAACGCCCTCTGCGGATTTCTTGCCACATACGTTGTGCGGCTGTGTAAGCTAAATTCTTTCTTCTCTCTACAATTGGAATATAAGCTTGTAAGAATGAATTACCAACTTCAGTCACGAAATTATACCAATCTCCCATTGTCATGGTGTCGTTTGGTTTTAAGTAATCAAAAAACAAACCGCCAACACCACGAGCTTCATTGCGATGAGCATTCCAAAAATAGTCATCGCATTTCTTTTTATAGTTAGAGTAAAATTCAGGATTGTGTTTGTCGCAAGCGGTTTTACAGGTTTGGTGAAAATGAATTGCATCCTCTTCAAACAAATAATACGGCGTTAAATCTTGACCGCCGCCAAACCATTGGTTGATGATGTTTCCGTTTTCGTCATACATTTCAAAATACCGCCAGTTAGCATGAACGGTGGGCACCATAGGACTTTTAGGATGAATGACTAAACTTAATCCGCAAGCAAAAAAATCGGCTTCGCCCACACCAAACATTTTTTGCATTGTATCCGGTAATTTGCCATGAACGGCTGAGATATTCACACCGCCTTTTTCAAAAAGTTGACCGTTTTCAATAACGCGAGTCCGTCCACCGCCTCCTTCGGGACGTTCCCAAATGTCTTCACGAAAATTGGTTCCTCCGTCAATCTCTTCCAATCCTTTACAGATTTGATCTTGAAGGGATTGTATGTATTGATAGAATTTGTTTTTCATTAAACTTTTATTAAGTATAAAGTATTAAGAATTAAGACTCGTGTCTTTGTACTTAATACTTAAAATCATTGTACTTTAATTATACTCCTTCACCGCCTCCACAAAAGCTTTTGCATGATCCACCGGAATATTTGGTAAAATGCCGTGACCTAAATTTACGATATAACTATCTTTTCCAAATTCATCAATCATTTGGTGTACCATTTTTTTGATAGTTGGAATTGGTGAAAGTAATCGTGATGGGTCGAAATTTCCTTGTAAAGTGATTTTTCCGCCAGATAAGTAACGAGCATTTCGAGCAGAACACGTCCAATCTACTCCTAAAGCTGAAGCTTTTGATTTTGCCATATCATTTAATGCAAACCAACATCCTTTTCCAAATACAATAACTTTAGTATAAGGAGCCAAGGCTTCAACAATCTGATTGATATAGTACCATGAAAACTCTTGATAATCCACCGGAGACAGCATTCCACCCCAAGAATCGAAAATTTGAATGGCATTACAACCCGCCTTTACTTTTTCTTTTAAGTGCAAAATTGTGGTATCGGTTATTTTTTGCAATAACGTATGAGCCGCAATTGGGTTAGAAAAACAAAATCCTTTGGCGGTATCAAAACTTTTTGAACCTTTCCCTTCTACTGCATAACAAAAAATCGTCCATGGTGAACCGGCAAAACCAATCAACGGTACCTCATCATTCAACATTTCTTTGGTCAATTTCACGGCATCCATTACATAACCTAACGTTTCTTCGATATTAGGAACAACTACTTGATTTACTTGCTCCATGGTTCGAATAGGATTCGGAATAATTGGCCCTAAATTATCTTTTAATTCGACATGAATACCCATTGCTCTCGGAACAACTAAAATGTCGGAAAACAAAATGGCCGCATCCGGTTTTACAATTCGAATCGGTTGAACTGTAATTTCTGCCGCTAATTCCGGTGTTTCACAACGGGTAAAAAAATCATATTTATCACGTAAAGCTCTAAATTCAGGTAAATATCTTCCGGCTTGACGCATCATCCAAACAGGTGGACGCTCAACTATTTCGTTATTTAAAGCTCTTAGGAAAAGATCGTTCTTTATCATATTCAATTTTTAAAACTTATGATTTATTAAAATAATTTATACACTGAATAATTACATTTTCAACGGTGGGTTGCTTTGCAATTATTTTATTGTTTGTTGCTAATTCCAAAGCTGTAGTTGTACCAATACAAAAACAAATTTCATTTGTAATCGTGTTTTCCTTTACATAACTTTGAACTGCAGACGGACTAAAAAAAAGTATTCCATCAAGTTGATTATCAAATTTGTGTGGTATCAAAAGCGTTTGATACACTTCAATTTCTTCAAAAATAATATTGTTTTTTTGAAAAGCATTCGGAATTGTATCTCTTCTCAAATTTCCTGAAAAAAAAGTAAATTTTTTATCAAAATGATATTTCAACAGGTATTCAACTAATTCTTCTGCATAATCAAATGATTGTTCAACTTGGAATCCGTTTTCTTCAAGCAATTGCCTGGTTTTTACTCCGACACAAAAAGAAATTTTGCTTTTTAAAATTGGATGATTTTCATTTTCCAAAACAATCAAAACCGCATTTTGACTGGTAAATATCAAAAAATCATAATTTGATGCTATGTTGATTTTATGTGACTTAATTTGAATAAAATCAGCTTCAACCAATCGAAAACCAGCGTTTAGTAAAAACTGTTTTTGATTGGATTTTAATTTTTTAGTTGATAGTATTCTAATTGATTTTTCCAACTTAATCTTGTCCTTCGCAATAAATGGAAATGTTTTTATTATCGCCAAATACCACTAAAATATCATCTTCGTAAATAATTGTATCGGGTGTTGGCAATCCAATTGTTTCTTTTACGATTGTTTTTTTACCAATTAAATTTGTTTTTTCCTTCTTGCGAATGATGGTAACCAAATTCAAATGATACTTGTCAATGGCATTCAATTCCGAAAGTGTTTTTCCGTGAAACTCCGGTTTTGATTTTACTTCTGAAATGGTATAATTATTATCTAATTGATAGTTTTCTAACGTCGTTTTAAAGTTGATTTGCTTGGTCAAACGATCAGCACTTTCTTGTTCCGGATGAATGATACTATAAATCCCCATTGCTTCCAAAACCGTATCGTGAATAGGCGACAACGCACGACTGATTATTTTTACGTTTGATAATTTTTTGATAATGGCCGTCGTAATAATGGCTGCTCCTTCATTTTCTCCGATGGCCACCACAATTTTATCGGCATCTTTTAACGGCAACGATTCATAAGCCAATTCGTTTGTTGAATCCATACAAATAGCATGAGAAATTTTATCTTTGATAAGATTAACTTTATCCATTTGTTTATCTACTCCTATCACTTCATTTCCGGTTTCTGTCAAACTTAAAGCAAGTGACATTCCGAAATTTCCCAATCCAAAAATGATGATTTTCATTTTTATCTAATTTAGTTAATTAAAATATTCTCTTTTGGATACTCATAAAACTGATGATTGATTTGTCTTAGCATTCCAATCATTAAGTTGAGCATTCCAATTCTTCCAATAAACATGGTAAAAATCAACACATATTTACTGGGTTCTGTTAAAGTAGGCGTAAAATTTAACGATAATCCTACTGTGCTATACGCTGAAAAACATTCAAAAACCACTGAAAGTAAGTCAGTCCCTTTGGGTTCAAAAATCAACAACGCTAATATGGCAAACCCAATTACGATTAATGAAATACATAAAATAGCAAAAGCACGAGAAGTGGATTCACTTGAAATTCTTCTTCCTAAAATTTGAATTCTTGATTTCCCTCTTGCAATACTAAAAATATTTAATGTTGCCAAAGCAAAAGTACTTGTTTTAATTCCCCCTCCGGTTGACGCCGGTGAAGCTCCAATCCACATCAAAAAGATAATAAATAATAAGGTAGGAACGGAAAGTTGTGTAAAATCAATCGTATTAAATCCGGCAGTTCTAGGTGTTACTGAATTAAATGCTGTTGAAGTAATTTTTCCAAACCATGAAGAATGTAAATTCATGGTATTATTGTATTCAGAAATCCATAAAAATACAAACCCACCAACCAATAAAATTCCTGTTGTATACAAAACTATTTTAGAATTTAAAGTCATGATACTAATTTGTTTATGTATTCTTTTTCGATCAAAAAATTCTAAAACATATGTTTTTATATATTGATAAAAATTAAAAATAATGTTATAACCTAATCCTCCGAAAACTATAAGCAACATTACAATCCATTGCATAAAGTAGTTAAACTGTATATAACTTTCGCTCAAACCAGCTGTTAAAGTTGAAAAACCGGCATTACAAAAAGCAGAAATAGAATGAAAAATGGAGAAGAAAAACTTATCCTTAATTTCTGGATTATCCAAAATAGAAGAATAGATAAATAATGCTCCTATCAATTCAACACTAATCGTAAAAACAACAATATTTAAGGCTGTTTTCAACACATCTTTTAGCGTATCTTGAGCAATAAAATCCCGAACGTTTAAACCTTCTTTAAAAGAAGAACTTCCTCTGAAAAAAAAGGCAAAAAATGACGTAAATGTTAGAATTCCTAATCCCCCAATTTGTATTAAAGTGATTATAATAGTTTGTCCAATGGTTGTAAAATCTTTTGCGGTATCTACCACAATCAATCCGGTTACGCAAACCGCACTAGTGGAGGTAAACAAGGCATCCGTAAACGAAATTCCATTTGTGGTTGCATTTGGAAGCATCAATAAAAATGACCCGATGAGAATGATAGCAAAAAAACTTCCCACAAAAACAATGGCCGGATTGTAATATACTTCATACACATACCGCACCAAAATCATCAATCGGATAATAAAATAAAAGATTAATCCGGCTTCTAGAATTGGCCTTATTTTTCGCAATACATACAAATAATGCTGGTCTATATTTAAAATGGCTATGACTAATGAGATTAACAATAAAACACCTATAATCAGTGAGTTAACAAAAGCAACTTTTTTTCTGCCGGATGTTTTGTAATAAAAATATTTGAAGATGTTAAAAGCAAATAAAGCAATTGCAATCACAACTAAACCTATGAATTTGGGTGTGTGATACTCAACATGAATACTATATCCAAAATCGAAAACAATATATGTCAATACAATAAGATCGAAGAACCTGTAAATTATCTTTAGTATTGAATCTTTTTCCATAGTATAAAGATTAGTGCTTCTTTGAAAGTTCTTGCTTAATAGCAAACATTAGTTCAGAACCACCATTGTTTAAAATTTCTTTAGCACAAAGTTCGCCAAAATTTTGATACAAATCGATGTTTACTGATTTTTCTATTTCCAATTTATGCTTTCCGTCTAATGAAAAAAGGACTCCTTTTAACGTAATTACATCTTCGTTTATTTCTGCTAAAGCTCCAATTGGTGCGGTGCATCCGCCTTCTAAAGTTTTTAGAAATTGTCGTTCAACAAATGTACAAATTTCGGTTTTTTTGTGGTTCAATTGTGCGAGAGCACTTCTTGAAAACGAATCATTTTCCATGGCAACCACCATCATCGCTCCTTGTGCGGGGGCGGGAATCATCCAATCTAAATTAAGAAATGTTTCGGGTTTCAGATTGATTCTTTCCAATCCGGCTGCGGCAAAAATAGCTCCATTCCAATTGTTGTCGCATAATTTTTGCATTCTTGTATTTACATTTCCACGTAAATCTTCCACATGGTGAGTAGGATATTTATGTAACCATTGGGCTTTTCTTCTCAAACTTCCAGTCCCGATAGTTATCAGTATAGTTCCTGAATTTTCCAAAAAACACAAATCGTCTTTGTATACTAAAATATCTAAAGTTGATGCCCGTTCTAAAACCGCTGCTTGCACAATTCCTTTGGGTAAAGCTGTTGGCACATCTTTCATGGAATGAACCGCAATATCCACTTCGCCTTTCAACATAGCAACATCAAGGGTTTTGGTAAAAATACCGGTAATTCCAAGTTCATAAAGTGGTTTGTCTAAAATAATATCGCCGGTCGATTTTACGGCAACAATTTCGGTTAGATAGCCTAAGTCTTTTAATTTTTTCTCAACGGTATGAGCTTGCCAAAGTGCTAATTCGCTGTCGCGGGTTCCGATTTTGATGATTTTACTCATTTTACGGTGTTCGTTTCAATTTGAAATATTTTTTCAATCCATTCGATACTTTCGTCCACCATCGTGTTATCATCTTTCAAATGATTGGCAAAATGAGTCGTAATTTTTTGAATGATTCTATTGCTGATGAGTTCAGCTTGTTCTTGGTCAAAATTAGCTATTTTTTTGCGTTGAAAATCTAATTCGCCTTCTTTAATAGCATTTAATTTTTCTTTTAAGGCATGAATGGTGGGTGCAAACTTTCTGGCTCTCATCCACGCATTAAATTCTTCTTTGATTTCTTCGATTATGGCTTCCGCAAAAGGTACTTGCTCTTTTCTTTTTTCCAACGTTTCATCGGTTATTTGAGAAAGGAAATCCATATGTACTAATGAAACACCTTCTATTTGCTTTACATTTTCATCTACATTTTTAGGAATGGATAAATCTAAAATCAATAAAGGTTTTTTTAAATTCAATAAATTCTTGTCGATGGTTGGATTTTGTGCTCCGGTTGCCACAACCAAAATATCAGCCCGGTGTATTTCTTCCGGCAGATTGATGTAATCTTTGACAATCAAATTGAACTTTCCGGCAATTTTCTCTGCTTTGGTTTTGGTTCGATTGATTAAGGTAATATTTTCGTGTTTGGTGTGTTTTACTAAGTTTTCACAGGTATTTCTACCAATTTTTCCCGTGCCAAACAACAATATGTTTTTGTTTTCTAAATCATTTACCGTATTAAAAATATAATTTACGGCTGCAAAAGCAACAGAAGTAGCTCCGCTACACAATTCGGTTTCGTTCTTCACTCGTTTGCTGGCTTGAATCACAGCATTTACCAAACGTTCCAAAAAAGCATTGGCCAAATTTGCTTTTTTACTTTCCACAAAACTATTTCTGATTTGACTGATGACTTCAAAATCGCCCAAAATCTGACTGTCTAAACCGGTTCCCACACGAAACAAAAACGTAATGGCTTCCTGGTTTTTGTAGATGTAAGCAATTTTTTGAAAATCTTCAACAGTTCCCTGGCTGTTGTCACACAATAACTTGATGAGTTGAAAAGGATGCTCTGCAAAACCGTAAATCTCGGTTCGGTTGCAAGTTGATACCACAAACAAACTGTCTAAACCTTCTGATTTGGCTTGTTCCAGTAGTTTAGTTTTAGCTTTTTCGTCTAAGCTAAACTTTCCTCTCATTGCCGCATCTGCTTTTTTATAACTTAAGCCAATGGCATAAAAAGTGGGAAACTTTGACAGTTTTAAATGATTCATGAATGTATTTACCTAAAAGCAGAACAAAATTATAGTTAAGCTTTTCAAAAAAATAACGCTCAAAGTTCTTTTTATATCGTTTAAAGAATTATTTTTGTGTTAGTTTATAATCATTCTAATTTATTAGCTAAAAAAGGAGCTTTTTCGTAATTTATTTAGATTTATTCTAAATAGTTGAGTAAAAAAGAATGGTTTAATTTTAAAAAAGTATCGCTATGGGTTCAAATGAAGAAATAAAAATTGAAAATGATTTCTATTTGATTCGCTTTCAAAACAATAGTACTTCAACCGAAATTTTTCATCGACCGGTTCACAATAATTTGATTCAATTTCATTATGGATTAAAGGGAAAAGCGAAATTTATTTTTAATCAAGGAAATTATGCGTTGGATTTGAATGAAGAAAAATCGCTTTTATTCTATAATCCACAAAAAGAATTGCCAATACATTTAGAAATTGGCCCAAATACTTGGATGATTTCGGTGTTAATTTCCATCAAAAAATTACACAGTTTGTTTTCTAACGAAGCAGAACATATTCCGTTTTTAAGTGATGAAAACCGTGAAAAAAAATATTATACCGAAGATGATATTAGTCCGTCAATGGCTATTGTACTTAATCAATTGTTTCATTACAACCTTAATACATCCATTCGAAATCTATATTTTAAAGGAAAAGGGTATGAATTGTTAAGCCTATATTTCAACCGAAGTGAAGACCCAAATATGGAACAATGTCCATTTTTGATGGACGAAGAAAACATTGCTAAAATCAAAAAAGCCAAGCAAATTATCATCAACAACATGGCTGAACCACCCGGATTACAAGAACTTTCTGAAATGGTTGGCTTAACGTTGAAAAAACTAAAAACAGGTTTTAAACAAGTTTATGGTGACAGTGTGTATGGTTTTTTGTTTGATTACAAATTAGAATATGCCCGTAAATTACTAGATACTGGTACGTATAACGTGAATGAAGTAGGTGTTCAAATCGGATACAGCACCGCTTCGCATTTTATTGCGGCATTTAAAAAGAAATTCGGTACCACTCCGAAGAAGTATTTAATGTCTTTGACCAACTAAAAATAAAAAAATCGCTATAAAAAATGAAAAAAGGAGTATTATTAGTCAACTTAGGTTCACCTGAAAGTCCAACCCCAAAAGATGTCAAGCCATATTTAGACGAATTTTTAATGGATAAATATGTAATTGACGTTCCATTTTTACTAAGAGCATTATTAGTTCGCGGAATCATTTTGCAAACCCGACCAAAAAAATCGGCAGCCGCTTATGCTAAAATTTGGTGGGATGAAGGTTCGCCACTCATTGTATTGTCGAAACGAATGCATAAAAAAGTACAAGCCAACACGAGCATTCCGGTAAGTTTAGCGATGCGTTATGGCAAACCAAGTATTGAATCCGGCTTACAAGAACTATACGATCAAGGTGTGACCGAAGTGATGCTTTTCCCTTTGTATCCTCAACACGCGATGGCTTCAACAGTTACGATTTTAGTGTTAGCAGAGGAAATTCGTAAAAAGAAATTCCCGAACATGAATTTCACGGTTCTTCCGGCTTTTTACAACCAAAAAGATTACATTCGAGACTTATCCAATTCTATCAAAAAACACTTGGAGGGTTTTGAATACGATCACTTGTTATTTTCGTACCACGGAATTCCCGAACGTCATATTCGTAAAACCGACGTAACCAAAAGTCATTGCAAAATAGATGGTTCATGCTGTAACACACCTTCACCGGCTCATGAATTTTGCTACCGCCATCAATGTTATGAAACTACTAAACAAGTAGTTGAATTTTTAGGTATTCCGGAAGGAAAATACAGCCAAACGTTTCAATCGCGTTTAGCAGGAGATAAATGGCTCACTCCATATACCGACACAGAAATCAACAAAATGCCCGAAAAAGGAATAAAAAAATTAGCGGTTGTTACTCCGGCTTTTGTTTCTGATTGTTTGGAAACATTAGAAGAAATAGCAATGGAAGCCAACCATGAATTTAAAGAGCATGGGGGCGAAGAATTTTTGGCCATTCCGTGTTTAAATGACGATGATGATTGGTGCAAAACCTTGAGCCGTTGGATTGATCAATGGGCTTTTGCTGAAATGGAAACTAGTAAATAATGGCAAAATCATCAGGAGCATTAGGAACCGATGATATCAAGCAACTCTTGATAAAACAAGCCGTTCCGGCCTCAATTGGTATCTTATTTATGTCTATTAACATTTTAGTAGATACCATTTTTGTAGGCCAATGGATAGGTTCACTGGCTATTGCTGCTGTAACAGTTGTATTGCCCATTACCTTTTTAATTTCTTCCTTAGGAATGGCAATTGGAATTGGTGGAAGTTCCATTATTTCAAGAGCTTTAGGAGCAAAAGATAAAGAAAAAGCCTATCGAACTTTTGGAAATCAAATCATGATGACCTTAGTATTAGCGTTGTTTTTTGTATTGATTGGCTTTTTGTTTTCCGATGAAATTCTGCTACTTTTTGGAGCGAATGGTGACATTTTGAAACCGGCCAAAGAATTTTTTATACCGGTTTTAGTTGGTGTTCCTTTTTTAGCACTTTGCATGATGGGTAATAATGTAATTAGAGCTGAAGGAAAAGCCAAATTTGCCATGATGGCGATGATTATTCCGGCTTTTGGAAATATTTTTCTCGACATTATTTTTATCAAATTTATGAATATGGGGATGTTCGGAGCGGCTTTGGCCACAACGATTTCCTATATTATGTGTTTTGCTTTCATTCTATGGTTTTTTATCAAAAAGAGTGAATTAAAACCATCCACAAATCATTATCGATTTGACTTTTCATTGGTAAAAGAAATCTCTTCTTTAGGGTTGGTGACTTTTTCCCGTCAAGGAGTAGTGAGTATTTTAGCCATTATTGTGAATCATACGTTGTTTGTTTTTGGCGGAGAACATTCGGTTGTAGTTTATGGAATCATCAGTAGAATGTTAATGTTTGCACTTTTCCCTATTTTGGGAATTACACATGGCTTTTTGCCTATTGCCGGATATAATTATGGTGCAGAAAATTACACTCGAGTAAAAGAAACTATTTCCATTTCCATTAAATATGCGGCCTTTTTAGCAACATTTATTTTTATACTCATCTTAGTTTTTGCAAAACCAATTGTTTCGGTTTTTACAAACGATGCCGATGTAATTGCCGAAACACCAGATGCATTGCGATGGGTTTTTGCAGCGACTCCAATTATCGCTTTACAGCTTATTGGAGCAGCTTATTTTCAAGCAGCCGGAAAAGCCATTCCGGCATTATTACTGACTTTAACAAAGCAAGGTTTCTTTCTGATTCCGCTTGTACTCATTTTGCCAAATTATTTTGGTATTTTTGGGGTATGGGTGGCTTTTCCAATTGCCGATGTGCTATCAACACTAATTACGGCCTATTTTTTGCGAAAAGAAATGACCACCAAATTAATAGAACCACAATAAATGGAAATATATAACTACATCAAAGCATTGCACCTCATTTTTGTAGTCACTTGGTTTGCCGGACTTTTTTATATTGTTCGTTTATTTGTATATCATTCCGAAGCTAAAGAAAAACCTGAACCTGAACAAAGTATTTTAATCCAACAATACCAATTGATGCAATACCGATTATGGTATATCATCACTTGGCCAAGTGCAGTATTAGCCAGTATTTTTGCTTTTTGGCTTTTATATTTAATTCCTACTTGGCTTTATCAAGATTGGATGTTAGTAAAACTAGGTTTTGTTGTTTTATTGTACTTATATCATTTTAAATGTCATTTGATTTTTAAGCAATTACAAAAAAATGAAGTGAAAAACAGTTCCAATTTTTTTCGTTTGTGGAATGAAGGTGCTACATTGATTTTATTTGCTGTAGTATTTTTAGTGATTTTGAAAAACGCCATCAATTGGATTTTTGGTGTAATTGGTATCATTGCTTTTTCATTACTGCTGATGATCGGTTTTAAATTTTACAAACGAATTCGAGAACGCCAATCGTGAGTTTTTTACAAAAAATAGGAAAATTATCTTTACGAGTTAGAATATTCATTTCCATGATTTTTCTAACCGTAATTTCTTCTATTTTGATTGCTTCTGTTTCCATTTATCAGTTTAGAAAAGAGGCAAAAGATTATCATCAAGAACGATTATTACGAAAAGAAACCGCCATTAAAGAGCACATTAATTACATTCTCAACACTACAACATATCCGCTAACTACAGAAAATATTCCATTAATTTTTTCTGAAAGGGATAAAATTCATGAGCTTTCTGATATTCACGGTTTAGAAATAAATTTTTATGATTTGGAAGGAAATCTACTGAAATCATCTAAATCTTCATTTGCTGTTGATAAAGACCCTAAATCAATTGATATCTATTTGATAAAATTGGTTCAATCCAGTTTAGATAAACGATATGTTGAATACAGAGAAATAAATGGGTTAAAAAATTTATCCTCTTACAGCGAAATAAAAGATGCCCAATTTAAACCTTTGGCCATTTTAAATATTCCTTACATAGAAGACGATGGATATTATGAAAAGGAGCTTCAAAAATTCATGATTCGATTTGGGCAAGTGTATTCATTTATGCTAATACTTTCTGTTCTTTTGGCTTACTTTTTGTCAAGTTATATTACAAAATCATTAAAAACTATTGCAGAAAAACTGACTATAACCCAATTGAATCGTAAAAATCAAAAAATTGAATTGGAAACCAGCAGCACAGAAATTGAACTTTTGATTCGATCTTATAACAATATGGTTGCTGAATTAGAAGATAGTGCGGTGAAATTAGCTCAAAGTGAACGCGAACAAGCTTGGCGAGAAATGGCAAAACAAGTGGCACATGAAGTCAAAAATCCACTAACGCCAATGCGGCTAACCATTCAAAGTTTTGAACGAAAATTTGATCCTAAAGACCCTAATATTCATCAAAAAATTAAAGATTATACCAAAACGTTGTTACAACAAATTGACATTATGAGTTCGGTTGCTAATGCTTTTTCAAATTTTGCTTCGATGCCGGCACAACAAAATGAACGAATTAATGTAGTTGAAATTATCCAACTTGGATTAGAAATTTTTAATGAAAATTACATTCGCTTTGAGCCTTCAGAAAAAGAAATTTATCTGAATATGGATAGAACTCAACTCATTCGAATCATAACCAATTTAGTAAAAAATGCCACTCAGGCGGTTACTGATTTTACGGAAAATCCAGTTGTGATAGTTTCTGTTTGTCAAGAAAATGAAAAAGTAATCATTTCCGTTAATGACAATGGAATTGGAATTTCAGAAGAAAATAAATTACAAATATTCGAACCAAAATTTACTACCAAATCAAGTGGAATGGGACTTGGTCTTGGCATCATCAAAAAAATTATCGAAAATTATAACGGAACAATTACCTTTGAATCGCAACAAAACAAAGGAACAACTTTTATGGTTACATTACCTTTCAATACATACGAACAAATTACATAAACAATGAACTACAAAAATATTTTAATAGAAAAAGTCAACGGAATCTCTGTGATTACCATTAATCGACCTACTAAATTAAATGCGTTAAACAAAGCTACAATTGAAGAACTGCATCACGCTTTTGATACTGAAAATAAAGACAAATCAACCCGAGCAATCATCATCACCGGAAGTGGTGAAAAAGCTTTTGTTGCCGGAGCCGACATATCTGAATTTGCCCATTTTTCTGTAGAAGAAGGTGGAAAATTAGCCGCAAAAGGACAAGAATTATTGTTTGATTTTGTAGAAAATTTGTCCACACCCGTAATTGCTGCTGTTAATGGTTTTGCACTTGGCGGTGGATTGGAATTAGCCATGTCTGCTCATTTTAGAATTGCCTCCGATAATGCCAAAATGGGTTTACCGGAAGTAACTCTAGGAGTAATTCCGGGTTACGGCGGAACACAACGTTTACCGCAATTAGTTGGCAAAGGCCGTGCAATGGAAATGATTATGAGTGCCGCCATGATTGATGCTGAAACAGCTAAAAATTATGGTTTAGTAAACCACGTTGTGCCACAAGCAGAATTAATTGAATTTACAAAAGGAATTGCCTCAAAAATCGCTAAAAACTCACCCGTTGCCATTTCCAATGCAATTGCAGCAGTTAATGCCAATTATAAAGATAGCATAAACGGCTATGAAGTAGAAATTCAAAATTTTGGGAAATCATTTGGAACTGCCGATTTTAAAGAAGGAACAACGGCATTTTTAGAGAAAAGAAAAGCGGAGTTTAAAGGGGAATAACTACTTCTCCCCCTCCCATTCCGCATAAAACTGGCTCAAGAATGTTTCCATAAAACGGTGACGTTCTTGAGCTAATTTTTTTCCGGTTACGGTGTTCATTTTATCTTTTAAAAGCAATAATTTTTCATAAAAATGATTCAATGTAGGCGAATCACTTTTTTTATATTCTTCTTTGGTCATATTCAATTTTGGAGCAATAGAAGGATTGTAAATGGATCTGTTTTTAAATCCGCCATAATTAAATGTTCTAGCAATTCCAATGGCTCCCAAAGCATCTAATCGATCGGCATCTTGTACAATTTCTAATTCTTTGGATGAAAAAGTTTTTTCAAAATTTCCACCTTTGAACGAAATATTTTGAATAATTTGAACTACATGCTCAATAATTTCTTCAGAAACGTTTTCACTTTCTAAAAATGTTCTAGCCATTTTCGGACCAATTTCTTCATCACCATCATGGAATTTGGAATCGGCAATATCGTGCAATAAAGCTCCTAATTTTACAACGGTAACATCACAAACTTCTTCTTGGGAAATTAAAATTGCATTTTTATAAACCCGTTCAATGTGAAACCAATCATGACCTCCTTCAGCGTCATGGAGTTGTTTTTTTACAAAAAGAATCGTTTTGTCAATAATTGTCATTTTTATTTCACCAAAGCAGGTTGCACCCATTTAAAAACATTTTCAACTTCCGGAATAACCAAACGTTCCGAAATTTTGGCCATTCTGGAAGGGAGTTTCATCAGATAATCTCTTGCTTTTTCAGCTTCATCGGTCAAACCATTCATTTTTTCTATTTCCCACTTGTCAATTAATTTTTGAAGAATATCTACATAATCAGCTGCAGTGTAAACACCAATTCGCTGAGCTGAATCTGAAAAGTGCTCAAAAGCTGAACTTATTTTTTGACCTGATTCACGTAAAAAATGAGCGGGCATCACAATTTTTTGCTTCATCATATATTGAAACGCTAACATCATTTCGCTCGGATCTACTTTAAAAATCTGATTCACAAATTCACCATAAGCATGATGATGACGCATTTCGTCGCCAGCAATCAACTTGCACATTTTGGAAAGTTTCTTATCACCAAATTTTTTGGCTATTTGTGAAACACGGTTGTGAGAAATATAAGTAGCTAACTCCTGAAAACTAGTGTAAACAAAGTTTTTGTAAGGGTCTTTTCCGGTGCCAATATCAAAACCATCGTTTATTAAATGTTGGGTAGTCATTTCAATTTCACGCATATTCACTCGTCCGGATAAATAGAGATATTTGTTCAAAACATCGCCATGACGATTTTCTTCTCCGGTCCAATGTTTAACCCATTTCGACCAGCCGTTTCGGCCTTCGCTATCTACACCTTCTACTTCCGTTAACCATGATTCATAGGTTGGCAAAGCTTCTTCTGTAATGGTATCACCTACTAAAACCACCCAGAAATCATAAGGTAATTCTTTGGCAATTTCGCGTAATTCTGTAACATCTTCAAAAAAAGTTTCTTTTTCAGAATCGGGTAATAAATCTGAAGGTTGCCATATTTTTTCCACCGGAATCAAAAAGTCATTCATAAATGAATCTACTTTCTTTTCCAATAATTGCATTACTTCTAAACGAATGTTTTTTGTTGACATATAATTAATTTTTAATTCCGCTAACCACGGCATTTTCTGTTTTTTGCATAATTTCTTCAAACGAAATTCCTTTAATCGGAAAAGGTTCTTGAATGGTAAATGTTAATCTGTTTCCTAACCCCATCGGAAATTGCCCAAAACGAACCATTTTCCAAGAATTATTAATTGAAATGGGCACAATGTAGGCAGATGGAGCATATTTACACAAAATCTTCAATCCGTTTTCTGAAAACTTTTTAGGAACACCGGTTTTACTTCGGGTACCCTCAGGAAAGATAACAGTTGAACGATTATGCTTTTCAATATACTCTGCCATTTCTTTTATAGCAGGTAGGGCTTGTTTAGGATCTTTTCTGTCTATTAGAACGGAACCTCCATGCCTTAAATTGTATGAAACACTCGGAATTCCTTTTCCTAATTCTTTTTTACTTATAAATTTTGGATGCCATCTTCGCAAAAACCAAATTATCGGTGGAATATCATATAAACTCTGATGATTTGCTACAATAATCAAAGGTACATGTTTTGGTAATTTTTCTCGATTAACGAAACAATAAGTAGTTCCTAATAAATGTGTACTTCTTACTAAAAAAAAATTCAAATAATCTACACTTTTTTTATGTGCTTGATAACCTAATATATTAAAACAAAACCATTGAATAGGATGAAATACACACAAAAACATCCCAAAGGTGAAGTAATATATAATAGAAATGGGATAAGAAATCAACTTATGCATAGCGTTTTGGAATGATTACAAAAGTAGGAAATCGAAATAACTTATTTGGTTTCTTTTTGTGGAAAAATAAATTAGAAAGAGATGAAAAAAAAAAGTAATTTTACAACATTATTAATTTTTTAAAGCCACATTATTATGAGTTCAGAGAAAGAAGCCAAATTAAAAGCCTTGCAATTAACATTAGACAAATTAGACAAAACATACGGAAAAGGTACCGTAATGAAAATGGGAGACAAAGCTGTAGAAGAAGTTGAAACAATTTCTTCCGGTTCATTAGGTCTCGATTTAGCCTTAGGAGTTAACGGATATCCAAAAGGAAGAATTATTGAAATTTACGGTCCGGAATCTTCCGGAAAAACAACATTGACACTTCATGCAATAGCCGAAGCTCAAAAAGCCGGTGGAATTGCAGCATTTATTGATGCTGAACATGCTTTTGATAGAAATTATGCTGAAAAATTAGGTGTTGATATTGAAAACTTAATCATTTCCCAACCGGATAATGGTGAACAAGCTCTTGAAATTGCCGAGAACCTAATTCGTTCCGGAGCAATAGATGTTGTAGTTATTGACTCTGTTGCCGCATTGACTCCTAAAAGTGAAATTGAAGGAGAAATGGGTGATTCAAAAATGGGATTACACGCCCGATTGATGTCGCAAGCCTTGAGAAAACTAACCGCCACGATAAGTAAAACTCATTGTACTGTGTTCTTTATCAATCAATTAAGAGAAAAAATTGG
>CALRRY020000043.1:0-24717 GCA_943370635.1 Variovorax paradoxus
CTTGGAACTCACCTTACAAGAGAAAGTTCTTGTTTTGTTTAAAAACGACTTGTTTAAAGCGGTATTTAGCTCAAATTATCTTTGGAACAAATCAAAATACACCCAAATGTAACTTGGCTTAAAACAAAACAAATTAAGTTTTAGAGGATAAGGTTTTGGAGAAAAGTGGGTTTTTTCACAGCCTGACGTTTTGCAGCTTGCAGAAGTGGCGGATTAAGGAAGCCTAAACTTTCGGTTAAACACTGACTTTGCAAGTACAAAACCAACTTTAAATTAAGCCCAAAGCCCGCCATTTTTGCAAACTGCTGTTAGCTACAGTAATTTTTCTAATATTTGTATAAATTCCATTCCGTCGCCCATTTTAAGTTCCCCTTCTACTAATGTATAATTAACATTTCCCTCAATAATTTTAACAACTCCATTTTTGTCGAGAAATAAATTTACAGGATAACCATTAAAACCTAATTTAGTTGTTAATTTCTTTGAGTTCACAATGTGTTCAAATTCAAACTTATGTTTTTCAAGTAATTTTTTTACTTTAGTTTCTGAATCCATAGTTATAGATAGAAAATTAAACTTCTCACCATATTTAGATTTTAGTTCATTTAAAACAGGCATCTCTTCAATACAAGGTGCACAACCTGTAAACCATAAGTTAATTAAAGTTGGTTTACCTTTTAGGTCATTTATGCTTATGTTCTTGCCATCTAGTGTTGTTTCATTTTCAATAGGATATATTTTTCCAATAATAGCTTTTTTCCGTTCGATTTCTTTTATTGTTTTCTTTGGAGTATCAGTAAAATGCCAAGTATAAGAGTAAACAATGGAGTCGTTTCTGCTATAAAGTTCATTCAAATCTTCTACAATTTGCATTGACTTCATATTCTTTTGTATTTTTTCTAACGAATTATTTTTTTGTTGGTCATATTTTTGTTGGTCAATTATATTCCCAAGTTTATTCATATAATATTTATTCGATTGTCCGAAAGAAAAATTAAAAAGGAATAATAATGTAAAAATTGTCAATCTTGTTTTCATTTTTTTATACGTTTTGTTGGTTATTATTGTAGCTAACGTTTTGGGGCTTGGCGAAGTGGGGGATTAGAAGTACGAATGTTCAATTCAGCACAAATGTTGATAGAAGTTCAAAAGTTCAATTTAGCACTAATGCCCCCATTTTGCCAAACCCCTGTTATCGGCTGTTTTTCTTCGTTCATCCTATTTTCCACTTTTAATTCTGTTGTCGTGTCGGCATAACATTTGGCAATTTTCGGCTGTGGTTTTTCCGCCTTCGTGCCAAGGTGTTATGTGGTCGGCTTCCATTTCGTTGAGTTCAAAAGTTACTCCACATTTTACGCAAACTCCTTTCTGTCTTTCAAATGCTTCTCGTTTTTGGTTGTCGCTAAATGCTCTTATGTTTAAATACTTTTCTTTTCGTGTTAGTACAAATGAGTAAATACCTTTTTTGTTTTCTACGTCTTCGTCTAACATTAAAGTTGTAACTTCTTCTTCAAGTTTTTTGAAGTCGAACTTTTGAGTTTTGAACTCGTTGTATAAAATTCCCCAAGGCAAACCTTTCATTTCTCTTCTGTATTTTGGAAAAGTTGCTTTTGTCCAACTTATAACTGCTTGAAAATAAAGCCAAAGTTCATTTGCGTTAGGTTCGTGTTGGTTTTTGGACATATACGCTTCAATTTGGTTGTCCGAAATCCAAGCAATTGCAGTTTCTAAATATTCTTGTCGGTTTGCCGAACCTGTCATATAATCATCGCCTAATTTGGGTCGACTGTTTTTAGAAAAATATCGTTTTGCGTCTGAAACCCACGAACCCGAATAAACTGCATTTCGCAATTCTTGTTTTGTTAGTTCCTTACCTGCAATATTGATAGTTTCAAACCATTCTAATTTTTCGCTGTCTTTACCACTACAAAAATAAACCATCAATTTGTAGTCTAAAATTTGTGCTTGTTTGTCGTCTGTAAGATTATGAAATGCTAATCCGTTTACTGAAAAATCTTTGTTTACGAATTGGCAAATTGAAATCGTTCTTTGTTGTCCGTCAATAACTTCAAAATTTCCGTCTTCACGAACTGCCCAATACATTACGTTTAAAGGAAAATCCTTTTGTAATGTGTCAATTACTGCTTTGCGTTCTTTGTCGCCATATACAAATTCACGTTGATAAGGTGGTCTAATGTCTAACTTGCCACCAAATCCAACAACTCCGTTTTCTGCATCGTCAAAATAGCCTTGCACTAATTCTCTAACTGTAATTTCTTTTAGTTCTATTTTCATATTCTTTTGTTCTTAATTAAAACTCGAACATAGGTTGGCTTTCCATCAATTGCACCTTCTTTGTCCTTAATTAAACCGTGTTCTTTGATAGCAATATTTTCATTTACTCTTACATCATTTGAACTAACTATTTCAAATTGTTCAGGATTGTATTTGTCAATAAATGTTATTGGAACTCCCATAACACCTTTAAAGTCAATTGGAATATCAGCAACTTTGTTTACGTTGATAGCATCATAATTGTCAAATTTCGGATATTCATTTTCGTTTCCGTAATAGGTTTTGAAAAGTATAATATCTTCGTGTCTTTTTCGGTTGTCTAAATTTGTGAACCAATAAACACTACCCATACTGAAATATTTTTGCCCATCTATGGTTTTAATTCTTGTTTCAGTTTCTATTTCGTAATGGTCAGGAACTTTAAACCATTTTGTACCACCATTATCAACTCCTGTCCAAATTTTGTTTTCTTTTACGAGTTTAAAGATTTCCTTATACGTTAAGTTGTTTTGGTTGCCAATGATTAGAAATTTTTTGTCGTATTCAATAAGTTGAGCAACATATTCACGGAATAATGAAAAAGGTGGATTTGTTACAACTATGTCGGCTTGTTTCAAAAGTTCAATACTTTCTGGACTTCTAAAATCCCCATCGCCTTGTAAATTGATTATTCCAATTTCTTCTGGGTTTGGTATTCTGTCGCCATTTTTGTCGCCATCATATTCTAAATAAATTGCACTTTCAGATTTATGTTCTGTAAACAAATCTCTATTTTGGTTTTTGTAGCAAGTCGTAATTAGTTTTTTCAGTCCTAATGCTTCAAAATTGTATGAAAAGTAATGAAAGAAATTACTAATTCTTGGGTCATCGCAATTACAAAAAACTGTCTTTCCTTTAAAATGGTCTTTGTAATGTCGTAATTCTTTCTCAATGTCGGTCAATTCGGTATAAAACTCATCGTTCTTACCTGCTTTCGCTTTTTTGAGATTATTGTTTAAAGATTTCGCCATTTATTTTTTGTCAGTTCGTTAAGGTCGCAATTTACGATTTTAATTTCTGTTATTTGTCGGTTTGTCTGTCGAAGTAGGGTGTCTCTTAAAATAGCCGATAACGTTTCTCGGCTTTATTTCAGTGCCGTAATTAAAAACTGAAATTCACAAATAAACAACAAACTTATGGATAGCGAAAACACTTCCGATACAAACCAAGCGCAGGCATTGAATAAAACCGATGTTAGCGGTTCGGCTTTTCTTATAGGCAAAGCACAAACTGATTTTTGGAAATGGTATTTATTACCTGAAACATTGAAAGCACATAAACTTTCTTCAATGTTTAAGTTTTCAAACAGCAACGCTATTAAGGTTAATTTTTTAGCGATGCCTGATATTTGTCAAGAAGCTATTATTAACGAATGGTTTGATAGCATTGGATTTCACATAGGACGTGATATGGTCGATAATTATTGGCTTGAAAATTCAACTTTCTTTGAAAGATTAGAGATAAACGGCTACGATTATATAGCTATAATAAAAAGTTTAAATGATGCGATTAAAAAAGCAAACGAACTTTATAACGCTCATTTTTTAGCAGTCACGCAAGCTGACCGCTAACTAGTAAATATCTTCAAATTTATGTAACTTTTTTTACTTTTTCAATTTTTATTCAAGTTTTTTCTGATGCTTTTGTTCTGCAATCCGATCTAACGGACTTTGAATTTTACTCACCGCACTCGCACTAATGTGCGTGTAAACCGTTGTTGTTTTGATACTCGAATGTCCTAAAAACTGCTGGATATACCGAATATCCGTACCGTTTTCCAACAAATGCGTGGCAAAACTATGGCGTAACGTATGCACCGTAGCCTTCTTTTCTAAACCGGACTTTTGTAAAGCCATACGCATGACTTCTTGTACACTTCTAGTTGAATAAGGTTCACCTGCAAATTGCCCCTCAAATACATACTTTTTCGTTTGATACGTTTGCTTATAATACTCCAACGAGCTAACAATGCTGTAAGGTAACATCACCATTCGGTCCTTCTTCCCTTTCGCATTCCTGATGTGAATCTTGTGTTCGGCAAACAAAATATCCCGCCACTCTAAATTCACAATCTCACTAACGCGTAAACCCGCTCCATAACCAATTAATAACAATAACTTATGTTTCGGATTTTCAACTACCCTAAAAAGCAACAAACATTCCTCCATCGTTAAAACACTCGGCAACTTCTTTTCCTTTTTTGGTCTCGGTAGTTTTAATTCATATCCGGGAATTTGTTCTACTTGATTGTAATAAAACAGCAATGCATTCACCATCGAATGACCGGAGGTAGCACTCAGTCCCCGTTCCATCAAATAAGCCAAATAACGAACCGTTTCTTTATACGTAATATCTTTTGGATCTTTATACTCAAAATCACGTAAAAATTGTAAAAATTGTTGCGTGTAAGTACGAATGGTAGATGGACTGTAATTCACAGCCATCAACGTATCAACATAATTAGAAACAAAACGATGAGCCGGCTCCGGAACTGTTGAAAACAGATGTGATTTTGTTCTCGCCAAATCAATTTGCTTTTTATTGATTACATTCCGTTTGTTTATATACCCATTTGGCAATTCCGATTGTATAACTACACGATGTGGTTCAAAATGAGCCACCAACGCTTCATAAACGGCCGGAGTAGCAGGCAATAAAAAACAAGCATTCGGTTTACTGTAACGAACCATCGAAATGCGTTTTACCTTTTCCAATAAGGCCAACAAAGGGGGAACATACACTTCCATCCATTTCACATCCTCCTGATGCGGACGCAAAACAATCGACTTTCCTTCAAAAACAACCTCTTTTTCTAAATAATCTTCCGGAAAAAAGGGGGAAACTTCCAAAATCCGTTCTACCGCTTCTTTTACTTTTGGATTTCGCATGGCCATGTATACTTTGTAAGTGGAATGCCAATACACTCCTTTCACCAACTTAAGTTGATTAACCACCGATTGTACATACCGAATCTTAAACACCCAGTATTTCCCTAAATTGGGTAACAATTCTAATCGCAACTTGTGGGCTAACGAATCCTTTTTCGTTATATGTTCAGGGTTGTTTACCGAAGAGTGTAAACCTAACTGATGTTCGCTTTTAGCTATGGGTGGAAGGTCACGGCTACTCGTTTCGCCGGCCACCGGTTGCTGAATCTGTACATCGGGAAATAAGGCTTTCAGTTGTCCGTAAGCCGCTTTGGAGTAATCAATGTACCAACATTGAAACGTCTTGCTGTACACCGCACCAATCCCTTTTAGTTGTTGCTGTATCGCATAATTCTTTTCAAAAAAAATACCGATGCGTGTTGCTTCTCTGTGCTCAATTTTTCGGATAGATATAGTCATATGGCGTGTAATTGAAATGCAAATATATAAAAATAATTAAAAAGTTGCTGAGGGGCTAAGGTGCTGAGAGGCTGAGTAATAGTACTACTTAATGAATCTTAAAAACATTTAACTCCTTACTATTAAAAAAAGAAAAATAATATTACAAAAAATCACTAAAAAAGACTCTATTTTCTGGTTTTGTTCCATATTTGTTCGGTAGAGCTTCTGTATTTGTTCGGAAAACACCCCCTTTTTCCGAAGCCCGTTCGAACAAGTATCGAACAAATACCGAACAAAACCACCATAAAAGTCAAGAAAATCGTCAAATGCAATCAAATCATGTCAAATGTCGTCAAATGTGGTCAAATGCTGTCAAAATTTTGAGTGGCTGAGTGGCTGAGTTGCTGAGATGCTGAGTTTTGTTATTGCTTAAAAAGAGAGCCATTTTAAAAAAGGAAAAAGAAAGTAGAAACAAATCCGTCCCGATACTTCGGGATCATCCCTTTTCGCCTAGCGAATCCAAAAATAAAAACCGTTCAAATCCATTCCATCCGCCACATCCGCGTTCCAATTACACCAATTATGATGTTTACCACTACTCCTTGAATGTAGATAGCAAATTGACACATTGCCGAATTGACACATTCCCTAATTTTGATGAGATGTCTCCTATCGTCGACACAACAAGGGAAAGAGATATTTTTTTCAAATGAAGTAAATATCCCATGAAAGCGAAGCGTCTTAGCGTACTTAGTGCCTCTATTGTGTCCTTTGTGGTAAAAAAAAAGAATTTTAAAAAATATAAAATGATAGCACTCCTCCAACCGTCCCGAGACTTCGGGATCATCTCTTTTCGCTAAGCGAATCCAAAAAAACCGTTTCCATCCATTCCATCCGCCACATCCGCGTTCCAATTACACCAATTATGCTATTAACCACTACTCCTTGAACGAAGATAGCAAATTGACACATTACCGAATTGACACATTGACAAATTTTGATGAGATGTCTCCTATCGTCGACATGCCACAGCAGGAAAAGAGATAATTTTTCAAATGAAGTAAATATACCATGAAAGCGAAGCTTCTTAGCGTTCTTAGTGCCTTCTTTTTGCCCTTTGTGGTAAAAAAAAGAATTATAAAAAAAAGGAAAATAATAGCACTCATGTATCCGTCCCGAGACTTCGGGATCATCCCTTTTCGCTAAGCAAATCAAAAAAAACATTTACATTCAAAAAATCCGCGTTATCCGTGTTCCAAATACATGAAACGAACAGTTTACCGCCAATTCGCAAATTAAGCCCACTCAATCAACCGACAGCCGACAACGGACAACGGAAAACAGACAACAGACAACAGACAACCGACAACCTAAAAAAACGTCAACTGACTCCCCTGCTCCAACGCCAATAATTTCCGTTTAACAGATAAACCACCGGCGTAGCCCACTAATTCCTGATTACTTCCTATTATCCGATGACACGGAATAATAATTGAAATAGCATTAGCTCCATTGGCCGAAGCTACCGCCCGAATAGCTTTTGGATTGTTTAATTGCTTAGATAAACCCAGATAGGTTTGTGTTTTACCGTATTCAACTTGTTGAAGAGCCTTCCAAACCGATTGCTGAAAATCGGTTCCCACCAAAAGTAAAGGTAAATCAAAATGCGTCAGCTTTTTGTCCATGTAAGCAGCTAACTGCACAATCGTTTCTTCCAGTAAAGGGGTAGTCTGTATTTCAAAAGTAGCCTGTAAACCATTTAAAAGGCGATTATCCACCTCGTTTCGCATTTTTCGATACCGCCAATCACACAAACATAATTGGTTGTTATAATCGCCTAAAACAAGCTCACCTAATGGGGATGGATAGTAATGAATATGAATTACAGAATTTTGCATAGCCGTTTGAAAAAATAAAAATAGCAAATTTTTTGAGAAAACTACCATTTTAATCCTCATCAAAAAACCGATCAACAGACAACAGACAACAGAAAACAGACAACAGTCAACCTATCCCAAAAAACTTAACATCACCCCGGCAGCAATAGCACTTCCAATCACTCCGGCAACATTGGGTCCCATGGCATGCATAAGTAAATGGTTCGTTTTGTCATATTCTAAACCAATAACTTGTGAAACCCTCGCACTATCCGGTACAGCAGAAACACCTGAGTTACCTATCAACGGATTAATTTTATTCCCTTCTTTCAAAAATAAATTAAAAAACTTGGTAAACAATACTCCTGCTGCTGTGGCAATCACAAATGATATAGCTCCTAAAGCAAAAATACCCACCGATTTTCCGGTTAAAAAAGTAGTGGCTTGTGTAGAAGCACCAACGGTTAAGCCAATTAAAATTGTAACAATATCAATCAACGACCCTTTGGCTGTATCAGCTAAACGTTTTGTTACACCACTTTCTTTTAATAAATTACCAAAAAACAACATGCCCAACAACGGTAATCCACTCGGAACAATAAATGTGGTGAGCAATAATCCCAACACGGGAAACAGAATCTTTTCGTTTCTGGAGACTACTCGGGGAGGTTGCATACGAATCAACCTTTCTTTTGAAGTAGTTAACAGTCGCATAATGGGTGGTTGAATTACGGGTACCAATGCCATGTAGGAATAAGCAGAAATTGCAATTGCCCCCATGAGTTCCGGAGCCAACTTAGACGATAAAAAGATAGCTGTAGGGCCATCTGCTCCACCAATGATGGCAATAGCCCCTGCTTGTTCCGGTAAAAAACCTAAGGTCAAAGCAGCGATGTAGGCTCCAAAAATACCAAATTGAGCAGCAGCACCAATCAACATTAACTTCGGATTGGAAATCAAAGCAGAGAAGTCGGTCATAGCCCCTATTCCCAGGAATATCAATGGCGGATAAATTCCTTTTAACACCCCAAAATAAAGGTAATTCAGTACACTTCCCTCTTCATAAATCCCAATTTGAAGTCCGGGAAGAAAGGGAATATTACCAATCAATATCCCAAAACCAATAGGAACCAAAAGCATAGGCTCATATTCCTTAAATATCGCCAAATAAATAAAAATCAACCCTACAAGTAGCATTATCGCATGACCAAAGGTAAAATTAGCAAAGGCAGTGTAAGTAAAAAACAGCTCCAAATGTTCAACTAAAAAACTCCAAAATTCGTTCATGATTGCTTATTTTATGGTCATTAACACATCGCCTTCCATCACCGCATCGCCGGTAGAAAAATGTATCGCTTCTATTTTTCCGGCTTTATCGGCTTGAATACTGTTTTCCATTTTCATGGCTTCAAGCGTAATTAATTCTTGAGACAATTGTACCGTGTCACCCACTTTAACATGTAATTTCAAAATTACTCCGGGTAATGGTGATTTGATGGTTCCGCCGCCTTTTGGAGCAGAAGGTGAGCTGGTTTTTGCAGTAGCTTCAGTAGAATCAGTAGAGGGCACCGCAACAGAACGAACCAATTTAGGAGTTTTAACCACTGTTGATTTTTGTTCTAATTCTACCGTATAGTCCACACCGTTTACCTGAATATGAGCAGTGCTTTCTTCTAAATTGTCGATGACAACTTCGTAGCGGTTTCCGTTTATTTTAAAATTGAATGTTTTCATGTCCGATTATTTTAATTCTTTTCGCATACCATAGATTTTAGAATTCCATGGCGAATAACTTCGGTTAATTTTTTTGATGGTCAACAAAGCCGTTTCATGGTCGTGCAATTCCTGCTGATAAAGGTGGATTGCCATCGCCACAGCAGCACCTAATTCCAAGGTAGCGGTGCTGTCTTTTAGGATAGGATGTTCTTTTCGGGTTACTTTACTTCTAAAATCGTAAGCAAATAGCTTGGCTATGTTTTTAAAAAGAACATACAAAATCATCAAGGAAATAAAAACAACGGTCATGGCCACTAAGGTCATTCCAATTCCATAAGGATCCAAACGGGCAAATTCCGCTGCATCTTTATGCGTACTCACTTGAACTAAATAAAATAAAGCATTCATATTAGAGTGGGATATTAGAATGTTTTTTGGGTGGATTCACAACTTTTTTGGTAGCCAGCGATTGAAGAGCACGAATGATTCTAAAACGCGTGTTTCTGGGTTCAATTACATCATCAATATACCCATAACTGGCGGCATTGTAGGGATTGGCAAACTTCTGTTTGTATTCCTCTGTTTTCTCTGCTATGAATAAAGCTCTTTTTTCTTCATCTTCAATTTGCATGTACTCTTTTTGGTAGAGAATTTCAATGGCTCCCTTAGGACCCATCACGGCAATTTCAGCATTAGGCCACGCATAATTAATATCGCCTCGCAAATGTTTTGAACTCATTACATCATAAGCTCCACCATAGGCTTTACGTAAAATAATCGTGACTTTTGGAACGGTAGCTTCACCATAGGCAAATAATAATTTAGCTCCATGAAGAATGATACCGCCATATTCTTGTGTAGTACCGGGTAAAAATCCGGGAACATCCACCAAGGTAACCAAAGGCAAATTAAAGGCATCACAAAAACGTACAAAACGTGCTGCTTTACGAGAAGCATTAATATCTAACACTCCGGCCAAATAACTCGGTTGATTAGCGATGATGCCTACCGGTTGTCCGTTAAATTTAGCATAACCAACAACAATGTTTGGAGCATAATGACGATGTACTTCAAAGAACTCTTTCTCATCGGCAATGGCATGAATCACTTCTTTTACATCATACGGCTTATTTGGATTCTCCGGAATAATGGTATTCAGCTCATCTTCCATCCGTTCAATAGGATCTAAACAAACAGATAAAGGTGGTTCTTCTAAGTTGTTTTGTGGAAGATAACTCAACAATTTTCGAATCAACAAGATTCCTTCTTGCTCGTCCTCTGCAATAAAATGCGTCACCCCTGATTTTGTTCCATGCACCATTGCTCCCCCTAATTGTTCGTCTGTCACGACCTCTCCGGTAACGGTTTTAACCACTTTTGGCCCCGTCACAAACATATAACTGTTTTGTTTGGTCATCATAATAAAATCAGTCAACGCCGGTGAATAAACTGCACCACCGGCACAAGGCCCAAACACTGCTGATATCTGCGGAATCACTCCCGATGCCATGATATTGCGTTGGAAAACTTCAGCATAACCGGCCAAACTGGTCACCCCTTCTTGAATTCTTGCCCCACCACTATCGTTGATTCCGATGATAGGAGCTCCCATTTTTAAGGCCATGTCCATCACCTTACAAATTTTTTGAGCAAACGTTTCTGATAAAGAACCTCCAAAAACAGTGAAATCTTGAGAAAATACATAGACCAATCGGGCATCAATTGTACCAAATCCGGTTACTACTCCATCTCCCAAATATTTTTGTTCTTCCAATCCAAAGTTGGTACTTCGGTGCGTGACAAACATGTCAAACTCTTCAAAACTGTTTTCATCCAACAAGAGATCAATGCGTTCACGAGCAGTTAATTTTCCCTTCGCGTGTTGTATGTCGATTCGTTTTTGACCACCTCCTAAACGGGCTTCTATTCGCTTATCTAAGAGTATTTTAATTTTTTTTTCACTTTCCATAATGAGCGGTTTATCGGTTATTATTTTCACAGAGTTCCAATAAAACCCCATGTGTAGATTTTGGATGCACAAAAGCAATATCCAACCCTTCTGCACCTTTGCGAGGAGTTTTGTCAATAAGTTGAACATCTTTAGAAGCAAGTTCTGTTAAATTTTGTTGAATATCCTTTACAGCAATCGCTAGGTGATGAATGCCTTCCCCTTTTTTCTCAATAAATTTTCCAATCGGTCCATCCGGGTCAGTGGATTCCAACAATTCAATTTTGGATTGCCCAATTTGAAAAAAAGCCGTTTTTACTTTCTGCTCCTTTACTTCTTCAATCTTGTAGCATTTTAATCCTAATTTTTCTTCCCAAAACGGAATGGCTTCTTCTAAACTATTTACGGCTATACCAATGTGTTCAATATGAGATAGATTCATAACAAACAATGTTTAAATTTTAAACAAAGTTAAGAGGAAGGAAAACAGTAAAATCTGATAAATATCAGGTTTGTTGACTTCTATTTATAAAAGCCAAAAAAAATGAATTTCAATCGTTTTCGGTTGATAAAATAAGGCAAAAAAAAGAGGCAAACGCCTCTTTAAAATTAATATGCTACTAATTCAAGTAATTCCTTTTCAAATCGCTCTTTCGGCAAATATTGTTCTTCCAATGCTTTTACAAATGGAATTGGGGATTCTAAACTGCCAACTCTTCGCACCGGACCGTCTAAATGCTCAAAACAATTTTCCATGATCATCGCAGATATATCACTGGCAATACCACCAAATAAGGTATCTTCATGAAGAATGATGCATTTGTTTGTTTTCTTAACGGATTTAAAGATAGCTTCAATATCTAATGGCTGTAATGTACGTAAGTCCAACACATCCGCACTAATTTCAGGATGTTTGGATAACGTTTCCAATGCCCAATGCACCCCCGCACCAAAGGAAATAACCGTTACTTTTGTTCCTTCTTTCAACAAAGCTGCTTTTCCAAACGGAATGGTATAATAATCGGTAGGTACATCTTGGTATATACTTCTATACAATTGTTTGTGTTCAAAATACATCACCGGATTCGGGTCGTTGATGGCCGTATTTAATAAACCTTTTGCATCATATGGAAACGCAGGATATACGACTTTTAAACCGGGCGTTTTCGTAAACCACGCTTCATTGGTTTGCGAGTGAAAAGGTCCGGCTTGTGTTCCGCCACCACAAGGCATTCGAACTACTACATCGGCTTTTTCATTCCAACGGTAATGTTGCTTGGCTAATAAATTCACAATTGGGTTAAATCCGGTAGAAACGAAATCGGCAAACTGCATTTCTACAATTGCTTTATGCCCGTTGATAGACAATCCCATTCCGGCAGAAACTACAGCACTTTCACAAATCGGCGTATTTCGAACACGTTCTTTTCCGAACAAATTCACAAAACCATCGGTTACTTTGAACGCTCCACCATATTCGGCAATATCTTGACCCATTATCACCAAGTTAGGGTGACGTTCCATCGATTGTTTTAAACTTTGTGTAATAGCATCAATCACACGAATATTCTCAGTTATATCTGAATGTGTAAATTCTTCAAAATCATATGTTTTATACACATCATTTAATTCTTCACTTAAATCTGCAACAAAATCCGGTTCGTCAAAAACGAGACGAATGTGTTCATCCATTTCTTGCTTGTAAGCCATTTTTATGGCTTCATCATAGTCATTGGTTAGTAGTCCAATTTCTTTTAAATATTCGCGATAATTATCGATTGGATCTTTTTGAGCCCACTCGTCCATCAGGTCTTGTGGAACATACTTCGTACCACTCGCCTCTTCATGGCCACGCATTCTAAACGTTAAAAATTCCAATAAAACCGGTCTCGGATTCTTCCGTAAAGAAGCCACTAACTCCGAAACTTTGGTAAATACTTCTAAAATATTATTTCCGTCAATGATATGGCTTTCCATTCCGTAACCAATGCCTTTATCAGCTAAATGCGTGCAACGGTATTGTTCATTCGTAGGTGTGGATAGACCGTATCCATTATTTTCAATCACAAATAAAACCGGTAATTCCCATACAGCGGCAATGTTCAAGGCTTCATGAAAATCACCTTCACTAGTAGCACCTTCTCCTGTAAATACAGCTGTGACTTTTCCGTTCTTTTTTAGTTTATTGGCTAAAGCAATTCCGTCGGCCACACCCAATTGCGGACCCAAGTGCGAAATCATTCCGACTATCTTATATTCTTGCGTTCCAAAATGAAACGAACGGTCACGACCTTTGGTGAAACCACTTTTCTTCCCTTGCCATTGGGCAAATAAACGTTTTAAAGGTATGTCACGCGTAGTAAAAACACCTAAATTTCGGTGCATGGGAAGTATGTACTCATCTTTATCCAAAGCAGACGTAATCCCAACGGAAATGGCTTCTTGACCAATCCCGGAAAACCATTTGGATATCTTACCCTGACGAAGTAAAATAAGCATTTTTTCTTCAATCAAACGCGGTTTCAGTAAACGAATATATAAGTCAAGAAGTGTAGTGTCGGAAAGATTTTTTCTGTCGAAAAGCATAGTTTGGGTGTTTTAAAACGCTCCCAAAAGTACAAAAAATAACAATTTCTACTTCTTTTGTGATACTTTTTTACAAAACGAATTTGCGACTGTTGATAACTTTCAATTTTGCAATCTAAAATATTTATTTACATTTGTATTTACAAGCATTCAACTCACTTAGAGTTATTAACAAACATTAATTTACTATGCAAAAAATTCCTAGTGTTGACTTGCGTGATTTCCTATCGGATGACCCGGTACGCAAACAAAAATTTGTAAATGAAATCGGAAAAGCTTATTCAGAGATTGGGTTTGTAGCCCTAAAAGGTCATTTTTTAGATGATCGTTTGGTGGATGAGTTATATAGTGAAGTGCGTAATTTCTTTTCACTTCCTGTAGAAACCAAATCCAAATATGAAATTCCCGGAATTGGTGGGCAACGCGGTTATGTTTCTTTTGGAAAAGAACATGCTAAAGGTCGTTCAGCCGGAGATTTGAAAGAGTTTTGGCATTTTGGTCAATATGTAAGTGAAGGTTCAAAATACGCCGGAGAATATCCTGATAATGTTGAAGTTACTGAATTACCAAAGTTCAATGAAGTAGGTAAAGAAGCCTACCAAATGTTGGAAAAAACAGGTGTTTATGTATTAAGAGCCTTAGCTTTGTATTTGGGATTAGATGAGTTTTATTTTGATAACTATATCAAAGATGGAAACAGTATTTTACGTCCGATTCATTATCCGCCAATAACTGACGAACCCAAAGATGCCGTTCGTGCAGCAGCCCATGGTGACATCAACTTGATTACTTTATTGATGGGGGCACAAGGCAAAGGTTTACAAGTGCAAAACCACAATGGCGATTGGATTGATGCGATGGCAGAACCGGATGAATTGATGATTAATGTAGGCGATATGTTATCCCGTCATACCAACAATAAATTAAAATCTACTATTCATCAAGTGGTGAATCCGCCAAGAGAATTATGGGGAACTTCACGTTATTCTATTCCTTTCTTTATGCATCCGGTGAGCGATATGCGTTTGGATGTATTGGAAGATTGTATTGATGAAAATAATCCTAAACGATATGAAGACATTTCAGCCGGAGAGTTCTTGCATGAACGTTTGGTTGATTTGGGATTGATTAAGAAGTAATTAATAGTAACTCATAAAAGAAAGACATTGAGTTTTGGCTTGATGTCTTTTTTGATTTAAAGTGGCTGAGCTACTGAGTTTCTGAGTATCTAAGTTTTACGGCTTAATTTCTCAGAAACTCAGAAACTCAGCATCTCAGCAACTCAAAAAAAATGGACCTAAACGAACAACTCAAAAAACTCTTCCCCGATCATCAACCCTCTAATGAACCTGAGCAAGTTGATGAAAAACCGTATGAATTATACGTTCAGAAAGAACCCATGATTTGTCAATATGAAAAACGAAAAGGCAAACCCACTACGATAATTTCCGGTTATGAAGGAACTGATGAAGATTTCAAAGTCTTAGCCAAAGAAATAAAAAGTAAATTTGCCGTAGGAGGAAGTTTCAAAGACGGCGAAATCATCATTCAGGGTGATTATCGCGATAAAATAATGCAATTTTTAAAAGATAAAGGATTTAAAACCAAACGAGTTGGTGGATGATTTTTTGTTTCAAGTTTCAGGTTTCAGGTTAATGTTAACTCAGTCTTAGGGTTTTCTTTAAATTTTAAGCAGCCAACTTGAAACCTGAAACTTGAAACTTGAAACTTGAAACCTGAAACTTGAAACAAATACCCATGATAAAATCATCCGAACTCATACTCAACCCCGACGGCAGTGTTTATCACATCAATTTATTGCCGGAACAAATTGCTCACGACATTATTTTTGTTGGAGATCAAAACCGGGTAGAAAAAATTACCAAACATTTTGATTCGATTGAATTTTCCACTCAAAAAAGAGAATTCAAAACGCAAACCGGAATGTATAAAGGCAAACGCATCACCGTAATGTCCACCGGAATTGGTCCGGACAACATTGATATTGTGATGAACGAGCTTGATGCGTTAGTGAATATCGATTTAAAAACCAGAACGATAAAAGAAAAGTTGACTTCTTTAAACATTGTTCGAATCGGAACATCGGGTTCGTTGCAAGCTGATATTCCTGTAGATAGTTTTGTGATGAGCGTTTATGGTTTAGGATTAGACAATATGCTTCGCTCCTATTTAATTGAGACTATTTCAGAAAAAGACATTGAAGATGCTTTTATCAATCAAACCAATTGGGATTTGAGAAAAGGTCGTCCATATGTAATCAAGGGAAGTAATTCACTAATTAAAAAATTTGAAAGCAACAAAATTAAGAAAGGTTTCACCGGAACAGCAGGTGGATTTTATGGTCCACAAGGACGTGTTTTACGGTTAAATATTCAAGATGCAGACCTAAATTCTAAAATGGATTCTTTTAATTACAACGGTATTCAAATGACTAATTTAGAAATGGAAACCGGAGCCATTTATGGTCTTGGAAAATTATTAGGACACGAATGTTTATCGTTGAATGCAATTATTGCCAATCGTGCAAATGGAACATTTAGCGAAGATCCGTATAAAGCGGTGGATGCTTTGATTGAATATGCGTTGGATAAATTGGCGGAGAATTGATAAAAAAGAACACAGATTAAAGAAATTTGAGAAATTTTAAAAATTATTTTAATTTCTCAAATTTGCGTTCCAAAAAAATGAATATGAATTTAACCCTAGAAACCAATCGCCTTCTCCTTCGCCCACTTGAACTAAGTGATGCCAAAGCCATGTTTGAAATGGATAACAATCCAAACGTACATCGCTATTTATGGCAAAGTCCAACGCAGGAAATTAGTGAAACCCTCAAGATTATTGAAATGGTGCAAAAGCAATATGCGGACAATAAAATTGGGCGTTTTGCCACCATTTTGAAAGAAACAGGCGAATTCATTGGTTGGACAGGAATTAAATTTGTGAACGACCATGTGGAAAACGGAAACACCAATTTCTACGATTACGGCTACCGTTTACATGAAAAGTTTTGGAACAAAGGTTATGCAACAGAAGCTTCCAGAGCCTGGTTAGATTATGGTTTTAACCAAATGAACATTGACAAAATGCACGCCTACACGCATGCACAAAACGGAGCTTCTAATCACGTTTTACAAAAAGTCGGCTTTCAATTTATGGAAGATTATCCGGATAAGGATGGTGTGATTTGGAAGTGGTGGATGATGAAAAAACTGTAAACGTTGTCTGTTGTCGGTTATTAGTTTGTTCATTTATCTTTAAAAAAACTTAATTTCGTTGTCTTATTACTTAATACTCCCATCTTAATACTTAATACTCCCATCTTAATACTTTAATACTCCCATCTTAATACTTAATACTCCCATCTTAATACTTAATACCCCCATCTTAATACTTAATACTCCAATCTTAATACTTTAATACTCTCATCTTAATACTAAAAAATGAAAACCATCAAAATCGCAGGCGTTCCCGAACATTTCAATTTGCCTTGGCATTTGTGCCTGGAAAATGGTGAATTTGAAGAAGCCGGAATCGATTTACAATGGACCGACGTTCCCGAAGGAACCGGAAAAATGTGTCAAATGCTTCGCGATGGCGAAACAGATATAGCCGTTATCTTAACGGAAGGAATTGTAAAAGACATTACTGCCGGAAATCCATCAAAAATCGTTCAGGTGTATGTGGAAAGTCCACTTATTTGGGGAATTCACGTGAATGAAAAATCCAACTTTACATCACTTTCTGATTTAGAAAATACGAAAGTGGCAATTAGTAGAATGGGTTCCGGTTCACATTTAATGGCGATTGTGAATGCTCAAAATCAAGGTTGGAACACCACTGACTTGCAGTTTGAAATTGTCAACACGATTGATGGTGCGGTAGAAGCTTTATCCAACGGAAAAGCCGACTATTTTATGTGGGAAAAGTTCATGACCAAACCTTTGGTAGACAACGGCACATTCCGCAGAATTGCCGACTGCCCTACTCCGTGGCCTTGTTTTGTGATTGCTGTTCGCAACGAAATACTTGAAAATCATCCTAAAACCATCAACTTGATGTTAGAAATCATCAATGCCACTACCGAAGAATTTAAAGATATTCCGAGTATTAATCGCACTTTAGCAGAGCGATATAACCAAAAAATAGAGGATATCAACCAGTGGTTAAGTCAAACCCGATGGTCACAAAAAAATATAACGCAGGAAACGTTAAACAAAGTTCAAAATCAGCTTTTTGACCTGAACCTTATCAATAAAAAAAGTACTTTTGCAGAAATGGTATATTGCTTGTAGTCAATATTTCGTTTTAGTGTAAATGAAAGTATTCGGGACCTATCAATTTCAAGATTTAAAAACGAAATTCCAAGTTAAAAAGCCTTGGGATGATGTGATTATTTTTGTATTGAATGTGTTGATAGCCATTCCATTATTTCTCATCATTCATCAGAACTTAATAGATCCGGAATGGCCATTTTCATTTGACAGAATCGTAATTGCAGTTGTATTATTATTGATTATACAATTGGTTCTTCGGTTAATCAAAACAGTACTTATTTTAGGGATAATAATTTACCTGATTTTTTTGTTTTACGGGACAATTTTCGGTGGATACGGTTTTGCAACCGTTTTTCAGAATTACGGATTTATGATTTATTCGATGACGGAAAATCCGAATCCGCAAGATATAGTGATTTCTAAGTTATTGCCTTTTCCCAACAAAACGCAAATTATAAAAGCAGTAGATTTTGATAACCGTGAAGTTCGAAATTTTGCTCTGACAGCCACAACTTTACATTTCAAAGACATCAAAGGCCAACAAAAATACCGTAAAATGATACAATGTTTTGCCGTATTTAAAGAAATCCGAAACCGTTGGAATTACGTAAATGACCCAAAAGGACAAGAGTATATTGCCTGCGCCAGTGAAAGTTTGCAACATTTTTCGGGTGATTGTGATGACCATGCGATATTGATGTCGGCTTGCATTCGTGCCATTGGTGGCACACCGCGTTTGATTCATACGGGTGGACACATTTATCCGGAAATGTTGGTGGGTAAAAAAGCAGATTTAGAAGCAGCAGTATATTTGATAAAAGAAGTTTTATTCATTGATGAAAGTAAAAATAAAGAAATCCATTATCACATTGATGAGCGTGGTCAAATTTGGTTGAATCTGGACTATACCGCACGATATCCGGGTGGACCCTTTATGTCAGAAGAAATTTTAGGAGCATTGACATTAAATTAAGAAAAGAATTAAATCGTTAAAGTTTTCTACACTCCAAGTCTTTTTTTATATATTTACATTTTATAATTCATTCTAATGAAAAAATTAACTTTTCTCTTTTTATTCAGTATTTGTGTGGTTTCCGCTCAAGATAATCAGTCTTTTGATTTAGGTAAAAATGAACTTAAATTTGATGTTTTTTCTTTGGTTGCTTTCGGAAAAGTACATGTAAGTTATGAACGTTTTTTATCAGATGATTTTTCAGTTGGTGTAAGTGGAAATTTCAATCAAAATAAAACTCGCGAAGAAGATTTTGAATTAGGTAAGAATAGAACCTTAGAAGAGTATCAAATTATTCCGTTTGTTCGCTATTCATTATCCAAGAGTCAAATTCGTTATTATTTTATAGAAGTATTTGTTTCTGCTAATCAGGGTAAATATCGTGAACTTGAGCGTTTGGTTGACGAAAATAACAATGGCTATTATGAAGCGGTCCAAAGAGACTATTCTGATTTTGCGATTGGTGGAGCCATTGGTCATAAGTTTTACATCAAAGAAAAACTTGGGATTGATATTTTTGTGGGAATGGGTAAAAATCTATTCAGCTCCGGAGAAAGTCCGGATTATATTTCGAGAGTAGGTATTAATGTAGGTTATCGTTTTTAATTTTAAAAATATGAAAAAATCCATTTTATTTTATATTCTGCTTCTTTTGCCAATTTTGAATAGTTGTAGCAAAGAAGATGAAGAATTTTTTAATGCTGTTTACACTACTATACCAAATTTAGTAACTGTTGAAGTTCAAAGTAGTTATAATGTAAATGATGTATTGTGGCTCAACACCAATAATTTCAGTCGATATTTAAACCAACCTAATCAAACAACCCCTTTAGATGTGTTTAAAACAACTCGATCAAATTATTTTATATTTACCTATCGATTAGAGAAGAAAATAAATGAAAGTGAGTGGGAAAATGTTTCTGTTGGAAATAATTTTATTGCTGAAAAAGGAAGAATTACTACCAATGTTTATGTTTCCGGTTATGCCGATTTTAATGCTACTACTAATCAATATGAGCATAGAGGTGGTATTAGGTTAACACAACCCGGTGATTATCGTCTCATTTTTTTCGATGGATATAACGGTTCAAATTTCGATTTAATTTCTGATAGTGCTAATAACTTTACCTTTTTAACCATTAATACTACAGCAGTAAACCTTAGCGGTACTACTTATAATTTTACGGTAAATTAAAACCATTTTTTACGTTTGAAATAAAAAATCATTACCATTACTAAAACAAACATAACTGCCAATGTGATAAAATATCCATTGGGAGCTTTTAATTCAGGCATATGTTCAAAATTCATTCCATACACTCCTACAATAAATGTCAAAGGAATAAAAACCACAGAAACAATAGTTAACGTTTTCATGATTTCATTCATACGATGACTTTGAGCTGAAAAATAAAAGCTGGAAGCACTTTCCAACGAACTGATATCATATTCGATTTGATCTAAAAGTTCCAAACTTTTTTGATACAAGCGAGAGAAAAAAGTAAAATTTGATTTTTCTATTCCATTAAAATCATCATCTTCCTTTAAGGATTTCAAGTTATATAATGAATCTTTCAGCGGAATAATGGAGCGTTTTAAATAGTATAAATCTTCACTACACTTTTCAATTCGAACCAAAACATCTTGATTATCATTTACTTTTGCTTCAATCAGAAGCTGTTCAATACTATCTTCATACTTTTCAATGGTAATGTAGAAATTTTCCATTATCGCATCTAACATCAAATACAATAGAAAATCATTTTTCTTTTTACAAACCAAACCCGAGTTTGTTTTGATTCGCTCACGAATGTGGGTAAAAAAGTCACCTCTTTTTTCTTGAAAAGAAATAAGAATATTATCTTTTAAAATAAAACTGATTTGCTCTACATGAACATTGGTTTCATTTTTTTCAGGCAAAATAGATTTGATGCTAAAAAACAATGCATTTTCCAAATCTTCCATTCGGGTACGTTTGGCTACATTTAATACATCACCAGCGATATAGGCATCAATTCCAATGGTTTCAATAACTTTTTTTATTAATTCTACATCATGTAAACCGTGAATATTTAACCACTTAACATCATTTGAATGAAGCAATGATTCAATCTCATTTTTTTGAAATTGAAGGTCTTTTGTTTCCGTAAATGATTCTGAATTATACACAAAAAGTTGCATTTCTACCGGTTGATCTTTGTGATGTCCGGTATATTCAAAATAGTTCGGTTGAACTTTTCTCCCTTTTTTATATTTTAGTCGTTTCACAATTTTTATTTTTTATAAAAATAAGGGATTTAATTTTTTCATTCTATTTTTACAAAAAATATTTTTCATGCAAACACTGATTGTTAACATTAAAGAGCTGATTCAAATCAGAGAAAAAGGAATTCACAAAGTTTGCGGTAGTGAAATGGCAACATTACCCCTGCTTAAAAATGCATTTCTTTTAATAAAAGATGACGTAATTGTTGATTTTGGTGAAATGAAAGATTGTCCAACGCTTTCTGATGCAAAACAAATTGATGCCACCGGAAAGGTCGTTTTACCCACTTGGTGCGACAGTCACACCCATTTGGTATATGCCGGAAATCGCGTGCAGGAATTTGTAGATAGAATCAATGGTCTGAGTTATGAAGAAATTGCTAATCGAGGGGGTGGAATTCTAAATTCAGCCGAAAAACTCAACACAACCAGTGAAGAGGAAATTTATGAGCAATCGAAAGTTCGTTTAGAAGAAGTGATGAAATTGGGCACCGGAGCCATCGAAATCAAATCCGGTTATGGTTTAACGGTAGATGGCGAACTGAAAATGCTACGCGTCATCAAACGATTAGCTGAAAACTATTCAATAAAAATTAAAGCTACCTTTTTGGGAGCTCATGCCTTTCCGAAAGAATATAAAGAAAACCATTCCGGCTATATTGATTTGATTATCAATGAAATGTTGCCAAAAATTGCAAAAGAAAACTTAGCCGATTACATAGATGCCTTTTTAGAAACCGGCTATTTTTCAGTAGAAGAAACCGAACGCATCATGGAAGCCGGAAAAAAGTACGGTTTGCAAGCTAAAATTCATGTCAATCAATTCACAGCCATCAACGGTATTGCCGCTTGTGTGAAGCACAATGCGTTAACAGTTGATCATCTAGAAATTGTAACCGATGAAGATATCGAAGTGCTTAAAAATACTGAAACGATGCCAGTCGCCTTGCCTTCCTGCAGTTATTTTATTAGCATTCCATACACACCTGCACGAAAAATGATGACTGCAGGATTACCATTAGCCTTAGCAACCGATTATAATCCGGGGACTACCCCTTCCGGAAACATGAATTTTGTGGTAGCCACCGCTTGTATAAAAATGAAAATGACTCCTGAGGAAGCCATTAATGCCGCAACAATAAATGGTGCTTATGCCATGGGCATTTCAGAAACGCACGGAAGTATTACCAAAGGTAAAAAGGCCAATATTATCATTACTAAACCCATTTATTCGTTTTATCAATTGCCGTATGAATTTGGGAGTAATTTGATTGAAGAGGTAATTATTGAAGGACAAAAAATTTAATTGTAAACTCTCAAAACCATTAAGAAATTAAGAGGAAGACCTTAATGAAACTTAATTTCTTAATGGTTTAAAAAACTCATTGAATAGTCAAAATTTTAATTTTTTCAAATCTAAAGCTTATTCCTTTTCTCTTATCTTTACGACTCAATTTCAAACATGAGTCCTACCCTACTTTCTTCGCCTTTGCAAGGTTTTACCGATTTCCGTTTTCGCAATGCGTTTCATCACTATTTTGGTGGAATTGATACGTTTTATGCTCCGTATATTCGTTTGGATGGAAAATTGGTGATTAAAAATTCGTACCAACGCGATTTGCAGCCGGAAAACAATAAAGTCTCCGAATTGATTCCGCAAGTAATGACGAATGACGCCGATGAGTTTTTGTTTGTCGTAAAATACATTCAGGAGTTGGGTTACAAAGAACTGAACTGGAATTTAGGTTGTCCCTATCCAATGGTGACCAAAAAAGGAATGGGTTCAGGGTTAATTTGCGAACCTCAACGAATTGACCATATTTTAAACCGTGTGCACAACGAAACCGACGTGATTGTTTCGATGAAAATGCGAATGGGTTATGAACATCCGGAAGAAATTTTAGATGTTTTCCCCATTTTGGATAAATACCCAATAAAAAACATTGCCATTCACGCCCGAATTGGGAAGCAATTGTACAACGGCGGTGTGAATTTAGAAGCATTTCAACGCTGCACCGAAAACACCCGACACAAATTATATTACAACGGCGATATCACTTCGGTAGCCAAGTTTAAAGAAATGAAAGCACGTTTTCCGAGTATTGATCATTTTATGATTGGTCGCGGTTTGATTGCCGACCCGTTTTTGCCGAGCATGATTAAAAACAACACGACAGAATATCCCACCAACCGCTGGCAAATCTTCAAAGAATTTCACGACACGATTTACCAAGAATACGATGCTGCTCTTTCCGGCCCCACACCTATCAAAATGAAAATGTTAGGTTTTTGGGAATACTTCTCCACTTCGTTCTCCAACCCACAAAAGACGTTGAAAAAGATTAAAAAAGCTCAGAATCCGAGAAGTTATGTGGAAGCGGTGAAGGTGATTTTTGGTGAGGAAAAGTAAATGCTAGATTTTTATTTATATCTGAAAAGAAAAAAAAATTCATTTAAGATTTACTTTTTACATTTGCATCATGTTACTATATTTAGACATAGATGGAGTGATGGTACCTGCCAACGCATGGCGAAAACCGGAAATTTTAGAAGATGGTTTCCCAGCGTTTAGTTCAAATGCCGTTCGGTCGCTTGATAGAATTATTTCTAGTTCAAGTGCCAATATTGTATTGACCACTTCTCACAAGTACAAATACACGTTGAAAGAATGGAATAACATTTTTGTTCGAAGAAATATTAAGGTCAACAAAATAACCCGACTTCCAAAGAACACAAACCATTTGAACCGAAAAGATGAACTTTTGCATTGGTTTACGATCAAAAACTTAAACGAAAATTTCATAATTATCGACGATGATAAATCACTAAATGGATTGCCCGACTTTTTAAAAAGTAAATTAATCCAAACAAGCGGTTCGGTTGGTTTAACAGAAAGTCTTGCCGATGAAGCGTTGGATAAAATTAAAATGTATTAAATTCATCCATTCAAAAGATGAAAAGTTAATTGGAGATTTTTTCAATTAACTTTTTTTATTAATGAAAATGTTAGGTTTTTGGGAATACTTTTCCACTTCGTTCTCCAACCCGCAAAAGACGTTGCAAAAAATTAAAAAAGCTCAGAATCCGAGAAGTTATGTGGAGGCGGTGAAGGAGATTTTTGGTGGGGAGAGGTAGGATTTTGGTTAATTTTTTTAATTATTGCATAAAACCTTTTTCTTAAGTAAATGCTTATTTTAAAACGAAATCCATTTACGCTGAAGAAAGGCTGCATACATTTAAAACTCTTTCTACTAAAACGACACGTTTTGTCGTAACAATTAAGTAGTTTTGATCAAGAAAAAAAAATCATGGCCAAAAGAGAATACATTCAACGGCATTTGCTAATTATTAA
>CALRRY020000044.1:0-24630 GCA_943370635.1 Variovorax paradoxus
TTCTGCGTCTGAAATTTTACTTAATTCTTTGAAAATTAATTTGTAACTTGCTTCAAGGTTGCTCATAATTGTATTTGATTGGTAGTCAATACAATGTACTAATTTTTAGTGTTTTGAGCAACTTTTTTTATAATGCACTACGGGTTATATTAACGTAAAATATTGTGTTTTGGTTTAAAAGAAATGAAAAATAATTTTTTTTATCACACATAAAAAAAGAAAAAACCTCCCGTTTGGAAGGTTTTGTGGTCCCACTTGGGCTCGAACCAAGGACCACCTGTCCCGATAGCTATCGGGAGAGTCAGGTGCTTTTTTATAAATCTAGAAGTTTATCTACCATTTCAGGATATTTCTTTAAATTAGTGATATAAACCTTACTCTTCATTCTTTTAATATGCTTTTCAATTTTTATAGCTTGATTAACATCATTGCATTCAATACTCAAGTATAGCGTCCAATCATTACAATATGAAGAATATGTTTTGTCGTAAAAACCTGAATTGTGTTTGGAGATTCTATCTGTTAAATCGGTTTGGGTGAAACCATTGTAATATGTGTTCTTTGAAGGGCTATATAATATGTAACAATAAGGCATGGCATATACTTCATTTAATAAAAAAAGTGCCGTTAAGGCACTTTTGTGGTCCCACTTGGGCTCGAACCAAGGACCACCTGATTATGAGTCAGGTGCTCTAACCAACTGAGCTATAGGACCATTATTTATCTTTACCACCTGTCCCGATAGCTATCGGGAGAGTCAGGTGCTCTAACCAACTGAGCTATAGGACCGGTTTAGAGAGTGCAATATTACTACTATTTTTGTTTTACTCAAAATATAAATCAATTTTATTGTTGTCATACCTTTTTATAAAACAGGAAGAACATCTCAATTTGTTGATTTAGAATTACTCAAAAAGTAATTACTTTTGTAAAAAAATGTGAGATGCGTAAAATTTTCTACCTCAAAACGTGTGATACGTGCAAAAAAATCATCAAATCACTGCCCAACACAAACAACTTTATTTTACAAGATATTAAAGAAGAACCCATAACTGTCAAGCAATTAGAAGAAATTCACCAATTGACAGGGAATTATGAAGTGCTTTTTAGCAAAAGAGCCAAATTATATAAAGAAATGGGCTTAAAAGATGAAAAACTCACAGAATCCGACTATAAAAGATATATTTTAGAACATTACACTTTCCTAAACCGTCCGGTGATTGTGATTGACAAATCTATTTTTGTTGGAAATAGTCCCAAAATCGTTCAAGCAGCCATTGATATTTTAGCAAATGAGTAAAAGACATTGGGCGTTAATGGCGGCCACCTTGGTTTCCATTATTTATGGGGTTACTTTTACCATTGCCAAAGATGTAATGCCTGAGTTTATAGAACCTTTTGGGTTTATTTTATTGCGAGTAGGTGGTTCTGTTTTACTCTTTTGGTTAGTTTCTTTTTTTGGTCCGAAAGAAAAAATAGCAAAATCTGATTTTCCAAGAATTATTGCTGCTGCTTTTTTTGGTGTTGCTTTAAACATGCTAACATTTTTTAAAGGTTTAAGCTATACTTCGCCCATCATGGGAGCGGTTTTGATGGTTACCACCCCAATGATTGTGCTTATCCTTTCAGCCATTATTATGAAAGAACGGATGCTAAAAAGAAAAGTATTTGGTATCATTTTGGGCTTAGCCGGAACTGTTTCGCTAATTCTTTATGGAAAATCGATGATTAATGCTCCTAACGAAATGTTGGGGAATTTATTGGTATTCATTAATGCCGTTTCTTATGGTTTTTATCTTATCATTGTCAAGAAACTAATGGATAAATACAATGCTTTTACCTTTGTAAAATGGATTTACAGCTTTGGTTTTTTGATGGTTTTGCCTTTTGGATGGAGCGAATTTGATGCTGTAAATTGGACTTTAATGCCCACTGACATTTACTGGAAAATTGGTTTTGTAGTCATTTTTTCAACCTTCTTAACCTATTTACTGAACTTGGTTTCCATGCGGGAATTGAAACCTACTACTGTTGCGGTCTTTATCTATCTTCAACCTTTATTTGCCACTATTTTTGCCATCAGTTTAGGAAAAGACGAATTGAGTTGGGTGAAAATAGGTTCGGCTATTTTGATATTCACGGGAGTTTATTTGGTAACTCAGAAGAAAAAGTAGTTTACAGTCGCAGTTTACAGTCACAGTAAATCTGAAAACTGCGACTGAGACTGTAAACTTTTAATTATCTTTGAAAACATTTTTATACAAGCATGATACAATCAATGACCGGTTTTGGAAAAGCTTCTTTGCAACTTCCAACCAAAAAAATAACCGTAGAAGTTAAATCGTTAAACAGTAAAGGATTAGATTTGAATGTCAGAATGCCATCTGTTTATCGTGAAATGGAATTGGGATTACGCAACATCATTTCACAAAAATTAGAGCGAGGCAAAGTTGATTTTTCCATTTATATAGAAATTACCGGCGAGGAAACTTCCTCCAAAATCAATGTTCCTATTGTGAAAGGCTATATCAATCAAATGAAAGCGGTGATTCCAAATGCAGATGAAACCGAATTGATGAAAATGGCCGTTCGGATGCCGGATGCGTTAAAAACAGAACGCGACGAAATTGATGAAAACGAATGGAATGAGATTCTAAAAGTAGTTGATGATGCGATGAAAAACATTGCATCTTTCCGAATTGATGAAGGAAAATCATTGGAAAATGAATTCATTATGCGAATCGAAAATATTCGAAATTTTATGAATCAAGCGGTGAGTATGGATACCGAACGAATTGAGACGGTAAAAAATCGACTTCGAACTGCTTTAGCAGAATTAGAAGCCAATGTGGACGAAAACCGTTTTGAACAAGAGTTGATTTTTTATCTTGAAAAATATGACATTACCGAAGAGCGAGTTCGATTAGAAAATCACCTCAATTATTTCATCGAAACTATTGCAGGAACGGAAGCGAATGGGCGAAAATTAGGTTTTATTACCCAAGAAATAGGTCGTGAAATTAATACGATGGGCTCCAAATCGAATCATTCTGAAATGCAAAAATTGGTAGTGATGATGAAAGATGAATTGGAGAAAATTAAGGAACAAGTTTTGAATGTTTTATAGCGTGAATGGTGATTAGTGAATAGTTATTAGCCCATGCTTACTATTCACTAATTACTAATCACTAATCACATAAAAAAATATGACTAAAGGAAAACTACTTGTCTTCTCTGCACCATCCGGATCGGGAAAAACCACCATTGTTCGACATTTGTTGGCTCAATCCGACTTGAATTTAGAATTCTCTGTTTCTTGTACCACTCGAGAGCCACGAGGTGAAGAAGTGCACGGAAAAGATTATTATTTTATATCGCTCAAAGAATTTAAAAACCATATCAAAGCGGAAGAATTTGTTGAATGGGAAGAGGTTTATCGCGATAATTTTTACGGCACACTAAAAAGTGAAGTCGAACGCATTTGGGCCAAAGGAAAAAATGTCATTTTCGACATTGATGTGGCCGGCGGATTACGAATAAAATCGAAATTTAAAACCGAGACATTAGCCGTTTTTGTGAAACCGCCGAGTATTGATGAGTTAAAAATTCGTTTAAAAAAACGCTCTACAGAATCGGATGACAAAATCAACATGCGAATTGCAAAAGCATCGGTTGAATTAGCCACTGCACCGCAATTTGATAAAGTGATTAAAAATTATGATTTAGATGTGGCGAAAGCAGAGGCGTATGAATTGGTAAAACAATTTATAAATCAAAATGATTAAAATGAAAATCGGATTATATTTCGGTACTTTCAATCCTATTCATGTGGGGCATTTAATCATTGCCAATCACATGGCGGAGTATTCTGATTTAGATCAAATTTGGATGGTGGTTACGCCTCACAATCCGCACAAGCAAAAAAGTACATTGTTGGATGATTATCATCGATTAGAAATGGTGCATTTAGCAACCAAAGATTACCCAAAAATCAAACCAACTGACATTGAATTCAAATTACCACAACCGAATTATACCATCAATACTTTAGCTCATCTTCAGGAAAAATATCCAAACTATGCATTTGCTTTGATTATGGGCGAAGACAATCTGAATTCGCTTCATAAATGGAAAAACTACGAAGTAATTCTTCAAAACCATGACATTTTTGTGTATCCAAGATTAAATTCCGGAGTCATTGACGAACAATTTATCAATCATCCAAAAATTCATCGTGTAGGAGCTCCGGTGATTGAATTATCTTCTACTTTCATTCGCGAAAGCATCAAACACGGTAAAAATGTGAGAGCCGTTTTACCGGAAAATGTGTGGGCTTTTTTAGATCATAATTTGTTTTATAGGAAATAATTCGTTCTCTTAACACTCCTTTACCACATGTTCCTTTAATCGTTTTGTAACTTTGTATGCGTTTGGGTCGTAACCCTTTTAAACGCTTAAACTTTATAAACTTTTAAACCATATAAAATGACAAACTTCGAATTATACAACCCAACCAATTATATTTTTGGAAAAGGTCAAATAGCCAAATTATCCGAATTAATTCCTGCCAACAGCAAAATTTTATTGGCGTATGGTGGTGGAAGTATATTAAAAAACGGCATTTACGACCAAGTGAAATCCGCACTTTCATTAGTAGAAATGGTAGAGTTTGGAGGAATCGAACCCAATCCTCGTTATGAAACCTTGATGAAAGCGGTAGAAATCATTCGCAACGAAAAAATCACTTTTATTTTGGCCGTTGGAGGCGGAAGTGTAATTGATGGAGTGAAATTTATTTCGGGAGCTGTGAATTTTGAAGGCGATGCTATTGAAATTTTGAAAAAACGAATTTTATTTAAAGATGTTTCAAAAGTCATTCCGTTTGGAACGGTTTTAACATTACCGGCGACCGGAAGCGAAATGAACTCGGGTGCGGTTGTTACCATCGAAGCTACACAAGAAAAATTAACCTTGGGCGGAAGTGCGTTGTTTCCGAAATTCTCCATTTGTGACCCAACTGTGGTGGCTTCTTTACCAAAAAGACAATTGGAAAATGGTGTGGTGGATGCTTTCACACACGTGATGGAACAATACCTTACTTATCCGCACGATGCTCTTTTGCAAGACAGAATTGCCGAAAGTATTTTGCAAACGCTGATTGAAATTGGACCGGATGTGGTTCAACATCCATCCGATTATAAATTGGCTTCCAACTTTATGTGGTGTGCGACGATGGCCTTAAACGGGTTGATTCAAAAAGGTGTGCCAAGCGATTGGGCAACCCACATGATTGGACACGAACTAACCGCTTTATATGAAATTGATCACGCGAGAACGTTGGCAATTATTGGTCCGAATTTGTACCGAACAATGTTTGAAACAAAGAAAGAAAAACTGGCTCAATACGGTGAACGCGTTTGGAATGTAGAAGGAAATTCTATTGAAGAAAAAGCAACGCAAGCCATTGAAAAAACGGTTGAATTTTTACATAAAATGGGAATGGAAACGAAACTTTCAAACTATACTTCTGATTATGCAAAAGCATCTGATTTTATCGTAAATCGTTTTGAAGAAAGAGGTTGGAAAGCCATGGGCGAAAAACAAAATATCACTTTAGAAAAAGTGAGACAGATTGTGGAGATGAGTTATTAGAAAGAGTGGCTGAGTGGCTGAGTGACTGAGAAAAAAATGCAATCATTATTGTATTCATTAGATACTCAGGTTCTCAGTAACTCAGCATCTCAACTTTTCAGCTACTCAGAAAATAAATCAAAAAGGCGTTCCCGAATCAACTTCCGGAACGCCTTTTTTTCAAAACACCAAAACAAAATTTAACTAACTCTAACTTGACTTGTACAAGTGATTTAATGGAATAACGTTAGCTATTTTGATTTATTGTTTTGATTAACAATATTTTATGATTTACCAAATTTTCACTCTTTTATCTTCCACGAGATACATTCCGTCACCTGGTTTGATGTTGAACGCTTCATAAAAAGCATCTACATTTTGAAGCGGAACATACGCTCGGTATTGACCGGGTGAATGTGGGTCAGTTTTTACTTGATTTTTAATCGCTTCATCTCTTGCTTTACTTCTCCAAATGGTTGCCCATGAGATAAAGAAACGTTGTTCAGGGGTGAAACCGTCAATTAATCCTGGATTTCCGGCTTGTTTTAAATGAATTCTCAAACCGTCTAAGGCGGCACTTACTCCACCCAAATCGCCAATGTTTTCTCCTAATGTAAATTTTCCATCCACAAAAATTCCGGGTAAAGGTTCCAATTGTGAATATTGATCTGCCAAAGCTCCTCCTAATTCGGTAAACTGTTTTAAATCTTCTTCACTCCACCAATTCACTAAATTCCCATCGGCGTTGTAACGCGAACCGCTATCGTCAAAACCATGTGAAATTTCGTGACCGATTACAGCTCCAATTCCACCATAATTTACAGCTTCATCTGCTCTGTAATCATAAAATGGTGGTTGAAGAATTGCTGCCGGAAAAACAATTTCATTAAACGAAGGGTTATAATACGCATTTACCGTTTGAGGGGACATTCCCCACTCTGTCTTGTCAACCGGCTTGTTTAGTTTAGCAAAATTCTCAGCATTTCTCCATTTGGTAATGTTCTTCATGTTTTCAAAATAGGTTCCGCCTTGAATTGGTGAAACAATTACCACTTTTGAATAATCTTTCCATTTGTCAGGATATCCAATTTTTACATTGATTTTTTTCAATTTTGCAATGGCATTTTCTCTTGTAGATTTGGCCATCCATGGCAAATTATTAATTCTGTTTTCATATGCTAGGAAAACATTTTGAATCATTTTTCTGGCTTTTTCTTTGGCCTCTTTAGGGAACATTTTTTCAACATAAATTTTACCCAAAGCTTCACCTAATGCTCCATTTGCAGTTTGCAAAGCACGTTCTTCAAAAGGACGTTGTTTGATAGCTCCTGTTAACGTTTTTCCGTAAAATTCCCAGTTGGCATTCCCTATTTCTGTTGATAACATTCCGGCAGAACGGTTTAACAAAGTCCAACGCATGTAAGCTTTCCAATAGTCAACTTTATTTTCTTTAAAAATGGTTTCCAATTCTGTCATATAACGTGGTTGAGAAACAATTAAAGTATCTACAACCGGAAGTCCAACTTTGGTCAAATAGGTGGCCCAATTTACAGATGGCGTCAATTTTTGTAATTCGGCAATTGTCATTGGATTATACGTTTTTCTTCTGTCTCTTCTTTCTACGCGATCCAATCTTGGTTTAGCCATAGCCGTTTCTAATTCCAATACTTTCTGAGCATTTGCTTGTGCAACGGCTGGTTTTTCACCTAAATAGGCAAACATTCTAGCTACATGAGCTACATATTTTTCTCTTTTTTCTTTGCTGTCTTTGTCTTCCGAAACATAATAATCTCTGTCGGGTAATCCTAAACTTCCAAGTCCAACATTGATGACATTTCTATTGCTGTTTTTGGCATCTGTTCCCACTCCAACTCCAAAAAAACCTATTCCGCCTTGGGTTTCCATTTCAATTAATAAATTGTTCAAATCATTTACAGATTTTACATCATTTATTTTATCCAAAAAAGGTTTTAGTGGTTTTACACCTTGTTTATTTCTCGTTATGGTATCCATCACCGAACGATACAGGTTTAATGCTTTACCTTGATCTGAATCAGCAGTATAGGTAGGATTTTTTAAAGCTTCCTTTAAAATTTCCATCATATCTTTATCCGTTTTTTCACGTAATTCATCAAAACTTCCCCATCTTGTTCTATCTGCAGGAATTTCTGTATTATCTAACCACGTTCCGTTTACATATCGAAAAAAATTATCACTTGGTTTTACTGTTTTGTCCATGTGATTCAAATTGATTCCGATGATTTCTTTTGCTTTTTCTTGTGCTGTAATGGTTAAAAATCCTCCTGAAAGAAATACTATAAGGAAAAAAACATTCTTTTTCATGTATTATTTTTTAATTATTCTTTGTGTAAACTGTTGATTTTCTGTTTTAATTTTTACAAAATAAATACCTTGTGCATATTTATCAAGGTCCAATTTTATTTGCTTATCTTGAATAAAGAATTGATTTTGAGTATGAATTAACTTGCCGGAAATATCATAAATTTCGATTTCCTTTGGTTCGTTTTGATCAAAATAAACAGTGATTTCACCAGAAGTTGGATTAGGAAATACAACCAATTTTTGAATCGAATTATCCATAGTACTTAATGTCCCTTCAATTACAAAATCATCTATAATTACACCTTCTTGATTAACCGATTCATCAGAATGAAACACAAATCGAAACATTATATTTGTTGCGGAAACGAATTGATCAAGAGCATAACTATACTCCGAAATGGTAGAATTTGTCCCTGTCCATTGAGCTCCAGGACAGTTGAAACAATTGTTCCCGTTTTGATTATTTTGGCTACTGTTGTACCAATTTGGATCATTTGCAGAACCCAGAACCGTCCAGTTTTCTCCTAAATCGGTTGAATATTGAACGTACAAAATATCCCAATTTGTTTCTAAATCAAAAGCCATTTTAAATTTCATCACCGGATTGATAATTTCTGTCAAATTATAACATTGTGAATACAAAAAGGCTTGTGTGTTATCGGTATAATTTCCATTTAAATTAGTTCCATATACATTTGTGCCTGAAATTGTAGTATTTAAAAGAGTTCCTGATGGCACTCCTTTTTGCCATAGCGTACTGCTTCCCTCTTGTGAAGTTAACAAATAAGAATCATCCGTTTCAAAGGTATTTACTACACCAACGGTTCCTGAATCGTTATTTAGAAATGTAATTGAAACAGAATTATTATTAGAAAAAGTATCATTCGCAAAAATTACATTTGCATTAATGGTTGTATTTCCTCTTATCCAATTTTCATTGGTAACAACAACTTGAGTAGTTTCATTGGGTTGTAATGTTCCATTCCAAATATAGTTGAATTCTTGTCCGTTTACTGTATAATCAATTTGAAAAGAGGATATTGATTCGGTTCCTAAATTTCTAACTAAAAAAGTTAAATCACTTCCTCCACAATTAATAACTTCCAAAGAAGGATTCGTAATGCCTAAAAGTGCAATTTCATTCGGCACAACAGCCTCAGGAATAGATGATTGCCAAACACCTCTACCATATGTAGAGGCAATAATTTTACTATCAAGTGTATGTATTTCTAAGTCAGTAACTGAAACGTTCGGTAAATTATCATCAAATGGAATCCAGCTTGATAAAGTATTGTCACGATAATAAACTCCTAAACTTGTACCAATATAAACTGGATCATCAGGATGGTTCGGTTGATGTACTATGACATTTCTACCAATATTTGGTAATCCTTGATGAAAAGCTTCAAATCCTTGACCACCATCTGTTGATAAAAAAACACCCCCATTTACACTTGAGCTAGTCACATATAAAATCGAATTATTTGTACTATTTACTGCAATACTTGTAATATTTGAGCTAAAAGAATAAAGTAAATTGAACGTCACACCTCTATCTATACTTTTATACAACTCAGTTCCATCACCAACATAAATTATATCATCATTAGTAGGATCAACTAACATTTCATCTATATTTCCAGAGGTAAATGAAGTTGTTGAAATTAATGTCCATGAGTTGTTTACCAGTTTATAAACACCATTGAAGCCGGAAAATAATTCTCCAGAAGAATTTATAATTAGCGGTGTAACCCAATTTCCTTCTTGCCCTTCCGGTGCATCAACCGATCCGGACAAACTTGAGCCGGCATTGTTAGAGTAGTATAGTCCACCACCATTCTGAATAAACCCATAGTATTTATTGCTATTAGTAGGGTCAATAGCAGTTTCAATTCCATCAGCTCCATAGAAATTTTTCCATAAATTTGAACTTAACGCATAACCTCCATTGTCTTGTAAACCACCAGCGATTTTTGAAGAAGTTTCCTTGGATACAGATATTTTATAAAACTGCCCAATCTGTGCAGTAGCTGTTAAATCAGTAAAAGATTCTCCATTATTTGAAGAAACATAAATTCCCCCATCGCTACCACAGAATAAAACTCCATTATAAAAACGTAAAAAATGAATGTCTGCATGCGTATAGGTAGCTTGAAACGGATTGGACCAATTATTAATTTTAACAAAAGAATTTCCTCCGTTTGTTGATTTCCAAACGTTCAGTACACCGGTATATACTTCTTCCGGATTCGTGTCTGAAACTGCTAAAGCGAGTGTAAACCATGCTTGATTTACTTCAAATATATCTGTATTGTTATCTGTTTTCGTAAAATTTACTCCTGAATTTACTGATTTATAAAGTCCTTGGTGACTCCAATTTGTTCGGGCACTTAACACATATACATATTCAGGATTGGCAGGAGTGACATCAATAATTAACCTACCGGAGTTGGAAGGCATTCCGGAAGTAATTTGTGTGAATGAATCCCCTCCATTTGTGGAACGGTGAAAACGATTCGTTGTAACCGCATAAACTACATCAGGATTTCCTGGTTTTAGTTTGACATCTTTAACATTTCCATTGAGGGTTTTTGTCCAAGAAACTCCTGCATTTGAAGTTTTATATAATCCGGCACTAGTAGCCACCCATAAAATATTAGAATTATTTGGATGCATAAACATATCTGCAGCAACCGTAGAGGTATTGGTAAAAGTTAAACCGGTGGTATTCCATGTTATACCACCATCGATAGATTTCATTACGCCAACTGAATAGGTATCATTAGCGTCCTTATCTCCAGTAGCAATATAAATAATATCTGAATTAGTGTGATCAACAACAATTCCAGAAACTCCTATTTGAGGTAAAAAATCAGACAAAGGTGCCCAATTTAAACCAGCATCAGTAGATTTCCAAATTCCTCCAGCAGGAGTTCCTATATAAATAATGTTGGAGTTATTAGGATCAACTTTTATTACATTCACCCTTCCCTGCCCAGAAGACCATGAGCCTGTGTTCACATGATTGAAAGGACCTAAAGGTTCCCAATTGCTTGTGGGATTTTGAGCGGAACGCATCATTTGGCTTTGCTTCTTTTGATTCCATGCTTCCCACATTTGTTCTGGTGTTAATAAGTATCCATTTTCATTGACTTTATTTTGCCAATGAGTTTCCCAACGCATAAATGGTTTATAACCACTTCCTTTCTTTTTATACTCTTTATCAACCCAATAATTCTCAAATGCAGCTTTGATTTCATTTAATTTTGCTTCACCATTTTGATTTTTCGGCACATTTTCCATCCAGGGAGCAGATGGATTAAATTGAGCAAAAACTGCAATGAATTGAAAATAAAGGATTAAAAAAGTAATTTTTTTCATTTTTTTAATTTTATTCAAAAGTAATTAAACCTTTTTGAATCTTAATAAAGTTTTAACAGTAAATTAAAAACATTCTATCCAACTTAGTTTTTAACTTTGTAAAAAAAGCTTGCATGTTACCATTTTCTAAAAGTGTAAAATATTATTTCATCGGTGTTATCCTTTTCGCTGTGGTTTTTTTGTCCATTTCTTATCATCTGCTAAAACCAAAAAAATCCCTCCCCATTTTTAACCCGTCTGATGTCAATCCGGAATTAGTTGACAGTACAGTTCAGCACGTAAGCAAATATCATACGGTTGCAGATTTTAAATTCACTAACCAAAATGGTGAAACGGTAACCCAAAAAAATTATGAAGGGAAAATTTATGTGGCGGATTTCTTTTTTACCACTTGTCCAACTATTTGTCCAATTATGCAAGATAATATGGTTGTGTTGCAACAAGAATTTAAAAACAATCCTAAAGTAATGTTTTTGTCACATACGGTTATGCCTCATATTGATAGTGTTCCGGTTTTGAAAAAGTATGCTCTTGAAAAAGGCGTAATTGATTCCAAATGGAATCTAGTTACCGGTGACAAAAAAGATATTTTTTACATAGCACGAAAATCCTACTTAGCCGTAAAAACGGAGAACGAAGGTGAATTATACGATATGGTTCACACCGAAAATTTTATTTTGGTTGATGAACAAAAAAGAGTGAGAGGATTTTATGATGGTACTAACAAAGAAGAAATTAAACGTCTTTCTGAGGATATTCGCTTTTTGTTGGATGAAAAAAAATAATACATCCTAATTTTTATCCACAAAATTTGAGTAAAAAAGTATAACTTTGTATTTATATTTATTCTAAATAAACTTTGCAAACAACAATTGACCAACTGAAAAAAGGTGAAAGAGCGATTATAATCGCTTTTAATTTGGACACTATTCCTTTAAAATTAATTGAAATGGGGTGCATGGAAGGTCATTTAGTTGAATTAGTGCAATCAGCTCCTTTTGGAGATCCCTTATATCTTGATATGAATGGAACTCATTTAGCTATTCGAAAGGAAATGGCAAAAGAGATTACTGTTGAAATCATTCAAAACTAAATTGCTGAATGAAAAACTCATCACTAAAAGTTGCTCTCATTGGAAATCCTAATACCGGAAAAACTTCCTTATTTAATCAATTAACAGGACTCAATCAACAAGTTGGAAATTATCCGGGAGTAACAGTAGAGCGTAAAGTCGGCACCTGTAATTTACCTCAAAATAAAAAAGCAACTATTCTTGATTTACCGGGAACTTATAGTTTAAATGCTAATTCATTGGACGAAAATCTTGTTATCGAATTGCTTTTAAACAAAAAAGACAAAGACTATCCAGATGTTGTAATTGTGGTAACTGAAGTGGAAAACTTAAAACGAAACTTACTGCTTTTCACGCAAATAAAAGACCTTGAGATCCCTACAATTTTGGTCATTAATATGGTGGATCAAATGGAGTTGAAAGGAATTTCTTTGGATATTCCTAAACTAGAGGAAGCTTTAAAAACCAAAATTGCATTAATCAGCTCTAGAAAAGCAACCGGCATTGACGAATTGAAGGAATTGATTGTAAACTATGAATCGCTTTCAATAGAACCCTGCTTGAATGCATCTGAAATTGAATCGGATTATTTTAATTCTTTACGCCGTATTTATCCTAATCAACAATTGTATAAACTTTGGTTGGTTATCTCACAAGATGTAAATTTTGGAGAGCTTTCAAAAAAAGTGATTCAAAATAACTCCTTTTCAAAATCAGAGGAAGATTTAAAAAAACTACAGCACAAAGAAACAGTAAAACGGTATCAGTTTATTAACGAAACGCTGAAAGATGGTAAAAAAGTAGATTTAACAAAAGCCACTGATTTACGCACTAAGTTGGATAAAATTCTAACACACAAAATCGGCGGATATATAATTTTCTTTTTTGTTTTGTTTCTGATTTTTCAATCGGTTTTTGAATGGTCAAGTGTTCCAATGGAATGGATAGACGAATCGTTTGCTTCCTTGAGTAAATGGGTTAACGAACATTTACCACAGGGAAAATTAAACGATTTGATTTCTCAGGGAATTATCCCTGGTATTGGTGGTGTAGTGATTTTTATTCCGCAGATTGCCTTTTTATTTCTCTTTATTTCTCTTTTAGAAGAAAGTGGCTACATGAGTAGGGTTGTGTTTTTGATGGACAAAACCATGCGTCGTTTTGGCCTCAGTGGAAAAAGTGTTGTCCCCTTGATTTCAGGTACCGCATGTGCTATTCCGGCAATTATGGCAACTCGAAATATAGAAAATTGGAAAGAGCGATTGATAACCATTTTGGTTACTCCTTTTACAACTTGTGCAGCCAGAATTCCCGTTTATGCAATTTTAATTGCCTTAATCATACCAGACAAACGAATTTTTGGATTTTTGAATTTACAAGGGCTCACATTGATGCTCTTATACATGCTTGGTTTTTTGATGGCAATCATTTCGGCAACCATTTTAAACAAAATGCTCCAACTCAAAACAAAAAGTTTTTTTGTGATTGAAATGCCTAACTATAAAATTCCTTATTACAAAAATGTTGGGTTAAATGTACTTGAAAAAACAAAAGCTTTTGTATTTGGAGCCGGTAAAATCATAGTCTCTTTATCTATCATTTTGTGGTTTATGGCTTCCTATGGGCCAACTGATAATTTTGCAAATGCAGAAGATATCATTATTTCCGAATCTCAAAATCAATCTTTATCAGAGGATGAATTAAATGATAAAATCGCTTCATTTAAACTTGAAAACTCATATATCGGAATAATCGGAAAAACCATAGAACCGGTCATTCAACCGCTAGGGTATGATTGGAAAATAGGAATCGGAATCGTAGCTTCCTTTGCCGCTCGTGAAGTTTTTGTAGGCACAATGGCTACTATTTACAGCGTGGGTAGTCATGGTGAAGAAGAAAATACCATCAAAGAAAAAATGAAAAATGAGGTAAATTCCATTACCGGAAAACCAATTTATACTTTTGCTTCCGGAATTTCACTCCTCCTTTTTTACGCCTTTGCCATGCAATGTATGAGTACATTAGCTATTGTTAAAAAAGAAACTAATTCATGGAAATGGCCGATAATTCAATTACTTTTTATGAGTGGTTTGGCTTATTTAGTCTCTTTAACCGCATTTCAATTTTTGAAATAAATTCATTTTCAGCAACTTAAAAAATACTATAAAAATTTATTATTTATAATTTGTCTAAATAAATTTTACGTTTTATTTTTGCAATGTAGAATTAATCTAAATAAAAATGAAAAACGTATTTGTCCTATTTTTCTTCACTTTCATTGCAACATTAAATGCTTTTAGTCAACAAGAACAACCAACCGATACATTAAAATTAGAAGGAGTTATTTTAGAACCCAAAAAAAATAGTCCGGAAAGAATGCCTGAAATCAAACAAAATGTATTGTTTTCAGGGAAAAAAAATGAAGTTTTAAAATTATCAAATATTAATGGAAATTTTACAACCAACAATGCCAGAGAAATATTTTCGAGAATTCCCGGCGTTACAATTTGGGAAAACGAGGGTTCAGGAATTCAAGTTAATGTTGGTGTTCGCGGTTTAAGTCCAAATAGAAGTTGGGAATTAAATACGCGTCAAAACGGATATGATATTTCGTCAGATGTATTTGGTTATCCTGAAGCTTATTATAATCCACCCCTAGAAGCGGTTGAAACCATTGAATTAGTTCGTGGCGGTTCATCGTTACAATTTGGCCCACAATTTGGCGGTATGTTGAATTATGTGTTAAAAAGAGAAACAAAAAAGAAATTTTCTTTTGAAACACAAAACACAGTAGGAAGTTATGGTATGATGAGTAGCTATAACGCTATTGGCGGAAATTTTAAAAAGTTTTCTTATTATGTTTACAACCATTCCCGAAGTGCTGACGGATGGAGAGAAAATAGTGAATATACGGTTCGTAACACACATGCTTTTGTGGAATATCGCTTTACCGAAAACACCAAACTTTCGGCAGAATACACCAACATGGATTACCAAATGCAACAAGCTGGGGGTTTAACAGATGAACAGTTTAAAAACAATCCAAGACAATCCCTAAGAGAAAGAAATTGGTTTGGCACACCTTGGAATGTGTTTTCAATAAATTTTGACACTAAAATTAATGACAATTTTACTTCCAACACAAAACTTTTTGGGCTTGTTGGTGAAAGAAACAGTGTTGGATTCACAGCCACTCCAAATGTTGAAGACGTTATTAACCCTGCTACTAATGATTATGCCAATCGAAGAGTAGATCGCGATTTTTACGAAAATTTTGGGTTGGAAAACAGAAATATTTATAAGTACAAACTTGGAAAAGTAAATAATAATCTTGCTTTTGGTGTGCGTTTGTACAAAGCTAACACGCAGCGTGTCCAAGACGGAAGAGGAACAACAGGTTTTGATTTTGATTTGTCTATTGATGGAAGATTTGCTCGTGATTTAAACTTTACAACAGAAAATGTAGCGGTATTTGCAGAAAATCAGTTTAAAGTTTCTGAAAAATTTAGCGTTACTCCTGGAGTTCGATATGAATACATCAAAAACACAGGTGAAGGAAGATTTGGAATTAGTAATGGTAATGATGTTGCGTTTCCTGAAAAAATAATTTCAAGAAGTCAACCATTATTTGGACTGGGTTTAGAATACAAATTTACTACAACCAATATTTATGCTAACATAACTCAAGCCTACAGACCAGTATTATTTTCAGATTATACTCCCCCAGCGGTAACCGATGTTATAGACCCAAATTTAAAAGATGCCAGTGGTTTTAATGCCGATTTAGGTTTCAGAGGAACCTACAAAAACTACTTAAATTTCGATTTCAGTTTATTTTTTTTAAGTTACAACAATAGAATTGGCGGAATAAGACAATTTGTAAACAACGATCCTACACAGGGAACTTTTATATACAGAACCAACTTAGGTGAGACCGTAAACAAAGGAATTGAGGGATTTTTTAATTTAAACTTTACTAAATTATTTGAAATTGATAAACCTTATGGAAATTTAGATTTATTTGCCTCAGTAAGTTTTATCGACAGTCGCTATACCGACTTTAGAATTTTTAACACTTCCGGAACAGCACCAAATATTACCATCACAGAAACGAATCTAGATGGAAATAGAGTTGAAAATGCACCGCGATATATTCACAATTTTGGACTTTCTTGGAGTAATACCAATTTCTCTTCTACTTTACAATACAGAATGTCCGGTAAAATATTTACGGATGCTAATAACACAACAACCCCTTCAGCCAATGGTGTTACCGGACTTTTAGATGATTATCGTGTATTTGATTTATCTACTGAGTATAGATTTTTGAAAAATTATAACATTCGTGCCGGAATCAACAACTTACTCAACGAAGAATATGCTACTCGAAGAGCCGGTGGTTATCCGGGTCCGGGTATTCTTCCCGGAGAAGGTAGAACATTCTATATTTCTGTAGGAGCAAAACTTTAACAATAAATGGTTTTCAATTACCTGAAAACCATTTATTTTTACATCATGATACAAACAATCATCGTTTATATTTTATTAGCTTTTGCTATAATTTTTCTTTTAAAACCTTTATTTATAAAGAAAAAATCGAAGAAAAATTGCGGTGGAAATGATTGTGGTTGTCATTAACTTCCCAAAGCCACATCCAAACTCATCATCACCACAAATCCACCAATAAATCCGAGGGTTGCAATATCGGTATGTTTGTCTTGTTGGGTTTCAGGAATTACTTCTTCCACTACTACAAAAATCATTGCTCCGGCAGCAAATGCCAGAGCATAAGGCAAAATTGGAGTGAAAAACGTAACTGCAACTGCTCCCAAAACTCCTGCAATCGGTTCAACTAAAGCAGAAGACTGTCCGTATAAAAAACTCTTTTTTCTACTCATCCCCATTCGTCGTAACGGCATGGAAACGGCAATTCCTTCCGGAAAATTTTGAATCCCAATACCAATCGCTAAAATGGTTGCTCCTGCAATCGATGCTTCCGGAATTCCGGCTGCCACTCCACCAAACAAAACCCCAACCGCCAAACCTTCGGGAATATTGTGTAACGTAATGGCTAAAACCAAAAGTGTTGTTTTTTGCCAAGGTGATTTTACACCTTCTGTTTCTTTGAAATTGATATGTAAATGCGGTAAAACTTTATCCAAACCAAATAAGAAAAAAGCACCTAAAAGAAAACCTACCGCTGCAGGCATTACTTTTACAAAACCTTCTCCTTCCGACATTTCGATGGCAGGTGCAAGCAAACTCCAATAGCTGGCTGCAACCATCACTCCGCCTGTAAAACCTAGCATTCCGTCTAAAGCGGCACGATTCATTGACTTAAAAAAGAACACGACTGAAGCTCCTAAAGCAGTTAAAAACCAAGTGAATAACGTGGCATATAAAGCCGCTAAAATGGGATCAATACTCGATAAATAATCAACAATACTATCAAACATATTATATCACTTTTACAAATAAATTAGTAGCAATTTTATTGGAAATCAAAATTTGTTTACTGTTAATTATAACAACAAGAGATTGATCAAAGGGTTCTTTACTCACAATTTCAATTTCTGAACCCAAAGAAATTTGATGCTTATCTAGATATTTCAAGAAATCAGTAGAACTATCTTTAACACCTAAACACATTACTTTTCTATTGGGTAAAATTTCTGAAAGCAATTGCTTTTCAACTTTAGTAAATTGTCCATACCTATCCGGTATTGGATCACCATGAGGGTCTTCCTTAGGAAATCCTAAAAACTCATCTAATCGATTAATTAACTTTTCAGATTTTATGTGCTCTAATTCTTCGGCCAAGTCATGTACTTCGTCCCAAGTGAAATCTAATTTTTCAACCAAAAAAACTTCCCATAAACGATGTTTCCTTACAATCATTTTTGCAGCATGAAGTCCTTTTTGAGTCAATGTTACTCCTTGGTATTTTTGATAATTTACTAATTCCTTATCCGCTAATTTTTTCAGCATGTCCGTAACAGAAGAAGCTTTGATTTCAATCATCTCTGCAATAGCATTCGTATTGATTCCGCTAAGAGAAACCATCGACAAATGATAAATAACTTTTAAATAATTTTCTTCTGAATAGGTCATATAAACAAAATAGTTAACAAAAATAAAAAAAATTTGATACAAGTAAAAATATTTTTAGTTTTGTCTAAAATTATTTTTTGTTATGATTAAAAAACTATTCTTGCTTACATTATTAATAACGCAATTATTCCAAGCCCAAGAAAAAGGAACCGTTGTAGGACACATACTCTCTGAAGGTCAAGCCGTTCCTTTTGCTAATATACTTTTAAAAAATACTACAACTGGAACTTCATCTGATGAAAACGGAAACTTTTCTATTGAAGTTCCTACAGGCAAGCAAACCATTATCGTGCAAGCCATTGGTTTTAAAAATCAGGAAAAAAACATAAATGTTACGTCGGGAGGAAAAATTCATTTGGATTTTAATTTAGAAGAAAGTGTTTTCGGATTGAATCAAGTGGTGGTTTCTGCTACTCGCGGATTACAGAAAAGAACTGAAGCCCCGGTGATTGTTACCGTTACCAATTCAGAAGTGTTGCAAAAAGCCCAAGCCATCAGCTTGTCAGAAGGATTAAGTTTTCAACCCGGCTTGCGAATGGAAAACAATTGCCAGAATTGTGGTTTTACTCAAGTAAGAATGAATGGACTTGATGGGGCTTATTCTCAAATTTTAATGGACAGCCGACCCATTTTTTCTGCCTTAAACGGAGTATATGGTTTAGATCAAATTCCGACCAATATGATTGAACGCATTGAAGTGGTTCGGGGAGGAGGTTCTTCTTTATACGGTTCAAATGCAATTGCGGGAACCATCAACATCATTACTAAAGAACCTATTGAAAATTCATTTGAAATCAATTCGCATTTGGGTTTGATTGATGGAAATGTACCAGACAAAGCCTTAACATTGAACGGGACAATATTATCAGATGATTTAAATTTAGGCATTCAACTTTTTTCGATGCTTCGTGATCGCGGTGCTTTTGATGCCAACGATGATAATTTTACCGAAATTACCGCCATGCAAAACCGAACTTTCGGGTTTAAAACGTTTTACCGTCCGTTTGAACGAAGTAAAATTACTGCCGATTTTCATACGATAAACGAATTCAGACGGGGTGGTGAAAACAATTTTAATTTACAACCTTTTGAAGCACTTACCACAGAACAAATTACTTCCAAAATGGTGGGTGGCGGACTAACATTTGAAAATTATTCAAAAAATGAAAAGAATAAATATGCCGTTTACATCAATGCACAACAATCTAAAAACGACAATTTTTATGGTGGCCGAGCGGATGATGAATTTGGAAATATTGATTATGAAGAGAGTATTCGAGGTTACGGAAATACAGAAGTGCTCACATGGATTGGTGGAGCTCAATACAACCGAAAACAAGAATCATTTTTAGGTGGTTCTGGAACGTTAACCACAGGAGCCGAATACAAAAAAGAAAAAATGATGGATGCCAAGCCCGGTTACAATGCTTTTGTCAATCAAACATTAGATATTTTAGGGATTTATGCTCAACAAGAATGGAAAGTCAATGAAAAATTGAAAGTGTTAGGTGGATTAAGAGCCGATTTTCACAATGCAGCCGATGAAGATGTGATATTGAACCCAAGACTAAATATTCTCTATAATTTTAAAGAAAATTTGCAATGGCGAAACTCTTATGCTAAAGGGTTTAGAGCACCACAAGTGTTTTCGGAAGACATTCACGCCCGAATTGCCGCCGGAGAAGTAGCGTTAGTAGAATTAGCTGATGGTTTGCAATCTGAAACTTCTCATTCGTTTTTAACTTCGCTAGATTGGAGTAAAGTTTCGCCTAATTCTGAAGCCGGATTAACATTTGAAGCATTCTACACTCGATTAAGCGACCCATTTGTATTAGAACAACTAACGGAAACCATCTGGGAAAAACGCAATGGAAAAGGGGCCGATGTTTATGGAGTGAATTTGGAAGCGAAATATGCTCCGGGACAAAAATGGCAATTTCAAGCGGGAGCAACCATTCAAAAAGCGTTGTATGACGAAGCAGTTCAATGGAGTGAAAATTTGACCAATACGAATCGAAATTTCTTCCGTTCACCAAATTTTTATGGAAATTTGATGGCTACATTTTCACCTAAAAAAGCTTTTCAAAACAATCTTTCATTGGTTTACACCGGAAAAATGTATGCTCAGCATTTTGCCGGATTCATTGCCGAAGACCGTTTAGTAACCACCCCTGATTTTTATGAAATCAATCTAAAATCATCCTATACCTTTGTGGTGAAAGAAAAATTACACCTTCAATTAAGTGGAGGTGTTCAGAATATTTTTAATCAATACCAAAACGATTTTGACATGGGTGTAAATAGAGATGCAAGCTATATTTACGGCCCTTCACGCCCCAGAACAATATTTATTGGATTAAAAATCGGAACGGATTTGTTGTAAAAACATAACTTTTTTGGATTTGAAGATAAATCCAAATAAAAATTAGAAAAATTATTACTATAAATTCTAGTTGACTTCCTATTCAATCATAACAAATCTTTATGATTGAAATCGTCAAATAAAAATGAAAACTTAGTAACTTTGCAAAGTCTTAGAAACTGAGAATCGAACAATCCAAAAATCTAACAATCTAATAAAAAAAATATGTATCCAGAAGAAATGGTAAAACCCATGAGAGCCGAATTATCGGAAGTAGGTTTTCAAGAATTATATAGTGCAGAAGCAGTAGAAAATGCTATCAAACAACCCGGAACTACTTTAGTTGTAGTAAATTCTGTTTGCGGATGTGCCGCTAGAAACGCTAGACCGGGAGCTAAAATGAGTTTAGACAGTGCTAAAAAACCAACTCAATTAGTAACCGTTTTTGCCGGTGTTGACAAAGAAGCTGTTGATGCAGCGAGACAACACATGTTTCCTTTTCCTCCATCTTCGCCAAGTATGGCCTTGTTTAAAGACGGTGAATTGGTGCACATGTTAGAACGTCATCACATTGAAGGCCGTCCTGCGGAAATGATTGCAGAGAATTTAAAAGATGCGTATAACGAGTTTTGTTAAGACAAAAACATAAAACATAAACCCTTCTTTGACCCATTCATGAAGGGTTTTTTCTATTTTAACGCAACCTTTTAAAAAGAATTTCATCTATAAAAAAGAAACCAATAAATAAAGCTATGAAATTTCTTTTAAAATTATTTGTACTGGCCTTGTTGCTTCAAAGTTTTCAGTGTGAAGACAATAATTCTAATCCAATTACACTTGAACAATTAAATTTCAAAAAACAAGAAATTATTGATTATATCGCCGGTTTTGAATGCAACAACTCAGAAAACTGCAACACTATAGCATTAGGTGTAAAACCGTGTGGTGGCCCCGTTGAATATTTAACTTTCCCTTCCTCTGTCAATTTAAATGAATTAGAGGCAATGATTGAAAGTTATAATCAATTAAACTTAGAATACAACATTCAAACGAATGCAGTATCAGACTGTGCAGTTGTTTTACCTCCTCAAACGGTAGAATGTGATAATGGAGGTTGTGAGATAGTAGTTAATTAGCAAAAATCAAAAACATTGAAATAAAGAGAGTTGTTTTTTATGAACAACTCCTTTCTTTGTTTAATTTATTTAAATTCAGGAATATAAAAAAGCACTTTTTGTTCCATTAAAACATGAATAAGTGATTCTTCCTCTTCTGAAAAATTATCTTTAAAATTTCCTTTTAAAATTTCTTCTACTGAATTTTTCATTGATAAATCGCGGTACTCAATCAACATTTCATTTTCATTGATTTTGAGTAAGCAATCTTTTTCAGAAAAATCAACTTCTAAAAGTGGATTAACCTTTAAATCGCAAGCAATTTCTTCATAGGCTTTCTCCAAAAGTGAATACAATGCATTTAAAACACGTGGAACGGTTGTTGAAGACAAACAAACTCGATTCGGGCAATTAATAATAACATCATAATTGCATCGCAACTCACAATTGCCTTTTTTGCCCCAAATGATTTCATTAAACTGTGCAAAACTTCCCCAAGAACCAGGACCGGTTGGGCCGTAAATTCCAACAGTCGGTACGTTGAATGCTCCGGCTACGTGGGTAATTCCGGCATCATTACCAATGTGGAAAAAAGCACGTTCCATGGCTTTGCCAATTTCGTCCAAACCACCTGTAATGTATTCGATATATGGCATTTGGATAGTAAAATAATCGGCAGGATTAGGATCTTCTTTTCCTAAAATAATTTTACATTTTAGTTTTGGAAATAGACAATAAAGTTCTTCAATTAATTTGGCATAATTTTTCGTTGGCCAAATTTTTAGTAAAAAACCGGCTCCGGGATGAACCACATAATAAGGATTTTCAAAATCGGTATTCCGTTCAAAATAAGGATAACCTTTGTATTGATTGGAATAATTCTTATGAAATTTTGCCAATCCGTCAATATGGTGCTGAATGGCGTGTTGTTTTACTTTTTTATGTGTAGAATATCGCAAAGCATGAGGCAAGTCATAACCACGAAAAGCAGGATAATTTCCTAATTCGATGATTTTATCAAAATTGGCTTCACTTTCTTTGATTTTTTCTTCATGCACAATCGTAATTTCTTTGAAATACTTGGTAAAAAAAGAAACTAATCTGGGATGAACCGCAAAACTTACTGATTTGGAAACTTCCTTTAAATGGATTAAACTAGGTAAACAAAAGAAAATATCGCCCAAGCCGCCATAACTTTTATACACCAAAACATTCCCCAAATCAGAGACATTTTCAGTTTCATTTTGGCTTAAAATTCGAAGGACATTATCCCAAAAAATTTGAGGTGTTTCTTTCATTTCCTGCTTGGCTCGTTCTTTATCGTTAGGATAAAAATCAAACGACCAGGTTCCAACTCTGTCGTTCGTAATCATTTCACAACCGGACAAAAAAGCTTCTGCTGCCAAACGACCCGAAGGTTCCGGCCAAACCGGTTTACAAAAAAAGTATTTTGATTGACCAAGAATTTTTAAAACTTCTTCATTTGGAATATAATCATTCAAAAAAACATTGGAAGGTAATTCTCTTCTCAACTCATTTTTACCGAACACTTGAAAAGTAAATCGAGGATTTTCGATAGCATAATCTAACAACGCTTCACCGCCTTTTAAATAACTCAAATCACCAAAAAAAGGAATGACCGTTTCATTTTTTAGTACCGCAATTTGTAATTTGTTGACCTCAACTGTAGGAGGCATAATAATTTTATTAGCAACCGATTCGCCATAAAAAGCATAATGGTCTTCAAAATGTTTTGGTGATTGGAACGCATTCAACTTTGCGTTCCCAAAAACTTCATGGTACAAGTGATATTTTTCATTATCACAACAGTTCCTAATTCCTCTGTCAACTGTGCATAAAATATTTCTTCGGATGCAAAAATTGTAGTCAAATTCAATTTTAATGTAGTTTATTTTTTCATTAACTAAATACTTTAGCAACTTTTTTTCAAATCGACAACGTGAAGAGCTATTCAATACAATCAAATCAGATTGTTGTATTTTACTTTTTGTTGATTCAAAATCGTTCAACAAGTCAACCTCAACAAAGTAACCCAATTGATTGCCAAGAGCCGCCAATTGGGTTATAGTTAATTCAGCACCCCTTTTTAATGAGAGGTCTGTATCATGTAAAAAAAGAATTTTCTTCAATGAAATACTATAGGTGATTAATCATCGTAGTAACCATCGTCATAATAGCCATCGTCATAATAGCCATCGTCATAATAGCCATCATCGTAGTAACCGTCGTCATAGTAGCCATCATCAAAAGAATCATCACTATCTGACGAACAAGAAGTGGCTAAATTGCCGGTAATATATAAAGCAGATGTGGCTAAAATAACCTTACCTGAATTTTTTAAAAAATTTCTTCTATTCATTTTATTTCTGATTAGGTTAAACAAATGTAAAATAATATTTAATAGTAACAAGGACTTAACAAAAAACCCTACTAATTTATATTTAATACCCGTAGTGCATTATAAAAAAAGTTGCTCAAAACACTAAAAATTAGTACATTGTATTGACTACCAATCAAATACAATTATGAGCAACCTTGAAGCAAGTTACAAATTAATTTTCAAAGAATTAAGTAAAATTTCAGACGCAGAAAAC
>CALRRY020000045.1:0-24362 GCA_943370635.1 Variovorax paradoxus
AACTTATAACTTCTAATACTCTAAAATAATTTTTAACTATATTTGTCATAAATGTTGGTTGTTTTGCGACTTCAAGATACTGATTTTCAGTATCTTGACCAACATTTATTCAATTTATTTTACTTCAAATAATTACACCCAACGGGTTAAATTCAACAATAATAGTATCAGAAATAACCTGACATGGAAACGCAATATTAGTATAAATTAGTTCATATGTTCCAGGCTCTGTAACCGTTAAAGTACTTACGGTAGCACCCGGAATAATCTGGCCATTTCTTTTCCAAACAAATGAATATTGAGCTGCATTTAAACCACTGTTTAATAGATGTGATTGACCACTACAAATGGCTGCATTATTTGCAACGGTTAAGTCACTACCAAGTACGTTTTGACCAATATTGAAACTGTTAGCAGACAGAAATATTGCCGAGTCAGATTGTGGATCAATTCTATCTGCAATTACTAATTTGATTTTATAAGGTGTGTTGGGTGTTAACACTGCTGATGCATTCATTACAACCGTCTGACCATTGAAATTAGTTGGTGAAAACGCAGCATTTGCTCCTCCATTAAACGAACTAAAATATTGAGCGTTTACTGAAGGACAAGCAGAATTATATAAAAAATCTCTGATGGTAACAACTGAAATTGGGGTATTTGTACCAGGTACTACAGCTAAGTTTGTAGTTACACCGGTATTCAAATTAGTTAATAAAAATGCAAATGCATCAGAAAATTGACATTGAAAGTTTCCGTACTCTTCTGACGCAAACAAAAAGTCAAAATCAAAGAAAGGTGACAAGGCTGTAAAGTTAAATTCCAAAACGGTTGCATTTGATGAAGTCATGGCTATTCCGGCATTGGCTAATGTATTTTCCAAGTCAGCATCTCCAGGCCATGTGTCTAAACCATCATTCAAAATTGACGTATTTGGTCCAACGGCATTCATCACGTTTCCTGTACTAAGGATTACTCCACTTTGCATAGGAAAATTTGGGTTGGTGTTTGTAAAATATCCAATTCCGTTGGAGGAACCAAAATTGGTTCCGGTTCGCCAATTTATATTGTTTACATTCAAACACGGAGAATTAACCAAAACATTGTTTACTAATTCCGGTACAGTATATGTACTTGTATTGACAGTGATGGATTGAGAAATTCCTAAGAAAGGAATTAAGAATAGCAGATAAAGTAATTTCGTTTTCATACCTATTAATTTGGGTTTGACAGTATTTATTTAATTTTGACATCACAAATAAATGAATACAAATCGATAAAATGCAAATAAAATCGATGAAATACATAAAATAATAATTTTATTGAGATAAATACTTACAAATAATATTGAATTTTATTTCAGTTTTGTATATTTTTATTTGGCATAAAAGAGATATACAAACCGTCTTATATTGGTAAAGATTAAATTGCATGTTTTTACATATTAATTATCTTTGCAACCTTAAAATGAAATCATGCGAGTATCCGATAGTTTAATAGTTCCCATTCAAAATGCCATTCAAGAACTTTTTTCTGTTTCACTTGAAAAAATTGAATTTCAAGTGACCCGTAAAGAGTTTGAAGGGGATATCACCATGGTTATTTTTCCTTTGTTGAAAGTAATCAAAGGAAATCCTTTTGAAATTGGTCAAAAAATCGGGCAACATTTAGTTGAAAATGTTGAACAAGTGGAAAGATTCAATGTAGTTTCAGGGTTCTTAAACATCGTTATTTCGGATACATTTTACCTTCATTATTTTAATTCCATACGCAATACTTCCCATTTTGGTCATGTTTCTGAGTCTACCTCTGATAAAGCGGTTATGGTTGAATATTCATCGCCAAATACCAATAAACCTTTGCATTTAGGACATATCCGCAATAATTTATTGGGGTATTCAGTGGCTGAAATCATCAAAGCCTCCGGTAAAAAAGTGTATAAAACCCAAATTATCAATGACCGCGGAATCCACATCTGTAAATCAATGTTGGCTTGGCAGAAGTTTGGAAATGGTGAAACGCCTGAATCAACCGGATTAAAAGGGGATAAATTGGTTGGGAACTATTATGTAGCCTTTGATAAACAATATAAATCCCAAATAAGCGAATTAATAGCTAAAGGTCAATCAGAAGAGGAAGCAAAGAAGAATACACCAATTATTCTTGAAGCTCAACAAATGCTCCTCAATTGGGAGGCCGGTAAACCCGAAGTCATCGAACTTTGGAAAACCATGAACCAATGGGTGTATGATGGATTTAACCAAACCTATAAAAATTTAGGGGTTGATTTTGATAGTTATTACTACGAATCCAATACGTATTTGTTAGGAAAAGAAGTGGTTCAATTTGGTTTAGAGAAAGGTATTTTTGAAAGAGATCCGGATGGTTCCGTATGGATTGACTTAACCGAAGACGGTTTAGACCGAAAAATTGTGTTGCGTTCAGACGGTACAGCCGTGTATATGACGCAAGACATTGGAACCGCTATTCAACGGGTGAAAGATTTTCCCGATGTAGGCGGAATGGTTTATACCGTAGGTAACGAACAAGATTACCACTTCAAAGTATTGTTTCTTATTTTGAAAAAACTTGGTTTTGAGTGGGCTGAACATTTATATCATCTGTCGTACGGAATGGTAGAGTTACCCTCCGGGAAAATGAAATCTCGTGAAGGGACGGTCGTAGATGCCGATGATTTAATGGTGGAAATGACACAAACCGCCGGAAAAATTGCTCAAGAATTGGGTAAATTAGAAGGCTATTCAGATGAAGAAAAACAGCGATTGTATAAAATCATAGGTTTAGGGGCGTTGAAATATTTCATGTTAAAAGTAGATCCAAAAAAAACCATGCTTTTTAACCCGGAAGAATCGGTTGATTTTAATGGGAATACCGGTCCGTTTATTCAATATACGTATGCTCGAATTCAATCTATTTTGCGAAAAGCAGCAATAGATTTAACAGAAGAATGCACCAATATTACTCTTCAACCCAAAGAAAAAGAACTCATTAAATTAATGGAAACCTATCCAACGGTTATTCAAAATGCAGCTCAAGCGTATAGTCCTGCAATTGTGGCGAATTATGTTTATGATTTGGTAAAAGAGTACAATTCGTTTTATCAAGCCATTCCTATTTTACCTGAAAAAGACGAAAAATTGCGAATATTTCGTGTACAATTATCTAAAAAAGTAGGTGAAATTATTCAATCCGGATTTGCATTACTTGGAATTGAAGTACCGGAACGAATGTAAGTTGATGCAATTCAAAAACATTTAATAAAACAAAAAATGCCAATTGTTATCATACGTTTTTATTTAGAGGAAATGAATACATTTGCACTCAATTTTTAAGGAAGCAGTGAACAGAAGTTTTTCATATTTTTTTCAAACCTTCGCAGTGATTGTATTATCAGGCATTGCTTTTCTTTTTTTCAAAGAAATACTTCCTAAACGTATTTTTTCTCAAGCAAAACCTGCTGCCAAAAATATTGTTATTGATAGTGTTTTATTGGAATCCATAACATTGGATGAAAAAGAAATAAGTAAAGCCACCTATGGTGTAGATTCATTTAAAAGGAAAAGAATTGTATATGAAAAAGTGGACGGAATCGCTTTTCCTGATGAACAGTTTGATCAATACAAAGGATTTCAATATTTGATTCCTTTTTTTGAAAAATTATATCTTTTGGAAAATGAACAAAAAGGCGATGTCAGAATTGCTTATTTTGGAGATTCCATGACAGATGGTGATATGATTGTTCAAGATTTCAGAAGTTATTTTCAATCGCAGTACGGTGGAAACGGTGTTGGATTTGTTCCTATAACTTCTGAATCAGCGGCTTCACGAAGTTCCGTAACACATCAATTTTCCGGTAATTGGAAAGCACAGTCGTATTTAAATGTAAAGCGTCCAATGAAACCTTTTGGTGTAAACGGTCACGTTTTTTTTGCCAATGATACAATTTCTAATCCTTGGGTTTCTTTTAAAGCCGGTAAACGAGCCCATACGGATTTACTTTATCAACCTACCTTATTTTATGGTAATTCAGATAATATGGAAGGTGAAGTGATACTCAAAACGGGAAAAGATACACTCATAAAAAAACTTACTCCTGCAAAGCTGGTAAATACTTTAGCCATAACAAGTGCAAATATCAAAAGTATAAAGGCATCTTTTAACAAAGCAGATTCCATTCCCATTTACGGCTTCAATTTTGATGATGGAAAAGGTGTACATGTGGACAACTTTTCTAACAGAGGAAATTCGGGATTACCTATTTCCACTTTCAATGTTAATGTGATGAATGCTTTTCAGGAACGATTAGATTATGATTTGATAATTTTGCATTATGGAACAAATGTTTTGAATTATGGTTCCTACAATTATGATTGGTACGAACGAAAAATGGCCAAAGTGGTTGAACATTTAAAAGTTTGTTTTCCCGGCGTGACTGTTTTGGTGGTTTCAACAGCTGATAAAGCCACTAAATATGAAATGGAAATGAAAACAGATTCTGCCGTAATTCCGTTGACCAATGCACAAAAAAAATACGCCCTTTTATCTAAATCAGGTTATTTCAATTTATTTGAAGCCATGGGTGGCGAAGGGTCAATGACCAAATGGGTAGAGGAAGAAGTACCGGCTATGGCTGCTAAAGATTATACCCATTTTAGTTATAAAGGTGCTCAAAAAGTGGCAGAAATGCTTTACCAACAGTTGCAGAATGGTTATTTGCAATACAAAGAAATGCGTTTGAAAAGAAAGAAAGAACCCCAAAAAATGTTGGTGGATACTGTTTCATCTAAATCAAATAGTGTAAATGTTCAGTAAAATCAATATAGTATTGCTTTTTTTCTTTTTTTGTTCCCTTGTGAAAGGGCAAAATGATTCCCTTTTTGTAGCGATTGATACGACCATTGTAACCGTGGCCAAAAATGAAATCATCCATAAAAAGGCTTTGGAACCTTTATTTCAAAAGTTGAAAAATGTTCAACAACAAAAGACGAAAATCAATATTGTTCATATAGGGGATTCACATATCCAGGCGGATTTTTTCTCCGGTGAGTTTCGTCAAAATGTTCAACAACAATTTGGTGATGGCGGACGTGGATTTGTTTTTCCGTATAGTTTAGCCAAAACAAACGGACCAAGTGATGTACGGTTTTCGTCGAATGAAGCCTGGGAAAGTCAACGAAATATTTATGCAGACAATGGTAATCCTGTTGGGTTAAGCGGGATAGCATTGTGGACTAAAAATAAGGGTTTTGCCATTGAGATGAATCTAAAAACCAAAGAAAGCGGATTCTCAAAACTGAAAATCTTTACGCCAAACAATCAAAAAATGTTTGATGTTGCTCTGGCTTCTAAAATCATCAAATTAGAATCGGATATTCCTAAAAATATTGTGCATAAGATTAGAAATGGTGAGAATTTGTCGGTGATTGCAGATAAATACAATGTTTCGATTAAATCCATTAAAGTTGCCAATGGTTTAAAAAACAATAACATCAGAGCCGGAAAAACGCTTAAAATTCCCTCCAATCAAATGGAAAAAAGGGTTGTGGAGCGTTCTGAATTTATTCCGTTGGAAACCAAACGTGAAGAAGGTTTTCATTCGTTTGCATCCGATTCTCTTTTGCATAAAATCTATTTTATTCCGGTTAATGAGCAAACTGATTTTGCCTTAAATGGTTTGGTATTGGAAAATAATGTTCCCGGAATTGTGTATCACACCATTGGTGTAAACGGTGCTAAATGTTCGGATTACAATAAGTTTCCGATGTTTTTTGAACAGTTAAAATCTTTACATCCGGATTTAGTCATTATTTCTTTAGGCACCAATGAAAGTTTTGACAAATTGGTAACAGTTGATTATTTTTCTCAATTAAATGCGATGATGGAGACGATTCTAAACCAAAATCCTTCAGTAACTTTTTTAATTACAACACCGCCACCTTCACAATTTAAACGTAAATTTCCAAATACCTTTGTAGCTGATTATGCTAAAGAAATTTTGGCTCAAGCGGAAGTAAAAAACTATGCTGTTTGGGATTTGTTTTCGAATGTAGGTGGACTTTTCAGCATCCATCAAAACGCCAAAGAAGGTTTGTTAGGAGGAGATAAAGTACATTATACCAAAGCCGGTTATGAAAAACAAGGACAATTGTTGACCGATGCATTTTTTGAAGCGTATTATCAATTTAATTCCGAAACCGGCAAGTGATTCCTTTGTTTACCATTCAACGTTGGATAGAAGATAATCTCTATTCTGTCACTTGGGAGCAAGTGCAAAGCTGGTTTGTTTTTGACCCTCAAAAGCCGTTGTTGTTCAACAGTGCGTTGTTTTTGGGCATGTTTTTGGTGTTTTACTTTTTCTATATTTTAACCCAAAAAACACATCGTCTACGCATTGCTTATGTAGTGGCTTTTTCACTTTTTTTCTACTATAAATCAAGTGGTGTTTTCTTTTTGTTGATTATCTTTTCCTCCCTGTTGGATTATGTTATAGCGAAATTGATTTATGACGAAAAAGATACGTTTTACCGAAAATTCTATTTAGTGGTCAGTTTGGTGGTCAACCTAGGATTGTTGGGCTACTTTAAATATACCAACTTTTTCATTGACAATACCAATTTACTTTTCGATAGAAATTTTGAGTTTCAAGACATTATTCTTCCGGTTGGGATTTCATTTTATACGTTTCAAACACTCAGTTATACGATAGATGTGTATCGAAAGGAACTCGAACCGACCAAAAGCTTTATTGACTTTTTGTTTTTCGTTTCGTTCTTCCCGCAGTTGGTGGCAGGACCGATTGTACGGGCAAGCGATTTTATTCCGCAGATATACAAGCGACTCAAATTAACCAAAGAGGAATTCAATGTGGCTTTGTTTTTGATAATTGGTGGATTATTAAAGAAAGCGGTCATTTCTGATTACATTTCCATCAACTTTGTAGATCGGGTATTTGACGCTCCCAATACCTATTCTGCCTTTGAGAATTTAATGGCTTCGTATGGTTATGCGATTCAAATTTATTGCGACTTTTCAGGTTATTCCGATATGGCGATAGGGTTGGCATTGCTGATGGGCTTTTGGTTGCCACCCAATTTCCGTACACCATATCAATCGGCTTCGGTGACGGAGTTTTGGCGACGTTGGCATATTTCGCTATCTACATGGTTGCGTGATTATTTATATATTTCGTTGGGTGGAAATCGAAAAGGAAAAATCAACACGTATATCAATTTATTTCTCACGATGCTCTTAGGAGGTTTGTGGCACGGAGCTTCTTGGAAGTTTGTCTTTTGGGGCGTTCTCCACGGATTGGCCCTAGCTGTAGAGCGATTTTTTGGTGGTTTCATCAAGTTGCCTAAAAACTATTTCGTCCGAACGATTCAAATTTTCTTGACGTTTCATTTTGTGGCGTTTTGTTGGTTGTTTTTTAGAGCCAAAGACTTTCAAACGGCTTTTGAAATCATGCAAAACATTGGCAAAATCACCTTTAATCCACAGCAATGGTTGATTATTGCTCAAGGTTATCAAAATGTGTTTTTATTAATTGCAATTGGTTTTGTATGGCATTTTCTACCTCATAACTTCATCAAGTTACTTCAAAAAGGATTTGACGCCACACCATTAATCGGGAAAGCTGTTGTGTTGGCTTTTGTCTATTGGATTGTCTATGCCACGGCATCAGCAGGACCGCAACCGTTTATTTATTTTCAGTTTTAGAGGGTTTCAAATTTTCTCAAATGGTATAAAAATTACATGCAAAAAAATGTAAAATTCATTTTTAATTATTAAAATAGATTAATAAGTTAGATCTAAAACTATCAATTGTTTAAGTTTGTCAATACGGTGCTTAAATGAATTAAGGTAATTGAAAAAATGCGATTTTTTTTATTTTTTATTCATATATTTGTTTACTTTTTTTCTTATACTATCACTATAATTTATGGCTAAATTAACTAAAACTCCACTTGAAAAAAGACCTGAAGAAGATACCGTTCGTATTAAAGGTGGTATTTTAACAATTCAAGCAACAGTGATTAGCGGTAAAGAAGGGGAACATTTTGTGTCAATTATTCCTTCTTTAATGATTAGTGGATATGGTTCAACAGAGGAGGAAGCTATGGAATCACTTGATGAAAATATGGAAACTTTTTGTGAAGATTTCATGAAATTGAATCAAGATCAAAGAAAATCGGAATTAATTAAACTTGGATTTACGCAAGTTAGATATCATTCCAAGAATTTTTCAAAATTATATGTAGACGAAAATGGATTGTTGCAAGGTTTAGAAAATGTAACCATTAAAAAAAATAAGCAATACCAAGTTGCTTGCTAATTTTTTGTAAATGGGTAACAACAGGCCAGTTAAGACAAAGGATTGGGTTTCATTATTTAAAGGCACATAAATGCACTTATCTTCGCACAAAAGCTTCGCATGACCATTACAAATGTCCTGGATGTTTACGAACGATAACACATCGTGAAAAGGATAAAGAAATTCCGTCATTACATCTTAGAACTAATCTTTTTAGTATGGGATTAACAATTGAATACTTGTATAAGTGGATAGAAGAAAACTGTTAAGATTCCCTCCGATTTAATTAATATAAAATTTTCAAATGACTACTATTTTTTTATTATTGTCATACATGACAATTTAGACACTACAATTATATCAACTACACCAAAAAGGGTTTGATGTCACTCCGTTAGTAGGGAAAGCCGTTGTGTTGGCTTTTGTCTATTGGATTGTCTATGCCACGGCATCAGCAGGGCTACAACCGTTTATTTATTTTCAGTTTTAGTTTTTGGGAATTTTGGTCATGTTGAGGTAATCTTTATTTTTTACCCTAACAGCAATATGAACAGGTTTAACGTTAAGGTAAATCAGGAGTAAATATGAAGTATACTAGGGGATGATACGCTATAAACACGCTATAACCTCCTTATAACCTCGCTATAAAGTCGGTATAAATCATGTATTTTTTTGAGTGAAAGTTAATTTCTTTGTGTATTTTTACACTTGAATGAATGAGGTGGTAATGTATTCTTATTCAAAGCACTACGTATGGCCAAAGTTAAAAGAATTTTTGAAATTACAGGCACATTTGACGGATTTAATTTTTATACGTTAAATGGAAAGCCGGTTGTTCGTAAGTCAGGTGGTGGATTTAACGGTGAGGCGATAAAGACAAAAGCGAGCATGGAAAAGGTACGCCAAAATGGGACAGAGTTTGGGCGGGCTTCCGGATGGGTGAAGCGGTTTAAAGTAGCTATAGCCCCTTTGTTGTTTTCTAATCGGTTTAGTGACTTGCACAGCCGGTTGGTGAGTTTGTTTATGAAAATAAAAAATGCGGATACCACTTCTGAACGTGGTATGCGGGATTTTGTCAAAGGTTTGGCAACGAATACCGGAAGGCAGTTGATGACCGGTTTTTCTATTCCTACCTATTCAAAGCATTGGAAGCATTTGTATGCTCAAACAACTTTTGATTGGGCTACTTCCACCTTGCATTTACAAACTAAAAGCGGTCATCCTTTATTGCTTCCAAAAGGTGTAAATGCTTTTTCTATTCAAGTGGGTGTTTTGCAATGGGGTGATGAAGAGCGGGAGATTGTGTTGACTCTTTGTGATTCTATCTTGATTACGGATATTTCTCATTTACCGAAAACCCTTGTTGTTCCTGTGACTTCGCCAATTGAGCAAGGTAGTTTAGCGATTGTTTCACTTCAACATTATGAACTTATTGGTGGTGCATATCGTCCGGTGGCCTCAAAAGAAGGGATGTATTTGGAGGTGATTGGGGTGTTTACCGGTTGATTGAAGCATGTTTAATTTGAAAAGGGAAGTTGTATTTTGGTAAGCATGATTATTTACGCTCCGAAGTTAGAAACATTCGGAGAGCAAACTGATTTGAAATCTTAGGGACAATGTAGACTAGAAGATGTTTTAGTAACCTTGATTATTTTATACTCCGAAGTCAGTGACATTCGGTGAGCGTGAGTGGTCTTGCACAAAACAATTATCCTTTTAAAACCCTATCAAATTCTTCTAACTGTCCATTTAACAGCAAAAACTCCAAATATAATTTTAAGAGGACTACTTTATAATCCTTTATTTCTTTTTCCATACTTTGGTTATGTTTTTCCAATTCAAGGATTTCGAAGATGGATACTTTACCGGAATTTAGAATTAAATTATAGGCCTCATTGGAAGATAACTCATTAGTATGCTGTACAATAGTTTGATAGTTTTTGTAATTGATTTCAAATTCTTTGCATATTCTATTGATTTCAAAATCACTGTTTTCATTAACAATTTCACTATTTAATTCTTGTGTGTTTTTTTCGAATTGCAACTCATTAATTTTGTTTTTGTTGGTAGAATCAAACCAAGGCAATTTTAAACTCAGCCCAATCAAAAAACGATCATTTAAGATTAAATCATCTCTAACATTATACGACATAATAATCCCTTCAATGAATTGATTCCTTTTTGCTTTTTGATGATTGATAGTGGATTCTAAAAGGTCTATTTTGAGTTTTTGGTTCTCCTTTACTATAGAAATTGCATTTGCTTTCTTTAAACTGTCTAAAGCTTTTTTGATGTCCTTCACTTCTATTTCATCAATGTTTTTAAAATAAAAGTCGGTACTTATATGCTTTTTAATTGAATCCAATAAATACGAATAGTTGTTTGCTTTTGTTTCTAAACTAAGCAGTGCTTGTTTATTTGCAATGTAATCTTTGAAGTCAATTTCTTGGTAGGATTTGATATAAACATTGTATAAACTATCTGCTTTTTTGCCATTTTTCAGACTTTTTTTAAGGTCTTCATATTCAATTGAGCTTTCATAGTAATTGATAATGTGCTCATAATGCGACTTTAAAAATTTGTTGCGTTCGAGCAAGTAGTCATTTAGTTTGAGTTGTTTGGTAATTTCAATTTTCTCTTTATTCGTTTTGATTACGCCAAAACTATTCAACAATAAACGGAGTTGAAATGATGTTCTGATGTTTTCAAGACGATTGATGTCAGATCGAATGATTACATTATCAATAACACCCAGCTTGTTTTTGTAGTTGTTGGCTTCGTTTTTATAGGTTTCTACAACACTTGAAGTTGTGTTTTCCGTTTGCGAAAAAGTGTTTTGGAAAGCCACTATAAAAACAAGTAAACTAAAAAGAATTCTCATTACTCTTCAATTTTATTTACAATGATACTTTCGTTATCCAGAAAAGAATTATTGGGAAAGTTGGAGATGTAAATTTCCCGTCCAAAAAATTCTAAATTCGGAATTTCAGATATTTTTTGTGGCATTAACACAAACTTATTGCCAATTGCTAATACCTTTCCTTTCATGTTTTTTTTGGTATTGTACCGAGAGGTAATGTTTACTGAATCGCCTTCTTTAATCGATAATGTTTTTCGTTCATATACAAAAGCAATTGACTTTGAAGGAGCTAATTCAGAAAAGTTGAGTAGGGCACCATGGCGGCTTACAAACTGGCCTTTGCTCACATAAATGGTACTGATTATACCATCATAAGGAGCAGTTATTTTTAGATAATTAAGGTTGCCAATATTGTTTGATTTTTTTTGTTTGTACACTTCCGCATCAATGGAACCTTGTTGGGGTAAATTTAAAATTTTATAATTGGCGGCCAATAAATCATCGTATTCTTTGGTGGTTGTTTTGATTTGTTCTTTAATTGTTTCGATGAGAACATTTTTACTCTGGTCGTTTACTTTTCTGTTTTCTGAAAGAAATATTTTTTGTTGAAATTCTGCTTCCTGTTGGGCTTTTTTGAGTTCAGCTTGCAGTTCTGCCAGTTTTTGATTTTTTTCAGTTTTAATTTTAATGATATTGGCTTGGATGGTAGAAGCTTCTAAATTTTCCACTTTGTCCATGTTTTTCAAACCTACCTCAATTTCGGCATTTTCATTTTCTATGGCAACACTCTTCAAAATCATCAATACATCTCCTTGTTTTACATTTTTTCCAACAGTTACCAGAATGTCTTCAACATAAATATCGTGCTCGGTGTTGATGTCGATTTTAGACGTTATTGTTTGTCCAACATAGTCATCAAAACCAACATATATTCCTTTGATGATCAAAAAAATCAAAAGGAACAATACACCTAATAAAATGAGATAATTAGACTTTATTTTCTTGCTCATTGTTGATTATAAAATTTAATTTGTTTTCATACATAATTCTATCCACACTTACATCCTTTACGTCATTAATTTTACTTTTGATCGTATCAATCGCTTCAAAATCACTTATTGTAAACTTGTATTCATGTTCAACGGTCTCAATCGCTTCATTGGATTCGTTTTTTTGCTTGAAAAAGCGATACCGCAGAATTTGATAATTCAGGCTATAGGTTTTAAAAATGGCATCCACTACTTGCTTCTTTTCTACCGTATTTAAACCGATGATTTTCATTCTGATGACATCATCTTGCTTGACGGTTTCTTCCGATGGCTTTACAAAGTATTTTACAAAATTATGGTGGATGATTAGGGCAATAACACAAAACAATATTGTTCCAACGATGGCAACAATAAATGAATTTACCCCACATGCAATTCCGATAGCCATTGCACAAAAAATAAATGCAATATCTTTTAGGTCCGCAATATTTGTTCTGAAACGAATGATGGCTAACGCCCCAAAAATTCCGAAACCTAAGGCGATACTGTTACCAATGGACTGCATAATCATTGCCGCTACCGAAGGCATTAGAATAAGCGACTGCAGATAATTGATGTTTTCACTATTGGATGACTTGTTAGAGGTATTGTAATAGGTTCCTACTAAAAAAAGGGATAAAATAAAACTCGCTATGAACGTAGCAATGACATGAAAAATATGGTCGGTTGTGATGTTTACAAACATGAATATACGATTACTTATGGACGATTATTGATACTTAATTTTACGTTATTGTACTTGCTTTACCTTTCTAAATTAAGAGAAGTTTTCTTATGAACTTTTCAGACTACAATATTAAGAAATTGTAAAGAAACGGTCAAAATTAGAATATGTTTCTGATAAAACTATTTTTTAATGCCAAACGACTTGATTAGTCGATAAATTGCAAAAAAGGATATTTTTACCCCCTTTTTTGCAATAATATTTAAGGTGATGCCACAAAAGAATGGGAGTGGTTAAGGTATGAAGCCATTTTTGTAAGATAACCAAGCTTAAAAAGGCTCAATTTTTTAGAATCAAAATTTAAAGTTATTATAGTGTTTTCCTGCTCATAAACACCCTTTTTTAGGGTTTTCTTCCATATTAGTTGCACATTTGTTCGGAAAACACCCCCTTTTTCCGAAGCCCGTTCGAACAAGTATCGAACAAATACCGAACAAAACCCCAAGAAATTATAAGAAAATCGTCAAAATGACTCAAACCTATTCAAATCCTGTCAAATGTAGTCAAATCGCGTCAAATCGCGTCAAAAGAAAAGGCAAGGTTCCGTTGAAAAAAGTTGCCTTGGTAAGCAGTACAACAGCTGGTAAAGTGATGTTGGAAGCCCTTTTTTTTTCGGTCAAATAAAAATTTTTATTTTTTTAACCTTTTCACTAATTTTACGGTAAAAAATTGTAAGAAATGAAAAGAATTACATTATTCATTTTAGTGCTTTGTTGTGCCCAATTCGGTTTTGCACAGCAGTATAGGCAAATTCCCGCCTCTCATGTGCAACACCCGGAGTTGGGAAAACATCCCAAAACATCCGGTTTTCAAGAGGTGGCTTATGAGTTGGTGCATTTGCGTACACAACATGCCAAAACGTATTTGAACACCAACAAAACCCAAACTACCGTTCAATCCGCATCGCCTCTTCATTACCAAGATGAAAACGGATTTTGGTTGACCCGTGATTACCGCATTACGCAACAAGGTCAACAGCTGGTGTATCCCGCTCAAGACCCGTATGTTCAGTTCAATTCCAATACTCGCTCGTTGTCGCTTTTTCATTCGAATCACGAAATCAAGTTAGGCAAAGAGGTGCAGTTTCTTTTTGTGGATGCCAACAATCAACTCCTCAAAAAAATGGAAGGTACAACCCCTTCACCAACTGTAGAATCGAACAATCGTTTGCACTTTCCTAATCTTGTGCCACACTTAGACAAGCAGTATACGTTGTATAATGAAGCCATCAAAAGCGATTATATTCTCCAAAACAAAGCGTCATTTCCTGCTTCGTTTAACCGATTCATTATTGCAGAACAACTGGAACTTCCCACCGGATTTTCCTTTAAAATGGGCTATAATGCGGCACAAAAAATCAATCAATTGTTTATAGTAGATGCCAACGGACAAACTGTTTTTACCTTTCATCACCCGATTGTATCTGATGCTAAACCTGTTGAAAAAAAGTTCAAACATACGCATACACCTTATGAAGCGATATATGAAGTGATTCCGCAAACGGGCAATCGCTATACCATTCAAACCATTTTAGAAGCATCGTATTTAACCGCACCGGAACGCGTGTATCCTATCACCATTGACCCGGTAATTTCAATTGAAAATAATGCCATTGTCAACACTTGTTTTGCTCCTAATTTTCAGCAAAGTACCTTGCAAGTTGCTGTTCCGGCGGGTCAAACGGTTTTGTATTCCGACATTAATTATGATTTTATAGCCACTGCCGGCACTGATGCCTGGATTTCAGACCAGCGTAGTTTTGTTTCGGGTCCGAATGGAGAAACCGCTGTTTTTTCAGGAACAGGTGACCAAGGGGGTTCTTTTACGTACACCATCAACAATAGTGATATTGCGAATGTAACGTCAACCGGCACGATTGCTTTTACATTTCATTTTTCACGTGTGTGGGGTGGCTCCGGTTGTAATGCTACCTTTAATTTTGTCAACCGAAGAGAAATCAGTGTAACCTATGGAACATTAGAATTTGGTGATGGACCTATTTTTATCAATGAATATTCGGCCTCCAATCGAAATTTCATAGATGGTTTTGGCAGAACGGAAGATTGGATTGAATTGTATAATGCCAACCCCGATACGTATTTTAATCTAACAGGTTATCATTTGAGTAATGACGCAGCAGATCCTACCAAATGGCAAATTCAAAATGGTGTAATTCCACCGAATAGTCGCATATTGGTGTATTGTAGCCGAAGAGATGTTTCTTCAGGGACGGTTTTATATGCAAATTTTAACCTGACCCAATTGCGTCCTGATCAAATTGTGTTGGCCGACCCTAGTGGCGTAGTTTTGGAATCGCACGAAATGTTTGTTACCCAAACCAACCATTCCTATGGAAGAAGTACAGATGGTTCCGCTACATGGCGAGTGTTTACTGCTCCAACCCCCGGCGGTGCCAATTCGGGAGGATTTACTACCTATGCCACAAAACCTACCTTTGATGTACAACCCGGACGTTATCAAGGTTCAGTCACGTTTACGTTGACTTCTACCGGAGAGAATGAAGTGATTCGTTATACCACAAACGGTTCAACACCTACTTTAACATCTCCTTTGTATACGGCACCTCTTACGTTGAATGCCACTACAGTAGTCAGAGCTCGAGCATTTAGTACTAATCCAACGGTATTACCCGGATTTATAGAAACCAATACTTATTTTATCAATGAAAATTCTTCATTACCCGTATTTTCATTTGCCGGTGATGCTAATTTGTCGCAATTATTTGGTGGAAATGATTCCTTGCGACCTTTAGCTCATTTTGAATATTTTGAAAACGACGGAACGTTCATCGATGAAAACTCAGGTGACTTTGACAAACACGGTAATGACTCTTGGAGTTATCCACAACGCGGTGTTGATTTTGTTTCAAGAGATGACCACGGTTATAAAAGACGATTGGAACATCCGTTTTTTGAAACAAGCAATCGAACTCGTTTTTCCCGTTTGATGGTAAAAGCCGGAGCAAGTGATAATTATCCGTTTGAAGAAGGAGGAGCTCACATTCGTGACCCCTTTATTCAGACCTTATCACAAAAGGTTGGTTTAGACTTGGATGAAAGAAGTTCTACACACATTTCCTTATTTGTAAACGGAGCCTATTGGGGTGTTTATGATTTAAGAGAAAGGGTAGATGATAACGACTATACTGACCATTATTATGGACAAGATCACACGTTCAATGGTAGTGATGTTTATCTGCAATACATCAAAACATGGGGTGGAACGGAAGCAGAATTTGGAAACGCTCCGGCCATTTCAGACTGGACCAGTTTAGTGGAGTACGTTCAAGACAACAATATGGGCGAAGCTCAACATTTTGACTATGTAAACAGTCAGCTTAACATCAACAGTTTGATTGACTATTTTGTCATCAATTCGTTTGTGGTGTCAAGGGATTGGTTGAACTACAACACCGGTTGGTGGAGAGGATTAGACCCCAGTGGAGAAGCCCAAAAATGGCGATACACCCTTTGGGACATGGATGCCGCATTGGGTCATTACACTAATTTTACCGGTATGCCGGATGTTTCCGCCACAGCCGACCCGTGTCAAGTAGAAGATTTGAATGTGGGTGACGGTCATACGCAAATTCTTAGAAAATTAATTCAAGAAAACCCAACTGCCCGTCAAATGTATGTTACTCGCTATGCCGATTTGTTGAATACCACTTTGTCATGTGAAAATGTATTACAGCTCTATGACGAAATGATTGCTGTTATTGCTCCCGAAATGCCCAGACAAATTGCCAGATGGGGTGGAAACATGCAAGAATGGCAAAATAATGTGCAAGATGCCCGTGAATTCTTAGCTACCCGATGTGCGTATTTAATGAATACAGGAATAGGGGAGTGTTATAATTTGACCGGTCCTTTTGCTACCACTTTTAATGTGCAACCCGCAAACACCGGAAGAATTAAAATGAATTCGGAGTGGTTGGCGAGTTATCCGTTTCAAGCTCAGGTTTTTGGAAACATTGAAACCCTTTTAAAAGCGGAAGCCAATCCGGGATTTGTGTTTAGCCATTGGGAAGTGGATGGAGCGGTAATTCAACCGAATAATGAAAATCCGGATATTGTTTTACAATTATCGCAAGCTACGCAGGTTACGGCCCATTTTATTGATCCTACTCAAACGGGTGATGATTTGATTTACTATTGGCATTTTAATACTTTAGATACCCCGGCAGATGTTCCCACAATTGTAGCAGATTACAAATTAATTCAAGAGGCATCCCCTTTAATGACCTATACCGGAACCGGAGAAAGAGATATTGATTCCAACAACGAAGGTTCAACAATTAATTTACATTTGGGCGAAGCCGCGGGAAGAATTGCTAGGGTTCGTAATCCTTCTGTCAACAGAAGTTTGGTATTTGACTTGCCAACAACAGGTTATCAAAACATCAAATTTGATTATGCCGTTATGCGAACCAACCAAGGGCAATTGAAAAATATTGTTTCCTACAGTTTGGACGGTATCAATTTTACGCAAGCAGGATTAACCACTACCGAATTTGATGTGCTCACGACTTTTAATTTGGTTCAATTGGATTTTACCGCAATTCCGGGTGTAAACAATAATCCTAATTTTAAAGTAAGGATTACATTTGAGGGCAATACGGTAGCTTCCAACGGAAATAACCGATTTGATAACATCACGTTAAAGGGAATTCCGTTGCCGTTAAGTGTTGATAACCCAACGATCACTCAGTTGCAATTGTTTCCGAATCCGGCTAAAAATGAAGTCAACCTGATTAGTGCACAACCCATTCAAAAGGTAGAGATTTTTACCCTTTTAGGACAATCTGTTTCAAGGTTTACGGTTGATAACACCACCCAAACAACGTTACCAACTTCGGCACTTTCGGATGGCATTTATTTGTTACAAGTGAGTGGCGAGAATTGGAATGATACTTTTAAGTTAGTGATTAAGAAGTAAGTTTTTATCAGAATTATGGAAAGGGTTTAGTTTTTATCGAAAGTTAAACCCTTTTTTTGATGTCTTAGCTGTACACTTCATCATTACCTTGTTGTTAAAATAGAGAATAATGAGATGGTTTAAGGTGATTAGTAATGAGATTAACTACTGCTTGAGTTTAACCCAAAATAATAAACAACAAAGTGTCAACTATAGCGACCTATTTTTCTGTGAGTTGACTTACCATTTTAAAATAAAAATTATAAAACAATAAAAAAAGCGTATGAAAAAAATTAAATTATTACTCGCAACTACAATGCTGTGTTTTTTCTTCTCCTGTTCAGATGAAAATAAAATTAGCAATGATACTGTTGAAAAAAGTATGGGGCTACGAACGGTATTAAACAACATTAAAAAAACCAGCGGCAGTTCTGATAGAACTTCAAAAGGATTGACTACACAAAGTAATACTTTTTATTTTGATTTTGTGTATCCCATCACATTATCGTATAATAACGGAACTACAATTACGGTTACTTCCTATGAGGGCTTAATTGAGGTATTAACGAGCGAAAATGAAAATCTGTATATAGAGGGTATTTCTTTTCCTTTTCAAATTGTTTTAGCATCTGATGGAAGTATAATTACCATCAATAATGAAGATGAATTCTGGGAAGTATTAGATAGTTTGGAAATTGAAACAATGGATGACTATATTTTTAGTTCACTGTGTTACGAATTTGTGTTTCCTTTTTCGATACTAAATCAGAACAATGAAACCGTAGTAATAGCTAACGAAAATGAATTACTGGAGTTGTTTACCAATCCCAATTCCGGAACAATGATTGCTGATTTTGTATATCCTTTTTCTGTAATTTATAATGATGAAACCATTGCTGTTACATCTGCTTATGAGTTCTTTGAATTAAACAATCTATGTTTAGGAACGGGATGTATTTGTCCAACGGTTTATGACCCGGTTTGTGTTGCAACACCGGGTGGAGTGTTACAATTTTCAAATGCTTGTTTGGCGGAGTGTTCCGGATTTACACCGGCAGATTTTATAAATTGTAATCCAAATGAAGGAAGTGGTTTTGAGTTACTGGGTACTTGTTTCACGATTAATTATCCTATTCAAGTGCAATATCAAGGTGCAGTGTATACCGTAAATACAGATGATGAATTAATAGGTTATTTAAATGCTTCAGGCAACGCTACCGTTGTTTATCCTATTGTGATCAACCATGCCACCTCTTCAATGACGTTTACCATCGAAAACCAAACCGGTTTATTGGAAGTGGTTCAAAATTTATGTTTTTAAAGAGGAATAAATTGGCATAAACGGCTTATATAACCGCCCCATTCTTACTGAAAAGTAAAAATGGGGCTTTTTTATATGGTATGAATAAGTAGGGAATGTACATACTATTCGCTACGTATTTACCGATAATCATTCGAAGTTTTAAGTAAAACCAATTTCACTAACTTTCAAAATCAGGGCTTTCAACTGCAATTAAAAATATTGAAAAGGTTAAGGGTTGAGAAGTAGAAGACATTCGCAGAGCAGCGTGCAAACAAAGAATACTTAGGAGAGCGTGGGGTTAAGGAAGCCTAAATTTTCGGTTTAGCACTGATTTTGCAAGTACAAAACCAATTTTAAATTAAGCCCAAAACCCGCCATATTGCCAAACGGCTGTTAGCAGATGTAATTATTTTTTTATTTTCATTACTTTGTCTAATAATGGTGCCAATCCAGTTTCTGTTATTGTGTCATTATTCCAAAAACTCATACAACAACTCACATAATTTTCTCGTACTTTACAAGCAACATAATATATTGTTAGGGTTTTTCCGCCTGACATTCCTGCAAGTAACGATTTTGCTCCTGTAAAATCGTAGATTACTTTTTTAGCTTTTGTTTCTGTTTCTTCAAATATTACGTCAACGTCTTCTTCGGAAAGGACTTTTCCACCTTTTCTACTTTTAGTTACGTTGAATTGATTATCAATTGAGTTTTTTGCACTTTCCGAGGTCTTATGAACTGACCAATTCATTTCGCCATAATATGGACATTGAACAGTATTTATGTTTGTCCAATTGCAACTATTCCCAAGTTCAATTTTTCTACCTGCAAAATCTATACTTTCAATTGTCATTGGTTCAAAAACTTCTTTTGGTATTTCATCGTTCAATATCAAGTTTACATATTTTCTTTCAAACTCTTGATTTTGATTACCATAATAACCAAACCAAAAAACTGAAACTGTTTTGTTTTGATTTTCAACAAAATAATACGAACTAATCTGATTAATATTTTCTGCAACATTTTCAGATTTAGTGATGAATAAATTGTTGTATTTTAATTTTTCATCTTTTGTTTTTGCATCACTTTCTTTTATGGAATATTTTCTATAAAGTTTTTTTAATCCTTTTTCTGAAAACTCGTTGCTAAAAGTTTGACTTGAAAAGTCAACACCATCAACATTATAAAAAATGATTGTTTGATTATTTATTGCTTTAAGTCTTTTTGCAAAATCATCATTGTTTTGACTAAAAGCAAGAGTTGAAATTAACGTAACTACTAAAAATAATATATATTTCATTTTTTGTTATTTTACGATGTTAAAAGTATAAATTGGTTTTCCATCTTTTCCAATTGTCTTTACCCAATTTTCTGGAATTTTTGGATCATTAAATTCTAAACTGTCCGTGTGAAAAATATTAAATTGAGTAAACCATTTTTCTGGACTCACATCATTTCTCATAGAAACTTTTCTTGCTAATACACTATCATTAGGTTTTAAGGTAAAGCTTTGATTTACATCATACGGTCCACTTTGTGAAAATTTCATAACCGAAGCATCAAAGCTAACAGTTTTGTCAGAAGTGTTTTTTACATAAAATGTACTCATTGTATAACTTCCACAACTCACTAGAGTTGAAAGTAAAAGAAATGTTGTTATTTTTTTCATTTTCGTCATTTTTGGGATTATATCTGCTAACTAGTATATATATTCTTTACGCCTGTAAGGTATTGTATTTATTGGTACTCCTTAATTTTTAAAACCCTCTAGTACAACATAAGTACAACAAATCAGAATACTTTTACTTGACTATAGATCCCAATATTATCAAGCTGTGCTTGGCGGTTCATCGTTTGATATTCTGCTAACTTGCCACAATAATACTGCTGGGTTGCTTTAGCATACCCATTTTGTAAAAGTAATTCATTTAAACATATTCCACCAGGTAAAATTACATACCCTAATTGCCTGTTCCAGTAGTCATAATAGTTCTCCTGTTCAGTAATGATAGTTACAACCGTTTTAGGCGGTGCAACCGACAAAACGAAGTGCAAGGATTGCAAACCAAATTGGAGCAATAATTGGGCAGGTAAACTGCTTTTCTCTTCATCCTCCATCATCTTCCTATTTAGTTTTACTTCTGGTGCATCCAAGCCATAAAGACGGATTTCTTTTTTCATTTGAGTGAAACGATGGCAAATGATGATGCTATCGCCATCAAGGACTTCTTCAATTTGCCAGTGGGTTTCCACTATGCACGGTGCTTTTGCGTTGTATTGCATTGATTTACAGTATTTTAAGTTATTGATATTCAAAGATAATCATTGAACTTTGTTACTGCAATTGCAAGCAAATATTAACTTTTAAAAATTAGAAAAAATGGCAAGACAGAAAGGTGTTATTAAGTATGTCGGAACTCTTGGAGACATCCGACACTTCAAAATTAAAGGACAAGAAGGTTACTTCGCCGGAATGGTTGGCGGTCCTAGTGGTGATCAGGTAAACACTGCACCAGAGTTCGAGAGAACTCGTGAGAATATGAATGAATTTGGCGCTTGTGCCAAAGCCGGGAAAGCGGTTCGAACTGGCTTATCTCAAGTGATGAAACAAATGGCCGACAGTCAAGTTACAGGAAGATTAACTTCAATTATGAAGAAAATCAACTTGGAAGACCAAACTGAAGCTAGGGGTTACAGAAAAATTGAAATCAGTACCCAACGTAATTACTTGAAAGGTTTCGAGTTTGACAAAAACTCTTCTTTCAATGGCATTTTCAATGCTCCTTACTCATTAACTCATACAGTTGGTAGAGAAAGCGGAGAGTTTGTCGTTGCTGATTTTAACCCAGCTAATTTGGTGAGTGCTCCATCTGGTGCCACACACTTCCGTTTGATTAGCTCCCTTTCAGTAGTGAGTGATTTTGAATATAACGCTACCACAAACAGCTATGATCCTATGGATGCAGCTTTGAATGAGATAAGCGATATTCAATACAGTGACTTTTTGGATTTGTACGCTCCAGTTCCTGCTACAACAATTGTTGCAACTTTACCTAATGGAGCAGTTCCAACGGTAAACACAACCGTTTTGCAGTGCATCGGAATTGAGTTCTACCAACAAGTAGGTGGAAACTACTACTTGTTCTCAAGTGGGAACTGCTTGAAAGTCGAGGACGCTTTCTAGAAAAAACCTTAAAGGATCCCTCGCCAAAAACGAGGGATTTTTTTTATCAACTCCTTAAAACAAAAACAATGGAAAGTAAAATAATCAGGGTCGCCCAAGGCAAACAAAGTACATTGAGCCAGTTGTATATCAACGGGATTTTCCAATGTTATTTGTTAGAAGATAAAATCAGGGAAGTGAAGATTGCTTCACAAACTGCCATTCCTACAGGTGTTTTTGAATTGAAACTCAACACTTGGGGAGCAAAAAATGCGGATTACAAGAGAGCTTTTGGAAACTTACACCAGGGAATGATTGAGATTTCGGGTATGCCGAATTTCAGTTTTGTCTATATCCACGTCGGTAACACCATTAAAGATACTGCCGGTTGTCCGCTTTGTGGTTTTGGTTTCCAATTTGCTGAAGGTGATTTTCAAGTTACCCAAAGTATTGCAGCTTACAAAATGATTTATCCCAAGTTGGTTGCATTGGCAAAGGATACTTCTAACAAATTTACCATTGAAAATAATTTTCAATTTTAAAAAGCAAATCCAATGGAAAATATTAATGCCATAGCAGCACTTTTTGGAACTCTCATCACCTTGTTACTCTCGGTTGTGGCTTATTTTATCAAGCAATTACACACTGATTTCAAGAGTATGGAGAAAGATTTGATTGAAGTTAAAACGATGGCTTTAATCATCAAAACTGAGTTCAAAAGCGGGAATGATTTACTTAACCAAAAAGTAGAATACATCGAAAAAAGAGTACACAATTTAGAATTATCAATTTTTAAAAATCAAGATTATGAAAAATAATAAAATGAATTTGGCAGAACGAGTTTTGGCACCAACTCCAAAATGGTTTAAAGTTCTTCGAACAGTTGGGATTGCCTTGGCATCCGTTGGCGGAATTATCATAGCTTCTCCGGTTGCTTTGCCAGTTGGCTTGGTAAGTGCAGCTGGTTATTTGGTTCTGGGCGGAAGCATTATTTCAGTAGTTTCTCAAACTGCTGTAAAATCGGAAGAAGAGCCAATAACAAACCCTTAAAAACGGTTAAAAACCACTTTGAAAGCTCCATTATTTGGGGCTTTTTTCGTTTATAGCAGTTAATAAATGTGGATTGCTTTGCTTTTCTTCGTTTTATTTAAGTGGTGCAATCATATTGCACTTATGCGTTAGTTTGCTTGGGAATAAGGTGCAAACAATCCTAGTCCGCAAGGACCAGGATTGTTTTATTTTCTACAATAACGGTATAAAATGGCTCGACGGATGTCATTTATAAGCATCATATCCTCTTTGTATTGCTTTTCTTTTTTCTCCAGAAGTTTGAGAGCTGCAACATTTTTTTGGTGCTGCTCGTGTTCCACCATCATCAATCTAGATTGTGGATTGAATTCTTTTTTAAAATCATTTAGACGTAAAAACGGAATTACAGAACCTACTAAATGTTGGTGCCAAAATTTTGTTTGCCATAAACTATAAGCAATGAAAAAAAGGCTTTCGCAGTCCTCCTCGTTCTGAAAAATGATAACAAAACTGTTAGTAAATGGCTCTTTTTGTGGCTTTCCGCTGTTCATCCCTTTGTTAAGTAGGAATAAATGAGGTTTTGAGTAAATCGTTCCAACTCGGTGGGTTTTGATGATAAAATTCGGCATAACATTCGGCTTTAAAAATTGATTAGATTTTCAATTTTTCGCGGATTTTCTCTTGAAATGCAGGTGTGCCTCGCTACGCTCGACCTATAAAATTTTTCAAAAGAAAAAAAAGAAAAAAAGAAAGCCTTCTGTTCAAGTGGAAGGTTTCAGATAAAAAAGTTTTTTAAAAAAAATACTACCCGATACATCTTCGGAAGGATGAGCGTGAAATCGGAAATGGATATTGTTGCGAAACGTTATGGGTGGAGATTTTTTTTAAAACCCGTAGGGCTTGAACTTTTTTTTCTGAATACCTGGAACTTATCTTTGCTCTCTTTTTTTTTATTTTTTGTTTT
>CALRRY020000046.1:0-23364 GCA_943370635.1 Variovorax paradoxus
TTTGGAACACTTGAAGATAATAAATCTCCACGTAACACTTCATTAATAGACGTTAACGTTGCTCCGCAATTGTTGTTACGTAAACGGGCTAATATCACCGTACATCCATCCGTAGTACTACCATTACAGTTTTGATCAATACCATCGTAACAGATTTCTGTCGCTCCTGGGTTGATGCTTGCAATTAAATCATTACAATCACCTCCTACAGCAGCATATCCTGCAGGCACGCCAGTACAAGAAACTTGAGTCACTAAATTATTACCAAATCCATCCCCATCAGAGTCTAAGAAGTAAGTAACATTTGCATTTACAGTGAAAGTAAATGTAGAACAACCTGTAGCTGATCCAAATGGATTTTTAGGAACAACACTCCAAGTATATGCACCAGGAGCTAAAACAGGAGTAACATAGGTTAACTCTGTTTGGTCTGCAGAAACTAAATTACCTCCAAAGAACACGTCATAAGCTGTCGCACTAGGAGCAGCAGCCCAAGACAATGTAGTTCCGGTTGTTGATTCACATGCAATACTTGCATTTACTGGAGCTGTTGGAGCTGTTATACAACCAGGAGCAGAAGCGAATACACATACTGAGAAATTTCCATTAGCAGCACCTGCTCCGGTATGGAAAACTCTAATAAAGTATTCTGTATTTGGTAATAAAGTGGTAGAACTAACGGTTTCTAAACCACCATTTCCAGTATTATTTAGACATCCTAAAGAATTAGCTGTTCCGGGAACACCGGTATACACTTGCAATGCTGCATTATAGGTAGAAACACCTTGAACACGAATTGTATGTGTAATTCCAGCTGTTACCGGTCCGGTAGTAAATTTATACCAAACGTCATCATCAGGTGTTCCTGTACAAGTAGTAACACCTGCTGTAGCGGTAGCTCTTAATATATCACTAGGAATACTAGCGGTTGGTGTACATGTGTTTGAGCCAACGGTTAATGAAATAGCATTTGCCGGTTCATCATAAGCTGGTGGAGGCAATACAGTATTTACACAAATGGTAAATTCACCACTTCTACTAGAACCACCTGCAGTTCCTGTTGCAGAATCATAAACTCTAACATAATACTGAGCACCGGAAACTAAGGTTACGGAGGTTATTACCTCACTTAAACCATTACCTACTGCATTTTGACATGCTACCGGAACGAATGTGTTGTCTAAAATTTGAACAACGGCATTGTAACCTGGAGAAGCTTGAACAGCGATACGGTGAGCAGCATACGTTACATCTGCCGTGAAGCTAAACCATACATCATCGTCAGCGTTACCTGGTGTGGTAGCCGAGCAAGCAGTAATGGCTGGTGTAGCTGTAGCATTTTTACTGTTGTACACATTACCACATACGGTTGTACATGGATCAGAACTTACACCAATTACAAAAGCACCAGCAGGATTATCATTAGCCGGAACAGTTGATGGTGCAGTACCTCCACTGTAAGCAGCAGCCGGTACAAATCTAATTTGTGAGTTACAAGCCGGTGACAAACGTAAATCTAATTGTGAAGCAGTACCAAAATTAGCACTATCCGTAAACTGTTGAATTAAACGATTAGAAGTTGTAGCCGTTCCCGGAGAGGTACCATTCATACCTACTGAATAAGTAAAGGTAGTTCCATTACTATTTCCGTTAAACAACTGCATAGTTCCATAATTAAACTCAATTGAGTTATCGCTTTCACGTAAAACAACTTGGAAATTTAAGTTTGGATCTCCATAATTGAATCTCTCCATTTCAGCCCACTCCACTATGATTTCTGCAGAACCACTACCAAGAACACCGTTAATTTGATAACGCATTGATGTATCTTTATTAGCATTATTATTTCCTTGAATCACCAAGTCATCCCAGAAAGGTGCTAAAACATTATTTTGCGTTGAAGATGTCAAATCATTGGTAAGACTGGTTTGGTTTAAAGCAGTATTAAACGTCATCCAACCATTAGACGTAGCATAGAATCCAGTTACAGGAGCTCCATTGTATTTAAAAGTTGTTCCTGCTAAACTTACAGTATTCGTTTTACCGTCATCTCCCGTTGGTGAGTTAGAAGTTGACAATAAAGAAGTATATGTACTACCTGTACTCATAATAGAATTATAAGTAATACCTGTGTTTCTTGTTACTGTATAATTACAGTTATTCACAGCAATGGCTACCGTTGAAGAAGGAGTTGACAATCCTGAATTAGTACAAGTCACTAAGTTATAAAACTCAGCACTTACTGTTAAAGCAGGAGTTGTATAAGTTGCTAAGTTTGCACCACCAATTGGAGCAAAACTACCTGCCGGTAATTCTCTGCTATACCACTGGTACGTATAACCAATTTCTGCCGGCACACCTGTTAAACCAAGATTAACCGTTCCGCCACTACATACCCCTGTTGAACTGGTTGTTGCAGTTGAGGCCACAGGTGTACCTGAACAAGAAGGAGCGGCAGTAATATTGATGGTATAATCTTCCGTTTCACCATAAGTAAATGTTCCACATCCATTTGAATTAGATGATGAAGAACCAAACTCGTCTAAAATAATTCTCATTCTTGTATTTCCAACAAGAGCAGTAATTGGTACGGTTATATTAGAACTAAATACAATTCCATTAGCTGGTGCAGTTGAAGGTCCATCAACACCTCCAGCAGCATTAAAAGCTTCTCCCGAATCACTAAAATCACCATCTTGATTCCAATCTATGAAAACTTTTGTCCAACAAGTATAGTAAATATCTCCATTGAACTGGGCTACTGAAATTGGATATGTCTGGCCTTGCATAAATGATGCAGGGGGTAACGAAGTGAAGTTTGTGTATGTTGCGTTTGCTGCAGGATTACTTGTCAATGGTGAAGGCAAAACAGCTGGGTTCACTAAAGAACCAAAAACTACGCGAGCAATATCGTCATCATCAGCAGAAGTTGCATTTGATTCACAGTAATCCGTAAGTGTCAATAAAGCCCCTACCGTGTTTATGACACAACTACCAGAAGTTACTTTTAAACGATAAAAACGACCACCACCCGTAGCAGCACTAGCAGAAGTGATTACACTTAATGTTGATGTATTTGCTCCTGAGTAAGTAATTCCAGCAGGCGTATTATCTACAACAGCGTTGTACGTTCCATTTAAAGTAGTTGAAAACTCCCATTGGAATACCGGTGCATTAGCAACCACAGTAGAAGTATATGTTGCAGTATTTCCTCTAACAACAGTTGCAGCAGCAGGATTACTAGCTGTTGGATTATTGATAGATAACGAAACAACATCAGATGTAGCAGATGAACAAGTTCCAAAACCATTTAATACAACTTGGTAGTAATATGTTGCTACAGGAGTTGCAGCAGTTGTAGTAACTTGTAAAGAAGTAGCAGTAGCTGAATAAGTTGCTCCCGCAGGAGTTGCATTTACTACCGGACTCCAAGGTCCTGTTGGTGAAGTTGAATATTGCCATTGAGAACTAGCAACTGAACCACTAGATTCGATAGTAAAAGTAGAACTACCACCTGAAGCACAATTTTGAGCATTTGATGCTTGAACTGTTACAGAAGGTGAAGTATTTACAATTAAACTAGCTGCAGAAGAACCCGGATCATTAGCAGGTCCATTTACAATTACAAAATAAGAATATCCATTATTTGCACCTGTAATTCCATTTACAGTTAATGTATTTGTACCATCTCCTGTATACGTTAAACCACTTGTTGAAGTGGAAACCGGTTCAAAACCTAATCCTGAATCTTCATACCAAGTAAATCCATTAGGTTCCACATCTCCTGAAGTTGTTACTGTAAATGTTGCAGAACCACTATCACATACCGTTTGATTAGTTGGGTTAGCCGTAATCGCAGTACTTCCCACAGAAACAATAGTACTTCCTGAAATTTCAGAACCACAAGGAGCAGCACCGAACACTTCACAATAAAATTCTGCACCGTCAAGGGTTTCAGGGGTATTTGTGATCACTAAAGTAGCTGAGTCAACACCACTAAACGTAGCATCAGCAACAACCGCAATATAAGAATCTGTATCAATATCATAAGTAAACCATTGGTAAGTTAATCCATCTCCTGTAGCCACTACAGAAATAGAAGAATTAGTACCGGTTTGTATTGATTTAGTCAAAGGTGGTTGAGTAGTAATAGTTACTCCTTCTAATACATCAACGTCATACGTTTGTGTAGTAGTACAACCAAAATCGGTAATAGAGAAAGAAATAGTAACGGTACCGGAGGCAACACCAGTTACTAAACCATTTCCATCCACAGTAGCAATTAAATTATTTGAAGAACTCCAATCATTTCCAGCTCCACCCGGTACTAATTGAAGTGTACCACCGGTACAAACTTTATCGTCTGGTCCGGTAATAGGATTGTTGGTTGGGAAAGGGTTAATCGTTAAATTGGTTGCACTAGTTGCAGTTCCTCCAGGTGTAACTACATATACTAAATCTGAAGTAGCTCCTGCTGGAACAACAAAAGTAACAGTAGTTGAATTTGGATTTGTGAAAGAAGCAGCAGGAGTTCCACCTACTAGAACGCTTGATACATTAATAAATCCTGTACCTGTAACAGTAACTGTATCTCCGCTTTCACAAACAGAGGCTGGTGTAAAACTAGTAATTGCCGGTGGTATATTTTCTACGACCACATCATCTACAAATAAAATCCATCCATCAGCAGGTGCAGCATCTCTAACAAAAGCAAGATAAACCGTTTGACCTGCAAAAGCAGATAAATCAACTGTTAATTGAGAATAGGTAGTCGAACCAACCGGAGTTGAAGCCATAGCTACCGTTGAAAAATCACCAAGAGCTGTTCCTGTTGTAGAAACTCTAACCGAAACCTCATTAGGCTCAGAAGCAGAATTTGCTTTTACCCAGAACGTTAAACGTTTTGGAGTAGACCCTAATACTAATTGTGGCGTGATTAAATAATCATTATTCGAAGCATTGAAATCAGTATTGATTCCGGCACAGTTTGTACCTGTTCTAGCATTTGAGGCATATAATCCCCAAGTTTCTGCATCGGCATTACCATCAATTACACGTAAACAGTTAACTGTACTTGTTTCAAAACCTTCATTCCAAGGGAAAACAGTTACAGCATCACATAAAGTGTTAAATGTATAAGCCGCAGTCCAATCACTTAAATCTCCTAATCCACAGTCCGATTGAACGTAAACAGAGTAAGTAGTGTTTCCTGATAAACCGGAAGCAATTACAATTCCAGTTGACGCAGAAGTACCGGCTTGGAATAATCCTGTTGCACCACTACCGGCAGCACCGGAAGTTCTCACTTCATAGTTATACCCTACGGATGGGGCTGGAGTTGGAGCAGTCCAGTTTAAAGTGGCTGCAGAGGAAGTAACTCCTGAAGCAATAAGCGCTGTTGGAACGAAACAAGTAGGTTCGGCCAACACATTTAAAGTATAGTCTTCAAAAGAACCATAAACACTAGAATAACATGGATTTGTAAGGATATCATCATCTGTCCCACCAATTCTCATGCGGTAGTTCCCTAGTGGTGTACTCAATGGAATTGTAAAACTCAACGAAAACGTAGTTGGATTTGTATTCAAAGAAGTACCTTGAGCTACTTGCTCCCCTACATCATTAAAATCTAAATCGTTGTTGAAATCTACCCAAATTGAGGTTCCATAAGTATATCCTGTTTGATACGTAATATTTACAGTCGAAACAACGTTTCTACGTAGACTTCCTACTTGAGCAGAATAATCTCCATAATTGCCAGCCTCAGTAGCTGTAGAATTATTTACTACGTTTGGAGAAACCCCAAAACTAACGTTGGTTATACCAGAACCATCTACACTTGATGGTGCAGGGTTACAGTATCCTGTAAAAAACGATGATGAAGTTGCCCAAGCACTATATTCTCCCACACCACATTCAGATCTTACATGAAGATAATAAGTAGTAGCAGCCGTTAATGAAGTAGAAGCAGCAGCCGGACTTGTCACTACCGCACCACTTGTAGGTGGTGTAGCTGAAGTTGTTACCGCCCACTCATATTGAGATGGTGTTGGTGTTGGTACATTCCAACTGAAGTTTGCACTCGTAGTTGAAGTAAACGTCGCTGTTAAACCAGATGGTGCATTACAATTTGGAATCAACTCAATTTTTAATACACCGATATGGAAATCATAATCTTCCGCATTATCAACCGGTCCATCTGTTCCCTGAAAAGCCAATTGAACGGTTTGACCAGTGTATGCAGATAAATCTAATTCAAAATCTTGTAATGTATTAGGTAAAGCATTAGAAGCATTGATCGTTCTTAATGCAGTCCAAACCGCACCACAACCATCGGTGGATATCAATACTTTTACAGCATCATCAGACCCCATAGTGGCAGCGGCTGAACCATTGTAAGCAGTAACTGCTGCTTTATATACTAGTCTACTATTCCCAGATAAATTAACCTTTGGGCTTATTATCCATGCATTTGCAGTAGTTGTATATAAATTAATCTTTGCAGTGGTTATCCCACTGAAATTCGAAGAATTTGCCCAACTTGATGTAGATCCAGATGGATTTAAATTTTGTGCGGTACCTGTTGCTTCAGACCAACCCGGGAATACTGTTGATAAGTTAGTTCCTGTAAAACCGGCAAAATTATTATTAGAAGGTAAAGTTGCCAGAGCCGGTGCTGTGGTTGTAACTGAAATTGCATTCGTTCCGGTAGATACATTATAGAAGTAATCAAAAGGACCGGCACCACAACGGATATATTCGTATACTTTTACGTTATATGTTGTTCCGCAAGTTAAACCAGAAATAGTAACTGATGTTCCTGTACCGTCAAACATAATTTGTTGACCTGAACCGGCATACACAGCATTAGCTCCTAAAGCCGGTGCACCCGTTGCGTTGGTTGGGTCAACAATTGTTGTAGGACTTAAAATAACTACTCTTCTTGTTCCATTACCATTCGTCCAAGCTAAATTGAACCCTGAATTTGAGATTGCTGAAGATACCGCATTCGTTACTTGAGTAGCCGGATTATTTGGATTGGTAACCGTTGCAAATGAGGTAGCAGTTGATAAACCACTATTTGTACAAGTAGTTACCAAACGATAATAAACTGTAGTCCCACCATAAACAGGAGGAGTATAAGTAACATTCGTTTGAGCCGGAACTACATCTGACCAGCTTCCTGGTAAATTAGGATCAGCCGTAGCTAATTGCCATCTGAAAGTTAGACCGGTTACGCCTGAGGACAATTCAGAAGCTGTTAACGTTCCAACAGCACTTCCTAAACAAATATTCTGTGATGCTGGAGCAACTGTTCCTGCTAAAGGTGATCCAGAACAGGGTGTAGGTGGAGACCAAGTATAGATTAACCCAGCTGTTGGAACAATTGCCCCTCCTGTACCTAACACTCCTTGAAAAGGAAGAGTAGAGGTAGAGATAGTTCCCGAAGTGGAGCTAGTCCACGCAGTAGAGCCAGTACCTGTTCTATTGTTAAATGTTAAAGGCGAAACAGTTCCCTTTAAACCTACTTGTATTGTAGAGCTTGTTGATACGGAAGCTGTAGCTATTATATTGTAAACTATCTGTACTTGATTAGTTCCTTCATATAACTTAATTTGGAAGTTTAGTAAATCTCCTGACACTGACCAACGCATCACATTTTTCCATTGAACCGTTAAGACACGTGACCCTTCAGTGCCAGTTGTACTGTAGGAAATATTATCATTATTAATAAAAATCGCAGAAGCAAATGTAGAACCTGTAGTAGCATTTGCTGACATTGTAATGGTATTTCCAGAAACAGCAGTAACAGTAGTATTTGTTGGAATACCTGTTCCTGAAATTCGCATACCTACTGTAATGAAGGGCGAAATAGCTGTACTTGCATTTGTTAGCGTGAAAATATTGGAACCTGATGTGCGTGTAGCGGATGTAGCTCTCAAACCTCCTGCTAAATCTACTCCAAAAGCTGAAATAACATTATTTGTATTAGATGTTGTGGAAGATATTGGTGTAGAACCTGCACCACCAACTAAACTACCGGTAGTAGACCCTAGTTTTATCCATCCATCAGTACCAATGTAAAAACCATTGAAGGTCTGTCCATCGAAAGTAAAATCAAATCCAATAGGGAAGCCATTATAAGTACCTCCAGTTGTTGTACCGTTTAGTCCACCTGATCCATTATGGAAAAACTGAGCATCAAAAGGTGTTGTTGCCGTTGCAGAAAGTTGCATATTTACACCTCCAGATATTGGCGTGTAAGAACCTGCGGAACTGGCAAAACTGTATGAAGCTACTTGAGAATAAACAAAATTCCCAGTTAGCATTATAACTAAAATAAAAATACTCGTAAGCCACGACCATCGTAGCTTACTGGATGTTACACCGGGCGATTGCCCAATTCCATCCGGTTCTCGGGTTTTGAGCCACGTCCCCAAACGCGTACTCAACGGAATGTAATTATTCATCATAAATTAAAAAATTGGTTTAAAATTAAGATAGTGAATATACTAAATATGTTAATACGATGTTACGCGAAAATTAGCAAATCGTTGAAATGTCAATAAACTCGATAAAATGCAATCATTGTATTTTAACACTATTCTTAACAATATTGTATAAAAACAAAAAAACCCTTGCAAATACAAGGGTTTTTACAGCAATATACTAAATTTTAATACGCTACTTTTTTGGTGATTTTTTCTCCGTTTTGTATCGTAATTTGAACTAAAAGTAGCTGATTGGCTACTTGTAGATTATTAAATTCTACTTCTGAAGTTTGCAAAGCAGTTTGCGTAGTAATTAATCTGCCTCTGGCATCAAATAATTTTACATCGGTCATAATTTCGTTACCTGAATTTATGTAGATAACACCATTATTTTTGTACACTACAACTGCATTAGCGATATCTTTAGGATTATTAACCGACAACGAACCTTCTTCAAATTGTATTTCAAAACGATTATCAATGGTTCCACCAGTTGTACTAAAAGTATAATCTCCTGCTTTTAAATCGTGAACAATACCTAACAATTTATCTTCTAAATAAATATTTTGTCCTTCTGCAAAAATACCGTCAAAGTTTTCTAATTGAATGGTAAACTCGCCTGCAAGAGTAGTTCTTACTCCCAGAGGAATTACATCAGCTACTTGGAAAGGTAAAGCACGCCCTTGGATGGTTAATTTATCTTGGTTTAACAATGAATAAATGCTTACTGTATTTCCGGCTTCTGTTAATTCCGCATCGTATCGCATGTCTCTCTCGTTTGTTGCACCGGTTAAATAACCAATTAATGCTTGTTTATAAGCTCCTTGATTATTTGCGATATTTACCCATAAACGATGTTTTTCAATGCTTTGTGATTGATTTGTTGGTCCACCGGGACGGAAAAACTGTCCATTACTTCCGGCTAAACGAATGGTATTGTTGAAAAATACTGTTCCGGTTGCTGCTGCATCCACGAAGAAACCTTGACCTGCACCGATGTTACCTGTAGGTGCAGAAGTATTCACTCCGGTTGTTGGAGCGGCTGTTCCTACTCCTCCAACTCCATTGTATGTAGCATAATCGTTAGCGTTATAATTGTTAGCCGTTATCGGTGTATTATGTGTCCAAAAATAGAAATTACCTACTAACACACTTGAATTTTCAGCATATAAATCATCTGCACTAATAGCACTTGGATAAGGATTTCCTAAAAGGTTTCTATCCCCATTTCCACTTAACACTACTCCTTCTGTATACTGTCCATTATGTGGTGTTCCGAAAAATTCACCAGCCCATGGAGCAGGTACTGTAGTGCTAATTGTATTAGGAGCTCTGATGATGTATCCTCTTGCGGCATCCATCACAGAAGCGTTGCTTACATTAGCCCATTGGTAAACCGTTGGGGTATGATTGAATACATAGAAACGGTTTGGGTTAGTATTGGGTGAAAAAGCACTCAATACTTGATTCGCTACCGGGCTAGACCAATAAGTATAATCATATTGAATAATTGGCGACGAATTTCTGATGTAACGAATCGTACCGCTATTGGTTGCATTAGTATTTTGTAATAATGTTGAACCGTTTTGGAATACCACTGTATTAGGTAAAGATGGTCCGTCTACTACAAATTCATTTTGAACTGTTACCGTTACGTTGGGTTGAACAGTTAATGTTGCTCCTGTTAAAACACGAATAGAACACGCTGCAAAGTTGGTACTTGCTGTAAAATTACCAGCAATAATTACTCTTTTTGTTGCATCCGGTAGACCATTGCTCCAAGTATTTGTTCCTGTTAAAGTTGTGCTTGGTATTGTTACCGATACAATATTTGAGTTTACCGTATTACAAATTCCATTTCCTACAACTGCACGGAAATAACGAATAGTTGAAAACGTTCCGAATTGAGCCGGTGTAAGGGTTGCCGTTGTATTGGCAATTGGTGTTACTCCTACTGTAAAAGCAGGGTTATCTGCATGTTCCCAACGTACTACAGAACCACTAAATCCGGTTAATGTTAAATTGGTAAATGCGGTTACATCACAATTTGATTGTGTACCGGATACTGTTCCTGCCACTACCGGTGTTACGGTAATGGTAGCAGTGGCTGATGCGGCACATCCTGCTGCGTTAGTACTTCCTGTATAAACCGTATTGGCAGATGGCATTGCAAATACTGTTCCCGATACAGTATTTAAAGTATAGGGAGTTGTTGCAGCTGCATCAGTGAATAACCCCGGTATTGGCGTTACAAAATCTGTTCCGGCAGTTGGTGGAGTTGTATTCCAAACGATTTGAGCATTTCTGGTACCACGAACCGTTACATTGTCAACTGCCCAATGCCATGCCCATTGTGCATCATATTTAAAACGTATTCTTAAATTACTTTGTCCTAAATAAGCCGCTAAGTTCACCCCTACTAATGCAAAGTTTGATCGTGTTCCTTGTGAAATAGTTGTATACGACACTAATGGTCCAGGTACCCATGTAGTACCGCCATCTGTTGAAATTTGTACGATTGCTGCTCCATTGGAGAATCCTTGGTAGTAATGGAAGAAATTTAGTGTTGCATCTAAATAATTGACTAAGCTGAATACAGGTGAAACTAAAGACACACTTGTATTCGTTCCAGACCCTTGGGCATCAGAATTGGCCATAATAAAAGTAGAACTATCATTACTGGTATATGTTCCTCCATAATTATATCCATTCGGTCGATCTGTCCAAGCTGCATTGGCTATTGCTCCGCCGGTAGATAAGTTAATCCTTGTCCATGCCGGTGCACCTGCTTCAAAATCTTCGCTTAATGCTAAACTATTGTTTACAATACCCCCTGTAGCGGTTAACAATTGAGCCGGACCAGTTTGACAAACCGTTGGAGATGCCGGAGTAACTGTTACTGCTGTTGGAGCAGGTGTAGCTGTATACGTATATCTCGCTGTATTGATACTAAATGGAGCTGACGTTTGAACGGCAGTTAAGGTATAAACTGTTGTTGTTGTATTGGAGAAAGTCCAACCTGCTGCTGCACTTCCTGAAACACCTGTTGCCGGTGACCATGTAAAAGAGTTGTATATTGGTGAATTTCCTGCGGTCAATGTTACTAACGGTGATGCAGTATTGGCACATTGTGAACTAGCTATAGAAGAAAGCGTTAATGCCGGCGGTGGTGGCACTACTCTAAAGGTATAATCTTCTGTTTCTCCTTGTTGGTTACCAAATAGTGTATTGATGATACAAGGTGTTGGGTTGGTTGCCCAATAATCGGTTAACACTCTCATTCTATAAAAGCCTGCTGCTACTGCCGGAACCACAAAAGAACCAGAAGCTCCTGTAACATAGGCGGCAGAATTAAACATTCTTTCACTCACATCAAATGTCCCGTCGTTATTCCAATCTACCCAAATGGCAATACCGGTGTTGATAGGAGTAGTTACTCCAACGGTAAAGCCAACGCTAAAACCGGGAGCTTGTGTTACTATTTGACTTGTAAAATCGGCATATCCTGTTGGTAAAGCAAAACCGGATAAGTTCGTTATATTCGTTACACCATTTGTGGTAGCAAAATTATTGATAAATGTAGTGGCAGCGGCACTTGATGGAATACAATACGCCGGTACGTTTAAAGTAGTAAATGTAATGTAACCGGACCATGCACTGATGTCTGTTGTACTACATCTGCTTCTTACCCATATATAATAGGTCGTGTTGTTGGCCAAGCCGGTTAAGTTCACAAAAGGAATACCTGCTCCGACTGTTCCGGAAGGAGCAACATTGTTTCCTAGAACAATTTCTACCACTCCTGAACCCGCAGCAGTAGTTTGGGCCGGAATTGCGTTTCCTGTTCCTGCTCCTACTCCTGTAGCAATAAATTGAATTCCAATAGTATTGGTTGTTGCTCCAATGGCCACAAAGTTGGTTGTACCTAAAGCATTAATGGTATAGGTTTGTCCCACTACAAAAGCTCCTGCCGTTACCGGTGGTGCTGTTGCCACAAAGGTTGTTCCTACTGTATTTGAAGTGGCTCCAATAGTTGTAAAATTTGTTGTTCCTACAGAAGTAATTCTATAGGTTTGACCTACCACCATTAATCCTGAATTGGCATTTACTACCGGATTGGTAGTAGTGATAAAATAAGAATACCCATTAGCCGGTGCGGTTGATGGCGGTGTCCAACTTACCGTAGCTGAAGTTGAAGCAACAGTAGAGGCGGTTAAACCGGTTGGAGGTAAACAGTCGGCCACATTAATTTGTATTTCTTCTACGAATAATTTTCCTTGTGCCGCAAATGAGTAGGCTCTGAAACCAAAGTAATATACATCACTGGTTGGTGCTGTAAAATACACTACGTTTCCGGTGGGTGAACCTTTGATATTTGGATGGTTGTCTAACGGAATGGTCATGAACTCATTTCGTGGTTGTAAACCATATTTTACTTCCATTCTATTGGTAATCGTAGAAGGTACACTTGAACCTCCGTACTGATAATCCATTCTGTAGGTTGTTCCGGCGGTTAACTGAATACCTTCGGTGTAAAACCATACGTTGGCTGCTTGTGTTCCACTTTGTGAATACATTAAGTGGTTGTCAAAAAACCCTGAATCTCCATCGGCATTGGCTACATTCCATAGGTTACCGGTACCAATGTTCTGCACACTCGTACACGGTGGAATGGTTGGTGCGGTGGTTCCTTCAAAATCTTGTAAATAGGGAACGGTTAAGGCAGTACATAGGGTTGTAAAAGTGCCTACCGACACCCAACTACTGAAATTTCCTGAACCACAATCTGAACGAATATAGGCAGTATAAGCTGTATTTGGTGTTAATCCTGTTACATTTATTGGAGAAGTAGCACTTGTTCCTAACACATCTAATGCACCAAGTGCCGTACCAGGTGCACCGGCAGTTCTTATCTCATATTGATATGGATTGGCCGGAATAGGTAGTGGTTCTGTAAAATTTATGGTAGCCGTATTGATTAATACATTGGACATACTTAAACCGGTTGGAGCATTACATGGATTTGGTGTCCAACGGAATAAACGAACGGCTCCGGTGCTTATCACACCCGTTGTATTTCTAATTCTTACTGTTGCATTTCCGGCAGTACCTGGTGTCATTGTAGCAGGTGCAATTGGCCAGTTGGTATTTCCATGAGACCAATTGTTATAATCCCCAGTATTGGTCCCTCTTAATCCAACTTGACCGGTGGAAACAACAGAAAAAGCAAGTCCTCCTTGCGTTTTATAATGTGTTTCGATGATATTTGTGGTTTCATACAACCAAAGCTGCATGCTAAATGTTATGTTCGAATCTAAAGTCTTTGCTCGTCTTGCATCTCTCCATTCAATTTTTAAAATTCGATTGGGTGCCGTTCCTGACAATTGATAAGCAACCGCATTGGTTTGCGGAGCTCCAAATGATCCATAAACACTTAAATCCCAAGCATACGCTGCAATAGCATAATCACCTACCAAGGTGTTTAGAGGCGTAGTTGAAGTTGCCGAAGGTGCTGTTCCTCCAAAAGTGATAAACCCGTTAGCAGACACAAAGGCAGAAGTATAATTTGCCCCGTTGATATTAAAGGTAAACCCTATTGGAATTGAAACCGGCGCAGGATCATCCCAAGTACCACCATAAATAATTGTTTTTGTCCCAGGTAAATCAACATAGCCCGGAGAAGCAAATTGTTCCTTAGTGTAGGTAGATACTTGAGCCGTTGCTTTCGTAAAACCAATCGCTAGAAACAACAACATCAAAACGGTTGTAAACTTTGATTTTGATGAACTGTTAATGTAGGTTAGTAAAGTTGAATTCATAGTTTTTATTTTTGGAAATTCAGTTTTAAAAATCATTTTTTTACCCATAATAAAAAGGTTTACCCTTATTTTACTTAAAATGAAAACATCGACAAAAAACATATTTTATCGACTATTGACAATTTAACAAAAATAACGTTTGAATTTTCTGATAATTAACGGATTAAACGCTTATTTTTCAGCTTTCAAGACGCCCTTTTTTTATGGTTGTAACAACAAATGTACATTTTTTGCATCAATAAATCACTTAACTATTTTCTATTTTTTAACAATGAAAAAATGTTTTGTTAAATTTATAACAATTATGCTGTTTTTATCGGTTTCTATTGTTATCCAATTGTAACCGATTTTCAAATCTACAGTTTCTTTTAAAAAAACAAGAAATGATTCGATAGACTGCTAAAAAAAACGATGAAACCAACCAAATGTGTAGGGAATTTTATGAAAAAAAGGTTTACTATATCCTTGATGCACTTTTACTACAAAAATTTACAAACGGAACGATACAGCCCTTTTCATAAAAATATTTACAATTTATACCATTGAGCTGCATAAAAAAAGGATTATTGCTTTCACAATAATCCTTTTTGTTGGGTATTAGGAAATTTGTTTGTTTTCAGATTAAAAGACTACTTTTCGCGTAAAGACAGTGCCGTTTTCAACTTTACTTTGTACTAAGATTACTTGATTGGCAAAAGGCAAATTATCAAACGAAACCGTTGGTTCATTAATATTCGATTTTACCGCTAATAAACGACCATTTAAATCGAACAACTTGACTTCAATTAGCGGTTGAGTAGAAGCACTTTGCACTTGAATGGTTCGATCAAATTTTATCACTTGAAACGATAGGGCATCCGGATCAGCAATAGTTAAACTTCCCTCTTCATATTTTAGAATAAAACGATTTTCATTTGTTCCGGCCTCTGATGTAAATTCGTAAGGCCCATTAGAAAGGTTATGTGTTATTTGTAAAGCCGTATCTTCTAAGTAAACGATTTGACCATTTGCAAAAAGACCATCCAGTTGAGCTATCGCAATTTGATAAACACCGGGTTGGGTTAGTCTGTATCCAAGTGGAACAACATCAGAGGAAAGGAAAGGCAAACTTCTACCTTGTATACTTAAAGGATTTGAATTTACGAGCGAATAAAAATTGATGGAATTTCCTGCTTCAACAGCATCTGCATCAAATCTATTGTCTATTTCGTTGGTTGCTCCTTGAATATACCCTACTAATTGCTGTTTAAAAGCTCCTGTTGCATGGGTTAGATTCAGCCAAATTCGGTTTTTAGTAGTGGTACTTTCTTCAATTTTGTTTCCACCCGGACGGAAGAAATCACTGTTATTTCCTATCACACGCATGGCATTGTTGAATGTAACCGTACCTGAACTTAATCCTTGAACAAAGAATCCTTGACCGGCAGCAATATATCCGGTAGGAATACCATTATTGATTCCGGTATTGATGGCAGCAGCCGTTCCACCGGTTTGGTTATAGACTGCATAATCATTTTCGGTATACACATTATTGGTAATCGGTGTATTATGCGTCCAAAAATAGAAACTGCCTTGTAAAATAGTTGGATAAGCATCTGCCAATAAATCGGCATGAATAGCACTAGGATAAGGATTCCCTAACAAATTTCGATTGCCGAAACCATTAACTACAACGTTTGTATTTATATTACCATTGTTGGGCACTCCGGAGAATAACCCATTAAAAACGGTAGGCACGGTTGTACTGTAATTGCTAGGAGCTCTCATGATATACCCTCTACCCGGCACCATAGTTGAGGCACCCGGCACAGACACCCAATTATAAACGGTATTATCAAAAATATAATAGCGGTTTGGGTTGGTTAAAGGCGAAAACACGTTAAGCACTTGGTTTGCTACAGGAGAAGACCAATAGGTATAGTCATTACGCACCATTGGATTAGCGTCACGGAAATAACGAATGTTTCCGGTATTTGCTACATTATTGATTTGAATCAAAGAAGCATCGTTTTGAAAAACTAAACTTGTAGTAGCAATAGGGCCGGTTACATTTACATTATTGGTAATGAGTAATGTGTGACCGGATTGTATAATTACGTTACCGGATTGCACCTCGAGTGAACACGCGGTGATATTTCCGGTGGAAGTGAAATTCCCCATGAACACCGCTCTTCTAGTAGCATCCGGTTCTCCAATAGACCATCCCGAACCATTCCAAATAGTAGTAGGATATTCTACAGCCGCTACATTGGAGAAAACCAAAGGACAAACACCGTTTCCTAAAACTGCTCTGAAATAACGCGTATTGGAGAACACACCCATCTGAAGTGAACTTAAGGAAGTTCCGGTAAAGGCAATAGGAGTAACATTGACGGTAAAAGCAGCATCATCTGCGTATTCCCAACGAATAATTGAACCTGAGCTACCTGTTAAATCTAAATTAGCAACTGCTGAACCGGCACACAAGGTTTGGTTACCGTTGAGCGTTCCTGCGATGGGTAAAGCATCAACGGTCAACGTCACAGCCGATTGTGAAATACAGCCGTCAATTGTATTTAGTATTGCATTATATGTTCTGGTTACATTTGGCCTTGCAAAAACCGAAGAAGTTGGCGAACCGGTGTAAGGAATTGTGGCTGCAGCATCCGTAAATAAATCGGTTGTTGGTGTCCAGTTTACTGCAGAAGCAATTACACCAAATACACGAACATTATCAACTGCCCAACCATAATCCCATGTGGCCTCGAATAAGAAGCGTATTTTTACAAAACTGTTGCCTACATATGGGGTAATATCAATTGTTCTGTTTACAAAATTAGAGGCACTCCCCTGAAGACCTGTATATGTTCCTACTAATACCCATGTAATTCCATTATCGATTGAAATTTCTACATGTGCTTTGTTTCCGTTAATCCATCGTAAATAATGCCAAAAATTGATTCCTGCAGTTGAGTAGCCATCGAGGCTAAAGGTTGGTGATTCTAAAGTAGTTCTGGTTAAATTACTACTTGGCGAGCCTTGAGCATCGGAATTGGCCATATAAAATTGAGAGGCGTCGTTACTGCTTGCATTAAATGTCCAGGAACCGCTGGTATAACTGTAAGTACTATTTCGTAAAGTCCAAGCAGCATTAGCCACATTACCTCCTACAGAAGTATTTGTAACGGTCCAACCACTAGCTCCTTCGAAGTTTTCGTTCACAATATTTACTGCTGCTGATGCTCCAAAAGTAGCGGTTAAAGGTTGAATTGTTCCTTCACAAATGGTTACGTCGCCAGGTAAAATGGTAATTGTTGGAGGAGAAGGGTTAACTGTAACTGTTATAGCTGTATTTGCAGAACAGAAAGCACCAGAAGTTTGGCTGGCAGTTAGCGTATAAACCGTTGTTTCTGTTGGATTGAATGTAAAACCAGTTCCTACTGAACCAGATACACCTGTTGCCGGAGACCATGTAAATGTATTAAAAGAGCCAGCTCCAATTACGTTTATTGTTGAAGTACTTTCACCACTACAAATAACAGCAGAATTAGTACTTAAATTCAAACTTGGAGGAGGTGTAATAGTTGCCGTAATTGGTGTCATTGCAGACAAACATGTGGTTGTAAAACGCCAATTATAAAAGAAAATATAAAATGAATTATCAAAATTATTACCTAAAATTGAAGCAACAGAACTTGTGTAAGGATAAGCAATATTATCTGAATTTCCAATCAAACCTGAAGTTGGAACTGATGTTAAACTTACCGAATAATTTCCGGGGGTAAAATTGAAATTAATTGGAATGGTTTGCGGAGTATTCCCCCCAACAACAGTGGTGGTAAAAGGGATAGAAGCTACCGCAACATTAAGTGAATTTCGGATAACCATTAATCCCGACTGACCGGAAGACAATGGAAAGATATCAACCCCCAATAATTGTGTATTTTCTGTTATCGAAATAAAAACTCCGGAAGGAGTATTAATTAAAGCTTTATTCCCGGGAATGGAGTTTGGTGTTCTGGGGCCGGCAGACACGTTTCCACCTGCCGCTCTTGCCTGAGCATAATACGTTGTAGTGGAAGTAAGGGCAGGAGTTGTAAAAGTAGAGCCCGTAAACAATAAATTTCCACCAACGGGTGCATCATACCATTGCGTTATAGAGCCCCCATTTGGAACAGCCACCAAGTTCACCGTACCGTTTCCACAACGATTAGCGGGAGTTAATGTTGTAAATACGGGTGGATTACAATCGGTACTGAATGCAAAAACAGGTGTCCAAATACTTACATCTGCCCCGCCACAATTTCCTCTTATCCATAAAAAGTAAGAAGTGGAAGAAGTAAGCCCGGACAACGAAATTGAAGTAGAACCAAAAGGTACGGAACCAGAAGGCGTTGTAGCAGTAGTTGGAGGCACATCTGAGGTTGACAGAAAATACTGGTATCCTTGAGAAGGCACAGTGGTTGGAGCATCAAAACCGATTGTTGCGGCATTGATTCCAACACTATTTACGGTTAAATTTTCAGGTTCAACACAGGTTGGAGCAACTGTAACGCTGATATCGTCTAACACAATATAACTTTGGTTTGCTGCACTGTATCCTTGGAACCCTAAAAAATAAATTCCATTCGTTACCGGAGTAAAATCTACAAAAGCAGATTGATAAATGGTATTGGTTATATTAGGAAGGTCTAAAATAGTAATGTTCATTTGTGCAATGGACTGCCCGCTTCCTAGCCTTACACGTAAACGTTCTGTTTGTGCGGTTGTAGCGGTAGTATTGTATCTAAAAAAAAGTCGATAAGCTGTACCTCCATCTAATTTCAAACCCGGTAAGAAAAACCAGTCATCCATTGCTACGGTAGTATTTCTATTGAGGTATAATGCTCTTGGAGCAGATGCCGGATTAATGGCTTGAACCCTCCATGAGGTAGCGTCTGTATTATCATCTACCGTTGCAGTACAATTAGGAATGGCATTCACTGCTGTGGTGTCAAAATTCTGGTTATACGGTATAAAATAATAACCACAAGGCAGCACCACAATTCCGGTGGTGCTGTTTAAATTACAACCCAATCCCACGGCTCTCACTCTAAAAAAATAAGTTGTTAAAGGAGGTAAATCTGTTACCGTAAAAGAAGTTGCTCCACCGGTTAATACATTATTATAAGCAGATAAGATAGCCGTAAAGGTATTATTGGTAGAAACATCAATTTGATAATTTGTTGCACCGGGAACAGCATTAAAGTTAATTGTAAATCCATTTCCGTTGACTCCTGTATTGGCTAATAAAGTAGTAGCGGGTATACAAGTTGTTTGACTCCCGGAAATCATATTGGATAGATTGTATAGCGGTCCACCAAAACAATCCCCATCATAAGGTATTACCCAATAATGATAAGTAGTATTGCTAGCTAAACCGGTTTGAACAAAACTACTGGCATTGGTTGTACTGATAACTGTATAAGTTCCGCCAATAACATTACCAGGCCCCCAATAAGTTCCGTTTGGAACAAGAGTAGCATCGGGTGGGGTATTAACTGTACTTCTTAGCACTAAATATCGAATGGAAGAGGGAGTTGCGGGGGTAAAACTATTTCCGGTAAAAGCTGTAGTAGTAATTGAAGTTCCACCAATTACCAAATTTGAGGGGCTACCTGTTGGCGTTGAACAAGCCGGAGGAACACTGTAACGGTATACTAATCCATTATCAGGGTATTCCGCCATACTAGTTCTCATTGAGCTTGAATTTGCTGTTCCGGGAGTACTTTTTAAAAACCAAACGTTATTAATATTTACTCCAGTTTGTAACCGATTACTAATATTCGACAAAAAAGTATTATTAGGCCCTCTTAATCCAACTTGAGCTGTAATTACTGTCGTATTTTCTGGAAAACAAAAACCATAACGCAACTCAATTTCATTAGTTGTTTCGTATAATCTAATTTGAAAATTAAAAACACCTGTCTCTACTTTACGCTCTGCATTTTTCCATTGTACTACAAAAACCCTATTGGGGGCAGTACCAATAGTGGTAAAAGTAATTGGATCAGTATTTGAGATTAAATCTGTTCCTAACGCACAAACAGAACCAAGATATGTTCCGGTATTACTTATTGGAACATAATTCATATTCCCAGGCTGTGTGGGTCCAAAAGTTATAAAACCATTAGGACTTATGAAACAGGAGGTAAAAACCGTACTATTGAATTCAAAATTAAAGCCTAAATTGGCTGAAACGGCAGCACCAGTTACATGATCGTCCCATGGAGAAGCATAAGCTATAGTTCCACCTGATATTTCTGAATAGGTTTCTAATGATTCACTAAAGAAATAGGCAGAAACTTGTGCATTTATAGTAGTGAAGAAAAACAAGAAGCAGGGCAATATAAGGAATGTATTTATTGATCTTTTCTTTTCATTCACTATTTTTAATTTACTTTCCATTTTTCATTATTTTAAGTAGGTAATGGTGGGACTTAACTCTTTACAAATCAAAATTTTCCATACTAAATTTAGTGCAAATCAGTTGAATAGAAATTTTTTAGGTTTTAAAAATTTATTTAATTCGATAAAATGTTAAATTAATCGACAAAATACATGTATTTGGCTTATATTAAAAAAATACTTACAATATATATTATCGTTTGATTAGTTTTTCTGTCCATACTTTTTGCTCATCTTTTACCTGCAAAATATATATCCCTTGAGGTAAATCTTCGCCAAATAGTAAACCTTCTTTTGTATATTCAGTTTTTTTGTCTTCAATTATTCTTCCAAATCTGTCAATAATAGTGTAATGGAGAATTTTAGGTGTATCATTACTCCATTTTAAATTAAAATAATCGTTGCTTGGATTGGGGAAAACAATACCCTTTTCAAAATCATTTTTTTCTTCGATTCCATTTTGGTTTGGTTGAACACCATTTCCACCGGGGACTTTTATATTACAATCTTTTCCATAATAATAATAGCCATAAATCATGGTTTCAACGGCCAAGGAATAGACTTCCCCGGGAGTTAGGGGTTGCAATTGATTAAAATTTGACAGTCTAAATGTTCTCTGAAGGGAAGTAATCGTTTGGGAATAGCCATCTTCATGTGAAAGTGTATATCTGAAATTGTTCACCCCGCCAATTGGATTTACATAAATTACCGTTGTTAAAGATGTTGGATGTATACCGTTTTCTTCCGCACAACCTTCAACCCGTACTTCCGGGAGATGGGGTGAAAAAACAGAACAAGGAGGGCTAAAATCAGTTGACCAGACTAATCCGTTAGGTGATGAACCCTCTGCTTTGACTCTCACACTATATTCAGCACTATATTTTAGTGATAGCCCCTGCAACTGCAATAAATTAAAAGATGCACCTACCTTGATTAAATTGGTTGTTTCTACTGCTATTCCATTCTCAATCAATGCTACTTCAAAATGATACCTCGATCCAACAGGAATAGGTTTTGCACGTATAATTGAGTTCATGTTTTGCACTCGTTGATTACAAGACATATCATCCATAATTGTATTGGGAACCGGTGGTATATGAATAATACATCCCGGTCCATAAGCCATCCATTCATTGTTCAATTGTATGGAAACTTCAATTAGAAAAGAACAGTCGTACATAACGATTGAAGATTCAAACAGTTTCATTAGATAATTACTTTTCTGAATCACCCCTGTTTGATTTGTTGATAGATTTTTGATTCTAAATCTGTAAGCATTAACAAACACCTCATTGGGTAATTCGTTTACATAGTTTGTTGACGCTCTAATTGTTTCATTCATTGAAGGCAAAACAGCATTACAATAGTTGGACCTTAACTGAGTGGTAAATTGCGTACAACCATCTATGAAATCTCCATTGCAATTATTATCAACGCCATCATAACAAATCTCTGGAGCACCCGGATAAATATTGGGGTTAGAGTCGTCACAATCATCAGCATTGGTAACATATCCGTTAGGTAGGGCAACTGGATAATTTATGGATTGGTAAGGATCACCAAATCCATCATTATCTGCATCTCTGTATGCAATCAAAATGTTTTTAGCCAAAAGAGTTTGTCCAATGAAAAAAAAAAAAAAAACACCAATGTACCTTTGAAGCCACTATTAAATATCATAAATGAAAATTAGACTAACAAATGTATAAAATTAATCTAAGTACACGACAAAATTGTATTAAATTAATTTCCAACTTATTGAACTTTGATATTAGTAATTTAACAAATAATCTAATCCGATTTTAGAAACGGACTCTGCTCTTCGACCATGATTTTTTATCTTGATTGGTTTTATTTGATTATCAATATAATCTCCGATTTTATAGCACCAAAGAAATGCAATCATTACTAAAGCGATTAATTTTTCTAATCTTTCATGGTTCGTTACTTATGTATCTTCGATTTTAAAACCACTGGTTTTAAATGCTATGATAGGAAACTCATTAGATGAAAATTTACACACATAGTCGAGGTAAAAAGTTTTAAATTTTCTGTAACCAGAAATGTGAAATAATACCTAAACTGTAATGATTTTAGAAAGAGTGTAAATTTGATTTTCTAATATGCTTTTTACCATTAGAAATCATTTGATTTTCCTAGTATGGAAAAAATCTTTACAAAAACCATCAATAGAACAAAATATTTGTTTAATTTTATTTTGCGAAAGCATAAGCAAAAGTTTAGTTAAGTATTGATAATTCAAGTATTTAAATACACCAACTTATGCGTTTTAGTGCAAATGTTTTTACACTTTTAAATCGAACTCGGGTTATTTATTATATCGTCCAGCTACAATTTTAATTAACACAATACTAATATACAGTATTTTAACTATTAAAAATATTTTTTTTGATAAAGAAGCCGTCTCAAAATTTAATTTTGAGGCGGTTTTTTTATTTGAAGTGGTTTTGATTCTATATTTTAAAATTTTAGAAAGAAGGCAAACTTGCCTTTAAGCTGCAATTTTCTTTCTTAAATTGTGTGCAATTGCCATTAATCCGAACTCTAATTCCACTTTTTTAATTCCTTTTAACGAAAATCGTCTAAATCCGTTATTATGTTTGAGT
>CALRRY020000047.1:0-21710 GCA_943370635.1 Variovorax paradoxus
ACACCTATTTTAGGTTTAAATTATGATAGGTATATGTTTGCTTACACTTACTCTTATTTAGCTGGAAATGTTAGATTTGATAATGCCGGTTTTCATCAAATCACGTTAGGAATAAATTTATTCTGTAAACGTGAAAAATTTGAATGTAATTGTCCTGCAATTAATTAATTATACTTTAAATCCCGTTAATTCGGGATTTTTTATTCAATTATGATACTATCAGTTAGAGGTAAATCACCTGAAATTCCGGAAGATTGTTTTGTTGCACCCAATGCAACTGTAGTTGGGGAAGTAAAATTAGGTAATTCTTGTAGCATTTGGTTTAATGCTGTTGTAAGAGGTGATGTACATTCAATCGAAATGGGTAATAAAGTAAATGTACAAGATGGGGCAATTATACATTGTACCTATCAAAAGCATCCCACCAAAATAGGGAATAATGTTTCCATTGGTCATAATGCAATTGTTCATGGTTGTACAATTCATGATAATGTTTTAATCGGAATGGGAGCAATTATAATGGATAATTGTATAATAGAAAGCAACTCAATTATTGCAGCAGGAGCCGTTGTTACTCAAAACACAAGGGTTGAATCAGGATCTATTTATGCAGGAGTTCCTGCAAAAAAAGTTAAAGAGATTAACCAATCTGATTTCGCTGGTGAAATAGATAGAATAGCAACAAATTATGTAATGTATTCAAGTTGGTTTAAGGAAGAGATACGCTAGAAATCTTTAAAAAAAACGACATATTTTTTACCTAAAATAGCATTTAGAACTTCAGGGTTACTATTGGTAAAAAAAATCTGACTACTTTTAGCTTGATTTGACAATCCTACTTTTTCAGTTAAAATATTTTTCGTTTGACGGGCAACAGCTTCTCCTGAATCAATTATTTTAATTTTAGGAGGAATAATTTTTTTAATTTCTTCTATTAAATAAGGATAATGACTACATCCTAAAACAAGATAATCTATATCTTGCATTATCATAGGGTCTAGATATTTTTTTAAAAGTAACCGCATTTTTTTTGTTTCGATTTTACCTTCTTCAATTAATTGAACTAACCCATGTCCAACTTGTTCAATAATTTTAGTATTTGGATAATTAAGAACGGATTGATTAAAGAGTTCACTAGACAAGGTGCCTTTTGTGGCTAAAACACCAATTATATTCGTTTCAGAATGAATGGCTGCGGGTTTTATTGCCGGTTCAATACCAATAAACGGCACAGCATATTTTGCTCTCAATTCTTTTATTGCATTTGTAGTGGCGGTATTACAGGCTACTACAATTACTTTTGCATTCATTTCCAATAATAGTTCTGTGTTTTTGTAACTCAGAGCTATTATTTCTTCTTTTGACTTTAATCCATAAGGAGCATTTTTACTATCTGCCAAGTAGATAGTGTTTTCATTTGGCATGAGCTGATGAATTTCTTTCCAAATAGAAGTTCCGCCTACTCCGGAATCAAACAAGCCAATGGGATAATTATTACTCATGATTCAAAAATAAAAAAAAACTGCTCATCTTAAATAGATGAGCAGTAAAAATACTTTTAAAGTAAAAAATTAAAATCCTAAATCTTTTTTAACATCAGTTGTAATATCAATTCCATCTGCATATATAGCTGAGTTTACATCAATAACATAGTTAAATCCTTTTGCTTTTCCAACTTTTGCAATTGAAGCTTTAATTTTATCCATTAGTGGTTTAGCTAAATCACTTTCTTTTTGTTGCAATTCTTTTTGAGCAGTTTCTCTATAATCACGGATTCTTTTCTCCATTTCTTGCACTTCTTTTGCTCTCTCTTCATTTGCTTTATCACCAATAGTTGCAGCTTCTTCATCATACTTTTTCAATTTTGCATAATACTCGTCTGCCATAGTTTTAAATTCTGCATCATATTGTTTACTCAATTTTTCAAGTTGTTTTTGAGCTTCAATCATAGCTGGCATTTTTGTAATCAATTCATTAGTATCTACATGAGCCATTTTTGTTTGAGCAGTGATAGATTGAGTTGTTCCAAATACTATAAGGGCAGCAATTAATAAAGTTTTAAATTGTTTCATCATTTCTAGTTATTATTTATTATTTAATCTTTGTTTTCGTTTTGTTTTTCTTCTTTGGCTTTTTTTGCCGCTTCTCTTTCTTCTAAAATCTTTTGTTTGCGTTCTTCAATTTGTTTTTTTCGTTCGTCTAATTTTTCTTTTCTTTCCTGTTCTAGTTTAGCTCTTGCCTCTTGAGCCTTAAGTTTTGGATCAGTTTCTTTGTTTTCTGAAGTACTGTTTTCTTCGTTTTTATCCTCTTCATTTTTAGTCTTAGCAGAAACTGTGCCACTTTTTTTAGCCTCTCTTTCTTCTTTTAATTGATTGCGTCTAGCTTCAAAGTCTTTTTTCTTTTTTTCAACTAATGCTTTACGAGCTTCGGCAATACTATCTCTTTTTGCTTTGCGTTCTTCAAGAATTTTTTTTCTTTCTTCTAAAGCGGGATTGTTATCGTCTTTGTAATCTTGAATCCGTTCTTGTTCCTCAAGTTTTTTAAGCTCTTTTTTGCTCATTTGTTCTCTTTTAGATGCTCTTGTTAAAGCTCGTATGACTTGATCACTAATATCATGTCGTTTAGCAGCAAAAAGAATAGTTAAGTCAGAAGATTTATCTAAAATAAAGTCATATTTTTTAGCTTCTGCGATATCCTGAACAGCAGTAAATACTTGATCTTGGATTGGCTTAACCAAAACAGCCTTTTGTACAACTAAATCACCATTAGGGCCAAATCGTTTAATTTGATAATCTGAAAGATCTTTTTCTAAAAACGCAATTTCCTCTTCCTTTTCTTCCAAAAGTTCTTTAGTTAAAAGCACTTTTTCATTTTTCAAGGCTTCTTTTAGCTTGTTAATCTCATTTTTCTTTTCTTCAATATCTGATTTCCATTTCACAGCTTTTAGTTCCAATTGGTTTTTTGCTTCTGTATAATCCGGAACATTTTGAAGAATATATTCCATATCGATATATCCAAACCGAACTCCTTTGGATTGAGTTAGTCCAACAATAGGAAGGGATAGAAGTAGTAAAAAGATTAATTTCTTCATATTATAAAAATTACGTTGTAAATATAACAGAAATTAACAATTAAAATTGTTGTCCGATAATAAAATGTGTTTCCCACCCATTTTTTTGTGTTTGCCCCGGGATAGCATCAAATCCATGTCCGAAGTCAATACCTAACAATCCAAAGGCAGGCATAAATACTCTTAAACCAAATCCTGCAGATCTTTGTAAAACAAATGGATTATACTTTTTCATGTCATCAAAAGCTACTCCGGCATCAAGAAAAGTCAATACAAATATTGATGCCTGTTGTTTCAATGTTATAGGATAACGCAACTCCATCGAAAATTTATTGTATATAGCACCTCCATCAATACTAGACAATGAATTATTTGGATAACCTCTCAATTGAATAATTTCCCTTCCATCCATTGCAAAGTTAGCTAAACCATCCCCACCAAGAAAGAATCGTTCAAATGGAATAATTCCTCGTTCATTATTAAAAGCACCTAAATATCCAAATTCTGCCAATGTTCTTAATACCAAAGCATGTTGATTACTTCCGGCAATTTTAGTATACCAATCACCTCTTAACTTAATTTTATAGAATTCTAACCAATAAAACTTTTTTTGATCGATTTTACCTTCATCAGTAGCAGCTAACGTATAATCATTATTTTCAACACTTCGATAAATATTGCCATTTGATGAAGTATTCACTATTTGTAAAAAATCACCATTTTGAATTTCCGAAAAACCATCTGGTCCCACTGTTGTGGAAAGCGTCTGAGTTCCATCATATCTCAGTTTATATTCTTCCTGTGTTCTTAATCTATTATAGTCTATTTTTTTAAACAGTGAATAAGGTGGAGAAAATTTTGCACTTATTGAAAACTCAGACCCATAAACCGGATAAATTGGATTTACACCTTTGTTGTTTCTAGACAAACCAATAGTGTAGGATAAATTTCTGGAAGTTCCGTTTCCAAAAGTAAATAAACCGGTATTATAATTATTCAAATCATAATACTGATAGGAAATGGATTGTGATAAAACAAAAAAGTCATCAGGAACGGTTAATCGTTTTGCTAATCCTAAGGAAAGTGATGTAATGTTAAAACTTCTACTTCTATCAATGTCTCTTGTTCTAAAGTTACTTAAATATTGTTTGCTATGGGAAATAGAAGTAGAAAATTGAACGGGTTTTCTTCCACCTAACCAAGGTTCTGAAAAGGTTAAACTATAAGTTTGAAAAAACTGACTGCCTTGTAAACGAAGCGACATGCGTTGACCATCACCCATTGGTAAAGGTTTATAAGCATCTTTTTTGAAAATATTTCGAACGGAGAAGTTGTTAAAGGAAAGCCCTAAGGTACCAATAAACCCTCCTCCACCATAACCTCCTTGAAGTTCAATTTGGCTAGAACCTTTTTCTACTAAGTTATATTCAATATCTAGTGTACCAGCTGCTGGATCAACATTTTTGAATTGAGGATCTATTGCTTCCGGATCAAAAAATCCTAATTGACCAATTTCACGAATAGTTCGGATTAAAGCGTCTTTACTATATTTTTGTCCCGGTTTTGTTCGCAATTCGCGATAAATTACATGGTCATTTGTTTTGTCATTTCCTACTACCGTAATTTTGTTGAAGTAAGCTAGCGGACCTTCAACTATTCTGATTTCGAAATCAATAGTGTCATTAGCTGTTTTTACCTCTACCGGATTAATATTTGAAAATAAATAACCATTGTTTTGATATAAATTTGTAATATCATCTGCATCAGGATTTTTTTTATTTGAAATTCTTTCTTGTAAAAGAACTCCATTGTAAACATCTCCTTTTTTAATTCCCAACACAGAAGTTAAACCCTGATCTGTATAAATTGTATTACCTAAAAATTTAATATCTCCAAAGTAATATTTTCTACCTTCTTCTATTTTTAGTTTAATATCAAGTTTGTCTTTTGATTTATTGTAAACTACACTATCATACATAATTCTGGCATCTCGATAACCTTTTTCTTTGTATTTATCAAGTATGCTTACCAGGTCTTCTTTAAATTTATCTTTTACATATTTTGATTTCTTCCAAAATCGACCAGGGAAAGCAATTTTAGTATTACTCATTGCACCCCGAATTTTAGCATCAGTAAACATTTGGTTCCCTTCAATTTCAATAGTTGAAACTTTTATTTTGTTTCCTTTGTCAACATTTATGACCATTTTAACTTCATTACCTGCTGTTGTATCAGCAATAACATTAATAGCCGTTTTTACACTATAGAAACCGTCTTTTTTATATTTATTTTCAATGAAGTTTTTGGTGGTAGTAATTAAATTTTCATTTACCACTTTTCCTTTGGTTAAATTTACTTCTTTTAGAAGTTCTTCAGCTTTTTTATTCTTTAGTCCAATTATTTTTGCTTCATTAAGTTTTGGAAGTTCTACTAAACTTAATTCTAAAAAAATAGTATCTCCTTTAATTTCATTGATGTAAAAATCAATATCACTAAATAGGCCTAGTTTACCAATTTTTTTGATAGCTGTACTAATTTCTTCACCGGGAACAATAATCTTTTGACCTTTTTCTAATCCTGCAAAAGTAATAACAGTTTGTTGATTAAAACTTATTTTTCCTGTTACTTCAACATCTCCTAAAATATATTGAGAACCTCTTTGAAAAGGGGTCTCTTGTGCAGTTGAGTTTAAAGAATGTAACCCAAATACCAATATTAAGATGTAAATATAATTTTTTAACAATATTATTTTATTTAATTTGTTCACTTGTTTTTCCAAAACGTCTTTCTCTTTTTTGATAACTAATAATAGCTTCATGTAAATGTTCTTCTCTAAAATCTGGCCACAAAACTTCTGTAAAATATAATTCTGCATAGGCAATTTGCCAAAGCAAAAAATTACTGATTCTGTGTTCGCCACTGGTTCTGATTAATAAATCAACATCAGGCATGTTCTGCGTGTAAAGATGTTGATTAATAATTGATTCGTCAATACTTGTAGTTGAAATTATATTATTTTTAACTTTATCACTAATGGCTTTTACAACTGAAATCAGTTCTTCTCTAGAACCATAGCTCAAAGCTAATGTTAATGTCATACGGTTATTTTCACTTGTTTTGTTAATTACTTCTAAAAGTTCTTTTTGTGCTGTTTTTGGAAGCAAATCTAAATTACCGATTGAATTTAATCGGATATTATTTTTTTGAAGAATAGGCAATTCTTTTTTTAATGATTTGATTAATAATTTCATTAATGTGTCTACTTCAGCTTTAGGACGATTCCAATTTTCAGTTGAAAAAGCATAAAGCGTCAAAAATGAAATTCCTAATTTGGCACAACTCTCTACAGTTTCTCTGACGGCTTGAGTACCTTTTTCATGACCAAAAAACCTCAACATACCTTGTTTTTTTGCCCAACGACCATTGCCATCCATAATAATCGCAAGATGGGACGGTAGCCTGTTTAAATCTATTTGTTTTTCTAAATTCATTCTATTTTGGGCAAAAACATGGATTTTCTCCAAAAGTGTATGTTAAAGTCAGTCCTGAAAAGACATACCAATCATTACTATTCAAATTTCCAAGTCGATAAGGAGCTAAATTCTTATTTTTTGGATTGCTTCCGTCTAAATTGTCTGTAAATGTATAACGGGCACCAACCTCAAAAGCAATTATAAAATCACGGTTTAACCTAGCTTTTATACCAACAATCATAGGAATTGCGAAAGCACTATCTTTATAATCTTCACGGGCTTCTTTACCGGTATAAAACAATTCATCATAGGCAAAATAATTAATGCCTGTATATACATAGGGAGAAAATTGCGGCTTTAATTGATGCAAATCAAACTCAAAAAAATTAAATTCTAAACCAACTGAAAATTCATGGATACTGTTTTTGAACTCCAATCCTCGTAGTGTTCTGTCTGGTGAATCAGCATCACTATCGGTGGATTCAATGGTTCCGTAAGTATATGAAAACCGATAAGAATGTCGGGTACTTCTATTCCATTTATATACAAATCCTAAAGCCAAATCATTTGGTGCAATATAAGTGGTAGGACCAACATCACCAATGTAATTAGTGCCTCCCAAGAATAAACCAACCTCATTTATTTGAGCATTTACTCCGGAAATTAGGAACGTAAAAAACAATGCTAACTTTACTCTATTCATCCCTTTTAAAATAGCGTGCAAATATAACAATTATAAGCAGTTTTAAGCTATATAATTACTATTTATCACAAATTAATAGTAAAAAAAACGGAAATAAAAAGGGGATAGTATTGAAACGGACGTTAATTTTTTTAATTCCTTTTGTCTTCGCCCCACAAAAGCTTGTTTCGTAAGGTTTTTAAAAAAGTCTCATCTTGAATTTCAACCATGTTAACTTTAAATGCAGTTTTTTTTACAATCAAAACAGTATCATTATCTACCGTTGCTATTCTACTGTCCAATGAAACTAAATATTGTGGTTCTCTTCCTGATACCTTTAGTCTTATCTCTGTTTTATCAGGAATAACTAATGGTCGTGCATTTAAATTATGAGGAGCAATGGGAGTAATGACTAAGCTTTTCACATCCGGAGTGAGAACCGGCCCGCCACAACTTAACGAGTAACCTGTTGAACCTGTGGGTGTAGAAATTATTAATCCGTCTGCCCAATAGGAAGTGAGGTATTCGTCATTCAAATACGTTTCAACCGTGATCATCGAGGTAGTGTCTTTCCGACTGACTGTTATTTCATTTAAAGCAAAGTTTATTTCCTTGAAGGCATTGTTTTTTGGCTTACTTTCTATGCTCAAAAGGGTTCTTTTTGAGACAGTAAAGTTTTTATGAATAATTGATTCAAGAAACAACTCGATATTTTCTTTTTGTACTTTCGCTAAAAAACCTAATCTTCCGGCATTAATTCCCAAAACCGGAATACCACTGTTTCGAACAAAAGTAATGGCTCTCAAAATAGTTCCGTCACCACCGATACTGATAAATAGATCAAAACTTTCATCTAAATCAAGATAAGAAGTAAAGGTTTTATATTCTTTCTTTAATATTTCCTGTTGATAAAGAATCGCTAAAAATTCTTTTTCAATCACCAATTCAACTTCGTTTTTGTTTAAAAAAACAAATATATCCCTAATAATAGGACGGGTGTCATTTTGATAGTATTGTCCAAAAATTGCGATTTTCATGCTGTTAAATATTGAGATATTTATCTAAATAGTCAGAGCGTTCTTTCAAATTGTTTAAATAGTTATCTTCTTGGTGTTCCGAAATAATTTCATAGTTGTATCGTCTAAATGTTTGAATAATTTCATTCATATTGCCAAGCGAAATTTTGATCGTTACCTGAATCGAATCACTACTCATCTCTGATACAAAAGCTCCTAAAATTTTACCATTGTTTGATTCAATAATTTGCGCGATTTGACTCATTGAGTAATCCTTAAGAAGTCTTTTTACGATAATAATACCACCTTGTTCTCTTAAAAATGGAGTCTCAGCAAAAAATTGAACAATATCATTTAATTCATAATACCCCACATATTTATTGTTTTCGTCTAAAACTGGAATAATATTGGTGTGGTTTTGGGCAAAGACCTCGAGTACATCCAGCCAAATCATATTAGTTCTACCAAAAAAGCCTTCTAAAGTATAGCGGTAATCAGCAATGGTTTTAGGATTATCAAACGTTACCACATCATCGGCGGCTATACTACCAATATAAACACCTTCTTCCGTTACCGGAAAATGAGAGAAAGTTAAGTCGGCAAAAAAATCTTTTACATACAGAATCGATTCGTTTTTGTCAAACGGTTTAAAATCGGAATGAATATAATTGGTAATTTCTAACATGGCAATTGTAAATTCGTTGCAAATTAATTAAAATATACGACAAAATTGCTTGCTTTAGTTTGTATTTTTGTCATTGAAAAAAAATTAGAAAAAGAAGCATGACTAAGCTGAGTGTAAATATCAATAAAATTGCCACCTTACGAAATTCAAGAGGAGGAAACGTACCTAATGTTGTTCAATTTGCCATCGATGTTCAAAAGTTTGGAGCAGAAGGGGTCACCATTCATCCTCGTCCGGATGAGCGACACATTCGTTACCAAGATGCACGCGATTTAAAACCGGTTGTTCATACTGAATTTAACATAGAAGGTAATCCGGTTAAAAAGTTCATGGATTTGGTGTTGGAAGTGCAACCTACTCAAGTTACATTGGTTCCGGATGCTGATGACGCTCTCACCTCTAATGCAGGATGGGATACTCTTAAACATAAAGATTTTTTAATAGAAGTAATACAAGAATGCAAGCGAAATAACATTCGAACGTCTATTTTTGTGGACCCTGATTTGAAAATGATAGCCGGAGCAAAATTAACCGGAACCGACCGTATTGAGTTGTATACCGAACAGTTTGCTCATGAGTTTAGTTTAGGAAACAAAGCAGGTATTCAACCCTACGTTGAAGCGGCTTTATTGGCGAATGAATTGGGTCTTGGCATTAATGCCGGACATGATTTAAGTCTGGAAAATATTCGTTTTTTTAAAGAAAATATTCCTAATCTTTTAGAAGTTTCAATCGGGCATGCCCTGATTAGTGAATCGCTTTATTTAGGAATTGAAAATGTTGTGAACATGTATTTAAACAAATTGAAATAACTAATCCATTTTTAAAATTACAGGTAATATAAATTGGGTTTTCACCGGAATGCCCTCTTTTAATGCAGGTTCAATTTTGGGAAAATCAGTTAGTCTTGATTTAATTAGACTATCAATTTTTTGTTTGTCATACGATACACTGTCTTTCTTAAAAATGGGTTCAAAAGACAATGTGGCATCCGGAAAAATAGTCACCCTTACATCCAATGTGTCCATAATTTTAGTTGGAGTAGAAAGAGAATCTGATGCCATTTTTTGATGAATAATGGTAGACAAATAGTTGAAAAAACAGGCTTTTTGTTGTTCTTTATCTAAAATACTGTCACATTCCGCAACCGATGGATAATCTGTTACTTCTTTCCAATTGATTTCTTTTAATCTTTTTTGTAATAATTCTTCCTCCGAAGGAATAGACTTTTCGAAGTATTGGCAGGAAACCAAGAAAAAAAACAGAAAAAAAACGGAATGAAATTTGCTCATTATTCGTTTGTATCTAAACAATACTTATTTTTAATGTATCAAAAGTAATAAATAATTTATGGATACTACACTTTTAATTATCGCATTTATTTTAATGGTCGTTGGCATTCTGGGCAGTTTTTTGCCGGTTTTACCCGGTCCGCCCATCAGTTGGGTCGGATTGTTGTTGCTTTATCTGACCAAAGCAGTACCTATGAGTTACACTGTTTTAGGGATAACGTTAGTTATCGCTATTGTTGTAGGTATTCTCGATTACATCATTCCGGCAAAAGGGACCAAACGTTTTGGTGGAAGCAAATACGGCATTTGGGGGACCAATATCGGTTTAGTAGTAGGTATTCTGGCTCCCATTCCGTTTGGGTTTATCATTGGTCCATTCGTGGGAGCTTTTATTGGAGAAATGATCAATGATTCTAACGATTCGCAAAAAGCATTCAAAGCCGCAACGGGTTCATTTATGGGATTCTTGGCCTCTACATTTATAAAATTTGTGGTTTCAATAGTGTTTTTTGGGCTTTTTCTTTTAAAAGTGTGGGAATACCGAAGCGAGTTATTTTAATTTTTTGGGCCTTATCGGGCTTTTCTCTCCATCCCGATAGCTATCGGTATCACAAAAAACACAATTTTCTATAAACCAGCAAGAGCTTCCTTTGGTCGCTTTGCCGCTTTAAGCATTTTAAAGCTCCGTAGCTCCGGGCTTTCCGTTTCAATCCCGGGCAGCGGAGATGTGCTTCAAATGAAATTTTGTTTACAGAAAATAAAAAAAGGGCAAAATTGCTTTCACCCTTAGATTATAATTCATAAAAAGAAAATTATTGTTTTATCACCTTATTCACCAATTTCTGATTCGAAGCCGTTATCACTTCTACCATATAAACACCTTGGTGTAAATTGGAAAAATCAACAAAAGTTGAATTTACTTCTAATTTGTTTCTGAAATAAACCCGTTTTCCAACTACATCATACACTGAAATTTCAGTAATTGTATCGCTTCCATTCAATTGAATTTGGAGACGGTCTTTCGCTGGATTTGGAGAAAGTATAAGAGTTGAATTTGTAAAATCTGGTGTGCTTAAGTTTTCTACAAATTCTGTTTCAAATGTATTAGTCACAATCACCGGATTGAAGTCAAAATAGATATCTGCCGTATTTGGAATAATGTCGCCTACAGCAATACCTGAATTTGGTTTAATTTTGAAATGAACAAATCCAATACTTGCATTTTCATTAACAATTTGTGGGACCAACTGAATGTTGTCAAATTTCCATACCAATTCATTATTAATGCGTTCCAATACATACGGATGACTGGCGGCTAACATTCGTAGACTTTCCGGATTCAGTTGAGCATCCAACACATCTTCTACACGAACAAACGTAGCATTAGTGGTTCCGGTATTTTGAAAACGAATGGTGTAGTATAAATAATCTCCATCGGTAAAATCAGAAATGGCAATCTTGTTCCCATGAGCTTCATTTTTATCATTCGGGTCATACGAAGCAACAATTGGTCGGGTGAGTGATGCCTCATTATTATTTAGATTAGCATCTGTACTCAAACTGGAAATCGCAACTGAATTGGTCACCAAGTCACCAATAGCAACTGTCGGGATAGGGGGCACGCTCATCGTTACAGTAATCGAACGGGTTTCAGCAGGCATTAAATTGGTATAATCAAAAGTAAATCCGGTTGGCAAATTAGTTGTTCCTGAAACGGATATATTGGTTATACTCAAAGCGGCATCTTTTGTAAAACTAATTGTGCCACTAGCTGGAGCAATACCATTATTCGTATAGTAGATCTTGTTTGTATAACTGAAACCGGCTGCGGGCTGGTTGGTTGATACCAAAGAAACTGTTACATCGTTATACGGTGTGGTGTTTACAATAGGAATATAATACACATTTGAGCCAGATGAAGAATATACTATATCATTAAGACTAATAGGTTGAGCATAATATCCGGCCAATTCACTAAAAATACTATACGTAAAGTCATATGAATCGTCTATATCTTCCGGAAAAATATAATAAACACCATTATAAGAATTAGAGGAAACAACATCTCCGGCATTATTCACTTGATAATTCAAAGTACCATTTAAAAAGTTTGGTTCACCGGCATCTTTTACACCATTATTGTTGCTGTCTAAAAACGTAATAATTTGTATGTTTTCACTACATTGATTTCCTAATGCTAAACTTCCGCCTTCAATAAAAACAGCAGAATCAAATGCGTTGTCTTGATAATCACCAACCGAAAGTTTTAAAGAATAAGTATGGTTTGGAATAACCGAAGCAATAGCAGTCATGGGCATGGTATAACCTCTCATGTTCATGCTACTGTTTGGATTGTTGACATTATAAGTACTGAAAAATTGAGGATTAACTGAAGCACAACCCGAATTATGTAGAGCATCTCTTATGGTTGTTACAGAAATTGGTGTACTTGTTCCCGGAACAACGGCAATATTAGTGACTTCATTGGTGGTCAAATCAGTTAAGATAAAACCAAATACATCCGAAAATTGACATTGATATGAGCCATATTCGTTAGAAGCAAAAATAAAATTGAAACTCAAAATATTGGAAGTGGGTACAATATCAAATTTCACAAACGAAACATCATTGATGGAGCCTGTTTGTCCGGTTGATTGCATAATAGTATTCAATTGAGAGTCGCCCGTTGATGAACAAGTAGAAGTTAAAGAGCCGGTATTATTTTGATAGGGACCTTGAGTCAACATGGCTTGTCCGCTTCTAATAATCATGCCTTGTTCAAAAGGGAAATTACTGTCATTCGCATTGAAATATCCTACTCCACATGGACCTTGTGTAACTACATTTTCAATATCGCCACAACTGGAGTTTAAAATGATATTATTCAAAATTTGTTCAGGAGTAAAAGAAGAGGTATTTACACTTATAAAAGGATTTACAGTTGAACCACATTCGGCTGTAGTAAAAGAGAAACCAACAGACCAATCGGTAGTGGTTTGATTATCACAAATGGTTCGAACATAATAGGTGTAAGAAGTACCACATGGTAAGGCCGTAATCGTAAAAGGATTTGATGCCGTAACTATACCCTGAGAACTCTGATTAGGTTCCGGTGAACCAAGTGGAAGTAACAATACTTCTGTTTGAAAATTGGCAGCTGATGGATTAATCCAACCAAGAACGGCACCGGTTTCAGTTATATTGGTGGCATTTAAATTGGTAGGTACTTCACAACTGGTGGAACAATTTTGAACAAATAAGAAGAATTCCCCACTCCAAAAACAACCCGTTAATAGGTTTTCTAAACGAACAAAAATAACTTGGTTAGGTGATGTGTTCGTATAGGTTATACCAAGCGGATTAGATTGTGTTTCTAAATCTAGCTGAGTTTCATAAAATGTGATTTGCAATGTGTTTGGCGTTGCATTATTGGCTTGATACATCTGATTCATAGCAGAGGTGAAATCAAAAGTTGCAAAACCATCGTTATTGTCATCACAAGCAACAGCTACTTCAGTACCAAGATTTGGAACAGGAAGTACTTGTAATGTAAATGAATTGATAGAAACCTCATTGGTTGAGGTATTCACAAATCGCACCCAAATAACTTGTGGATTACTCGTGTTTAAAAAACTCGTAGGGTTGGCAATAGGATTTATATTAGCTTGTGCATTGGTCTGGCTGATATGAAAGGTAGTGGTAAAATCATTTGGATTTTGATTACCCAGCAATTGAGGAATTGCCGATGTCAAATCAAAATTTTGAAGACCATTGAAATTGGTATCACATGCCGTTAATTGGACTTGTGCTTGACCTCCGAGTGTAAATAAGAATAAAAAAATGGTCAGAAAGAGTAGTTTTGTTTTCATTATTGTTGGTTTAGGTAATCAAATATAATTGATTTTTAATCAATTACAGCGTTCTTAATGAGAATTTTTCAGTTATGAATGAGAATTTGCAAGGTGCTCACTCACAATAAATCCACCCGTCCAGGCATTTTGAAAATTAAATCCTCCCGTTATGGCATCGATGTTCAAAATTTCACCGGCAAAATATACGTTGGGAAGTAATTTACTTTCCATCGTTTTGAAATTAATTTCTTTTAAATCAATTCCTCCGGCGGTCACAAATTCTTCTTTAAATGTACTTTTCCCATTCACTTGAAATTGGCCATTGGTCAGTTGCAAAGCTAAATTTTGAAGCTGTTTTTTGGATAAATCGGCCCATTTGGTTTCCAATGAAATTTCAGAAGCCAGAACCAAACTTTCCCACAATCGGTTGGGGAAATCAAAAGGCGATTTTTTGCCCACTACTTTTTTGGCGTGTTCCAATTTGAGTGCTTTCAATTGGTTTTCGGTTTCTTCAAATGTGGCATCATTCAACCAATTGACTTCCAAAATAAACTGATAATTTTTATCATATAATTCGCGTGCTCCCCAAGCGGAAAGACGTAAAATACCCGGACCACTCATGCCCCAATGGGTAATTAACAAAGGTCCCGAAGCCGAAAGTTTGGAGTTTTTGACTTTAACAGAAGCAAAAGCGGATACCCCCATTAAATCTTTAATTCGTTTGTCTTTGATGTTAAAGGTAAATAGGGAAGGTACCGGCGGAACAATCGTATGACCTAATTTTTCCAACATTTCCCACATTTTGGGATTGCTTCCGGTAGTCATCACCAAATTTTCACAACGAAACGTTTGCTGATTCGTTTCTACTTTCCAGCTATCTTCCGAACGAAAAATAGATTGCACACTTTGTCCGGTTAAGATGTCAATTTTATATTTTTTGGTGGCATTCAAAAAACAATCAATAATGGTTTGAGAGGAATCGGAAACGGGAAACATTCTGCCGTCTTCTTCAATTTTTAATTCTACCCCATGGTTGGAAAACCATTCAATCGTCTCGCCCGAACAAAACTGATGAAAAGGACCACGCAACTCTTTTTCGCCTCGCGGATAAAATTTTATTAAATCATTGGGAACAAAACACGCATGTGTGACATTGCAGCGTCCACCCCCGGAAATGCGTACTTTTGTGAGTACTTCTTTTCCCCGTTCGAGAATCGCAATTTTTAATCCCGAAGTTTCGGGACGATTTTTTTCAGCGAGGTTAATAGCAGTAAAAAAACCCGCTGCTCCACCGCCTACAATCAACACATCATACATTAATGTAATCTTTCGGGAAAATTACAAAAAATTCCATCTACTCCCAATTCGGTTACCAATTTTATGTCTTTCGGTTCATTTACGGTATAGGTGTATATCTGAAAACCTTCGCTGTGCAATGCTTCAACATTTTCCTCAGTTAAGGTTTTCCACCAAGGATTGATAGCAACTGCTTTCAATTTTTTCCCGGTTGCAAGGGCATCCAACGGATTTTCTTCAGTCAAAACGGCAATGGGAATTTCATTATCTAATTTTCTGAACGTTTCCAATTCATCCCACAGAAAACTGGAAATCAAAAAATCTTCTTTTGTCCATCCTTTTTGATAGTATTTTTCCAATACTTCAAAAGTAGGTTGGGCTGTATTTTTTCCTTTCAGTTCAATATTCAAAACTACAAATTTATCAACGGTTTCAATTACTTCATCCAAAGTAGGAATTTGATGATTTCCTTTTACGACCACCTTTTGTAATTCTTCCCACGTAAAGTCTTCAATCTTTCCTTTGGTATCAGTAAGGCTGTCCAACAGTTCATCATGAAAAACCACCAATTCACCACTTTTTATCAAAAAAACATCAATTTCAATCATATCCACATTTAACTCCAATGCTTTTTTAACCGAAGCAATGGTGTTTTCCGTTTCATGACCCATCGCTCCACGATGACCGATATTTAAAGGCTTTTTGTTCACTTTGCCACAATTTTGAAATACGAATACTAGTGTAAAAAACAATATCAATTTTGTTTTCATAAAGATAAATTTTTAACAAAAATTAAATTTATTTTTATTTATTCTGTTAAAAAAATAAATCTTAAGCAAAAATTAATTTTCATTCATACAAATTTATATAACTTACCTTGGAACACGGATGTAAGAAATTCAAGAAATTTTAAAAATAACAAAAGAAAATTATTCCAATTTCTCCAATTGTTCAAATCTGTGTTCCTTAATTTTTTTGTACACGGATATAAGAAATTCAAGAAATTTTAAAAATTATTTAAATTTCTCCAATCTGTGTTCTTAAAAGTATTTACATTCTATTAAGCATTAAAAATTAAACTTCATCCCAAAAGCAATCCTCCCCCCATCACTCGAATGAAAATAAGAAAGTGTAGAAGAAATGACATTACTGCTGTTCAACCACATTCCAAACCCTGTAGATTGATGCCACTTGTCAGAAACATCATTGGGCAACCAAACTCTACCATAATCAAATCCAACAAATGCACCATAATTTACCGGAGCAAATGGGTTTTTAATTTGACCAATGGCATATCGCAAATCTGTACCTTGAAAATAAGCCGTTCTACCTGAAAAACGATTTTCTCTGAAACCTCTCACATCTGCATCACCACCCAAGGTTGCCGCTTGATAAAATTCAAACGTGGAACCAAATAATGTTTTAGCTTTTAAAGTGGTCTCTATTTTCCATTGAGCATCCGGAGTTAAACGATATACGAGGTTCAAAGCGGTTTCTGCAGAGGGAACTTGACGTGAAAAATCACCCAAATTTGTCAACCATTTTCCATTCAACTGAAAACCCATTCCCAATGAAGGAATAAATGAATTGTCATAATTTTTGAATTGATACGTCAATCCGATTCCGGCAAAATGTTGAAAATCAAAAACGCGATTGTCAACCACTCCCGATGAAATAAAGCGATCCGGAGTATTTTCAACTTTATAAGCTTCGTATTGAATTTGTCCGGTTATAGCGGTACTTTTTGATTTTTGCCAAACCAATCCCGGACTCACTTTATAGGAAGCAATTCGAACACGGTTAAAATCAAAATCGTCTGCGTCATTCGGGGTTTCATTTCCAAAGCCAAAAAAGTTCTGTGCAAAACTACTACTGGTGACTTGTGCATCCATAATCAAATCATACGATGCCACCGCCTTTTTGATGATTCCGGAATAGCCAATAGCATAACCGTTTGTGGCAAAATAATAATTTGCATTTAGGCTGTGATTTTGCGAAAAGGGATTGCCTACATATCCTTTTTTGATGTAATTCAACTTAAATCCAACTCTAAAACCGTCATCCGGATTAAAACCCAGCAGCGGAACTCCCGAAAATGTATTGAACTTTGGTTTTTTGTAATCATACGTATTTGTCTCGTAATCATTCGACAATAGCACAGCCGTTTTTCTATCTACATTCAGAGTTGTATTGGTTTTAAAATCATGAATTTTAACTTTTTTGCCATTTTCAACCACGTAGGAATCATCACCTAAACCGCCAATAAAACGAATCTTGATGGGAGAAAATTCTTTTCCTTCCATGCTAAATTCGTCTTTTCCTTCCAATCCGTAAAGCCAGATTTCTTTGGTTTGTTTTTTCGAAAAAGTGCGTTCGTACACAATATTGGAAGGTGTTTTTTTTCCGTTATACACCACTACAGCAGTTCTTCCTTTTGACAAACGATTGATAACGAAGACATCATTTTGCATCGTGCCGACCACCAATGTTTTTTTATGTAACAAATGCTGATATTGTTTCGCAACTTGTGTTAATTTCTTCAATCGATTCCGCAAAAACAGCTTCAATTTAGAGGTTGTTTCGTCTTGTAAATCTGTTGGCAATTGTAAAAAAGCCCTATTAATCACATCATTAGTCAAGTGTTCTTGAATATACTTCGCTTGTTTTTCCCAACTTTTTTCATCACTATCCGAGAGAATGGCCAAGTCTAATGCATAAGCCACTTCATTAAAATCTTTTGCTTTTTTGTGTTGATAGCTGTAGGAATGCATTTGCCCCATCGCCGGAATACTTTTTAATAATCCTAAAAAAGCACCGTCATATTTGGCGAAAGCTTGGTCGCGATGAATCGGAATTGGCCGATAAATAGTTTTTCTTTTTTCCTGATGAACGCCCCAACGCCAATTTTTTTCCTGTCGGTCCCAGTCGCCAATGAGCATATCAAACAATCGAGCTCGAATATAGTCTTCGGTATCCACCACATGGTTTTTATCGGTTCGGATTTGATGTAACATTTCATCCGTGTCAATAATAGCTGAGGGTTTTCCAAAATTGCTATTGTTTTTTTGAGTAGTATTCGCTTTTTCGGAAACATAATATAACGTACCGCCAAATTGCTCATTGTAGGTACTCAAACCGTTTTGATTAGGGATATAATATAATTTTGGTTGCGTAAAAGGAACATCAATTGCTTTAGACAAAACCGGAATAACCAATGGAGTAAACGGATGAATGGTAGTAAAATAATCCCGAAGAAAATCTTCTGACAAATAATTTTTGGACGTATTCTTGCTGTTTTTTTGTTCATACGCCAACGATTTAAAAAAGGAAGAAGCATCTTTTTCCAGCGGCGTCATCACAAATTCTTTTCCGTTTTTATCTTTTAGTAAAAGTGATTTTGTGGTGGCTTCGTTGTCAATTCCAATTGGTTTTAATCCGCCAAAAAGGGTATCTAAAGAGGCAGTTTTAAACACAAGCGATTGTTTGTAGTGATTTTTATAATGTTTTCCCCATAAAAATTGATACGCTCCGTTTTTACGACCAACCGGTTTGCCAAAAATGGAACGTTTAACGGTTGGGTCAAATTGTTTGGGATAATTTTGATGTTTAACATTCGATTCCGGTTCTCTTAGTTTTTGTCTGAAAAGCAAACCTTCTTTTCGATTGTTGGTGGAATAATAGGAAATAGTAGAAGCTCCGTTTGCATAAATATCCACCACCGCATAACCAAAACCACCAAAACTAAAATCATTCGGGTTCACTGCTCTTGCCGGTGTAAAATGAGCTCCCGACCCACTAATAATCTGTTGAATACCGTTTTTGTTGATGTATTGCAAATTTTGTTCATGACCGGAAACCACTGCCACATGCTTGTATTTTTGTACAATCGCTTTTATCCGATCGGTCATTTCGCGGTAAGAAGGATGTTGCACATCTCCGGTTTTGTAGCCACTCGCTTTTCGGAATAAATTATAAAAACTGCCAACAATCGGCAACGGAATGTTCTTTTCAAGCGGAAAAAGTTGTTGATGTAACGAATACTGACCACCATAAACGCCATTGCTCAATAACGGATGATGAATGGCTAACAATATCGTTTTTTCTTGATTTTCCAACAAATGACTGTCGAGTTCGTCAAAAAATTGTTCACGGGTTTTAAGACTACATCCTTTGTTGATTTCGGGATGTTCATTCCAATCTTCCAAAAACCATTGTGAGTTGATGGCGATTAATTCAACGTTTTCACTGAGGGAGATAAACTCCATTCCACAGCCGTTTTTGGGGAGCAATTGAGCTGTTTTTTTACCATAAGCTGAAATGAATTTTTCTTGAGCCAACAAATGATTCAAGCCATTTCCCCAATCGTAATCACCGGGCAGAAGATATACGTTTCCTTTGAATTTATCCGTCAGTTGCAGCTGTTTTAAAAGTTTGTCTTCCCCCAGTGAACGGTTTTCACCTATCCCATTTAACGGAAAAACATTATCGCCTAAAAATAGGGCAGTGCTGTTTTTTGAAGCGGCTTCCAACCGTTTTTTAAAGTTGGAAAGTGTTGGAGTAGCTCCATCATTTTGTGTATTCGCCGCATTTCCGGTTAAAAACACAGAATATACAATGGTGGTCGTATCAAGCGATTGATTGTTATAAAACGAAGTGGCTTGACTGCCCAGTTGGGTTTTGTAGGTGGTGCAGGCGGTAAATAGACCCATTACCATCAACAAAGTTATTCCGTAACAAATTAGTTTGGAAATAAGTTTGAAAGAAAGCAATTTCATTACGGGCTATTTAGGATTTGGTCAAATATAAGCAATTAGCGATTGATTTTTCATGTTGAATAAAATCTAAGACTTTTTGCATATAGTTGTAACGTTTTAATAAAGCTTATCGTATTTTGTTTTGATAGAGAAGTAATATATATTTTGGCATTAAAGTTATTGCTTTTTATTCTTTGTAAAACCGTTTTTTATAATCTTTTTTGATTTACAATTAGGACAAATACCAGCATCACAAACTTTGCAACATGTGGTGTAACTTTTCTTTATTACATTCCTTTTAAGGCATTTTCGAATGTAAAAAAGACGAACAGTATCGCTCGTCTTTTTGTTTTTAAATTTTATTTAAATATTGATTTACAAATGGTTAAATTATGTTTTTTTTCATCACTAACTATGGAACATTAACAGAGTTCTTCAAATACTTTTTATATTCAATCTGAGCAATTGAATCCAATTCACGACTGGCATAATATTTCAAACAAGATGACATGTAATATTTCTGACCTATTTTATAATCATCAAACTTGTATTCTGGATCGGGGATATTGTCTGCAAATTCTCTTCCCAACTTCCTTGCTATTTCAATCTCTGTTATCCAAACTATGAAATCATGAGAACCTGAAATATCTTTCTTGCTTATTAATTTAAAAATTGTATCGTTTTGATAACTCTCTTTTAAACATTCTACAAAGACCTCTTCCTTAAACAAAGTAACCCCGCTGCCGCACGAATCCCTTCGTGTGGCTTTACAATTTAAAATACTGAAAAACACAAATACCATCTAGTAAACCCTTTTCACCGGCATAATCTGATGCACTGCTATATTTGTAATCTTCAGGTCTAAAAACAATTCCTTCTTCAACAGGGTTGTTATGTATATAATCAATCTTTTGTTGAATAACTTCATTACTCCACAATTCAATTGGCTTATTATCATGTCTCCAAAACTGATAATTTGTTGTGTTTGACGTTTTTTCTGCTTCTCTTTTAAAATAATCTAATAAAAACTCTTTTCTGCTTTCTTTTGGATTTTCTTGAATAGCATTAATAACGCTTCGACTTGTAAATCTTTTAAAATCCCCTAGTAAAAGTTCCGGTTTTTGATTAGTACTACTTCTGAAAATTAAATGAATATGACTGGTCATTATGCACCAAGCATGTATTTCCATTCCTTTGTTTTTTTGACAAAATTCCAAACTTTCTAAAACCAAATCTTTGTATTCATTTCTAGTAAAAACATCAAGCCAACCCACTACGGCAAAACTTACAAAATAAAGTCCTTCTGGATTATGAAATTTATAATTTCTACTCATACTTTTGCTTTAATTCAAATGTAGTAAAAACTTTTTTTATTTACTAGAACCACACGAAGGGATTCGTGCGGTAGCGGGGGATGTCAACCAAACTGTGTAATTGGTTTATGTGGCTTCTAGGATCTTCTACGCTATCAAAAATACTTATTAATTTGCCATCTGTATTCATGCTGTTAATTTATTGATTATCAGCATAATATACAAATAATTATTTACTTAAACAACTATAAATCAATAACTTTTATCCTATTTTCATA
>CALRRY020000048.1:0-20828 GCA_943370635.1 Variovorax paradoxus
TTTCTGCGTCTGAAATTTTACTTAATTCTTTGAAAATTAATTTGTAACTTGCTTCAAGGTTGCTCATAATTGTATTTGATTGGTAGTCAATACAATGTACTAATTTTTAGTGTTTTGAGCAACTTTTTTTATAATGCACTACGGGTTAAAGTAGAATAAACGAAGCTAAATAATAAAAGAAAAAAGCTGTCAACTTAATGTTAGACAGCTTTTTTATGAGTATTTACAGGTGTTATTTTTGATAAACAGATAACGCTTCTTTCAAAATTTGAACCGACTTAACTAAATCTTCTTTTTTCAAAACATAAGCAATTCGTACTTCGTCTAATCCAACATTGGGTGAAGAATAAAATCCGGCAGCTGGAGCCACCATAACTGTTTCGCCGTTTAAGTTGTAATTTTCTAATAACCATTGTGCAAAATCATCGGCATTTTTTACAGGAAGTTTTGCAATACAATAAAATGCACCTTTTGGTATTGCTACTTGGACACCCTCAATTTTTTGCAGTTCATTAACTAAAATATCTCTTCGTTCTTTGTATTCCGTGATTACTTCATCAAAATAACTATGAGGTGTATCTAAAGCTGCTTCACTGGCAATTTGTGCAAAAGTAGGTGGACTCAATCTTGCTTGTGCAAATTTCATTGCTGTACTCATCACTTCTTTATTTTTAGAAACAATGCAACCAATACGAGCACCACACATACTGTAACGTTTCGATACAGAATCAATCATGATAGCATGCTGTTCTAAACCAGGTACATTCATAACAGAAAAGTGAGAAAGTCCATCATAGGTAAATTCTCTATATACTTCATCAGCAATTAAAAATAAATCGTGTTTTTTTACTAATTCAGCTAATTGAAAAATTTCTTCTTTAGAGTATAAATATCCTGTTGGATTACCCGGATTACAAATTAAGATAGCTTTTGTTTTTGGCGTAATTAATTTTTCAAAATCAGCAATAGGTGGAAGTGCAAATCCGGATTCTATGGTTGAAATAACCGGAACAACTTTTACACCTGATGCTGTTGAAAATCCATTGTAATTGGCATAAAAAGGCTCAGGAATAATAATTTCATCATCAGTATCCATTGTACTCCCCATGGCAAAAAGCAATGCTTCAGAACCACCGGTTGTTATTATAATATCTTCTGTATTGATTGGTAAATTGATTTTTTGATAGGACGCTGCCAATTTTTTTCTATAACTTTCAAATCCAGCTGAGTGACTATATTCTAAAACCTTTAAGTCAACATTTTTTACTGCATTTATAGCAACTTCAGGGGTTTTAATATCAGGTTGACCAATATTCAAGTGATATACTTTTACACCTCTTTTTTTGGCACCTTCAGCAAATGGAACCAATTTTCTGATTGGTGATTCAGGCATTTGTTGTCCTTTTTTGGAAATCTTTGGCATATGAATAATTTTTAAAGTGCAAATTTGCGATTTTTTTTTGACTACTGATTCATTTAAAACTACTATTTAATGGTTTATCAAACTCCTTTTTTGTAATTTTATAAAAAATTGGATATGAAATGCAAAATCATCTATTTTTTTATTTTCATTTCGGTTAATTTTTATGCCCAATCCGGTTTTGTTTTAAATGCTAACAAGGAAAAAATTGATATTCCTTTTCAATTTATTAATAATCTCATTTTTATTTCAATAACTGTAAATGAAGTCGAATTGACATTTTTATTAGATAGTGGAGTAGATGAAACCATTTTATTCAGTTTAGAAGAAAAAGAAAACATTTCTTTTCAACAAGTTGAAAAAGTAAAATTAAAAGGTTTAGGAAGTGCTGATTTTGTTGAAGGATTAAAATCATCAAACAATAAAGTACAAGTAAATGCTGACTTTTTTGATGTTTCTCATGTTATTTATATCATTTTAGAAGAAGATATAAATATTTCATCTTCAGTTGGAATTCCTGTTAACGGAATCATTGGCTATCATTTTTTCAAAAACTATCCCATTCTAATTGATTACGATAAAAAGAAAATTACGGTTTATAAAGAAAATGCTAAGCGATTGAAAAAACAAAAAAAGAAGTTTGTAAAAGCAGATATTGCACTAGAGAATAATAAACCTTATTTGGAATTACCATTAAAGATTGATGACAAAATGTTACCTTCAAAATTATTGTTTGATACAGGAAATAGTGATGCATTCTGGTTTTTTCAATCTAAAATTGATTCAGCTTTTATTCCAACTAAACATTTTACAGATTTTTTGGGTCAAGGTTTCAGTGGAGCCATTTATGGTAAAAGAGCAAAAGTAAATTTTTTGGAGTTTGATCAATTTATCTTTCAACATCCATTACTTGCCTTTCCCGATTCTACTTCAATTAAGCATGTAAGATTGGTTAAAGGCAGAATTGGTTCTATTGGTGCAGAATTAATAAAACGTTTTAATGTGATTATTGACTATAAAAATTTATCTATTTATCTTAAAAAGAACAATTATTTTTTTTCTCCTTTTTTGTACAATCGAAGTGGTTTAGAAATACATCATGCCGGATTGAAATGGGTCTCACAAAAAATGCCAGTTAATGATGTTAATTTTAACACTTCGATGTTGTTGGGTGGAGCAAAAAAGATGAATTCGGCTACAACTGTATATAATGCCGAACAAGAACAAGTATTATATAAATTTGTTTTAAAACCCATTTATATCATTTCAGAAGTTAGAGAAAATTCATCTGCTGAAATTTCCGGTTTAAAAAAAGGAGACATGGTAAAAAGAATAAACGGAAAAGATACTTTAGAACTTTCTCTTCAAGAAATAAATACTTTACTTCGTTCAAATGAAGATAAACAAATCAGTTTAGAAATTGAGAGAGAAGGTAAATTAATGTTGATGCAATTTTACCTCAAAGATTTGTTATAAAGAAAATACCGCTCAATCGAGCGGTATATATTCTTTACATTCTTGATGATCTCCCCGAAGATGATGACCTTCCCGATGAATTTGAAGATGATCCAAGACTCATACTACTTCTGTTTGAACTTTTAACTTGCGGTCTAGTAGAATTATAAGATTGATTTTGTGATGATTGGATGGTAGTTGAACTTTCTCTTACCGGTTTAGGCGACGCATAACTAGCACTTGTACTTGTTGTTCTTGGATTTTGAAATGTTGAACTTGAACTTGAACTGGAACTATTTGTAGATGCATCATAAACATTGTTTCGATCGTTTTTTACTCTTGGTCTCGGTGATTCTGTTACTGTTTGTGTTGTATAATTACTAGATGAAAATGACACATCATTTGAACCTCTACTTTTAACTCTAGGTCTTGGACTAGAATATGTAGAAGATGTTGAATATTGATTTTGTGCTAAATTCATTTCTTCTCTCGTATTTTTCACTCTTGGACGTGGATTTTCATAAGTGTTAGCTGTAGCATAATCGGATGCATTAGAAATTGCAATATCTCTTGTCCCATTTGTTCTAACACTCGGTCTTGGTGTGTTATAACTGTTATTTGACGTTGCTCTTGGCGAATATTGACTAGCCACTGAATTCGATCGTACGGGTTGATTGTTCACGTGAGCATTATTTCTATCAGAAGAATAGTTGTTTGCTCTTACTTCACGAGTTTGAGCCAATTCATTTCGATTGGAAAATCCTCTGTTTCTGTCTTGAAAGGAGCGACCATTATAGTATCGTTCATAACCATTAGCTCTTCTGTTGTGATGCATAGCGATAAAATTTCGATTTCTTCTATGATTTACAAAATGACACGTATTGTTCACCCCTATAAAAATATTGATATGATTTTGATAATAAAATACTGGAAATGGATTCCATACATAAAAATGACTTGGGTAATAATTCCAATACCATGGAGAGCAATAAGGTCTATAATGACTCACCCAAAAAGTATTATAAATAATAGGAGTATGAAAATAAACAGGCTCATAGATATAATTTTGTCCATATAGAAAAACATCTCCAACCACCTGAACTTGCATGCGGTTTTGATTGTCTCTATCAACTTCTAGAGTAGCAATATCTTGAAAAATTTCTCGACCTATTACTGCTTGAATAATAATTAAATGGGAACGATTTTCAACTGATTCAATTACACGTAAATAATCTACTTGATTATCATTGTTTAAATCTAAATTAGATAATGGATTTGTAGGGTCATTTAATCTTCTTTCAAAATCTTCTAAGTCCCTTGATTCCCCAAACAAATACGCAACAGCTCTCAAATCTAAATTATCGCTAATGTCAATTGAATTTGCTCTAACTGTGGTTCTGTCTTGTGCCATCATACTGTTCATCCCGAAAAGTAGAAGGAATACTAATGGTAATGCTGTTTTCATAATCGTATTATTTTAGAATGAATAAATCCTTATAACAAATGACACAATTAGCGTGCCATTATTGTTTTTTTTCTTTTTTTGTGAATTTACTTTAGCGTATTACTTGTTAAAAAGTAAAAAAGAAATACATTTGTATGAAATTTAACAAAATGAAACAGATTTGTGAAATATTTTTACTTTGTTTATTGGTAAGTTGTAGTCAACAACCAAAAAAAGAGAAAGTAAACAAAAGAGCACCTTTTCAAGGAATTCAAGAAACAGTTTTGTTGACAGATTCTATGAGTGTTAGAGCTATTTGTTTGGATGAAGGAAAGGTTTGGTATGCCAACGATAAGGGAAAAATTGGTTATGTTCACTTAACTTCAAATGAGCAATTTCATCAACAAATTAAAGATGATTCTATAAAGCCTCATTTTAGAGGAATTGCTAAAACACAAAGGGATATATTTTTTTTAAGTACAGAAAAACCGGCTGCTATTTTTAAAATAAATAAAGCAACAAAAGAAATTTCAAAAGTGTTTACAGATCATTCTTCAAATGCCTTTTTCAACGGTATTCAATTTTGGAATAATTCGGAAGGAATTGTGATGGGTGATCCTCAAGATGGTTGTTTAAATATTTTAATTACACGAGACAGTGGAATTACTTGGCAAAAAGTTTCCTGCTCAGATTTGCCCAAAACGGAAGAAGGAGAGGCAGCATTTGCGGCAAGTAACAGTAGTTTGGTTGTGAAAAACAATCACGCTTGGATAGTTACCGGAGGCACAAAAGCCAGAGTATATTTTAGTCCTGATAAAGGCATTACTTGGAGTGTTTACAATACACCAATTTGCCAAGGGAATGCAATGGAAGGAATTTTTACAGCTGATTTTTATAATGATACAGTTGGTATCATAACGGGTGGGAATTATGAAAAACAGGATTGGAATGAAAATAACAAAGCATTGACAATTAATAATGGTCAAACGTGGAGTTTATTATCAAAAGGAATGGGTTTTGGATATAGTTCTTGTATTCAATTTGTACCGGAAGGCGGTGGAATTTTAGTGGTTAGTCTTGGACCAAGTGGAATTTATTTTTCAAATGATTGTGGTGATGTTTGGAAGAAAATTAGCAATGATGGTTCATTCCATACTTTTCGATTTATAGATGAAAGGAGTGCGGTGCTCGCCGGAAAGAATAAAATTTCTAAAGTAAAGTTTTTATAGTTTAATTTTTTCTGGCCGGACGACCTTCACGCAATTGCTTTAATAAACTTCTATTGAAACTTTCTTCTGCTTTTTTTAGTTTTATGATTTTTTGAGCACTCAAAACCGATTTAATTTCCGAATTGAATTTTTTTCTCAATTGATGTAACTCATCTTCCGTAGCTTCTAATTGAGACAGCAATTGCATAGCCTCTTTATCGCTCATTTGATCAGTATTTGATTCCATTCGATCTAAATAGGATTTTATTTTTTGATGGCGTAATTCAAATTGTTTGTCGTCAAAAGCATTATATAAAGGCCAAAATTTTTCAGCTTCTGAGGGAGTTAAACCAACTTGTTCGGTAATATAAGCGGTTTTCAAAGCTTTAATTTTGTCTTTTCTGTCCATTCTGTTTTGAGCATAATTAGTAAAACTAAAAGCAATTGAAAATAATAAAATAAAAAGGTGTTTCTTGTTCATGATTAATCAATTAGATAATATTCGTTGATGTTTTGAGTGTCTAAAAAATGTTCGATTTCATTTTCATGTATAGCCAATTCAAGTTTTTTCTCCAACGTTTCTATATCTTGGTCATCTAAAACTTGATATAGCTCTTCTTGCGAAATTGAACTTTGATAGTGTAAATATTCTTCAACATCATCTTGATGAAGTGTTTGATTATTCAAAAGGAAATAGGCTGAAATGGAAATGCTAAAAATAACAATTGCGGCAACCGCAAAATACCATTTTTTATTTCGATGTAATGGAATAACTTGCACTTCCTTTTCATTCATTTTTTGAGAAAGGGAAGTTTGTAATTCATCAAAATAGTCACTTGGAACCTTAAACCCGGTTTCAATTTTTGGAGAACTATCTAACGAAAATTTTGTATTCATGCTATTTTGACTTTAATTTTAACCTAAGGTTTAATTTTTATTGATAAAATCTTCTATTTTTTTTACCGCTAAATGATATGAGGCTTTCAATGCTCCAACAGATGTACCCAATTGATTGGAAATTTCTTCATAGGTTAATTCTTGAAAATACTTCAGTTTAAAAACCAATTGTTGTTTTTCTGGAAGTAATGCTATGGCTTTTTGAAGTTTTAATTGAATTTCTTCTCCTTCAAAATAGTCATCTGCTCTTAAATTTTCAACTTGTTTTTGAAGATAAGACTCGCTTGTCAATGCCTGTTTTTTTGCTTTCTGCTGTACAAAAGTGATAGCTTCGTTACAAGCAATTCTGTACATCCATGAATATAATTTACTTTCGCCTTTAAAATTTTCAATTCCTTTGAATACTTTTATAAAAGTGTTTTGTAAAACATCATCTGTATCATCATGATTGAGAACTATTGTACGGATAAGATGATAGAGTGGCTTTTGGTAGTTAGCTACCAATTCTCTAAATGCTGCCTCGCGGGTTTTAGCATTTAGTAAAGCTTCTATAAACTCTTTTTCTTCTTGCAAGTTGAACTTTTTACTTTAGACTCAAGTAAATTAAAATGGTTTAAAAAAGCTGAAAATATATTTTTTATTGTTCAGTTTCCGGTTTTATAAAGTCATCTTTTATGACTGCTCCTGAAGATCGTAACGGAATATAAATCTCTGTTATCCATTGTGAGGGAAATTTACTTTCTGTCCTCGTTTTTACAAAAACCTCGCGATAGATTCCTTCTGTATATTCATCTAAATTATTTTTTCTGATGTAACTAAAACCTTTATTCCATGCTTCTTTTCGATGGGAATAATCTCCTTTTAAGGTAATTTTTAATGCAGAATGAGTGGGAAGACTATCTACAGTATATTCACTTCCGGCCGAAGTATAAATTTCTTCTTTTAACGGAATGCCTACATAGTATTTGATTATGGTATTGACTTTATCCAGAGGTTTATAAGCAATAAAAGATACTCCGGTAGTTTTAATGTTGTTTTCTGATGAGAATTTTTTTAATTCCACCAACTGTGTAACAACCTTAGAAAAAATTTCATCTTTATTTCCAACTTTTTCTGTTCGTAGGTAAATTGATTTGGTTATTTTTTCAATACCATTAATTTCAACCGAATAGGTATTAATTTCTTTAGAAAGTGTTTTCTCTAATTTTTTTAGACTTTTATCAAATAAATGATTGAGATAGTTTTCAATTCCACCCATAAAATAGGATTGTATCTTTTCTGAAAAATTCATAACACCCTTACATTCCCAATTAATTATGGTTTTATTATTTTTTTCAGAAAAAATAAAGGTTGATTTTGCTTCAATACTATTCCATTCTGCTTTTTGAACTATTGTATCATATTCTTTGACAGAAAGTGTTTTAATCTTACCATTTTCATTCCCTTTTGAAAAAATTAAAGAGTTGCCAACTCCTACAAAACCATTTTGAGTTGTAAATTTTGAAGTACCTTCTTTTTCCGGTAATTCAAGCCATTCTTCCCAGTTTTGATAATCATTTACATAATGAAAAAGGGTTGATTTTGGCAATGAAACAGTATAATCTTTTTTAACTGAAAATGTTCCGTCACTTGTACCGATAAATACAGTTATCGCAATAGCAATTAGTATAATAAGTAGTATAAGGTATTTTAAAATCCTCATAGAAGGAAAAATAACAAATATAGGCAGTAAAGGTAGGAAAATTATTTTGTTTAATTTTAAATAAATCTTTTCTTAGGAAGTGTTTTTTATTTGATTTTTAACATTTTGTATATTAATTTTCATTTTTTATTAGTATATTTGTAGAAAGTAATTTATCACAACTCACTTATTATGAAAAAATTTGTAACCTTATTTGCGGTAGCTGCAATGTTCGTTTCAATTGATGCAATGGCAAACGAACCAAAAAATAAAGAAAAAAAGAAAGAAAAAGCTAAAACTGAAAAAGAAGCTTGTTCTACTGAAGAAAAAAAATCATGTTCTTCTGGTGAGAAAAAAGCATGTTGTGCTTCAAAAAAATCGGAAGCAAAATCATAAAAGGTTTTTATTGAAAAGAAAAGTGCTGGAATTTTCAGCACTTTTTTTATGTTTAATTTTTAAGAAAACGAATAAAGATGAATTTAACTCATATTGAACATATCGGAATTGCCGTAAAAAGCCTAGAAGAGGCCATTCCTTTTTGGGAGGAAAAATTAGGTTTAAAATGTTATAACATCGAGGAAGTGTTAGAACAAAAAGTAAAAACGGCTTTTTTTATGATTGGTCAGTCAAAAATTGAATTATTGGAATCTACCGACCCAGATGGACCAATTGGTAAATTTATTGAAAAAAAAGGTGAGGGAATTCATCACTTAGCTTTTGCCGTTAAAGGAATTGAAAATCAATTAGTTGAATTAAACGAAAACGGTGTTCAATTAATTGATCATCAACCAAGAAAAGGAGCTGAAGGATTAAATATAGCCTTCTTGCATCCTAAAGCAACTCAGGGTGTTTTGATTGAATTGTGTGAAAAGAAAGCTTAATTATTAATTTTAATTTCTTTTAAATAATTATCTAGAAGTTCTCCAGATTTGAATACCTTTTTATACAAGATTTTTTCATTTAATGAATTAAAATGAATCTCTACATAAAAAGCTCCTAAACTATATAGCTTTTTTATAAATGGTTTTTCTTTTTTTTCTGCTACAATAACTCCTTTTTGAAAAACAGTTTCTAACTGTTCATCTTCTGATAAAGATAAAAAAGCAGTAATTTTCATATAGATTAATTATACTTTCACGGTCCAGCCAAATGTATCTTCTGCTAGTTTATATTGAATATTAGTCAATTTTTCTTTTAATTGAGTAGCATACGAATTTTCCATTTTAGGTAATTCATAATAATTATCTTGGTATGAAAATCCAACAATTGGGTTAACTACTGCGGCGGTTCCGGCTCCAAAAATTTCTTTTAGCGAACCATCTTTAGCAGCTTCAATTATTTCTGAAACTAAAACAGAACGTACTTCTACTTCAATTCCGTCGCGTCTTGCGATATCAATTAGACTCTTTCGCGTTACACCATCTAAAATTCGTTCTCCCGAAGGAGCTGTATATAAAGTGTCGTTAATTCTAAAGAAAACATTCATTGTTCCTGCTTCTTCCAATTTGGTATGCGTAGCATCGTCCGTCCAAATAATTTGTTGAAAACCTCTTTCGTTTGCCAATTTGGTTGGATAGAATTGTGCCGAATAATTTCCGGCTGCTTTTGCTGCACCAATTCCACCATTTGCAGCACGACTGTAATGTTCGGCAATAATTACTTTTACTTCACCGGAATAATACGAACGAGCAGGAGATAAAATAATCATAAATCGATATTGTGTAGAGGGTTGAGCAATTACTCCTGAACCAATCGCAATCATGAAAGGTCTGATATACAAAGTATTACCTTTCCCTTTTTTCACCCATTCCCGTTCTAAATCTAAAATAGCTTTTAAACCGCCTATGAAAATTTCTTCCGTTACTTCCGGCATAGCCAAGCGTTTTGCCGAGTGATTAAATCGTTTAAAGTTTTCATCCGGTCTAAACATCCAAACATCATCACTTTCATCTTTATAGGCTTTCATGCCTTCAAAAATCGCCTGACCGTAATGAAATACTTTTGCCGATGGATCAATCATAAATGGTTCATACGGTTTGATTATCGGTTTTTGCCAAGCTCCTTCTTTAAAATCGCAAATCAACATGTGATCGGTAAAAACATTTCCAAACGTTAGGTTTTCAAAATCTACACTGCTGATTTTAGAAGTTGAAGCTTTAACTATATCGATTTCGTTGATAAGATTTGAACTCATTTAAATATGATTTTAATATATAAAATAAAATTAATAAATTGATAAACAGCGGTTTACGATTAAAATGAATTAAAAGGTAAAAAGAGGTTTATGATTTGGCTAAAATATAAAAAAAACTATAGTTTTTTGATAGTTTTACAAAAACATCACAAATTCAAACTACTTTTTTTAATTTCTTTAAACTGAATATAAATTATTGAGTTTTTAGCATTTTGAACTAAAATTTATTGGAAATTTAATCCGAAAAGGATTAAACTACTTATTTTTGTATTTAATATAAGTAAAGTCTAAAATTATTATAATGAAAAAAACGATTTTAATGGCTATTGCAGTTTTTACAATGATAGCCTGTAAAAAAGAGGAAACGAAAGAAGTAACGATAGTTCAAACCGAGAATTTCAAGTCATTTGGTGATTCAATCTCAACGGAAGGAGTAATTTCAAAGGAAGAACTTTTAGCGAAGTTTGAAACCTTAAAAGAAGGTGATACCGTTGAAGTAAAATTCCGCTCAGAAATAAAAGATGTTTGCCAAAAGAAAGGATGTTGGATGAACATGAGTTTGAATGAAAATAAAAGTACTTTTGTTCGTTTTAAAGATTACGGCTTTTTTATGCCATTAAACGCAGCAGGTAGTGAAGCTATTGTGAACGGTAAAGCATTTATTTCTGTTGAAACAGTTGATGAATTAAAGCATTATGCTAAAGATGCCGGAAAATCGCAAGCCGCTATAGATTCGATTACTGAGCCTAAAGTTTCCTATTCGTTTTTATCGAATGGTGTTTTAATTAAAGAATAATGAAAAAATTTTTAATTTTTGGAAGTACGTTTTTGTTTCTACTAAGTTGTCAAAAGAAAGTGGAATCCAATGATTTGAAAGTTGATTCTACGGCTACAACGAAAAAAAAAACGTTCGAAATGTATGAGCTTTCCGAAATGGCTTTGCTCATGGAACAAATGTATGTGGACAATCAGCGACTAAAAGAACGCATTGAAAAAGGTGAACCTGTTGGGGAATTTCCGTCTCACTTTGCCAAGATTCACCAAGCAATCATGACAGATCCTTCAGAAAATGATGCTTTTTTTAAAGAAAACGCTCAAGTTTTTTTAACAGCTCAAGAAATGATTTATAAAGAACCGGAAAAGGCAAAAGAACATTATTCAAACGCTATTCAAGCTTGCATTTCCTGTCATGAAGTAAAATGTTCCGGACCTATTCCGAGAATCAAAAAATTACAACTCAAACCATAAAATTTGAAAAGAGAAATAATAATCACTTCCGATGGTTCTACTTCCATCCATTTGCCTGAGTGGGAGGAGAGTTATCATTCGAAACACGGAGCCATTCAGGAAGCTCAACACGTATTCATCAAAAACGGATTGTCACTTTGCAAAGGGCAATCCGTTTCTGTTTTAGAGATTGGTTTTGGAACAGGTTTGAATGCGTTTATTACTTTTTTAGAAAGTCAAAAAAACAAACAGAAGATTGATTATGTTGGTGTAGAAGGCTTTCCGATTTCACTTGAAGAAATAGTGCAAATGAATTATGTTAATCAACTTAATGCAAATCAATTTGAATCAGAATTTAAAACAATACATGCTTCAGATTGGGAGGGAAATGTAACAATTTCCGATACCTTTCGACTAACTAAACGAAAGCAATTATTCAACGACATCAACGATAAAAATCAATTTGATATTATCTATTTTGATGCTTTTGGGTATCGCGTTCAACCGGAATTGTGGAGCGTAGAAATTTTTACCAAAATGTTTGAAGCATTAAAAGAAGGTGGAATTTTAGTTACCTATGCTTGTCGCGGACCGATTAAAAATGCGATGAAAGAAGCGGGTTTTAAAATAGAAAAGTTGGCCGGACCACCGGGGAAGAGGGAAATGTTGAGAGGGTGGAAGTAGTTTTAATTGTTTAAAAGTTTAATTGTTTAAAAGTTTAAAAGAGATATATGTACAAAGTCACAGATTACACTATTTACGGTGAAGAAATGCAATATGTTGAAATAAATTTAAGTCCGTCAGAGTCTGTTGTGGCCGAAGCTGGTGGCTTTATGATGATGGAAGACGGTATCCGGATGAAAACCATTTTTGGTGATGGAAGCGATGCGGGCGGAATTATGAACAAACTGTTTTCGGCAGGTAAACGATTGCTCACAGGCGAAAGTTTGTTCATGACATTATTTGAAAATAGTTATCCAAGTCAACGAAAAATATCTTTTGCTTCACCTTATCCCGGAAAGATTTTAGCAATTGATTTGAATTCCGTTGGCGGAAAATTCATTTGTCAAAAAGATGCTTTTTTATGTGCGAACCAAGGGGTGAAAATCGGAATAGAATTTTCCAGAAAGTTAGGACGCGGTTTGTTTGGCGGCGAAGGTTTTATCATGCAAAAATTAGAGGGTAGCGGAATGGCATTCATTCATGCCGGTGGAACCATGGCAAAAATTGAGTTACAACCCGGCGAAATGATTAAAGTAGATACTGGTTGCGTGGTTGGTTTTACGCAAACAGTGGATTATGATGTACAACTTGTAGGAGGAATACGAAATACAATTTTTGGAGGGGAAGGATTATTCTTTGCCACTTTAAAAGGTCCGGGAACGGTTTATATTCAATCGTTACCATTCAGTCGATTAGCAGGTAGAATATGGGCTGCTGCTCCACAAGGAGGTGGAAAACAGAAAGGTGAAGGAAGTATTTTAGGTGGTTTAGGAAATCTTTTAGATGGCGATAATCGTTAAATTTTAGCCAATTGGGATGTTAAAAATTTAGTAGATATTTTTATTTTTAGTAAATTTACCAAACGTTCTTTAAAACCAAATTCTACATAAAAATCAAAAAAATGACAAGACCGATGTTTGCTTATACTAAGAAAATCTTAGAAAGCGTAAGTTTTGATCCTACACTTTTTAGTAAAGAACTCGTGAAAGCAATGAAACAATTATTGCCTTATGAAATTGAACAACTGAAAGATTGGTTGTTGAACTTTACTAAAGAAAAACCAGAACTAAAGAATTGTTTAATTTATGTTAATCTATAAAAACTAAAGGAGCCTAAATAGCTCCTTTTTTATTTTATTTCTTTTGAATCGGACTAATTATTTGTATATCCTGAAAAGCAATCGCTCCCCGAACTACGCCGCTAATTACATTGCGTAAGGCATCAATAATGTGAATTTTTAATTCGTTTTTAGGATAAATTAAGCTCACTTCTCTCGCCGGTTTCGGGTCTTTAAATTGGCGAAGTTTGGATTTGTCTTTTTCTTTTAAATCCAATGTATGTAAATAGGGCAGAAGTGTAGTTCCTAATCCTTCATCGGCCAATTTTATTAAGGTTTCAAAGCTACCACTTTCTATGTGAAAATTAAATTTGTCAGAGTTTCCTGGATTGTTTTTGCATAAGTTTAAAATACCATCTCGAAAACAATGACCGTCTTGCAGTAACAGAATTTCATCTAAATTCAAATCGGAAACTTCTATTTCTTTTTTATCAAACACTGAATGACCTTCCGGAATATAAGCTACAAACGGTTCGTAGAATAAGACGATCTCTTTTATTTTTTCTTCTTCTAATGGTGTGGCAGCAATGGCGGCATCCAAATGACCGTTTTTTAACTTCACAATGATTTCATCAGTGTTTAATTCCTCAATAATTAAGTTAACTTTCGGGTATTTTTTGATGAAATTATTCAAAAACATTGGTAATAGAGTGGGCATAACGGTTGGAATAATCCCCAACCTGAATTCGCCACCAATAAAGCCTTTTTGCTGATCTACAATGTCCTGAATGCGATTGGCTTCGTTAACAATGTTTTTGGATTGGTTAACTATTTTTAAACCGATTTCCGTCAATTGAATCGGTTTTTTTGTTCTGTCAAATATTTGAATGCCAAGTTCCTCTTCCACTTTTTGAATTTGCATACTTAGGGTTGGTTGAGTGACAAAACACTTTTCTGCTGCAAGTGTAAAATTTTTGTATTCAGCAACGGCTAAAACATATTGTAATTGAGTGATAGTCATAATTAAAATAGTTAAATCTGATACAAAGATAAATACTATCAATTTTTCTTATGGTATTTAAATTGATTTTTTTTAATGATTTAGTCATTTCTTAATTTCAAAGTTTTTTTTGTTTATATTAAATGAAATGAAGATGTATGAGTTTATATCAAAAAAATAAAAAACGATTTGGATGATGAAAAATGATATAAAGATGAAATATAGTTAAAAATTATTTAAATTATAACAATATTTTAACAACGAATTTATCTATTAAACTATCTTTGGTTTATGAAAAGCGTTGTTTTTATCGTTTTGTTTATCTTTTTATCATTTCTATCACTTCCAACTATCGTATTTGTGTTGGATAATGATAAAACAGATGTCTCTATTGTTTACAATACATCAGAAGAGGAAGAAGTCCATAAAAATTTACATTTTAAAGCTTGTTTCAAATCAAACAAAGATGATTGTAATATTTTCAATTATCAATTGACATCAAAAAAAGTAATGCTAAAAAAACAAGTTCATTACGATTCCATTTTGGAAGAAATTTATTCTCCACCTCCTGAAATTTAAAAGTGATTTTAAACTTGTTAATCAAGTTTTTGATTTTTTAAATCTATTCATTATTATTTTTTGATAAATGACAAATAAAACAAATCTTTTAGGTCATCTAAAATCAGATTTTGCATCTGGTTTAGTTGTATTTTTAGTAGCACTTCCCTTGTGTTTGGGAATTGCTTTAGCTTCCGGAGCTCCACTCTTTTCTGGAATTATTTCAGGTATTATTGGCGGGGTTGTTGTTGGATATATAAGTAAGTCACATGTTAGTGTGACTGGTCCTGCAGCAGGTTTAACTGCAATTGTATTAGCATCAATAACAGAATTAGGGGCGTTTAATATTTTTTTAACCGCTGTAATTTTAGCCGGTTTAATCCAATTATTGTTAGGTTTTTTTAAAGCAGGAAGTATTTCAAACTATTTTCCTAATAATGTTATTGAAGGAATGCTAGTCGGTATAGGGATAATAATTTTTGTAAAACAAATTCCGCATGCCGTTGGATACGACAAAATTAGTGAAGGAGATACTTCATTTGTGCAAAAAGATGGATCCAATATGTTTGAAACCTTTTTGGATTCTTTCAATTATATCAGTTATGGTTCAATTATCATAACTGTTGTTTCATTGTTTATTTTAATTGTTTGGGATAAAATTCCTTTCTTAAAACGTTTAAAATTGCTACCTGCGGCATTATTTGCAGTAATAATAGGAATCGTATTAAATGAATTTTTTATTCGCACAAATAGTGCTTTACAAATAAAGGAAGGACATTTGGTGACGTTGCCAACACCATCCAACGTTGATGATTTTAAAACAATGTTTGTTTTACCTAATTTTTCTTTAGAAGTTTTTACGAATACTAAAGTTTGGATAATTGCATGTACGATTGCTGTTGTTGCATCAATTGAAACGCTCTTATGTATTGAAGCTTCAGATAGAATGGATCGTCATAAACGTTATACTAATACAAATGTTGAATTAAAAGCACAAGGAATAGGAAATGTTTTAAGTGGTTTAATTGGAGGTTTACCTATGACATCGGTAGTAGTACGTTCATCAGCCAATGTAAATGCCGGAGCAGAAACAAAAATGTCAACCATTATTCATGGATTATTATTAATGATAAGTGTGTTAACAATATCACCAATCTTAAACAAAATTCCTTTGGCAACTTTGGCTGCTATTTTACTTTTGATTGGTTATAAACTAGCAAAACCAAAAATTTTTAAGCATTTTTATCAAAAAGGGATTTATCAATTTATTCCTTTTATTGCTACGGTTTTAGCTGTGGTTTTTTTAGATTTATTAAAGGGAGTAACTCTCGGTTTGATAATTAGTATATTTTTTGTAATGCGTGGAAACTTTAAACGAGCTTATTTATTTAAAAAAGAAGAATACAATAATGGAGATGTTATTTATATTCAATTAGCACAAGAAGTTTCATTTCTGAACAAAGCCGCTATAAAAAATACGTTAAAGAAAATTCCGGCTAATTCTACCGTCGAAATAGATGCTTCCGATACGGTTTATATTGCTCATGATGTGTTAGATTTAATTAAAGAATTCCAAGCTATAAAAGCTATTGAAAACAATATAATTGTTCGTTTAGTTGGGTTTAAAAAAGCCTATAATATTGAGAATACAGATGGTCAACACGTAATAGTTAAAGAAAATAAAGTTGAATAATATGAATGATTTTTATAAAAAAATATTAGATAACAATAAAAAATGGGTAGAAGATAAATTAAAAATTAACCCAAATTTTTTTAAAGGATTATCAAAAGGACAAAATCCTCCTTTATTATGGATTGGTTGTTCAGACAGTAGAGTTCCTGCTAATGAAATTATTGGAGCAGCACCGGGTGAGGTCTTTGTTCACAGAAATATTGCAAACATGGTTGTTCATACCGATATGAATATGTTGAGTGTTTTAGATTATGCCGTAAATGCATTAAAAGTAAAACATATCATTGTTTGCGGTCATTATGGTTGTGGAGGTGTAAAAGCCGCTATGGGTAATAGTTCAATAGGAGTAATTGATAATTGGATTCGCCATATAAAAGACGTATATCGTTTTCATCAAAATGAATTAGATGCTATTCTTAATGAAGAGGATCGATTTAATAAATTTGTGGAATTAAATGTAAAAGAACAAGTCTATGATTTGGCTAAAACGTCAATTGTTCAGGCTGCTTGGCGTTCAGGACAAGAACTCACAATTCACGGTTGGGTTTATGGTTTAAATTCTGGTTATGTTACCGATTTAGGTGTGAATTTCAAAAGTAATCAAGAGCTTGATGAAGTGTATCAATTAAAATTTTAATTTTTAGCCGTCTTCGGATAGCTTTTTTAATCTAAATTTTCATTGAAAGCAGACGGCATTAACTGAGGAATAAATTTTATTAATAGAGGTAATAATAAACTTCCTCCCGGTAAAAGAAAAATGGTTAGGGATGGAACCGTTTTACAAACATCCAACAATTGTTTTTTAACTTTCTTTTTTTCTTCTATATTTAATTCTCTTGTTGTAGAAATTGCCAACAACTTGACCAAATCTTTGCTTTCTGAAAGCTCTTTTTGTAACCTTTTCTTATTTCTTGTAATTAAGTTGATTACATTTTGTGAAGCTTGATCATAAAAATGTTTGATTGGATTGGAATAGTTGAAATAAGGAATTTTGTCTTTATGTTCGTGAATGAACGCATCAATATCATACAAACCATCTTCTATGTGCGATTTCTGGAGATTGAATGTATTGCCCAATTCATTCAAAAAAGTATATTCTGCAGGTTCCATTTTAGCGTCGCTCCAAATAGCCATAGATGCTAAATCCAACACATAGTACTTTTCTAAATTGTTTTGTAATATTGAAAAATCCATAGCATTTAATTCACTTATTTTAAAGTCAGATAATTTCGTGTAGCGAACAGAAGTTTCAAATAATTTGATTAGCAAATCATCATATTGTGTTTTTTTTATTTTGATTTTTAATGCAAAAGCGACAACACTTACAATAGTCTCTTCCAATTTTTGAACATAATCTTTAGCCAACTTTTTGTTGGTCAAATACTGATGAAAAGCTAAAACATCAATAAACAACAAGGCATTGGTTATAATATGAGAAAAGTTTTTACTTATTATGTTATCATTTGTTTGAACACGTGAATCTATTATTTTTTCCAATTGAACGGCTTGACTTTCAGTTGGTAAGATTTTACTAAAAAAAGAAAATCCTTTTGGATGCATATTGTCATAAAAGTCAAGAGCCGTTTTTATGAAATTTGTAAAATTTTTATCTTTTTCTGCAAAATGATAAATTTTGAAAAGTGTATTCAAAAGGGCTACTTTTGAAAATTCTTCTGTTGTCCAACCCACAGTTTGAATAGGAAGTTGAACGTCTAAAGAAGTCACATATCCATAAATAAACCCTGTATCTCTTACTTGACAATAGAAATCCAATTCACTTTTAGAAAAGTTGAATTCGTTTGAATATGTGGTATTCAAAAATTTTTCTATCCAGCCTTGTGTAGAAGGATTTATCACAGTTCTATTTTTTTTGCAAAGCTATTGCTTTAAAAGAAAAACTCTCGAAAAAAAATCGGGAATTTTGAACATTTTACTTATTTAAAATAGGAAAAAGTTTCACCATTTTCTATTTTCAATAGGGACTCGTATATCAATTTTATCACATTTTCAACATCCTCCCGATGAACCATTTCAACGGTAGTATGCATATAACGCAAAGGAAGCGAAATCAATGCAGAAGCTACTCCGCCATTGCTATATGCGAATGCATCTGTATCCGTTCCTGTTATTCTGGAAGAAGCCAAACGCTGGAAAGGAATTTTCTTTTCTTCTGCCGTGTTAATGATTAATTCTCGTAAGTTGTTTTGAACCGCAGGAGCATACGTAATGACCGGACCTTTGCCAATTTGAGTTTCACCTTCAATTTTTTTATCAATCATCGGAGTAGTGGTATCATGACAAACATCAGTCACGATGGCAACATTAGGTTGAATGGTTTTAGTGATCATTTCTGCCCCCCTTAAACCAACTTCTTCTTGAACAGAATTTGTAATGTATAGTCCAAAAGGTATTTTTTTCTTATTTTCATGCAATAATCGGGCAACTTCAGCAATCATAAATCCCCCCATTCGGTTATCAATAGCCCTACATACAAATTTATTCTCATTCAAAATCATAAATTCATCCGGATAAGTAATAACACATCCAACATGAACACCTAATTTTTCCACCTCTTCTTTGTTGGAACAACCAATATCAATGAATAAATTGTCAATTCTGGCACTTTCTTCTTTTCCTCTATTGCGTGTGTGAATAGCCGGCCATCCAAAAACTCCTTTCACAATTCCTTTTTTGGTATGAATATTTACCCGTTTTGAGGGTGCAATTTGATGATCAGAGCCACCATTTCGGATGACATATATCAATCCGTTATCAGTAATGTAATTAACGTACCATGAAATTTCATCGGAATGCCCCTCAATTACAACCTTATATTTTGCATCAGGATTAATTACGCCAACAGCTGTTCCATAAGTGTCGGTAATAAATGTATCCACATATGGTTTTATATAATCCATCCATAATTGTTGACCTGCTGATTCATAGCCGGTTGGAGAAGCATTGTTTAAATAATTTTCTAAAAAAGTTAACGATGATTTTTTTAGTATGGTTTTTGATGACATATAAATAGTATTTTTTGCTAAATTATAAATTTAGATAATTAGAGTTTACATTTAAATATATATTTTTGTTTCCCATATGAAAAACATGAAGTATTCAATTTCGCTACTTACATTATTTCTTGGTGTCTTTCTTATGAATGCCCAAGAAACCAAAAAAGATTCTACGGTTATTTATTATTTAATTGGAAACGACTCTATATTACGTACTTCTTTGGATTTAGAAGAAGTTGTAGTTACCGGACAAAAGTCTAATAAAATTGATGAAGATAGAAAAAAGTTTCTTTTACTTCAGCAACGAGTGTTGAAAGTTTATCCATATGCAAAAGCAGCGGCTGATAATCTTACAAAACTCAATGCTAATATGTCCAAATTCAAAACAGAAAGAGACAAGAAAAAATATTTTAAAATTGTTGAGAATTATTTAGAAAATGAGTTTGAAGACCAGCTTAAAAAACTATCTCGCAAACAAGGGCAGATTTTAGTCAAATTAATACACCGTCAAACGGGTAAAACAACTTACACGTTAGTTAAAGATTTGAAAAGCGGTTGGAAAGCTTTTTGGGCGAGTAACACAGCAAAAGTTTTCGATATTAATTTAAAGGAAGAATTCGATCCTTTTGAAGTAACAGAAGACTTTTTAATTGAAAGTATTCTAATTAAAGCATTCAATGAAGGCAGACTTCAACGTCAACCACCAGCCCAAAAAATTGATTATGTTGAATTATCCAAAGTTTGGAAAGAAAAAGTTGAGTTAGCGAAAGCAAAAAAAGCGGACACTAATTAATTTGAAGCTTCATCCCGCTTTTCGTTACAAGTCCTCGTCCCGAACTCGGTTTTTTTAGGCGTTATTCCAGAGCTTCCTTTGGTCGCTTGGCCTGCCGCCAAAAAAACACGTGTTCGTTACTGCGGGCTTTTCACTACAATCGGGGCTATGGGAGCAGAAGTAAAAAGAAGTTTCATGTTTCAAGTGCAATATCAATTGATTACCAAGCCTATCCATACCAACCCATCATAGCCAAGCTATTACATCCGTGAAAGTCCGCCTTTAGCTTTAGCTAATCCGACCAATTTGCGTTCCCTTGGCAAGTTTTCAAAAGCGTCGTTCCTTAATTTCTTTGTGGCAAACAACCCTTGCTGAGCAATTCCATTCTGCGTTTTCGGTGTTTTCTGTGAGAACTACAACTTGAAACCTGAAACCTGAAACTTGAAACCTGAAACTTGAAACTTGAAACCTGAAACCTGAAACTT
>CALRRY020000049.1:0-19267 GCA_943370635.1 Variovorax paradoxus
GTAGGGGTAGCCCCATTCAAAGTAGTGGCGTATCCAAACCCATTTGCGGATAGTTTTATATTGGATATTCAAACTTCCAACGTAGCACCAATCAGTGTGGTAATCTATGACATGGCGGGACGTTTATTAGAAACAAGAGACATCCAAGCCGATGATTTATCAACACAAAAAATCGGAGAGCGTTATCCTGCCGGAGTATACAATGCAATTGTTACTCAAGGAAACGAAACCCGCGTAATTCGTGTGGTAAAACGATAATTTTTAATTTTCGTAAAAACAGTAAAACCTCCGAGCAATCGGAGGTTTTTTTATTTACAATTTCATAACCTATTTAAGTCAATTTTACTATACCTTTGTTAAATATTTAATTGTTAAGTTTATGAAAAAAAATTACAATCTATTAACGTTAGCATTTTTGCTATTTACTAGCTTCAGCGTTTGGTCTCAAATTACAATTACACGTTGGAATTTTAATGGTACTGCTGCTGATGCTGTTGCTGGTGGCACAACTTCTCCAACTCCTATTGAGGGTAATGGTTCAGCTTCTTTGTTAAATGGTATTACAGCAACTTTTGCATCAGGAACGGCATCTGGCGGTTCTAGTGATCCGGTAACAACAACTCCTGACAACTTTGGTTGGAACACTTCAACTTACGCACCACTAGGAACCGAAAATAAACTTAGAGGCATACAGTTTAATGTTAGCACAGTTAACTTTGAAGGAATTAAATTTATATTTGACCAAAGGCTAAGTAATACAGCTAATAATACTTACGTTGTTCAATACACTACAAATGGTACAAATTGGATTGATGCAGAAACATTTACATTTACTCCTGCAGAAACGGGAACCGGGGACACATGGTATAATCTAAGAACTGTAGATTTAACAGCTGTTACTGCGTTAAACAATAATCCAAATGCTGGATTTAGAATAGTAAGTGCTTTTGATCCAACTACAAATGATTATAGAGCAGCACGTTCTACTTCAACGTATGGTCCAGGAGGTACAGTTCGTTTTGATATGGTCGCACTTACTGCGGAATCTTCTTTAAGTCTTCCAAGTTTTGATAATCAAAATTCTTTATTGATTTCACCAAATCCTTCTTCAAATGGAGTGATGAAATTAAATCAAGTGTTGTCTTTTGAAGTATTTGATTACAATGGAAAGAAATTACTTAACGTACAAAATTCTGATGAAATTAATACATCTAACCTTCCTTCAGGTATGTATATCATAAAAACAGATACTGGTTTAGTTCAAAAGATTATAGTAAAATAAAATTTACATTTATATGTTATTAAAACCTGCCTTGTGCAGGTTTTTTTAATGCCATCGTTCAAGAAAAAGATGTGATTTTTTATAGATTGAATTGAATGAAATGTTTTTTCGAATTATTCTATCATTCAGATAACAGTTTGCCATTTTTGTCGTACAATAAAATCCAATCATTGTGAAAAAAATAATCCCATTCGGCTTGAGCAAAATCTACTTCTGGATTTATAAAGCGTTTGTAAGGTTTTCGGTTTACAGATAACTGACTGTCAACATAAATTTTCACAATAATTCCTTTTTCTAAAAATTCCTTTTTAATGTGTTGTGCCATTTGCCAAATTCCATCGGGTTTACTCGTAACTAAAGACAATTGTTTTTTAGTTAACTTTTGAGCAATATCATATGAAATTTCTAAGTTGGTTTTTGCATCAATTATTTTAAATTGAGTAATGCCGGTTTTTTCTCGTAACATCATTCTCCAACTTAACCGATGACCTTCCTCTGTCCAAAGAACATCACCTTTAATGAACCAATGTCGAATGGGTAAAATGAATTGAAGTAGCAGAAGTGGAATAAAAAAGTAAGCAATTTTATTTTCAAATTGAAATAAGGAATTAGTTTCATCTTTCAACTTGGGTTTTTTTCTTAAAAAGAAAGCTCTGATTTGTTCAGGTGGATAAAAGAATAAAACAAAACTAAGTGCAAAATAGGGAAAAATACCAATTTTTAAGGTTACAGAGTTAAACAAATGAAACAGTAAAGAAGCTAAAAACGCAATATTTCTGGTTTTTTTCCACAGTAAAGCCGGAATAATTAAACCATCAAAAAAAATGCCTGCATAAGCAATAAACAGATGAAACCATTTTTCTGTAAAAATTGTACCTAAAATTGGAAATCCGGCAAGATTTGAAAATAATATTCCGGTGAAAGTTCCATCAAGCCAATCAGGATAAAATTTTGCAATTGTTGCAAAAAAATACACAATAATCATTTGAATTATCATCACCCAACTACACCATCTCGGCATAAGGTAAAACTTTATTTCAGGTTTGATTTTTGCATCTATTGAAGCATACCGGTTAGCCGGTAAGAAAAACATGATTAAACTTACCAACAAAAGTAGATAGTAATGATTGTTATATGAGGCTTTTTGCATAAAATATACACCTGCCCACAAAACGGTAAATAAGCCAACACTAAACCTATATCGAAAACCAATTGCAATCATTAAACCGGAAAGTCCCATTAATCCATAATAAAAATACATACCGTTTCCGGGTAAGGGAACTAAAAAATCCATTCCTATGTGAGGAAGATTAACAATTGTATCAATTAAATTTAATTTAACCCATCCAGTGGTAGTAGCAACAAAGCTTTCAGCAAAAATCAAAAGCCCAAATAGGATTCTAAAGACAATCAATGGTGAGTTGTCAATGGGTTGATATGCTTTTTTTAAAATCATTTGGAAGTGAAATAAGCTAGTGCTTCTTCTTTATCTAGCTGAATTTGCATTTTAAGTTTTTCCAATGATTCAAACTTAATTTCATCTCTTAATCGATGAATTACTTGAATTTGTATTTTTTTATCATAAAGAATTTCATCAAAATCAAAAAAATGGACTTCAATGGATTGTTTTTCCCCATTTACAGTGGGGTTAAATCCAATATTCATAATCCCTTTAACAAGTTTGTCTTCCCATTTAGATTGAATCACATATACACCTTGCTTTGGTATAAGTTTATACGTTTCTTCCACAACAAGATTGGCCGTTGGGAAGTTAATAGTCCTCCCAATTCCTTTTCCTTTTTCAATTTTTCCCGTTAATAAATAATAATAACCAAGATAGGAATTGGCAAGTGCTAGATTTCCTTCTTCAATTGCTTTTCTTATTTTGGTAGAGCTAACGGTCACATCATGAATCTCTTCGGCAGAAATTTGTTCTACTTCAAAATGATATTTTTCACCATAAACAATTAAGTCTTCAATAGTTGCTGTTCTGTTTCTTCCAAAACGATGGTCATATCCAATAATCATTTTTTTACAATTGAATTGTTCAGCAATGATGGATTGAACAAATTCTTCGGCGGTTAATCGAGAAAAAGCATAATCAAATGGATGTATGACAAGATTTTGTAATCCACAATCGCATAATAATTGTGTTCTTTCTTCAATCGTGTTCAACAGTTTAAGTTCTTGATTGTCTTGCAAAATCATTCTCGGATGAGGGAAGAATGTGAGTACTAAGCTTTCTAAATCAGTATCTTCAGAAGCTTTAATCAATTTTGATATAGTTTTTCGATGTCCAATGTGTACACCATCAAAAGTGCCAATTGTAACAACAGTATGCTTTTGACTAGAAAATTGAGAGATGGAATGAAATGTTTTCAAAAAAACTTTTTTTACAAAATTAAACAATCGATACAATATAACAAGGAAAGAAACCCGTCGATTTCATATTGTTTTTTTGTTAATTAACAATAGAATTTAAAAATTATTGAAAATTTATAAAATTGTGATATATTTGTTTTCTTAATAATTACAAAAACTAAAAATGAAAAAAACATTACTAATTGCCTTGTTTTCTGTTTTTTCGCTAACTGGAATAGCACAAACAGATAAGTTTTGGAAGGCAGCAACTTCTGTGAGTGAAGTAGCAAAAAATGCACAGAGAGAAACTTTTCCTTCTGATTTTAACTTATATGAGCTTAATGTAAATGCTTTTAAACAAGCATTAAACAATGCTCCTGATCGTTTTTCTAATGAAAAAGGACTAGTTGTTACAATGCCAAATGCACAAGGAAAATTTGAGCGTTTTGAAGTCTTTGAAGCTTCAAATTTTGAGCCTGAATTACAAGCACAATTTCCTCATATTAGAGCGTACGTAGGAATTGGTGTTGACGATGTAAAAGCACAAGTACGTTTTAGTGTAGACCCAAATGGTGTTCAAGCAATGACATTTAGATCAGGAAAAAGAACAGAATTCATGGAGCCTTACTCAGCAGATGGAAGTGTTTATGCTTTTTATGTTTCTTCAAGAACGAAAGGAAAAATGCCTTTTACTTGTTCTACTGTGGATCACAATACAGCATCTGGTATTTTATCTGATAAAAATATTAATGTTGAACAAGCTTCAAATTTAGTTTTTAAAACATTTCGTTTAGCCATATCTTGTACAGGCGAATATGCTGTTTTTCATGGAGGAACAGTTGCAGGGGCTTTAGCAGCTATGAATGTCACAATGACTCGTGTTAATGGTGTTTTTGAAAAAGATTTTGCATTAAGATTAAATATTATTGCAAATAATAATTTGGTTATTTACACCAATGCTAGTACTGACCCATACTCTGGGAACCTAAACGCACAACTTCAAAGCACACTGACAACTGTGATTGGTGAAGCTAATTATGATATTGGACATTTATTTACAAGAGCTCCAGACAACGGTAATGCAGGTTGTATAGGTTGTATTTGTGAATCGGGCAAAGGAAGTGCATTTACAGCAGCTAATAACCCAGTTGGAGATACTTTTGATATTGATTATGTTGCTCATGAAATGGGTCATCAATTAGGAGCAAACCATACATTTTCCCATTCAGTTGAAGGAACTGGAGTAAATGTTGAGCCTGGTAGTGGCTCAACCATCATGGGTTACGCAGGTATCACAGATTACAATGTACAAAATAACAGTGATGATTATTTTGCTTACAGGAGCATTTTACAAGTACAAACCAACTTGTTAAACAAATCATGTAATATGAATACATCACTAACTAATCCGGCAATTACACTTACTTCTGGTGGAAACTGGACCATTCCTCAAGGAACTGCCTTCATTTTAACAGGAACCAATCCATCTAATAATCCGGGTGCAACTTTTACTTGGGAACAGAACAATACCGCAAATAACTCTGTTGCTGGTGCTTTAAGTATATGTTTTCCTGATAAAGCGGTAGGTCCTAACTTTAGATCAGTTATTCCTTCCTCAACTCCAGTTCGATTTATGCCGGCTTTCAGTTCGGTTTTAAATGGTCAATTATCAACAACTTGGGAATCGATTTCGACTATTCAACGTACTCTGAATTTTACTTTAACAGCAAGGGATAATATAGCAAATGGAGGACAAACAGCTACGGCTTCTGCTACCATTACAGTTAATGCTGCTGTTGGTCCTTTCTCAGTATCTTCACAAAATACAGATGGAATTTCTTGGAGTCAAGGTTCTACTCAAACCATTACATGGAATGTAAATAATACTGCTTCTCTTGTGGGTTCTGCCAATGTAGATATTATGTTGTCTACTGATGGAGGTCAAACTTTTTCAACTGTGTTAGCGTCGAATACCATAAATGATGGTTCTGAAACGATTACAGTTCCTAACGTTGCGGCTCCTTTTTGCCGAATTATGATTAAGCCTACCGGAAACATTTATTATGCTGTTAATAGTAGACCTTTTGCAATTGGATTTACTGTTACAAATACTTGTAATACATACAACTTTACCACTCCATTTGCAATTCCGGACAATACAACTACTTTTACAACAAGAACTATTGCAGTTCCGGATAATGTAACCATTAGTGATGTAAATGTTGGTGTTAACTTGACACATTCTTATTTAGCAGATTTGTTAATTGGTGTTTTAAGTCCTGCCAATACTCAAGTAAATGTGTTTAATAGACAATGTGGAAGTAATGATAACTTAAATTCAACTTTTGATGATGCAGGTGCAGCAATTGTTTGTGCTACTCCAACCCAAGGAACATATGCTCCTTTCCAAACATTAACGGCTTATAATGGACAATCTTCTGCCGGTAACTGGATTGTTGGATTCAATGATAATGCAGCATCAGACACTGGAAATGTGGCTTCTTTCTTCATTCAAATTTGTTCTCAAACAATAACGTTATCTACACCAAATTATGGTTTTGATGATTTTGCAGTATATCCAAATCCAAATAATGGTAACTTTACGGTACAGTTTAGCAATGCTACTCAAAATGAAGTAAAATTAGCAGTACACGACATGAGAGGTCGTTTGGTAATGGAAAAATCATATGAAGGTGGTGATTCATTTAGCCAAAACATTCAATTAGACAATGCTCAATCAGGAGTATATTTATTGAGTGTAACAGATGGTGAAAGAAAAGAAGTGAAACGTATCGTTGTAAACTAATTTACGTTTAAATAGCATAATAATAGCCTTGCATTTTGCAGGGCTATTTTTTTTGAGGTAAGGATACACGACGAATGAGCTGTGGCACTTTATCAGTTTCAAATTCCAAATCAAATGCGAATGAAGTTTGTTGATGTAATTGCAAGCTTCCTTTGGTGATTTGAAAATATCCGGTTTGACCTTTACAAAAACAATGACGCCCGAAAATCAGTTTGGTTTGTTGAAGTTCAGCATCACTTAAATTTAATGATTTATCTGAAGTTTTAATTTCAAAAACAACATCTTCACGATAATGACCATCTTGCAAATTAGCTTGTGTAGTTTTATTGTATTGATAATGAATTACAGCAGTTCCTTTGTTTTCTTTTATATCATAATATAACCCACCTAAGCCATCTTTAAGTAAAATGAGTTGCTTATTGTTAAAAACAGAAAGGGTACATAAACCATCAAGAGGACATTCTTTTTGGATAGGAATATCAATAATGTTACTTTGCTTTTGTGTGGCACATGAAAGCAAAAGTAAACTAAATAAAATTCCAATCCTTTTCATGTTTTTAACTCGTTTTTAAAGCCTATTTACCATTAAATTCATTCATAGTGTTATTCAATCCGGCTAAAGCAAAAGACTGAATAATTTCGGCTGATTTTTCCAATCGCTCCGGCAACTTCAGTTTTTCTGCATCGTCCCATTCTCCTAATACATAATTCACCTGTTGCCCTTTTTTAAATTGGTCGCTAATGCCAAATCGAAAACGCGGATATTCAGTTGTATTTAATATGCTTTGTATACTTTTTAGTCCGTTGTGACCGCCATCACTTCCTTTGGTTTTGATGCGGATAGTCCCGAAACTAAGGTTTAAATCGTCGGTAATGACTAAGATATTTTCTTTTTCAATATTTTCTTTTTCGATCCAATATTTCACCGCTTTACCGCTGAGATTCATATAAGTGTTGGGCTTTAAAAGAAGTATAGTTCGTCCTTTTATTTTGAATTCGGCTATGTCGCCCAATTTGGCTGATTGAAAAGAGATACTTTCTTTTTTGGCAAAATGGTCAAGTATTTTGAATCCAATGTTGTGGCGAGTATTGGCATATTCGGCTCCAATATTTCCGAGTCCGACGATTAGAAATTTTTTCATGTCCGGTGCTGTGACGGTTTTTTGGGTTTGAAAAAGTGATGTAATCCAATTAATCATACTACAAAAGTACGAAAGTTTCTAATTAGTGCCGTTTTTGATTTGAAGCACGTTCTACCCCTGATGGTAACGAAGAGCCATGTACAGCCAAAAACGATTTTTTCTTGGCGACCCATAGCGACCAATGGTCCTGATAGCTATCAGGACTTGGGGCGGCTTAGAAAAAACGGTTGTGGTAAACAAGCTTGAAGAGAACAGCAGGATTAGGTTCTTGAAAAAGTTAGTAGTTTTCAGTCGTAGTCTTAGTTTGGAGTGGGGAGTTTACAGTCTCCGTTTCCCCCAATCTTGTCATCCTGACGAAGGAAAGATCTTCACAACACAGTTTTCAGTCATAGTTTTCAATCACGGTTTCCCGCAATCTTGTCATCCTGACGAAGGAAGGATCTAAATGACACGATTATAGTAAAACAGTCATAAATGCCGTATCATTTACGAAGAAGACCCGAGCGATTGCAAACGGGCGAAGCAAATCACATAACGATTAGTAAATATTCATAAAAAAAGCACCGGTGTGAACCGATGCTTTTTGTATTGAGAAAATAGAAATTATTTTTTCTTTTTTGCTCCACCTTTTTCTGCTTTGGCAGCTTCTTGAGCGGCTTTCATAGCAGCACGTGAAATTCTCACTTGTGCTACAACAGTGTTGTCTGGGTGCATTAATTTGAAATTGTTGGTTTCAATTTTAGTAACATATAATTTGTTACCCATTTCTAATTCAGAAATGTTTGCTTCTACATAATCCGGTAAATTTTTTGGTAAAGCTTTCACTTTTAAACGACGTTGGTTTAAACGTAAAACACCACCACCTAATACACCGGGAGATGTTCCTGTTACTTTAACAGGGATTTCCATCATGATTTCTTTATCGTTTTTCAACGCATAGAAGTCAATGTGTAAAATTTTGTCTGATACCGGGTGAAATTGGATGTCTTGTAAAATGACATCGGCTTTTTTACCGCTATTTAATTCAATTACAACAGTGTGTGCGTTTGGAGTGTAAACCAAGCTTTTGAACGCTTTTTCTTCTGCTGCAAAATGTACTGGTTGATCTCCTCCGTAAATAACGCAAGGAACCATTCCAGCATCACGTAAGGCTTTTGTTGACTTTTTGCCTACGCTTTCTCTTTCTGATCCTTTAATCGTAATCGATTTCATTGTAAAATATATAAAATTAATAAATAAAAAATTCTTTTGGTTGTCTGTAATTTACTAATCACTAATTACTATTCACTAATCACTCAACAAACTACATCAAAAACTTTCCACTAATGGAGTTGTTGTGTTGCACCATGTGCATGACTTCTGCAAAAAGCGGTGCACAACTCACTACTTTGATTTTGTTAGATGCTTTCTTTAACGGAATAGAATCGGTAACAATTAATTCGCTCAACTTCGAACGTTCAATCTTTTCATAAGCATCGCCGGATAAAATGGCGTGTGTACAAATCGCTCGAACACTCAAAGCTCCTTTTTCAATCATCAAATCGGCGGCCTTTGCTAAAGTTCCACCGGTATCAATCATGTCGTCTACTAAAACGACGTTTCTTCCTTTTACCTCTCCGATAAGCTCCATTGTGTCGATCACGTTGGCTACTTTTCGTTGTTTGTAACAAATCACCACATCCGACTCTAAAAATTTAGAATAGGCATACGCTCTTTTCGAACCGCCCATATCGGGTGAAGCAATAGTTAAGTTCTCCAATTTTAAACTTTTTACATAAGGTAAAAAGATGGTAGAAGCAAACAAATGGTCAACCGGTTTTTCAAAAAAACCTTGAATCTGATCGGCGTGTAAATCCATCGTCATAATTCGGGTTGCTCCGGCAGTTTCTAATAATTTAGCTACCAATTTAGCCCCTATCGGAACTCTAGGCTTGTCTTTTCTGTCTTGTCTGGCCCATCCGAAATAGGGGATTACCGGGGTAATGTGTCGGGCTGATGCTCTTTTGGCAGCATCAATCATTAACAAAAGTTCCATCAGATTGTCCGCACTTGGAAAAGTGGAACAAACAATGAACACCCGCAATCCGCGAATTGATTCTTCAAAAGACGGTTGAAACTCACCGTCACTATATTCAGAGAACGTTACTTTACCCAGCGGAATTCCATAGTGTTGAGCTATTTGTTCAGCTAAGTATACACTTTTTGAACAAGCAAAAATTTTTGCTTCCGGTTCGTTGTGTGACATTTTAATTGGTTGTTATTACTCCGCTACGCTCCATACAATTCGGCTTCAGAATTCTACTAAAACAAAACATATGTAAACGCCTCGGGTGTAGTTAGTTAGTTGTGTGTCGTCGAAACGAGGTGCAAATTTAGAAATAAAAATCAACTTAGAAAGGAATTTTTCCACAAATTTCTTTAAAATGTGTCAAAAAATTATTTACATTTGCACCCACAAATAAGCATCCCTGCCCGGATGGCGGAATTGGTAGACGCGCACGACTCAAACTCGTGTACTTAGGTGTGTGGGTTCGATTCCCACTCCGGGTACTTAAAAAATCCTTAATTAGCTTGTTTAAAGCTTTTTAGGGATTTTTAGTTTTTAAATCTGTACGGTATTTGTATTGTTGGGTTAATAAAGTGTGTGTTTAATCTAATTATTAGTATTTATTTAAACAATAGTTTTAAGTTTTTTTATAATCTCATTTGCCTTAGTTTTCTCTGGATTTAATTCTAATGATTTTTCAAAATCTGTAATTGCACTTTGATAATCATTTAAACATCCCCTAGCTAGTCCTCGGTTAAAGAAATAAATGTCTTTTGAGCTATTAAATTCAATTGCTCTAGAATAATCTTCAATTGCTTTAGAATAAATTTTAAGACTGAAAAAAACATCACCTCTTCTAAAGTAATATAATTCATTTTGAGGATTGATAGCTATGGCTTGATTAAGATTGATTAAAGCCCCATCAAAATTTTTCTGTTTATAAAATATTTTAGCTCTCATTTCATAGATAAACTCTTCTTTTGGAAAAAGTTTACAAGCTTCATTTAAATAATGTAAAGCTCCAGCAATGTCATTAATTTGTAGTTTAAGTTTAGCTAAAACTAAAAAATAACTAGGTTGTGAATTAAAAAAACTAATATGGCTTTCAAATTTTTTAATCTTTTTTCTGACCTCAATTTTCTTTAGTTTTTTCTTCAAATAAATAGTGTGGGTTGTCATAATTGAAAAAAGGTACTTTTTTGAACTACTTTTTTTTGTTTTTTGAAGTGTTATTTCTTGCTGACCCTAAAAATGCAGCATCTACAGATTGAGGGCCTTCTCCACCAGTTCTATTAATTTGGTCTGTGCTAATACCTTGTGTAGCAATATCTCCTTCAAATTCAAGAGTACTACCTTTCATTGCTTTTCCTATTTCTGTTTTTTCTGCTTCAGCTTGTAGAGCTTCTGCACTAATAAAAGAATCAATATTATTTTTAGTATTTGTAGAATTTATTGATTCATTGTTTTTTGCTGATGAAGAAACAGCTGTGCTATCAATTACTGCTATTGTATCCATTATTTCTTCATTATTTTCATCTGAATTAAGATTTTTACTTCTATTACATTTACCAATAAATAAAAGGATAGTAATAGTAACTATCATAAAAATAATAATTTTTTTTATTAGGGAATTCCAAAGAGAGGGGAATTCCAAAGCACAAGTTTTTTTAATAAGTGTTTTAAAAGTTTTTATTATTATCTCATCATTGATATAAATTAGAGAGATTGTAAAAACAATCACAGCAATGAATAGATAAAATAATGAATTGTTGAATGAAAAAGTTAAATCTAAAAACTCTACTATTCTTTGCCTTTTAAAAAAAGATCTACCATATTCATCTAGATAATATACTTTCTTTTTTTCTTGTATTATGGAAAAAAATATAATTGTAACTATAGAAGTTAATAATGCTGAAAGAGATATTCTTTTGTTTTTTAATTCCATAATTTTTTGATTAAATTTTATTTGTTCATTTTGTAGTAGAGGTCAGTAAACTTTTCTACATAATACAATTCTTTTGACTTGTACTCACTTTTACCTAGCTTATATCTGTATTCTTTATCACATACAAATTCTGCCAAAGAATTAGAAGGGAATAAGACACAATAATACAGATTGTGATATTTGTCTAACCAATCACTAATTTCCATTTCATTAAATTCTAAAACTGCTATTTCAGCTTCTTTGTATTTTAATATGAGGCCTTTTTCATAAGATTTTGATTGCCATAACTCAAAAAATTCCTCTACATATTTAATGTTTTTGTATATGCATTCATCATCTTCATCCTTCATTTCAAGATAAAGTAACTCATATTGATTTACCCAACTTAATATTAAATCAGTAGTATAAAGCACTTCTGTCATTTTTTCAATAGCTTGTTTACATTTGTTTTGAAGCATTATGAATTCAGCACTTTTTACAAAACCTAGTTCTTCATCTTCATAAACTCTAAATGCAGAATTGTGAAAACCAAAATGAGGTCTTTTGTTAAGGAATGAAATAATTTCTCCATTAGCTTTTGATGTTACTAAAAAAGTGTTTTCATATTCATTGGGGAACCAACAAAAAAACTGAAGATGATTGATATTAGTTTCCTTCCATTGTACTGGTAAGGTTTCATTTTCTAAAAATAAATTCCAAGTAAAAATATCTTGAAGTTTTTCTAAAAAAATTGATTTAGTAGTGCCACAATAAGAAATATCATCAGTTAAGATATCATCTAACATTTTAATATCCATTTGCTTTAAAAAGTATACAAATGCTTGGAGTTGGTTCATAATGTATACTTATTGTTGAGATTGATGAAATTCTATCATAGTTTGCAAACTGGTATTGAAAGGCTGTAATTCCTTAGTGCAAAATTTGTTTTTATACGTAGTTATTAAAGGATTAAAAGTTTCTTCCAGTATAATAAATTCTTTGAAATCATTAAGTTCAATTTTAATACCTAGTTCTTCAGAAACTATTATTTTATCTTCAACTACTTTATCATTTTCCCACTCAAAATGTTTACAATAAAAATGTTCAGCGTATTGATAAACATTTTCATAATCTGTAAGCCATTCTATTACCATCTCTTCATTTTCATGATCTAAGAGCTTGTATCTCTTATTGGCTTCAATTATGGTTTGTTCATTTTCTAAAAACTCAAATAAAATTTTAAATTCATTAAAAGCCCAGATTAACTCTTCCATACAGAAATCACTGTATGGCTGTTGCTCTATAGTTTTAAAATGCCTTTTATACCAAGCTAGATATTCCTCTTTTTTAGGAATATAGGTTGATGATGGGGTAATCTCATCAAGGATTTTAAGATATGGATTGTTTATAATAGCCATTTATTTTTCTTCACCATATGTGTTTGTAAATTTATTGCCAGGCAGAATCAACAATACCAAGTTGTAAATTATAATTACTCCAAAAAGCACATTCCATCCACTTAAAATAATTGACATTAAGAAATCCCATTTAGTTAACAAACCTAGTAAGTATATGCCAAATGGTATTAAATAAATAATTGAATACCATCCTGAAAAGTTAAAATCATGAAGTCTTCTAACATTAATTTTTACTAAAAAAAACAAATAAATAACTAAGAAAATGAATTTAAAAAAGAAGTTTGGTTCATTTTGTAGAGGCATAAATAAAGGATAGCTAACAAAATTTAAAGCTAACATTTCACCTAAAAAATTAATTCTTGAAATTCTTCCATTAAAATTAAACAATAGATTACAGTATATAAAAACAAAGTTCTTTTTTATTTCAGTCAATGAATGGTTTTTCAATTTTGTATTAGATTCATATTTACTAAACAAAGAAATTACTTTGTTTTTAATATAGGTATTTCTTTTATCATCATAAAACACAAATAACATGAATCCAGAAACTAATGCAAATGTTAGTGCTGCAACTTTATAATTAAATGATTCTTTAATGATTATTGAGTTTTTATTATAACTATTTATGTAAGTATCAAAAGAAATTTCAATTCCTTTTTTATAGTATAGTTCATTAGAAAAAAAATAACCTAAAATAATTGCTGTAATGAATCCTAATAATAAAGATTTCATTAATTTTTGATTTACACCATTCATAATTAAACTTGGATTTTTAATATTTAATGATTTATTTTCAGCATTTGGGTTAGTTCCTTCAAGAGAAATTTTAACGACATCATTAATGTATAATTGACACAAATTGTACTCAATTCCATTTGTTGAATGAATTCTTGTCTCAGGTTCAGATAGCATTAGCTTGTCAAAGGTGTCACCTTCTTGTTGCATCTTCTGCAAGGTGTCAACAGTAGCACCAATGCAAAGAAGCTTGCCTTCTTTGTCATTAACCCAGGCATTAGCCCATTGAGTACCATCAGATGAAGGATTATCATTGATTCTAAAGTCCAATGATGTACTAGTATTATATTCAGCCAATAATTGTATTAAGGTAGCCATAATCTTAATTAATGCTTATTTTTTTAAATTTCATTTGTAGATTAATACAAATCGAAAATATTAGAAATACTATTAATCTAATATTTTTTGTGATTTAATTAAATGATGTTTTAATCAATTATTTTTTCTCATTTAAAACTTTTTTAAATTGACCTGCAGGAGCTTGACTTGCTTTTTCTACTTGAGAGGTAGAAGTAGTTGTGCCATTAACAGTACCGGTAAGGTCACTAGGTTCGTAATCAGGTTTAGAAACAATCTTATTCCATCTTTTTTCAAAAGATTTTTGTTCAGGAGTTTGTTCAATTTCTTTTGGATTATCATCAATCGTTGAATTATTACCTATTGTGTCTAAATATAAAGCCGCTGGAAGTTCCTTTTCTTTTAAAAGTTTTTCTTGTTTTTCCTTTTCTAGATTGTATCTAATATTTGTTTCATATTTACTGGATAATCTCTTATTGCATGAATAAATCATAATGTAAACAATGATTAAACCAACTAACAATTTAAATGCTTTTTTCATTTTTACTTTTTGTTTTTTAGATATATGTATGTTAATCCACCAATTACAATAAAACTTGATAGTGATATTAAGTAGTTAAAGAAAAATTCATCATAAGTATACGGTGGAAGACTTAAATCTATTCTGTTGCCGTTTTCATATAGATAATATTTGGTTTCTCCACATATAAATCCAAGAGAAACTGAAATTACTGTTGCTGTAATTAACGAAATAATTATAATTATGTCTGACTTAAGATTAGATAAAGATTGATTAAATATAATTAGCCTACTTTTTAATTTGTTGCAAAATTTAGAGTTATACATTTTTAAGTTAAAAGCAATATTTGTATTAGGTAGAGCTTCCTTTTTTACAGTACTTTCATCCTCATCTTTGTTGTAATTTTTTTTTTCAACTCTGTCTGAAAAAATTAAATAAGCAAACCAAACTGTGAAGAAGAAAACACTAAATTTTAAGTTGGTTGAAATTTGTTCTGTGATTAACAACTTGTAATTTAAATCCAAATTTGAAATAATTGTATAAGGTTCTTGTAAAACTCCATTAATCAGAACTAAAATCAAAAATACTTTTATCAGTTTGACTGCATAAGTTTTTAATCTAATCAAAGATAAACCGCACCATATACTTATAACTAATAATATCAAACTAGATATAATACAAATTGTTACGTACTCTTTTAATCCTTTTACTGAATTAACAAGTTCAATAGTTGTTGTGAATTGTATGTAACTATTGATTATTTCAGTTATTGGGAATACTACTAGAAATGTTAACACTATTAAAGAGTTCCAACCACCTAGTTTAGTGGAATAACCATTGTTTTTATCTATACTCATTTCGAACTAATATATTTAACTTAATGTAGCAATTATTCTTCAGTTGCTTTTTGTGATAACCAATTTAAACAAAAATAGAACAAATTTTGAGTTATCAAATAATACAACTCAAGAAGTTCAATGTCAGACAATTCTCTTCAAATAAATGTTGGTCAACAAATCCAAAAACTCAGAGAGTCTAAAGGTCTATCTCAACAAGATTTAGCTGCAAAATGCAATTTTGAAAAGAGCAATATGTCCAGATTAGAAGCAGGAAGAGTTAATCCAACACTTTCTACTTTAGGGAAAGTTGCCAAAGCTCTTGATGTTTCTTTAGTTGTTGTACAATGGAGCTAAAACATTTGTTGCTAATACTTTTGTGTACTGCTTTGTTTTGTTCTAGGTGAGTCCTGCGAAGCATCAGAATTGTGGCATTTTAGAAAAGAGAATCGGAGGAACTGGTATTGAATTACTTGTAAAAGTAAGCATACGGGTAAAAGTAAGTGATAGTGATGATAACCAAGCTTTTTTTCAGCACTTCTTCAATCAATTTTAATTTGAACAGATGGATTAATTATCGGATTGAATTATATCACTTTTGTTAAAAATAACCTTATTGATGGTAAATAATTATAATTTCCTATTTTTGTTGAAAGAGAGGCTAATTTTTATTAAATTCCCATAATTATATACCATGAGTTACAAGTATTTCTATTTTTTAATTTTATTTGGAATAACCTTGTTAACGTTTTTCTTTTTGCTAACTTTTTATTTAAAACTTAAAGCAAATAAAAATTCCATCACTTATAATACTTTCTCAAATTCTGCATTGTTTTTGGGATTAGCCTTGTTTTCTTGGACAATAATTATTATATCTAAGTTTTTTGATGGTACTGAATTCTCCTTAACGAATGTTATAAACGATCGTGTTTTTTCAACTTTAAGCAATTTATTTTTTGTTTTAAGTGTAAATTATATGCCATCATTTAAAGAACTGCTTAAATCAAGATACAAAATATCTAGCGAACATTGGTTTATAGGAACACTAGTCTTTTTTACCTTGGTGTTATCATCCTTCTTATTAGCTGACAAAATGAAGGAAACAATACCCGTATTTATACAAAGTTTTTTAATTATTTTTGATTCTGTAGTATCAATTTCTTCTCTTTTGGTTGTTGGATTTGCAATTAATTTTGAGTTAATGAATTTCAACAAGATTAATTTTGTAAGAAGTCACCTCAAGTTGGTTTTTTTTGGGTTGTGTTTATCCCAACTTTTATTACCCTTATCCAAAATTTTTCCTAATTTATTTTTGGATTATTATCCTTATTTTCTTTCCTTTTTTTTGGTTTTTCTAGCTGGGTTTTTTCAAATAATTTATTTATTATATCCCTTAATTTTAATACAGGAGAATTATTTGCCACATCATAATTTTAATTCATCAGTCCAATTTAATGAAAACAACGAAATTAAGTTTATTAATTTTATTGGATTAGAATATGAAACAGATCAAAATAAATTTCTAATTTCATTAGAAGGACAACTTTTAGATAAAACCACAATTGCAGAAGTTATTGAAGTTAATAAGTTAATACAGCCTTTGTTATATTGGTTTTTATTTGCTATCAGTACTCAAAAGCAGATCAAGCTTTTTCATTCTGATATGGCTATATTGAAATTTAGAATGACAGAGTTATGGAATAAAAATTCAAATTTCAAACTAAGTCAAGAAGTTTTGTTTTCAAACGATAATAGCAATTTTGAAATTAATTGTAAGAGAATTTCAGTGTCGGATAATTCAATTCAATTTTTAAAAAATAAAGTTGCTTTTAAAACACTTTTTTTAAAGCATTTTATGTGTTTTATAGATAGTGAAGTTATTAAAGAAAAGCAATTAAAAAATAAAAAGAATTTTGATGCTTATTCTAATGAAAATTTTGAAAAATTTTACAATTTTTTCTTCCACAATTTTTAGATTCAAACTTTTTTACTATTATTTGTTTTTAATGTAAAAAAGTTTTATTCCTTCAAAGTGCTTAATAATTTAAAATTGAATTTATTTCATTTGCTCTGTAATGAAGTCCATATACAAATCAATCTATTGATAGTCAATAGCTTGTATATTTCTAAAAATTATTGTAATTCTTTGTAATATTAAATATTATTTAATGTTTTTGTTTGGATAATTTACGTCTTAGTTTTATAAAAGTCTTAAAAAAGCATGATAAAAGTTAAGTATAATTTTGACTAATTTTTATTTGTTTTTTTGCGTCTAATTGTAAAATAAATTAAGATTTATATGAACAATTTTTATTGTTTCTTTAGAAAAAGTCTCTTCATACACTTTTTTTTTATTTATTGCTTTAATTTAACGGCACAAACATTCTCTAATTCTGAAATAAGTCTCGCAGGAACTTGGAATTCTAGTCTTGTAAAAACAGTAAATGTAACAGGATTACCTATTTTACAGAATGGTTTTTTTGAATTAGCACAAGTAAACCTTCACCTTGGCGATGATGCTAACACTAGAAATTACGGTACATACAGAATTACCTTATCGAAAGGATCTACAACGATTGATATAGTATCTTCAGGAGGTTTCCCAAATGCCGTAATTCGGCAGGTGAATACTAAATTTAGGTTTAGTCCTTTTCTCCGTCTGCTTTCAGATCATGGCAGCACTACTCAGCCATTTGATATCGGGTATTACAGGTCGCAACAGAATTTTCAATTATTTGATGGAATTGACCCCAATGGGACATGGACTGTTACTATAACAGAGACCTCTATAGCAACAACGGGTGCCCGATTCAACAAGCTTGACTTAATTTTTAAGTCTCCTTTTACGGTTAATGATTACACTAATGTTAACTCTTATAATGATTGTAACAGTCCTTATTGTTTGGGGACAGCTGAGATAATTGTAGCATCTAACAATGGATTTACTCCGCAGCCTACTGATATGTATAATCCTAACACGACGGGATGTTCCTGGAATGCGGCACAAAATAATTCAGCATGGTTTAAATTCATTGCAGCGGGGGCCTCTGCAAAAATTACTATTTCAGGTATTAATGCGAACCTTCAAATCTTAGGAGTCAATGCGGGTGCAGACCAAAATCCTTGTACTGCAGCAGATAATTCGGTTTTATCCGGTGGTTGTCCTGACTCGAGTATTAACGATACATATTATGCCCCACAGTATTTTAATGGATCAACTAGAAACAATCAACTGAATTTAACTGGCTTAACCACTGGGCAAACATATTACTTTTTAGTGGATGGAACCGGTGGTGCTGTTTCCCCTTTTTATATTGAAATTGAAGGGGCATCGATTGACTGTTCTAATTGTACTTTTGACCCTATTATTGCGTCAAATTCTCCTATTTGTTCCGGTCAAGACCTAGAATTAACTTGTAGTAATGGCGAATCTTGGTTGTGGACCGGTCCAAACGGATTTAGTAGCACTTTACAAAATCCAATTATCGCTAATTTTAGTACTGTTAATGTTGGAACTTATCAAGTAGTTGTTTCACAAGATAACTGTCAAGAATCAAGACTAGTTGAGGTTACTATCACCGAACCTATTATACCTCTTTTTGATCCCGTAGCTCCTATTTGTGTTAGTCAAAATTTAACCGTTCTACCAACTACATCAACTAACGGCATCTCCGGCTCGTGGTCACCGGTCTTAGACAATACTGCTACCACAGAATATACCTTTACTCCCAATCCGGGTCAGTGTGCTACGACTGCTACCTTAACGATTACGGTTACTCCTCCGGTTACCCCAGAATTTACTCAAGTAAATCCGATTTGTTCGGGAGGAACCCTAAACG
>CALRRY020000050.1:0-17895 GCA_943370635.1 Variovorax paradoxus
AAAAAGATATAAAAATATAAATAGTTCATAAGTTTTCTTTTGTTAAAGATATAAAAAAAACACCAACTCATTTCTGAATTGGTGTTTTAAACTAACTAACCAATTTATGAAAAAACTACTTACTTTACTAATTCATTTTGATTTCTAAATACTAACTCATTATCAAATGCATCCAACAAAATAATGCTGTCGGTTTGAACTTTACCACTTAAAATTTCTTTGGAAAGTTTATTCAACACTTCTCTTTGAATCACTCTTTTCACAGGACGAGCTCCAAATTGTGGGTCGTACCCTTTTTGTGCTAAGTAATCAATGGCTTCAGGTGTGGCATCCATCGTGATGTTTTGCTGTGCCAACATTTTAGTAACACTTTTCAATTGCAAACCAACAATTTCTCGAATGTTTGAATTGGTTAAAGGTGTAAACATGACAATTTCATCAATACGATTGATAAACTCCGGACGAACGCTTTGTTTCAATAATCCCAACACTTCTACTTTTGCAGCTTCGGTTGCGGCTTCAATTCCGCCGGATAAATTTTCAAATTTTTCCTGAATAATATGGCTCCCCATGTTCGAGGTCATAATAATTATAGTGTTTTTGAAATCGGCTACGCGACCTTTATTATCCGTTAATCTTCCTTCATCCAACACTTGCAATAAAATATTGAATGTATCAGGATGAGCTTTTTCAATTTCATCTAATAACACGACAGAGTACGGTTTGCGTCGAACAGCTTCAGTTAATTGACCGCCTTCGTCATACCCTACATATCCGGGAGGAGCACCCACTAATCGGCTTACAGCGTGACGTTCTTGGTATTCGCTCATATCAATTCGAGTCATGGCGTTTTCGTCATCAAATAAATATTCAGCTAAGGCTTTCGCTAATTCGGTTTTTCCGACACCTGTAGTTCCCAAGAAAAGAAAAGTACCAATTGGTTTTTTCATGTCTTGCAATCCGGCACGACTTCTTCGAACAGCATCACTAATTGCTTCAATGGCTTCCTCTTGTCCTACCACACGATGATGTAATTCGTCTTCTAATTTTAATAACTTTTCACGTTCACCTTGCAACATTTTTGTCACGGGAACACCTGTCCATTTGGCAACTACTTCAGCAATATCTTCACGCGTTACTTCTTCTTTAATCAAGGAAGTTCCCAACTGATTTTCTTGCAATTGAATTTGCAATTTATCCAAACGTTCTTGAGCTTCTTTGATTTTCCCGTAACGGATTTCGGCTACTTTTCCGTAATCGCCATCTCGCTCGGCACGTTCGGCTTCTGACTTGAAGTCTTCAATTTCAATTTTTACGTTTTGGATGTTGTCCACCACTTCTTTTTCGGATTTCCATTTGGCAAAAATCTCGTTGCGTTCTTCTTTTAAGTTGGCTAATTCCAAACCTAAAATTTTCAGTTTGGCTTCGTCATTTTCGCGTTTAATGGCTTCGATTTCAATTTCTAATTGCATGATTTTTCGATCCAGCACATCTAATTCTTCGGGTTTTGAGTTGATTTCCATTCGCAATTTTGATGCGGCTTCGTCCATTAAATCAATGGCTTTGTCCGGCAAAAATCGGTTGGTAATATAGCGTTGCGATAATTCAACAGCAGCAATAATGGCTTCATCTTTAATTCGCACTTTATGATGCGTTTCATACTTTTCTTTGATTCCTCGTAAAATCGAAATCGCACTTTCGGTATCCGGTTCATCGACCATAATTTTTTGAAAACGTCGTTCGAGAGCTTTATCTTTTTCAAAATATTTTTGGTATTCGTCTAAAGTCGTTGCACCAATTGCTCGCAATTCGCCACGAGCCAAAGCGGGTTTCAAAATATTAGCAGCGTCCATCGCACCTTCGCCGCCACCTGCACCTACAAGTGTATGGATTTCATCAATGAATAACACAATGTCGCCTTCGGCAGCAATGACTTCTTTGACAACCGATTTCAAACGTTCTTCAAATTCACCTTTGTATTTAGCTCCGGCAATCAAAGCTCCCATGTCTAAGGAAAAAACGATTTTGTCTTTTAAGTTTTCAGGAACGTCGCCATCTACTATTCGGTGAGCCAAACCTTCGGCAATGGCAGTTTTACCAACACCGGGTTCACCAACCAACATGGGGTTGTTTTTGGTTCGGCGAGAGAGAATTTGCAACACTCTACGGATTTCTTCATCGCGACCAATTACCGGATCGAGTTTACCATTTTTGGCTAATTCGTTGAGGTTTTTGGCGTATTTATTCAAGGAATTATACGTTTCTTCGGCAGAAGCAGAAGTAACTCGTTCGCCTTTTCGTAATTCTGAAATGGCGGCTTCTAAACCTTTTTCGGTTACACCTTGGTCTTTTAAAATCTGGGCGACTTTACTTTTCGATTTGAAAATGGCTAATAGTAAATGTTCAATCGAAACATATTCATCATTCATTTTTTTAGCAATGATGGTAGCTTCGTTTAAAGTAGTTCCTATTTCACGGGAAAGCATCAACTCGCCACCTGAAACTTTTGGAAAACTTTGAATTGTGCTATCTAAAATCTGAGAAAATAAGTTAACATTCACATTCATTTTTTTCAAAATAAATGGAGCTACATTTTCATCTACTTCCAAAATTCCTTTGAGAAGATGTTCGTTTTCAAGTTGTTGCTGACCATAGCCCTGTGCAATTTGCTGAGCTTGCTGCAAAGCTTCTTGCGATTTAATGGTTAAATTTTTTAGATTCATAACTGTTTTATATTTTTTATCGAATGATTTCTAAATTGATTTTTAATATCTTTGTTTTACTAATGTCAATATGTATTCCATTTCAAAAAAGAAGACAAAATGACTGATTTTTGAATAAAATTTATTCAATATCAAGTCAAAATGTCTTAAAATAGGACAAAAATGAGTTTTTTTACTAACGTATTCGGAAGTTCAGAAAATGAAAAACCATCTAAAGTGGGATGGAGGATATTAACTGATTTAGGTCAATTAAACGAAATCATCGAATTATCACATCAACAACCGGTTTTGATTTTTAAACACAGCACCCGATGTAGTATAAGCCGGTTTGCATTGAAAAATTTTGAAAACGAATATGATTTTTCAGAAGAAGAGTTACAAGCTTATTTTCTAGACTTATTAGAATTCAGAAGCATTTCAAACGAAATTGCCAATCGATTTGAAGTGATGCATCAATCGCCACAAATCCTTTTAATTAAAGATGGAAAATGTATTTATCAAGAATCACACGATGGAGTTGAGGTTAGTAGCTTGAAAAGATTTGTTTAAGAATTACCTTCTAATCCTATTTCTACTAATAATATCCTTCAATTTCGCTTTTAAATCTTCACCGGTATCAAAAACCATTTGTTCATTGCTAGGAAATGGAACACCTCTTCTGCCAAAATAAGTGATGTATTGTTCATCAAAAGCACGACGATCGCCTCTAAAGGTAGCATAAATGTGTTCAAAAATAAACTCACTCGATATAGGAAAAGAATTAACTAATTGATTGTTATTAAAATCAATATAATCTACTTTTGCGGTAACTTGACAAGCTTTAAATTGTGTAAATTCATAAGCCGTACCTTTCACCGTTATAAATCGATCTACTTTTATGGGATTTCCTAAACTATCACGTACAATGTTACCATTAGCATCTACCAAGTTTTTTACTCCGTCTTTAATTTGTTTTTCTTGAATGACTTGTTTTTCTCTGATTTGTTCAGGTGAAATATTGATTTCTCTAAAGTTTAAAATAATACCAAAATCATACGTAATGCCTTGTTGTCTATTGCTATGATAAACCGTCCATTTATCATTTAAACCATACGTGCTAAAATCCAATAAATCATTTTGTAAGCGATTAGGAATCATGATATTGGTTTCATTTTTTGTATAAACATGAACAAAATCAGTACCTTTAAAACTGGCTTCTTCTATCAAATTGTTTACATCTTTAAAGCCTGGATTAATTTGATTCAAATAGACTAAGTCATCTACAATCTCTCTGGCTTGAAGTTTATTGGCCGTCTTTAAGTTATTTTTGGAAATATTATATAAATAATTTGATAAAGCATTTTTGCTGTTTGAAATTTCAGTTGTATAATTATCCATGGGAAAAATGGCATCCCGACCCTCTTTTAAAAGTTTTAATGGAAGCAGCGGACGAATCAATTCTTGTCTGTTGTGAAGCGAAAGATAAGTGTTGTAGATTTTTTCTAAATTTGCCGGATTGTTTTCTTTTGACCAAGCTTCAACATTTCGTAAATCTCGTTCTTTAGCCTTAGCAAAAGCCTCTTCTAAAACATACACATAATCTTGTTTTCCTTTTGCATTTTTATTGTTTCGTAAACTACTGGTCGCCGATGCAATTGCCCTGTCATAATCACCTGAATTGAGCATTTTTATAGTGCTTTTTACACCACAAGAAAAACTAAAAAACAAAAATAAAAGAAAAGTAATTTTTTTCATGAGATTTAATTTCTTACAAATATAAATTTTTTGAAGCTAATCCGGCTTTTCGTTCCAAGCTTTTTTGTCTTGTTGTTTTTTTCTAAGCCAAAAAAGGAGTTTCCTGTGGTCACTCTTTTTTAGCAAGAAAAAATACAACAATCCTGCAAAAGGCTTTCCTCTTCAATCCGGGCTAGAACTTTGCCATCAAAGGAGTAAAAATTGAAAGTAGAGTATAAAGAATAGAAAAAAGAAAATAGTTTTATTATTTCTCTATCAGCTGAGGATAAAAAAAACTCCGGTCAAAACCGGAGAATTTTTATCTTACAAAAGCGGGCAGTAATTTAGTAGAAACTTCACCAAAACCAATTCTTACTTGGCTGTTTTGACAATGCCCTTTCATAGTTACGGTATCATAATCTTCAATAAATTTACGTTCGGAACCGTTGGACAATTTAATCGGATTTTTTCCTCCCCAAGTTAGTTCAAGCATTGAACCAAAACTGTCTGGTGTTGGTCCAGAAATGGTTCCAGATCCCATCATATCACCCGAATTCACCTTACATCCGTTTGAAGTATGATGTGTCAATTGTTGAGCCATAGACCAGTACATGTACTTGAAATTAGATTTACTTATTAAATTGGGTTCTCCATTATTAGGTGTTAAGTAAACTTCTAAATTGATATCATAGGTATGTTTACCTTTTTGTTGTAAGTAGGGAAGTGGAGCGGGTTCTTGTTTAGGACCTTTTGTTCTGAATGGTTCTAAAGCATCCATTGTCACAATCCAGGGCGAAATAGAACAGGCAAAGTTTTTTGCTAAAAATGGACCAAGTGGAACATATTCCCATTTTTGAATGTCTCTAGCACTCCAATCGTTTAATAAAACCATCCCAAAAATATAATCCTCCGCTTCAGAGATGGGAATATTTTCACCCATTATATTGGCATCTGTTGTAATAAATGCAGTTTCCAATTCAAAATCTACTAACCTAGATGGACCAAAAAGAGGTTGCGTTTCACCAATTGGTAAAGTTTGCCCCATAGGTCGGTGTACCGGAATACCGGAAGGTATAATAGTAGAGCTTCTTCCATGATATCCAACCGGAATGTGTAACCAATTTGGTAACAATGCGTTTTCAGGATCGCGAAACATTTTTCCTACGTTGGTGGCATGTTCTCTACTCGAATAAAAATCGGTGTAGTCTCCAATCAATACCGGTAATTGCATTTCAACATCTTTTATGTTGAAAATAATGATATCACGATGCTCTTTATTGTCTCTTAGTTTTGGATTTTCACTTTCAAAAATATCTCCAATTCGGTTTCGAACTAAACGCCATGTTTTTTTTCCATCTGAAATAAAATCATTTAGAGTATCTTGCATGAACATATCATCGGTCAATTCAATTCCTTCAAAGTAATTTAATTGCTGCATTGCACCTAAGTCAATGGCATAATCCCCAATTCTAGTTCCAATTGTGATGATATCATCTTTGGTTAAAAATACACCAAATGGTATATTTTGAATGGGGAAGTCACTATTTTTTGGGACTTCAAGCCATGATTTTCGGTTTGGATTATTTGTATTTGCAGGCATATTAATTGAATTTATAGTGTTGAAAAATTATCAATCAAATATATAGTTTACTATTAATTTAACAAACATAATTCGTATTTTTGAACTCAATTTAACGAAATATTATCAAATGCAACGCGACGAACAAATTTTTGAACTCATCCTTGATGAGCAAGACAGACAAATTCATGGATTAGAACTTATTGCTTCTGAGAACTTTGTAAGTGATCAAGTTTTAGAAGCTGCGGGTTCTGTATTGACTAATAAATATGCAGAAGGTTATCCTGGTAAACGCTATTATGGTGGTTGTGAAGTTGTAGATCAAATTGAACAGATAGCTATTGATCGAGCAAAAGCATTATTTGGAGCTGAGTATGCAAATGTGCAACCACATTCTGGTTCACAAGCAAATACTGCGGTATTTTTTGCCTGTTTAAAACCGGGTGATAAGATATTAGGTTTTGATTTAGCTCATGGTGGACATTTAACACATGGCTCACCTGTTAATTTTTCAGGTAGATTATATCATCCGGTTTTTTATGGAGTTGAGAAAGAAACTGGAAGATTGAATTATGATAAAATTCAGGAAATTGCATTACAAGAACAACCAAAAATGATCATTGCTGGAGCTTCTGCTTATTCTCGTGATATGGATTTTAAACGTTTCAGAGAAATAGCGGATAGTGTTGGAGCTATTTTATTAGCTGATATTTCTCATCCTGCTGGTTTAATTGCCAAAGGATTGTTGAATGATCCTGTACCACATTGTCATATTATCACTACTACAACACACAAAACATTACGCGGACCTAGGGGTGGAATGATTTTAATGGGAAAAGATTTTGAAAATCCCTTCGGAATCAAAACACCAAAAGGAGAAATCAGAATGATGTCATCGTTATTAGATGCAGCTGTATTTCCTGGTAATCAAGGAGGTCCATTAGAGCATATTATTGCCGCTAAAGCAGTAGCTTTTGGTGAAGCTTTGTCTGACGAATTTTTTAGATATGCTCTTCAAGTTCAAAAAAATGCAAAAGCGATGGCAGAAGCCTTTGTGAAAAGGGGTTATGATATTATCTCAGGCGGAACAGATAATCACATGATGTTGATTGATTTACGCAACAAAAATATTACCGGTAAAGAAGCTGAAAATGCATTAGTCAAAGCTGAAATTACTGTGAATAAAAATATGGTTCCATTTGATGATAAATCACCTTTTGTTACATCTGGAATCCGTGTAGGAACACCGGCAATCACTACCAGAGGATTAATTGAGGAAGATATGGAAACTGTGGTAGATTTCATTGACAGGGTTATACAAAATCACACCAAAGATGAAATCATTGAAGAAGTGGCTGAGCAAGTAAATGAATTTATGGGCGAAAGAGCCATTTTTGTGTATTAAAAAATTGTTAATAACAATCTTAATAACAACCTTCAGGAGTCTTTAACTTCTGGGGGTTTTTTTGTATTTTTAATGATTAAAAAGTAAGTTTTTATTTACCGATTACAAATTCAATTATGAAGAAATACTACTGGCTGTTTCTTGGAGTGTTCCAATTGTTTAGTTGGTCTGCATTGGCACAAGAAAATGCAGTAAAACATACTGTTAAGAAAGATGAAACAGTAATTTCTATTGCTCAAAAATATAAAGTAACACCTAATGATCTTTACAAAAACAACCCTGATTTGGTTAATGGAATTGTAGAAAATAGTGTTTTAATAATTCCTCAGACCAAGGTTGTTATGAATAAGTCTGAACAAATTTCTAATCCTAAAAACAACGAAAACGAAATTATAACACATCGTGTTCAACAAGGTGAAACCAAATTTGGACTATCAAAACGATACGGAATAAGTATTGAAGAATTAGAAAGACAAAACCCTCAAATTGTGAGAATGCTTCAAGAGGGTCATCTGTTAACTGTGAAAGGAGGGAAAGATAGCAGGCCTAAAACAATTCAAACAGAAAATTCCAATGTTAGTTTTGATTTTGTTTCTTATGTAGTTCAGCCTGGTGAAACATTGTATGGTTTGTCTAAACGATATGGTACAACAGTAAATACGCTTATTGATGTTAACAATTTGCAGGGTATTTTAAGAAGTGGTCAAATTTTAAAAATTCCAACTAAGCAAAAAATAAGAACAAGTGAAATCACTCAAGGGAATGTGCATATTGTTTTAGCAGGAGAAACAAAATATGGATTATCAAAAAGATATGGAGTAACTATTGGAGAGCTAGAGCGTTTGAATCCACATATTGTTCGAATGTTGCAAACTGGTCATGAAGTTGTTTTGCCTTCCATAAATAATCAAGAAATTGCTTCTAATGAAATCAAAAAGGAAGTAATAACCAAGAATGGAGATATTGCTGTTAAACAAGTGATTTCAACTGCAAAAGATGAACCAAAAGAAGAAGTAGTAGCTGTTAAGTCAATTAAAGAAGAGCAAGAAGATATAGAAGAAAAAACGACGCCAAAAACAGAACTTGTTGTTGAAAAAACAAATACTACAAACATAACTGATTGGGTAGATTATGAAATTCAACCTAAACAAACGCTTTTCGGACTTTCAAAATTAGCAGGAGTAAGTCAAGAGAAAATGCTGGAAATTAATCCGATTTTGAATGAAGGTGTAAAAGCTGGAACGATTATAAAAATACCATCAAATGTAATTTCAGCAATACCCGCAGTGACAAAAGCTGAAATGAATGAAAGTAAATCATCTTCAATTGAAAAAAGTACCGTCACAGAAAAAACTATTGTAGCTCAAGGGTTGATGAGTTCATTAAATAAAATTGAAAAGAAAGAAATTGCTCTGCTTGTACCTTTTTCAAAAGAAAGCTACGAAACATTTTTAAAATCACCAAATCAAAGTGTTTCATTTAAAGACGAAATGGAATTTTATTTGGGTGCAAGTATAGCCATTGACTCTTTAAAAAAAATTGGAGTTTTATTAGACGATAAGTTAATCACATTAGGAATTGATAAAGAAGCTAGAATTGATTTCTCAAATTTAAAAAAATTAAATCTCCAACAAAGTGATGCTTTGTTCTATTTTTCAAATCATATAAATACCGAGAAATTAAGTGATTTTGCACTTAAAAGCAATGTTCCGTTAATTGTGAATCAAATTGAAGAAGGTAATACTAAAGTAGGGTCAACGTATGTGGGTATTCCTTCTCAAAATGATTTAGCCATAATGATTTTAAATTATATAGCCGCTAAAAACGGAAATCTAATTGTTGTAAGTGACGAAATAAGTTCGTTGAATCACGATTTTATTGAAAGTCATTTTCCTAAAGCCAGATTTATCAAATCATCCTCAAAAGGTGTTCTAGAAGAGGAAATAATCAACAAAGAACTAATCTTGAATAGAATTAATTTTGTACTGTTAAATACTGAAAAATCAGGATTGATTCTCAATACTACAACCGCTTTGTTGAAAGATATGCAACAGTATCAAATCCAATTGGCATTGTTAAAGCCAAAAGAATTGGTAATTAATGAAAGTTTGTCTGAAATGCGATTTAAAGCTTTGAAAATGATATATCCTTCCTATTCAAAAAGAGATAATCAAGTTGCTTTAAATACATTTGAAAATAAATGTAAGCAAAACTATGGTACTGCTACCACTCCACAAATAATTCAAGGTTTTGATATTACGTTTGATACATTAATTCGACTTTATCAAAACAAAAGTTTAGAAACGCTGGCAAAAGATGAAGTAACGAATCAGCTAAATTACACATTTCAATACTATAAAAATCAGTTCGGAGGATATTATAATAAAGGTGCTTACATCCTTCAATACGACAATGATTCGGATAAAAAAATTGTAAACTAAAAAGTTTAGACAATATATGTTTTTAACAAAAGAAAATAAAATTCAATCTAATCGGAATAAAGGTAAATGGAAAATGGTATTTTTTTATGTATCGTTTTTATTTTTTTATTCTTTTTCACTTGCCCAATGTCCGACAGTTACAAATTTGAATCAGTCTTTTTGTGACATTCAATCTCCCACAATAGCGAGTTTACAAGCTATAAACAATGGTGGTGGAGTGGCTTGGTTTGCAACAGATTCTTCTACTACACCTCTATCACCCGGACTTGGTTTAGTAAATGGTGAAGATTATTTTGCAGATAGTAGTAGTGGAAATTGTGGTACAAGAACTAGGGTTGTCGTAACAATTTATGGTGCACCAACGGGACAAAATTTCCAAGGAGTATGTGTAGATTTTCCTAGTCAAGCTACCATTGCAAGTTTAATAGCAGTTGGAAATAATGTTCAATGGTACAATGTTCCTGTTGGTGGATTACCATTGGCACCTTCTACAATTTTAATTCCCAATACAATTTATTATGCTAACCAAACAAATCCTGATACAGGATGTCAAACATCCCGATTGTCTGTTTTTGTTAGTATTGGAGTTGTACCGGTTCCAATAGGTTCTTTAGTTCAAACTTTTTGTGAGAACTTTTCAAATCCACCAACTGTTGCAGATTTAGTAGCATCTGGAAATAATAATTGGTATTTAACAAGCACCTCTGCATTACCTTTGGAGTTAAATACACCCTTAATTGATGGTCAAACTTATTATGCAACATCTGTTGACCCACCATGTGAAAGTGATGAGAGATTGGAAGTGCTGGTATCCATTCAGCCAAGAAATAATCCTGGTTCCAATGCTTCTGTATCTTTTTGTGAGGATGATTTGTTAACATCCAATTTTATAAATTTATTTGATTACTTGGGAGGTGCACCTTTTAATACTGGAATTTGGACTGGACCTTTTCCAACAATAAATGGTAATTTAGGAACTTTTGATTTGTCAATTTTATCACTTTCAGGAAGCCCTTATGTTTTTACTTATACTGTAACTTCTTCAACAGAATGTCCTCCGGCATCTGCTAATGTTACAATTATCATCAATCCAATCCCCAACGCAGGAACTAACGGAAATACTACAGTTTGTGAAAACGACACAAGTTTTGATTTATTCACCCTTTTGGGCAACTCACCGGAAACGGGCGGAACCTGGTCACCGGCATTAGCCAGTGGCACGGGAGTTTTCGACCCAAGTCAAGATGCGGCAGGTACGTATACTTACACCATTACAGGCACACCACCCTGTACAGACAGTACAGCAAGTGTAACAGTTACAGTCAATCCAATACCTAATCCGGGTACAGCAGGTACAGCTGAATTTTGTGCGAACTCACCGGCGGATGATTTATTCAATTATTTAGGTGGCACACCTGATGTAGGAGGAACATGGTCACCGGCATTAGCCAGTGGAACAGGTGTATTTGACCCGGCACAAGATACAGCAGGCGTATATACGTATACCGTAAATGGCATAGCACCTTGCACACCACAAAGCACAACCGTAACAGTAACCATCAATCCAATCCCCAACGCGGGAAGCAATGGAAGTATCACTTTATGTGAGACAAGTGCAAGTATAGATTTATTCACCCTTTTGGGCAACTCACCGGAAACGGGCGGAACTTGGTCACCGGCATTAGCTAGTGGCACGGGAGTATTCGACCCAAGCCAAGATGCGGCAGGCACGTATACCTACACCATAACAGGCACACCACCCTGTACAGACAGTACAGCAAGTGTAACAGTAACAGTTGATTTAACTCCCAATGCTGGTAATTTCACAGCAAATCAAATCATATGTAATACAGTTAGTGATTTTGATTTATTTTCTTTGTTGGACGGTACCCAACAGTCAGGAGGAACATGGACAAATAATTTAGGTGATGTTGTTTCCAATTTAGTAACTGTTTCAACTTTACCAATTGGGTTAAATGTTTTCACTTATAATGTAACCAATAATTGTGGAAATGATTCTGAGCAAGTTCAATTGACCATTATTGCTTCACCAACAATTAGTATTGAAGATATAATAATATCAACACCAATTTGTCAAGGAAGTGATGCATCGGTTACACTCTTTAATTTAGCTGACGGAAGTTATTCCATCAATTATAATCTATCAGGAAGTAATACAGTTACCAATCAAAATGCAACATTTAATTCAGTTGATGGTGAAGCAACTTTTGAAATTGATTCTACATTATTAGTGAATACCGGAACTACGATAGTAACATTTATTTCTATTTTAAATACAGTTACGACTTGTCAAAGTAATTTGAGTGGTATTGAAGTTCAATTAGAAGTATTACCAATTCCTACACTCCAAACAGTCAATTTACAGATTCAAAATGTTTGTTTTGGAAGTAACGTAAATGTTCAAATTATAAATGCACTGAATTTACCAAATGGTCAATATCAATTTTCTTATTCTATTCCAGGGGCAAATCCGGTTAATAATGTAACAGGTAACGTAACCATTCAAGATGGGGCGGGTCAATTTGAAATTCCATCATCCATATTTACAACTGCCGGTCTCTATAATTTTACATTAAATGCGATCAATAATAGCGATTTAGCATGTTCAAACACATCGGTAAATATAACTGTTGCTTTTGAAATTTTAGCTCAACCAATTATTTCAGAAGCCCAAGTTTCAATAGTTTCAACATGTGTAAATACCGATGCAATTGTTACGATAACGAATGCAAGTCAGTTACAAGACGGAAATTATCAATTGAACTATTCGTTAAGTAACGCCAACATCTTTAGTGAAACGATTACTGTAAATTTCACAGGCGGATCGGCACAATTTACAATTCCCTCTTCAGCGATTACAAATGCTGGGTCAAATACCTTAACTATCAATCAAATATTATCTTCTATTGGTAATATTTGTGGGAATGGTGGAAATACTTTTGAAGTAATTCAATTTATTATTTCATCTGTTCAAACGCCAGAATTAATTGAAGGCGGAAATGTTTTCTGTGGAGATGAAAATCCAACTGTTTTGAATTTAACAAACGGAATAATTGGCAATCAAGAAGTAATCTGGTATGACTCCCTTTTAAATGGAACGATATATTCAGAAACAACTTTATTGCAAAACGGAACAACCTATTATGCCGTAATCAGAAATGAAAACGGATGTGAAAGTGAAACCCGATTAGCTGTTACAGTAGAGTTAAAAGATTGTACCGAAATCATCATTCCTGATGGATTTTCACCAAACAATGATGGTATCAACGATTCATTTGTAATCAAGAATTTACGTGAATTATACCCCAATTTTACATTGGAAATTTTTAATCGTTATGGAAATATATTATACAACGGAAATGCAGCTTCTCCAGATTGGGATGGAACTTCAGACAAAGGAATTCAATTAGGTGGTAACAAGCTACCTGTAGGTGTATATTTCTTCATAATTAATTTTAATGACGGTAATAGAAAACCTCTACAAGGAAGAGTTTACTTAAGTAGATAAAATAAAATTTATGATTAAGTCTTTATCAAAATATTTGTTTTTAACTTGGATGGGATTGATTTCGCTCCAGGGTTATACTCAACAAGATCCTCAATATACGCAATATATGTATAACATGAGTGTATTGAATCCTGCCTATGCAACCGATAATCCGGATGTAATCAATTTTGGTGCATTGTATAGGGCTCAATGGGTTGGTTCTGATGGCGGACCCACAACTGGGACGTTTTTTGCTCATTCACCTATAGCTAAAAAAGTAGAAATGGGATTATCGCTTATTCATGACCAAATTGGTGATGTGGTTAAACAAACCAATGCGTTTGTTGATTTTGCTTATGTATTAAAATTGAATGAGAAGCAAAAATTATCCTTTGGTATTAAAGCCGGAGCGACTTTTTTCAGTACAAATTTCAATGGATTTGTTTATTCTGATGAATTGCCGGATCCCGCATTCGCTGAAAATTTAAGTAGAGTTTTTCCAAATGTAGGGGTTGGAACATTTTATTTTGGTGAAAATTATTATCTGGGTTTATCCAGTCCAAATCTTTTGCGAACAAAACATTTAGAAAGAGAAAACGGTATCATTGCCACAGGTGTAGAAGAGATTCATTATTTTTTCACCGGCGGTTATGTCTTCAATTTGAATGATAATTTAAAATTCAAACCGGCCTTTATGTCAAAAGTTGTAACAGGAGCTCCAATGTCTTTAGATTTAACGGGTAACTTTTTAATAAATAATGTATTCGAAATTGGAGCAGGTTACCGATGGGATGACTCCGTTAGTGGTTTGGTCAATTTTAAAGTATCTCCTTCTGTTAGAATTGGATATGCTTATGACTATACAACATCTAATTTGGGAAGGTTCAATTCAGGTAGTCATGAAATAATGATTCTATTCGATTTAAATAAAAAAGGTAGTATTAACGGTTATGATAAGTCTCCACGATTTTTCTAAAAGTTGTTAAAATGAAGAACAAAAAAATTCTATTTTTCTTTTTGGTTTGTTGTCAACTACTTTTGGCACAAAAGCCTACGATTAAAAAAGCAAATCAACTTTTTGCAAATAAAGCATATGTTGAAGCAGCAAAAATGTATGAGGAATTTAAAGGAAAACAACAAAAAGAAGTTTTGCAAAATCTAGGAGATTGTTATTATTATAACGCTCAAATGCAATTTGCAGCCGACAATTATGGTAATCTATTTTTTAAATATAAAGACAGTATTCAACCTGAATATTATTTTAGATATGCTCATGCGTTAAAAGGTATAGAAGATTATGAACGTGGTGATAAAATTATGGGAGAGTATTTGAAATATTCAGTTGACACAAAAAAATTCAAAGAGCATCTAAACAACATAGTGCCACATAAATACAAAATTAATCAAATGACCAAAAGTAGCGTTACCGGTGATTTTGGAATATCTTTCTTTGGTGAAAAAGTAGTTTTTGCTTCTCTTCGAAATGCTCAAAGTCCGCTATATAAATGGAATGAAAAACCCTATCTTGATTTGTATGAAGCAACCGTTTCAAAAGAGGGTATACTGGAAAATATAAAACCATTTTCTGAACAAATCAATACAAAAACACATGAGAGTAATGCTGTATTTACAAAAGACGGAAAGACTATGTATTTCAGCAGAACGAATGATAAACAAGTACAAGTTGGGGAAGAAAAATTTGCTTCCGTTAAATTATATAGAGCAGAATGGGTCAATAACGAATGGACAAATGTATATGAACTTCCTTTTTCAAGTGATCAATTTTCAACTCAACATCCTGCACTTAGTCCAGATGAAAAAGTATTATATTTTTCAAGTGATCGACCTGAATCTTTAGGTTCATTTGATATTTTTTATGTCGATATTTTAGAAGATGGAGGATATTCTGAACCTCAAAATCTGGGCGATAATATCAATACAAAACATAGAGAACAGTTCCCTTTTTTAACAGAAGAGGGTACACTATATTTTGCATCAGATGGTCTTCAAGGATTAGGAGGTCTAGATATTTTTATGGCTAGAGTATATAATAATGTTTTTGGAAAGCCAATCAATTTAGGAGAAACCATTAATACCGGAATGGACGATTTTGCCTATGTTTTAAAACCGGGTGAAGAATTAGGATATTTTGCATCTAATAGAAAAGGTACTGATAATTTATATTCGTTTATAAGAGAAGAAAATGAACGTAAGTTTATTGTAGAAGGGGAAGTACGCGATAAAATCACAAAAGATTTATTACCCGGAACTTCTGTAACGCTTTATGACATGGATAATAAACTTATCGGACAATTAATTGTAGGGGAAAATGCAGATTATGCTTTTAATACAGAACCCAATACTAAGTATAGAATTGTTGCCGATAGAGATTTTTATTCTTCCAAAGAAGAAATTTTTGAAACTAAAGATGATGGTAGAGTTCGTTTTACAATAGAATTAGAAATTGAATCATACGATGATGCAGAGGAAATTATTGTAACCAAAGAAGATGGTTTAGTATACATCCAATTGGAAAATATATACTTTGATTTAAACAAATGGGACATTAAAGAAGAAGCGGCCAGAACATTAGATGTTTTGGTAGCCATTATGAAAAAATATCCTCGAATGGAAATTGAATTAGGAGCACATACCGATTCTCGTGCATCCGATGCTTACAATTTACGATTGTCACATGATAGAGCAGGTGCAGCACTTGAATATTTGGTTGAAAACGGGATAAGTAGAAACCGTATGCGTTCTAAAGGTTATGGCGAACGAATACCATTAATTAAATGTGGTGACAATTGTTCTGAAGTAGAACACTCCATTAACCGCCGCTGTGAATTTATTATCTTGAAATAATTATTTGATTATTAAATCATATGTAGAGAGCAATCCTTTTAAGCCTTCCGCTGAAAAGATTGCTCTTTTCATTTTGTTTTTTTCAGGGTCAATTACAAATTCATAACTAGTATAAAAATCGGCTTTTTGTAAGTTTGAATCCATAAAAACAGCTCTTCTCAAATTACAATTATCAAATAAAGCTTCACTCAAATCCGTATTCATAAAATCAACAGCTATCATACTACAATTGATAAATTGAATTTTTTTAAGTTTCAAATTATAGAATTGAGCATAGTCTAATAAACAATCTGTAAAGTTAAAACTGTATATAACTTGATCCGTCATCGCAAAATTGACTGAAGTAAAATTACATTTTGTAAACTGTACATCCCTTAACGAAACATAATTGATTCTGGTTTCTTTAAAGTTACAGTCAAAAAAAGAACATTCTATAAAAATCACTCCGGTAAAATCACAAGCTGAAAAATCACAATCGTGAAAAGTACATTGTTCAAATTCATGGTAGCGAACGGAATCTTTTTCAAAAATTTGGTTGTAGAAAGTTTTGTCAAATTGATAATCAGAAGGCATAATTTCTTTTTGCCAAATGTAAAACTTCCTTTTGAATTGAAAGGTATGAAAAGAAAAAACCCGATAGAATCGGGTTTTTAATTTATTTTTGTGACCTCGACTGGATTCAAACCAGTAACCTTCTGAGCCGTAATCAGATGCGCTATTCAGTTGCGCCACGAGGCCTTAATGCGGGTGCAAATATAGGTGTTTTTGTGTAACTTGCAAACCAAATTTCAAATAAAACTAACTTTTATGGCTCTTGAACAGTACATTCGTGATATAATAGATTTTCCAAAACCCGGAATAATTTTTAAAGATATAACTCCACTTTTAGCCAGTCCGGAGGGAACAACGGAATGTTTGCAATTGCTAATCAATAGTTTAAATGATGTCAAAATTGATAAAGTAATAGGAGTAGAAAGCAGAGGTTTCTTTTTTGCCACCCTTCTAGCTCATCACTTTAAAGCAGGTTTTATTCCGGTACGAAAACCTAAAAAATTGCCTTTTGAAACTATTTCAGCTTCATATGCACTGGAGTACGGAACAGATTCATTGGAAATTCATATTGATGCCATTCAAAAAGGTGACAAAGTGCTTATTCATGATGACGTATTAGCAACAGGTGGAACCGCAAAAGCTGTATGTGAATTAGTGGAACAATTAGGGGGTGAAATTGTACAAGTCAATTTTTTAATGGAACTAACATTCTTGAACGGTAGAGAAAAAATAAAAGAATATCCTGTTTTTGCGGCTATTACGTATTAACGCTTTTCATCCAAAGCTCTTGTAGTAACATAATATCGCCAACCAATAATAGCCATTTGCCACTTTTTAGCTTTGGCTAAATCCAGTCGTTGTTTAGAGAAACTGGGAAGAATTATTTTGTTTAGTTTTGATAAAAATGTATACATTTTTGAAATTTTTATAAAGATAAAAAATCCCGTGAGAACGGGATAATTAGACACTATCCCGCAAAGTGTGTAAGTTAAAAATAATGGGGTTTGACTTTTTAATTAAAGTTGAACCCTTTTTTCAAAAATAGTTAAGAACTGGTTTAGGATTAATCCCCAATTTTGTATTGGCATTGACCATTTTTTGGTTGCTTC
>CALRRY020000051.1:0-17735 GCA_943370635.1 Variovorax paradoxus
AATTCCATTGTACCCAATTTCGCGACATCGGCAACTTATTGTACAGGAAGTTCAATACCGGCTTTAGTCAACACTTCACCCAACGGTATCACCGGAACATGGAGTCCGGCAACGGTGAGCAATACCGCTTCGGGTAGTTATGTGTTCACGCCCAATCCCAATCAATGTGCCACACCGGTAACGTTGAATGTAACGATTACCATTTCAATTGTACCCAATTTTGCTACTTCTGCCACCTATTGCACCGGAAGTACAATTCCTGCTTTAGTCAACACTTCACCCAACGGTATCACAGGATCATGGAGTCCGGCAACGGTGAACAATACCACTTCGGGTAGTTATGTGTTCACGCCCAATCCCAATCAATGTGCCACACCGGTAATGTTGAATGTAACGATTACCATTTCAATTGTACCCAATTTTGCTACTTCTGCCACCTATTGCACCGGAAGTACAATTCCTGCTTTAGTCAACACTTCACCCAACGGTATCACCGGAACATGGAGTCCGGCAACGGTGAACAATACCACTTCGGGTAGTTATGTGTTCACTCCGAATCCGAATCAATGTGCAACGCCAATAACGCTAAACGTGACTATAGATGGAATTTCCGGAACCATTTCAGGTCCCTCCTCACTTTGTGCTCAAGAAGTGGATACTTTTACTGTTTCCGTTAGTGGTGGAACATGGCAAAGTAACGATACTTCTATTGCTACGATTGACCAAAATGGAATGGTTACCGCTATCGCAGCAGGAACAGTTACTATCATTTATTCCATACCTGGAAGCTGTACATCCATTATCAGTACCAACTTGACAGTATTTCCATTACCGCAACCCATTTTGGAATCAGCATTTATTTGTGTTGACCCAACAACCGGAATTACACTTGAACCGGCAGTCCTAAATTGTGGATTATCAGCTTCAACCCATTCGTTTAGTTGGACATTGGATGGAAATCTTTTACCTACAACAACTCCAACTCATTTAGCTACAACAACAGGAGTGTATCAAGTAGTAGCAACACATCTAGTTACCGGATGTTCTAATACAATTTCAACAACTGTTACCAACTCATCAAGTGCACTAGCCACTGCCATAATTGCCGTAGATTTCGCGTTACAACAAACCATCACTATAACAATTACCTGGGGCTCAGGGAATTATATTTATCAATTAAATGACGGACCATGGCAAACACAACCCGTATTTACAGGTGTACCGGAAGGGGAAAATAACATCGGTATTCAGGACTTGAACGGATGTGGTATCATTTATGTGACGGTTTATTCCTTAAATTATCCTCGCTTCTTTACCCCCAACGGAGATGGTTTTAATGACACTTGGAACATTTCCGGAATAACGGAACAACCCAATGCTCTCATCGCTATTTTTGATCGCTATGGCAAATTACTCAAAACCATAAAAGCATCAGAAGGCAGAGGTTGGGACGGCACCTATAATGGTGAACCATTACCCGCCACCGATTATTGGTTTTCATTGGAGTATGTGAATCGAAATGGAAGGACTGAAACATTCAAAGCTCACTTTAGTTTAAAGCGTTAGATGATTATTTCAAGCGAAAAGTAGTTATTATACGTTTCACTAATTGAACTCAAGCATTATTACTTTGCACAATCACAATCGGGTAGCTTACTTTTGTTGTAGATAAAATGAGTAGGCGAAATAGCAACCATCTCATTTTCCAACGCTTTTAATTCAATTATTTTGGATAAATAATGGTCAAAAGTCAACCGTTCGTCAAAGTTGACATAAATCAATATTCGTTTTCCATTGCTTGAAAAGGAAGTATATTCTTTTAAAAACGTAAATAATTCACTCATTTCTACGTCATTCCCATCAACTGAAACTTTGTTTTTAGGTTTAAAATTAACTGCAAAAGTTTGAAAATGGACATGATAATCAGGATTTTCTTTTACATACAAAGTCGAAAAATAAGTGTTATACGTATAATTCACTTCTTTAAACGGCATAAAAGCCAAGGTCTTTTGCACACTATCCATGTAGGAAAAATAATTTCCCGCCGCTTCGTTTTTGTGAAATTGAGCCTTTTCTCTTTTTTCTTGTAGCTTGATAATCTCCGGAATAACTACTTTTAATGGTAATCTTTTATCAACATTAAACACCCAATTGGTGGTACCAATCGTATTTTTTCGGTTCACCTCAGCGATAGTATCTTTTCCCTTGGTATCCAGAAAAATATAGACCGGAGAATGGTCCACCAAAGTGGAATCAATCGTATGGTTGGCTTGTGCCAATTGTACTTCTTTCTGACAAGAAATCACTAAAAAAACAACACTTAAAAACAGTACTTTTTTCATCCTATAAATTCATTAATGAAAACAATTTTACACACTCCACCGCTTCTTTTACATCGTGAACCCTCAAAATGGAGGCTCCTTTGGTCAACGCAATCATATTGAGGGCCGTTGTGCCATTCAACGCATGATCAGGTGAAGATTCCAGTGGTTTATAAATCATCGATTTTCTGGAAACACCTGCCAAAATGGGCAATTCCAATACTTGAAATAACTGTAATTTTTGCAGTACTTCATAATTCTGCTCTGTAGTTTTGGCAAAACCAAAACCGGGATCAATAATCAAATCATGGATGCCCAATTGTCTGGCTTGGGCCACTTTTTCAGAAAAATAAAACAGCATTTCTTTGACGATATCCTCATATTGAACCTGCTGCATCATGGTTTGCGGTGTGCCTTTCATGTGCATCATAATATAAGGCACTTGAAGCTGAGCAACAGTTTCCATCATTTTTTCATCTAAACTGCCGGCAGAAATATCATTCACTATGGCGGCACCGTGTTCTATTGCTGCTTTGGCAACTCCACTTCTAAACGTATCTACTGAAATGATGGTGGAAGGAAATGCTTGCAAAACTGCATCCACAACCGGAAGCAAACGCTGCATTTCTTCTTGTTCAGTCACCAATTCTGCATTGGGTTTACTGGAATAGGCTCCAATATCAATAAAATCGGCTCCTTCTTCCAACATTGCCTCTACCCTTTTGAGAATTTCCTTTTCGTGTTGGTACTTTCCGCCATCGTAAAAAGAATTGGGGGTTACATTTAATATCCCCATTACCTTGGGTTTTGTCAAGTCCATTAAATTCCCTAAACAGTTTATTAACATGTCGTTTGTAAAAAAGGAGTTAAAAAGTAGTTTCTACTTCTATTGAAAATTGTATTTTTGAAAATCATTACAAATATAAGTCAATAATGAATAGCACCTCACAACAATATGATAAAGTCATTGCCATTTGCAGACAATTATATTGCAATAAAATGAAAGATTATGGAAGTGCGTGGAGAATACTCCGTTTGCCTTCCCTCACCGACCAAATCTTTATCAAAGCCCAACGCATCAGAAGTTTACAGGAAAATGCGGTTAGAAAAGTGCAAGAAGACGAAACAGGAGAATTTATCGGTATCATCAACTATGCTATTATGGCGTTAATCCAATTGGAAAAAGGAGTTGCCGACCAACCGGACTTAGGATTAGAAGAAGCCACCCGCTTATACGATGAAAAAATTGCCGAAACCAAATCGTTAATGGAAAATAAAAACCATGATTATGGCGAAGCATGGCGAGAAATGAGAGTAAGCTCCTTAACCGATTTGATTCTTCAAAAATTATTACGCGTAAAACAAATTGAAGACAACAAAGGAAAAACCCTGGTATCAGAAGGAATTGATGCCAACTACCAAGACATGATTAACTATGCTGTTTTTGCGTTAATTCATCTTGGTTTCCACGAAAAATAACCAATTAACACATTGACTAATTGACACATTGACTAATTGACACCTTATCCAAATGAAACTAATCACCCATATTTCCAGAATACTTGTAGGCTGTTTATTTATCCTATCTGGCTTAATCAAATTGAATGACCCCGTTGGTTTTTCATTCAAATTAGAAGAATACTTTTCAGAAGGCGTTTTGAATTTACCTTTTTTAATACCTTATGCCCTGATGCTAGCCGTTTTATTGGTTATTTTTGAAGTGGTTTTAGGCATCATGTTACTTATCGGATTCAAACCTAAATTTACCATTTGGAGTTTATTCCTGATGATTGTATTTTTTACCTTCCTTACCTTCTACTCAGCCTATTTTAATAAAGTAACGGACTGTGGATGTTTTGGTGATGCCATCAAACTTACTCCTTGGGAATCGTTTACCAAAGATGTGATTCTGTTGGTCTTGATTGTGATATTGTTGTTACAGATTAAACATGTTCGTCCGCTGTTTGGAAAACTAGGTCAAAATGCTATTGTGTTTATGGCCTATACCTTATGCCTTTTTATGGCCTATTATGTTTTAATGCACTTACCCATCATCGATTTCAGAGCGTATGCAGTAGGCACCAACATTCAAAAAGGAATGGAAATTCCGGCCGGTGCTCCTATGTCAGAATATGAAATGATTTTTATTTATAAAGTAAATGGCGTGGATACCGAATTTTCTCAAGCAGATGTAATGGCGAACAAAGTGCCGGAAACGGCTGAGTTTGTGGACCGAAAAGACAAACTCATCAAACAAGGATATGTACCGCCCATTCACGATTTTACGATTGAATTGGAAGGAAGTGATTATACGGAAGACCTATTGAAGGAACCAAAATTAATCCTGCTTATTTCCTATAATCTTGATAAAGCAGAAGCTGATGGATTAGACCAACTGGAAGCATTTTACCAAAAAGCAACCAAAAAAGGCTACAAAGTGATTGGTATGACTTCTTCTGATGCAACCGTTATTCAACGCATTAAAAAAACACATCAATTGAGTTTTGACTACTATTTCTGTGATGCTACCACTTTAAAAACTATCGAAAGAGCCAATCCGAGTATTGTGGTGTTGGAAAAAGGAACCATCGTGGAGAAAAAACATTTTAACGATATTGACCATGTAACGTTAAAATAAGTTGATTCGCTATCTCTTACATAAAATTGGTTATGCTTTGCTCACCCTTTTTGGTGTGATTACGGTTATTTTTATTTTGTTTACCATCCTTCCCGGTGACCCGGCCAGAATGATGTTAGATCAAAATGAAAATTCTGAACAGTTGGCTTTGGTCAAAAAGAAATATGGCTTTGATAAACCCCTTTCCACCCAATATGTATATTATCTCAACGATTTATCGCCATTGTCGTTCCATAGTAATAACAAAGAGGATTACACGTTTTTAGCCGATGGAAAATACAATGGTTTTACCTTATTGCATATAGGGAATACTACTGTTTTTTTGAAGACTCCCTATTTGCGGGAAAGTTTTCAAAAAAGCGGTAAAAAAGTGTCTGATGTCATCGGGAATACATTGCCCAACACCTTTATTCTTGCCTTATTTGCCATTGTCATTGCGATTGTCATTGGGATTTTTTTAGGCATACTTTCCGCAGTTTACAAAGACACTTTTTTAGACCGAATGATTGCTTTAATCAGCACACTTGGGATGAGCATTCCTTCCTTTTTTAGTGCGATTCTTTTTGCTTGGTTGTTTGGCTTTGTATGGCATCACATCACCGGACTCAACATGACCGGTAGCCTTTATGAAGTAGATGATTTTGGTGAAGGCAGTTTTATCCAATGGAAAAACATTTTACTACCGGGTATCGTCTTGGGAATTCGTCCGCTAGGTGTAGTAATTCAATTGATGCGAAATTCATTATTGGAAACGTTGGGCCAAGACTACATTCGAACCGCTAAAGCAAAAGGACTTTCCTCCTATCAAATCATTATAAACCATGCCTTAAAAAACTCACTCAATCCGGTGGTGACGGCCATTTCGGGTTGGTTTGCTTCGATGTTGGCCGGTGCAGTTTTTGTGGAATATATTTTTGGTTGGAACGGCTTAGGAAAAGAAATCGTAGAGGCCTTGAACAATTTAGATTTACCCGTTATCATGGGCTCTGTGATTGTGATTGCTACTACTTTTGTAATGATTAATATTTTAGTGGATTTAGTCTATGCGTATTTAGACCCAAAAATCAGGTTAAGCTAAATCGTTTTCGTTTTATTTAAGACATTTTTGGGATACTTTGCGTTTGAAATGATAAATTTGTATATCAATAATAAATAATATGAAAAATATATTGCTTTCTTTTTTAATGATTTTTGGATTGATTTCGTGTACCAATGCCCAAAAAAAAGAGTTTTCTATCGAAGCGTTAAATGAAAAAATGCTAAGCTTAGACGGAAAAGAAATGACCTTAAAAGAAATCATTTCTCAAAACATGGGTCGAACCGTAGTAATTGATGTATGGGCATCGTGGTGCCCGGATTGTATTAAAAGCATGCCAAAAACAGAACAATTGCAACAAGATTTTCCGGAGACACAATTTGTGTATTTATCGTATGACAAAACCAAAGAAAGTTGGGAAAAAGGAATTGAAAAATACAATTTAAAAGGACAACACTACCTCATTCAATCGAGTTGGAAAGACGGTGCGTTCAAAAAATCGGCTGATATTGATTGGATTCCAAGGTATATCGTATTAGATAAAACAGGAAATATAGCGTTGTATCGTGCCATTGAAGCCGATGATGAAAAACTAATTGAAATTTTAAAATCCGTATATTAAAATGAGACAAAAAATTGTAGCCGGTAACTGGAAAATGCATAAAAATGCGGAAGAAACCGAAGATTTATTAAACGAGTTAATTAATAAAATCCCTACCGATTTAGACCAAAGAGTGATTGTGGCTCCCACGTTTGTGAACCTTTCTGCAGCAGCTGATCATTTAGAATTTACCAATATTGAAGTAGCCGCACAAAACATGCACCAAGCAGAAGGCGGAGCGTTTACCGGAGAAATTTCTGCCGGTATGTTGGAAAGTGTGGGTGTAAGAATTGTGATTCTCGGCCATTCTGAACGCAGAGCTTATTTTCATGAAACCGATGCTTTATTGGCAGCTAAAGTGGATACCGCTTTAAAGCACGAAATGGAAGTGATTTTCTGTTTTGGTGAGGAATTAAAAGACCGTCAGGCCGGACAACATTTTAATGTCGTAGAAAACCAATTAAAAGACGGATTGTTTCATTTAGAAGCGTCGGCTTGGAAAAATATTATTTTAGCGTACGAACCGGTTTGGGCAATTGGCACCGGCGAAACGGCTTCCCCGGAACAAGCTCAGGAAATGCATGAATTCATCCGTGATATCATTCGTAAAAACTACGGCAATACCGTGGCAGAAGACGTTTCTATTTTATATGGTGGTAGCGTTAAACCTGAAAATGCAGCTGAAATCTTCTCTAAACCTGATGTAGATGGCGGATTAATTGGTGGAGCAGCCTTAAAAAGCGATGATTTTACTAAAATTGTATTAGCAATTTAACCAAATCATAGTATAACAAAAAAGTCGTCTTTGAAGATTCAGAGACGACTTTTTTTATGTTTCTATTTTCGTTTAATCATTCATTGAAATCAAAAACTCTTCGTTATTTCTGGTTTTCTTAAAGCGGTCATTGATGAAATCCATGGCTTCAACAGGGTTCATGTCGGCAAGGTATTTACGCATAATCCACATGCGGTGAATGGTGTTTTCGTCCAATAACAAATCATCTCTTCGCGTACTGGATGATGTTAAATCGATAGCTGGGAAAATACGTTTGTTCGCAATTTTTCTGTCCAACTGAAGCTCCATATTTCCGGTTCCTTTGAACTCTTCAAAAATCACCTCATCCATTTTTGAACCGGTATCGGTTAAGGCGGTAGCAATGATACTCAAAGAACCTCCGTTTTCAATGTTTCGGGCGGCTCCAAAGAAGCGTTTTGGTTTTTGTAACGCATTGGCATCTACTCCACCACTCAATACTTTTCCTGAAGCGGGTTGTACGGTGTTGTATGCTCTGGCTAAACGCGTAATCGAATCCAATAAAATCACCACATCGTGTCCACATTCTACTAATCGTTTTGCTTTTTCCAACACAATGTTGGCCACTTTCACATGGCGGTCTGCCGGTTCGTCAAAGGTAGAAGCAATCACTTCCCCACGCACATTGCGTTGCATGTCGGTTACCTCTTCCGGACGTTCATCAATTAACAACACAATCAAATAGACTTCCGGGTGGTTGGCAGCAATGGAATTGGCAATATCTTTCAACAAGACCGTTTTACCGGTTTTAGGTTGTGCCACAATCATTCCGCGTTGTCCTTTTCCGATAGGAGAAAATAAATCAATAATTCGGGTAGAAACACTCGATTGCTTTTCAGCCAATTTAAATTTTTCTTCCGGGAAAATGGGCGTTAAATGTTCAAATGAAACACGGTCGCGTACCACTTGCGGATCATGTCCGTTAATCTTCAACACTTTTACCAACGGGAAAAATTTTTCACCTTCCTTCGGTGGACGAACCACACCTTTTACCGTATCACCGGTTTTTAAACCAAACAATCTGATTTGTGAAGTAGAAAGGTAAATATCATCAGGTGAAGCCAAATAATTATAATCGGATGAACGCAAGAAACCATAACCGTCGGCCATCATTTCCAACACGCCTTCACTTTCAATGATGCCATCAAATTCATAATCGGCATCGCGGTAATTTTGTTTTTTATGCTTGAAATTAGGATTGTTATGATGACCATTTCCATTTCCGTTTCCGTTTCCATTTCCGTTTCCATTTCCATTGTTTTGCTTCACAAACGGTTGATTGTTTTGGGCTTTTGAAGGAGATTGTTCAGCTTCACCTTCCTCAGAAACGGTTGGTGCTTCGGTGCTGTTTTCTGTATTTTCTGAAGCTACCGGTGTAGGTTGAGCTTCATAATTTTTCTTTTTCTCGAATTTATTCTTTTTAAAAGGAAGCTTTTTGTCTTTGGCAGGAGCTGTCATAGTTTCCTCCGCTTTTGGTTCTTCCACTTTTGGCTGTTCAGTTTGAACAACTGGTTCTTCAGCAAACAAACCTGGTTGTGTTTTCTCTTCTGATTTTGATTTCGCCACAATCCTAGCTCTTTTGGGTTTATCAGCTTCAGCCGATTCCTTTTGAACGGGTGTTGCAACCGATTGGGTTTGCGTTTCTAAAATCTTTTGGATTAAATCGTCTTTTTTAACGCCGTTAAATTTGATGGTTTTAGCCGCTTTGGCAATCTCTTGAAGCTCAGAAAGCTTCATTTCTTTGAGTACAGAAATTTCAAACATGAATGTTCTTTCGTATTAAATTTAAATCAGAAAATCGTGATGAGGTAACAATTTAGTTGGTCTGTTAGATGAAGTAAAAACAGAATTATAATGCAATAATACAACTTATTTTTTAGCTTACAAATAGTAATTATTAAAAAAGAAAATTTATTTTTGCCATTATAATCATTAACGATGCTACAAAGGGTTCAAACATTATATCTATTAGGAGCGGTAATTTGTACCGGAGTGTTACCATTTTTGTTGCCACTTTGGTATGACCGAAACAAATTTCCGGTCTATTTTCAATCGGATTTATTTATTTTTTTTCTCTTTGGAATTAGTAGTCTGTTATCAATTTTAACCATTAATTCCTACAAAAAAAGACAACAACAATTTGTGATTAGCAGATTGAATATCATATTAAATGTAATTTTATTGTTATTATTTATCTTGTATGCCCCAACTTTATCTGGAGACCCGCAAGTGTCTAAGAAGGGTATTGGGCTTGTTCTTCCTATTCTTGCCATTATTTTATTGGCTTTTGCCAATAAAGCTATCAAAAAGGACGAAAAGCTCGTAAAATCGTCGGGCAGACTGCGTAAATAATACTGTAAACTTAGTTTATTTTAGTGCGTTAAAAATCCGAACTCTGTTCGGATTTTTTTTATTTCAATAAATAGTTCGGATAAATAAATTATTTTTATAATTTTAACATACATTACACAGCATTATAAATAGACCATGCCAAAAAAAATAAGAATTTACCTTGCCGACGATCATCAAGTATTAATTGACGGAATTTTGGCCGTTTTAAAGACCAATCCTAAATTTGAAGTAGTAGGTTATTCCCTTAACGGGATGAACCTCGTAGATACCGTTGAGCAAAAAAAAGCAGATATTTTGATCATGGATATCAATATGCCGCAAAAGGACGGAATTGAAGTTTTAAAAGAGTTTTCTGAAAAAGGATTTTCATGTAAAGTAATTGTGCTTTCCAGTTATGATGATTTCAAACTCATCAAAGAAGTGCTAAAATTAGGTGCCAGTGGATATTTATCTAAACAATGTGCCGGAGACAGCATTATGGAAGCCATCGAATCGGTAGCGGCGGGTCAAGATTATTTCTCTAAAAATATTCAGGAAAAAATATTCAGCTCGCTTGCGGGTAATTCCAGTTCTTCTGAAAATTATGAATTGAGCAACACATTGCTCACCGATCGAGAGTTAGAAATTCTAAAACTCATTTCAATGGAATACAGCGGAAAAGAAATCAGTGAAGAGTTGTTTATTAGTACCTACACAGTAGAAACGCACCGTAAAAATTTAATTAAAAAACTCAATGTAAAAAATACGATTGGTTTGGTTAAATACGCTTTAAAAAACAAACTCATCAATAATTAAAAAAAACATGGAAGAATTATTAGGAAGCTACTCTATAACACGCCTCACTATAGAAGAGTACAAAGTAACTTTTGAAATACCGGACAACTGCACTTATAAGGTAACTCACAATGATGGGATATATATTGTGTTTATTGAATTAATGGAAAATGAAACTCAACCCTCTCAACAGTTTAATACCTTTTCATTTTTAACCCAAGCTTTTGCAGGATCCATTCATGTTGAATTTAATCAAAAAATTGGTTTAGATGGTTTGGCTTCCGCTAATAAACCTAGAATTAGAATTTCAGTAAATGAATAGAATTTTAGGCTATAGTATTGTATTCTTTTTTGTTGCTTTATTCAACTCTAAGGCACAAAATAATGTGGATTCTTTAGATTTCTATCTCGAAAAAAAAGAATTGATAAAGGCGTTAAATTATGCTAAGAAAAAGTCTGAGCAATTTCTAACACAAAAAAAATACAAAGAATTTTGTAAAATCAGTGTCCGAAAAGCTAAACTTTACGGAAGACTAAATGACCATGATAAATCATTGACCACACTTTACAATGCTATAACCGTTGCCGAAAAATACAATATCAATTGCAAATCGGAAATCATTGAACAAATTGGCACTCGTTACAGTATTTTAAATGACACTATCCGTTCATTGAAGAATTATTACAAAGCCAAAAAAATCGCTTTTATTGAAAAAGATACCGCTACTTTAATTCACGTGTATCACAACTTGTTTCGATTGCATACTGAAAAAAATCTTGACAGTTCCTATTACTATCTTCAAAAAAAATTTAAGTTAGACAAACTAACTAATTCCGTTTCGGGTTTATCCTTTACTTACAATAATTTCTTTACTTATTATAGCCTTAGAAATGATTTTGAAATGGCTAAAAAATACATGGATACTGCCTATACAACGGCACTCAAATACAAAGACAAAAAGAGCTTGAATGCTGTTTTAAGCAATTATGGTTATTATTATATGGTATATGAAAATAACTTTAAAAAAGGAGCCGAAATGTATCTTCGGATACTTGAAGAGTTTAAAGGCGATTTGACTACAATTGAATTGAAGGAAATCTATTTGAATTTGGTATACGCCTATGAACAACTTGGCGATTACAAACGAGCTAACTACTATAGCACCTTGGCGTTGGAAGCCATTCAAAAAATAAACAATGAAAACTTAAGCGATAAAATTAGGGAAATTGAAACGAAATATGCCATCGATAAAGTAGAAAATGAATACAAAGAAAAAGCCAAGCTTTTAGAAGACCGCCAAAGTCGAAACAAAAAAATTATCTTGATTTTTATTGCTCTTTTTGGGTTTAGCCTCATATTATTTTACTTTTATTTTCAGAACTTACAGCTGAAACAACGCAACAAAATCAAAGAAATTGACAGCGAAATTCAGGAAAACATCATCAATGCCTCCATTGACGGGCAGGAATTAGAACGCAAGAAATTAGCCGAGGTATTACACGATAACATCAGTGCGTTACTTTCTTCTGCCGGACTGCATTTATCGGCCTATTTGGTTGGACAAAAAGACAACATTCCGGAGGAAATCATCAAAGCCCGTTCACTTTTAAAAGATGCTCATGACAAAGTACGGGATTTATCACATGAGTTGATTCCTCCTGTTTTGGCTAAGTTAGGTTTGTATCTTGCTATTCAGGATTTATGTGAAAAAAACACCAATTCCATTATCCAATTTACATTACATCACAATGGTTCAAACCTAAAACGTTACCACGAAGATTTTGAGCTCAAAGTTTTTTATATTGTGACCGAATTGTTCAATAATATTCTCAAACATAGTGACGCCACCAACGGCGAAATATTTGTTGAAGAGAAGAACAACCAGATGATGATTAAAATTATGGATAACGGCAAAGGATTTGATACTTCTAAATCCTTTGAGAATGATGGCTTCGGATTAACGCAAATCAAAGCCCGAGTGAAGAATCTTAAAGGTAAAATTTATATACAATCTGAACTCAATGTGGGTACTACCATCAAAATTAACCTCCCGATTGTAAATCGATAATTTTTTTGGGGAACTCAATGATTTCTAATTGCTTGATTTCTTTCCCGTCAATCACAAACCGCAACATGGTGCGAACCTGATGAAATCCGTGTATTCCGGCTGCACCGGGATTCATGTGCAATAGGTTCAAGGTTGTATCAAACTGCACTTTTAAAATATGGGAATGTCCGCAAATGAAGAGTTGTGGCGGACGGGTCATTAACTCTTGTCGAATGGCTTGGTTGTATTTTCCGGGATAACCACCAATGTGTGTTATTAACACTTCAACCTCTTCACACCAAAACCGCAGATGTAAAGGAAACTCCATTCTGGCTTTGGCATCATCTATGTTGCCATAAACGGCTCGCAAAGGTTTTACTTTTTTGAGGGTATCGGTTACGTGTAAATCGCCAATATCTCCGGCATGCCATACTTCATCCGCTTGTTGAACATATTTCAGGATTTTCTCGTCAATATGACTGTGGGTGTCGGAAAGGAGGAGTATTTTTTTCAAGGGGTTGTTTTGAGCAAAAATAAGTTTTTTTTGTTGTTCATTGTTCTGCAATCGTTAATCGTTGTTTTTCATTTGTTGTTTTATCTTTCAATGGAACACGGATGTAGTGGATGGAATAGATGAATACGGATTTTTTTGATTCGCCAAGCGAAAAGGGATGAACACCGATTCGTTTGGGTTATCATTTTCTCCTATTTCAACTGCTCTCTTCCCCGGCTGTGTCATCCTATGTTTGCAAGAGGAAGTTCTTTGAAAATTTTATAAATTTATTTCAACAGAAGAAAGAGAAAGATAAAAGCTATTTTGTGTCATTGGTCATTAAAGACTGTTCGTCATGCTAGTTCCTTTCTCTCTCTGCTTTTGAACTTGGACAGTTCATTGGTCACAAAGACCGTATGTAGGATTGATAAGTCTCAAGCAGATTTCTTCCGTTTACTCTAATTTTCTTAAAGACAAAAGTATGAAAAAAAGTAACAATTATGTTGGAATTGACATCTCAAAATTAACTTTTGATGTAGCTATTTGTGAGTCTGAAAGCAAGTACAAGTATTTTAAATTTACTAATAACAATGAAGGTTTTGTTTTGTTTTTAGAGCTTTTAAACGCTTCAGAATCAATTTGTGTAATGGAATCTAGTGGTCCATATTATTTAAAATTAGCCACTTTTTTATCTGAACAAGGGATAAGAGTTTGTGTGATAAATCCATTGGTAATTAGGAGGTTTTCACAAATGCGAATGAGTAGAGCAAAAACAGATAAAAAAGACGCTATGCTTATTGCAGAATATGGAAAAACTGAAAGACCTAATTTATGGTTACCCGAGGCAGATTATGTTTTAGAACTCAAGCAAATGCAAGCATATTTAGAGCAATTGAACAAAAACAGAACAGGATTTATAAGACAGAACGAAGCGTTCAAACAAAATCCTAATCAAAGTTTACATGTCGCAGATAGTATTAAGTCAATATTAGAAAAAATTGAATTAGAGATAAATGTTATTGAAAAAAATATGGAGCTTTTGATCCAAAAACATCACAAAGAGATGTTTAATCATTTGCAAAGTATTCCGGGGTTGGGTAAAAAAACGTCTTTATTTTTGATTGTAATATCAGGTGGTTTTAGCAAGTTTGAGAATTATAAACAATTAGCCTCATATATTGGTATTTCGCCTAGAATATTTGAGTCTGGGACAAGTGTTAAGGGTAGATCTAAAATTTGTAAAATGGGAATGAGTAAAATTAGAGCAATGTTATATGTTTGTGCTTGGTCCGCAAAAAAATGCAACAAAAAGTGTAAGGAATTGTACGATAGACTAGTAGAAAACGGAAAATCAAAAAAGCTTGCTTTGATAGCAGTTGTAAATAAACTAATAAAACAAGCTTATGCGATTGCAACAAAAAAAGAATATTATTCAGTAAATAATTAACTAAAATAAATTTGGAAATAAACACAGTTCATGTCGACGGTAGGAGACATCTCATTACGATTGAGGATTATTTATGACGCTTCGCTTTTGTTTTTTACCATTAAGGAATTAAGGGGCATTAAGGCAATGGAACACGGATGAAGCGGATGGAATGGATGAAGGCGGATTTTTTTTATGGATTTGCTTTGCAAAGGCTGATTGTCCCGAAGTCTCGGGAGGATTCGTTTGTGTTGACATTTTCTGATGGTTGATATTTAATGCTTAAGGTGGTTTTTAAGAAAAAAGACGGTGGGGACATTGGGGACGGTGGGGACGATGGGGACGGTGGGGACTTTGGGGACGGTGGGGACTTTGGGGTAATGTTTGATTGATTTGAGAATTGGGTAAAAGATTGCTATTTAAAGTGGATTGTGAAGGGATAAAGTGTTTATTGCTTTAGGGTTGGGTTTGATATAGCTTTGATACGGCTTTTATCAGGCTTTTATCAGGCTTTGATATGCTATACTAGTACTATACCTCTACTATGTGAGTACTATAATAGTAGTATTGCAATTGATTATTTTTATTATATTTACAGGGGAAATGCTATTAGCGTAGTTATTTTACTTAAAGCATTACAAATATATCAAAAAAATGGGAAAAGTAAAAAGTTTTATTCAATTTAACGGAACAATAGAAGGTTTGAATTTTTATGTGGTTAACGGGCAACAATATGTTCGAAAAGCAGGGGGCGGATTTAACGGAAAAAAAATAAAGTCGGATCCGAGCATGGTGAAGGTGCGACAAAATGGTGAAGAGTTTGGGAGGGTATCTACGTTATCTAGGGCATTTCGATTGAAGGTGGAACCTTTATTTCCTGTCTCCTATTCGGGTGGATTGCACAATCGTTTGGTCAAATTATTTAGTGGGATAAAAAATTTGGATGTCACTTCAGAAAGAGGAAAAAGAAGTGTTTCTGTTGGTTTGGAGCAAGAAGCTTCACACGCTTTGTTGATTGGTTTTTCCATTCCTGATGATGGACCAAAGGGAGCGACTTTGCATGAACATGTTTCAATGAATTGGTCTAGTTCTATTTTGACCTTCGGTTCGACTTTTCAGGTAGCCAATTATTTTCCTACTACGGTTAAAGCCATTTCTGTCACTGTTGGTGTGATTCGATTGAATGCTGAAGCTTTGGCCTTTGAGATGATTTTGGGAGAAAAGGAAATGGTTTTAGAAAAGGAATTATTTCCTACTACTCTAACAGTGCCAGAGCCTGCGGAAAAATCAAGTGGTGATTTGGTTTTTGTTGTTTTGCAACAGTATGAAGAATATCAGGGATTGCTTCAACCTTTGCAGTTAAAACAGTCGGTGTATTTTGAGGTGGTAGCTGTTCGATAGTGAACGAATAGCCTATGTGTATGTTAAACCGCATACGGAAGTGTTCTATTATTCTTCAACACCCAGAAAATGTAATTTTATTTCTTCCATTGAAAAGCCGTTGTGGTCGCAAAATTCCTTTAGCGTAACTACTTTTTTGTTTGGTTTATTACTTTTAGCTGAGATTTCTCTCAAGACTTTACTAGCTGCACGTTGTGAAATTTTTAATATGTCAGCAGCTTCCTCTACCCTTATCCGAATTGGGATTTTTTTCTTGATTTTTTCCATTGTACATAACAAAATAGTAGGTTAATTGATTGATTTGTTTCCATTGTTTTTCTGTTATTAGTTTGATAAAGTTGTGTTTATTAATTCAAGTAATTTTGAATTAAAAAATCTACCCAAAAATATTTAATCTTACAATTCAAAAAAAATGAAGTTATTAACATAAAATTCCGAATTCTGAACATCTTTTTTCTTAAAAAGTAAATTATACTACATTATTATACTAATATAAAGACTTTGCAAAAAAACTTATCATGACTTAATGGGTTAAAATTTGTTAATAAGTCTTCTGTTATTAAAGAAATAATTTTGTCACTTCCTCTTTTTATGATTTTAGCAATGCTTTATTATTTTTTTAAAGAATTGTTTATCAATACTTTACACCTTATTTACGACACTTTTATACCTAAATTGTCACTTTTGTACTTTACTTTTTGTTTTCATTCATTTTTGTGCTTCTTTTTACTTCTTTTTAATTATTCCTTTTTCGTTTTTACTTTATTCACTTCAATTGCTAAAAAATGGAAGCTTAGCACAAATTATTTCATTATGGTTCGTGTTTCAGAAACTTTATACTTTGTTGGACAGGTTGCTACCTGAAAGGACATAAACGGTAATTGGTCCATTTTTGGCTCTTTAGCTTTGCCTCATTATTAACAATTTAATTTTTTTAAAATGGCAAAGCAAATTAGCCTTTTGAAAGTAAACGGTACCTTAGAGGACCTTACTTTTTACAAGAGTCAAGACGGACTCTTAGTTCGCACCAAAGGTGGTGTGAGCAAACAACGTATTATGAATGACCCTGCGTTTGTCCGCACTCGTGAGAACGGTTCGGAATTTGGGCACAGTGCCAGTGCGGGTCGGAAATTGCGTAAAGCCGCAGGGCAAATGGTATTTAAAGTGAAAGACAAGCGATTGTCGAGTAGACTTGTGAAGGTAATGAGTACACTGAAGAACATGGACAGCACGAGTGCACGTGGTGAGCGTCAGGTTGCGTTGGGACTTCAAACGGCTGCGGGAAAGGAGCTATTGAAGGGTTTTGACTTTAACAGTAAAGCTTCTTTATCGAGTGTATTTTTTGGTACACTTGATTTGGATACAGCTACAGGGGCAATGACTGTTAATTCATTTGTACCTGAAGTTCAATTGCGTATACCAGACGGAACGACTCATTTTTCGATGCAGAGTGCGTTTTTGAACTTGAATTTTGAAACCGGTGTATCTGATATTAGTTACAGTACAGAGGAGGTATTTGCGTATGGAAGTACACCAGTTACTACGGTTTTGACTCCTGATTTTGTACCTGCCGGAAGTGGAAATCAGTTGTATTTTTTACTGATTGAGTTTTATCAAGCGATTAACGGTGTAAACTATTCTTTGAACAATGGGGCGTATAATGTGCTTCAGATTGTGGAGGTGGTTTAAAGTTGGTTTTTTGATGGAGAGACCCCGCTAAAGCGGGGTTTTTTGTTTTTAAGGGGACGGTGGGGACTTTGGGGACAATGGGGACGGTGGGGACGATTGGGACGGTGGGGACGGTGGGGACGATTGGGACGGTGGGGACGGT
>CALRRY020000052.1:0-16040 GCA_943370635.1 Variovorax paradoxus
ATTATTCAGTCCTTTTAAAAATAGCACTAAATCTACTAAAAAATGAAAAAACAGAGAAACAAGGAATTGCGGGTAAAAGGCTTAAAGCAGGTTGGAACGAAAACTACTTACTGAAAGTTTTAAGTCTTAAAGTATGAGTTTGCCCTGATTGCCGAATTGCCCCATTGCCGAATTGCCACATTAAATTCATACCTTTGCCAAAAAAGAAATCCATGCTCACTATCGGCATATACCATACCCTCAAAATCGACAGAAGTACCCAAGTAGGTTTATTCCTCACCAACGGTACTGACGATGTACTTTTGCCCCTAAAATACGTACCAAAAACCTTTGAAATAGGCGAGGAGCTTACCGTTTTTGTGTATCTTGACCACGAGGAACGTCCGGTCGCCACAACCTTAAAACCGTATATAACGCTTGGTGATTACGCCTTTTTGCGGGTGAATTATACCAATACATTTGGAGCGTTTTTAGATTGGGGATTGGAAAAAGACTTATTTGTTCCTTTCAAAGAACAAGCCCGTGAGATGGAGCAAGGAAAACGCTATTTGGTGCATTTGTACTTGGACGAACAAACCAATCGTTTGGTAGCTTCCAGTAAATTGAACCAGTTTTTAAATCAATCAGATGCAACTTTCCAAACCGGTGAAGAAGTGCATCTGATCATTTCACACGTAACCGACATGGGTGTAAATGTCATCATAAACGGCACCCACAAAGGGTTGGTGTATAAAAATGAAGTCTATCAAGATAAAATACGGCCCGGCGACAAAACCAAAGGCTACATCAAGTTAGTGCGTCCCGATGGTAAAATAGATGTGACGTTTACAAAAGTAGGAGTGGAGAGCATTGAAGAGCATGCCCAAACGGTTTTAAACGAATTAAAAGCCAACAGAGGTTTTCTTCGCCTAACAGATGATAGTCATCCGGAAGACATCAAAACGGTACTTCAAATGAGTAAAAAGGCGTTTAAAAAAGCCATCGGAACACTTTACAAACAACATAAAATAACCATCAAACCGGATGGCATTTATTTGATTGACTAATTTAATAAAGGTTTAATCTGTGGGGAAATTTTACTCTAGCATGCACAACAAACCCAAAATATACCTTATTTTCAGTATCCTTTCGTTCTTGCTGTTGTTTTTGGCGGTGGTCAAAAGTTTCTACACCATTACCCTTTGGGGTGAATCGATGGATGTCATTTGGTTGCCAACCTTATTGTTGATTTTTACCTTACCTTTTTTAAACATTGTTGAAATCATTAAAAATCCGAATGAAAACAATGTATTGCATTGGTTAGCCTTGGTGTTTAATGTATTGATCATGTATTTACTACTTCGTCATTTAGGCATACAAATCGTATAGCGATTTATAAAAAAAGAAATTACAAAATCAATAATTTAGCTTAATCCGGATTTTATATTACGAAAAGATAAATTAGAGATAAGATTTAATAATTATTCTTTTTCATCCATCTCAAATGGAAAATCACCAAACAAAGCGGTTAATCGCATGGCCCGATATGTTTTTTGAGTGTATTTATTGGATAATGCAATAATGACCACTGTATCTTTTTTCATCGTAATATAAGAAGAAGTATTGCCATGCCACCATCCATTGTGGTAATGCATCGTTTCGCCATTATCAAATTCTTTCATTCGATAGCCCAATCCGTAATTGTTGAAGCCTCTTTTTTCATAGCTGTAGCCTTTCAATGCTTCTTCCAATAAGTCTTTGCGGAGAAATGTTTCAGAATAAGTGGCCAAATCAAATTTTACCATGTCGCGAAGCGAAGCATAAATATTTTTATCACCATAAATCGCATCAAATTGATCCCAACCATGGTTCACATAATTGGTTTTATACGATTGAGAAACTTGTTTTTTTTGGGTTTCAAAATCAATCACAAAACTATCGTTCATGCCAAGCGGTTCAAAGACATATGATTTCATGGCCTCCGGAAAAGATTGTGTGGTTACTTTTTCTGCAATCAAAGCCAAAATCGCATAGTTAGTATTGCAATAATTAAAATTGCGGTTGTCTTTAGAAAGTAAAGGAAACTTATGTTTTTTTAGGTATTGCAATACGTCTTCATTGGTCAATACTTTTCTGCTGTTCCATTTTTTGAAATACTCACTAAATCGGGAATAATGCGGTAACCCACTTCGATGATTCAACAAAGTTCTCACAGACGTCTGCGTATAGGGAAAATCTGGAAGATAGGTTTGCACTTTTTCATCTAACGCAATTTTGTTTTCCTGCACTAATTTTAAAATTAACGTAGCCGTTAACACTTTGCTCACCGATGCTAAATGCAAAGCCGATTGGGCATTGATTGGTTTTTTCTCAGCAAAGTTTTCATATCCTTTATAGTCTTCAAACAGAATTTTACCGTTTTTAGCCACTAATAAAGCCCCACTGAAATCAGCTAAACCGATATTTTTTCGATAAAAGGCCTCAATTTTTTGTTGCTTTTGGGTTTTAAATTCTTCTGAAACCGGATTAAATTCTATGGATAAAGGAATGGTAATCAAAAGTGAATCTATTGCCGGCACGGGTTCTTCCTCCGGAATATAATGAGCCAAAAGGGGAGCTTCCTCTTTTTTCTCACAAGAGAAAGCCATATATAAGGTAAGAATTGCAAAAGCAATTTTTAATTTATTCATGCTAATTTGGGTATTCAGTTGTTTGGTAAAAACAAAGCTAACTTTTTTGAACTAAACTACACTCAAATTAATTCAATTTTAGGATTAATTTTCAACAAGTAATTAACAAACTCAGTTTTATCCTTTGGAGAAATGTAAATGTCTTCAAATTTGTCATAATATAAATAAAGACCATTCATACTCAAAGCGGGTTTCATTAAACTCTTTTGGTACCATCCTTTTTGATGTTCAATTTTGCGAATCTTCATGATGTTAATTTTACCGCGAATAGGACCGCTATTGTAATACAGTAGTTCACCTTTGATGACATATTTGGTATCAAATAGCATCCAAAAAAAAGTTATACAAACAGCAGTTAATAGTAAATTAATCCCAATTGCAACGGGTTCTGTACCAATTTCAAACCATAAAAAAAAACTTAAACAAGCTAATGCTGTTCCAAAAACGGTAATCACAATACCGCTAGAGCGACTTACTGCCGAGGGGAATACCATTTCTTTTTGTATCATAAACCAAGTTGATTAATAGTTTTTTTAGGGAAAGCTTTGCGGTGCACCGTTACGGGGATTCTTATTAATGACATCACAACATTATAGTAGATAAACTTTTTCATAAAAATTATAACGTTAATAATTGAAAGGAATCGGTAAGTTGATACAAGAGTGTGCGACCTTGTAACTCTGTCTCGCTGAACACCATCATTGCATAAAGTTTGTTTTTATGCAGTAGAGTAAAAACTTGAGCGTAATAATTTCCCACTTTATCTACTGAACGCATGGCAAGTAAGGTTTTATATTCTTCGAATATTTCTGAAACCAAGGTTACCGGTAGCCCCATTTGACCGGCAAAGTTATTTACACTACCGTTTTTTGAATTTTTTAATATTTTTTGTTCACATCCATATTGGCAGTAAGGTTTACCCCTTCCGGATAGCCAGCTTCCGTCATTAACATCATCGCACCTTCGTGCATTAATTGATAGGTTTTTATATGCGTGTCACCTGCTTCGGTTACAATATCCTGTTCTGCTTCTTGCGGTTGTGCCGGAAAAGTAATTTCAAATGAAGTAGTTTTAATGGTTTGTGCAAAACCGTAAAAACTTAACAATAAGAGGATTAGTGAAGAAAGTGTTATTTTCATGTTACTACCTATGGTTTTAAAAAGCTAAAAATAGTATTTTTACAGTAAATTTTGAAGCTTATGAAAGAAATTAATTGGCAAACCGCCAGAGAATTTGAAGATATCACGTATAAAAAATGCAACGGCGTTGCCCGAATCGCTTTTAATCGTCCGGAAGTTAGAAACGCTTTTCGTCCTAAAACCACGGCTGAATTGTATCAAGCTTTTTATGATGCTCAAGAAGATACTTCTATTGGGGTTGTATTGCTTTCCGCTGAAGGACCTTCACCAAAAGATGGTGTGTATTCCTTTTGTAGCGGTGGCGACCAACGGGCGAGAGGTCACCAAGGGTATGTGGGTGATGATGGCATGCACCGCTTAAATATATTAGAAGTGCAACGCCTTATTCGTTTCATGCCAAAAGCGGTAATTGCTGTTGTGCCCGGTTGGGCTGTAGGCGGTGGACACAGCTTGCATGTGGTGTGTGATTTAACATTGGCGAGTAAAGAACACGCCATCTTTAAACAAACCGATGCCGATGTAACCAGTTTTGATGGTGGCTACGGTTCTGCGTATTTGGCCAAAATGGTAGGGCAAAAGAAAGCCAGGGAGATTTTCTTCTTAGGGAGAAATTATTCTGCTCAGGAAGCCTTTGAAATGGGGATGGTAAATGCCGTTATTCCGCACGATGAATTAGAAGATACCGCATATGAGTGGGCTCAGGAAATATTGGCTAAATCTCCCACTTCAATCAAAATGTTGAAATTTGCCATGAATTTGACCGATGACGGAATGGTAGGACAACAAGTATTTGCCGGTGAAGCCACTCGTTTGGCGTATATGACCGATGAAGCAGTGGAAGGTAGAAATGCCTTTTTGGAAAAAAGAAAACCCAACTTTGAAAAGAAATGGATTCCATAAACCTACTATGATGCAAGAACACTATACAAATGAGCCGATTTCTTTTGAGCATTTACCTCAAGTAGAAGCCGTTACCTTTCATGCTATACCAAAGCAATATTTGAATATTGTTTACCTTAATAATGCAATACTAACCGTAATCTTGGGTGTATCGTTGATGTTGATTGCTTTGTTTAATGAAACGGTAAGAGCTCAAGTGTTGGTATTGGGAGCTGTTTTGCTTTTGTTTATCGGGCTTCTTTTTTGGATGTCGCATATCGGTTATCAAAAAAAAGGGTATGCCGTCAGAGAGAAGGATATTATATTTCGAAGCGGGATATTATCTACCACTACTACCATTATTCCGTTTAATCGTATTCAACATGTGGCAATACATGAAGGTTTTTTTTCACGAATGTATGAGTTGAGTGAATTACAAATTTTTACCGCCGGAGGAAGCAGTAGTGATTTGCACATTCCGGGTTTACCTAAAGAAGAAGCAGAACAAATTAAAACCTATTTGTTGAATCAAATTTCATCTCAAACCTTAAAAGCACCTGAAAAAGAGCTTGTTGAAACGATAATTCCGGAAGAAGTTGTACCGGAAGAACCCTCTATAACCCAAACAGCCCCCTCAACGGAAGATGAAACAATTTAATCCAAAGGATTTTTCTCAACCCCAGCGGCAATCCATCAAAGGAATTGCCATTATGTATGTGGATACCTTACAGGAAATCATACGAAATCTGATTATTCCGATAGCGGTAATTTTTTACAGAATGGAGGGTTCTAAAATCTATTGGTTGATAATTGTTGGTTTGCTTTTGTTGCTTTTCATTGGTGTGATTGCCTATTTGAAATATATCCATTTTACCTTTTTTCTGGATGAAGAAAAGCAAGAATTTGTGATTCAAAAAGGAGTCATCACCAAAAATAAAATAACCATTCAATTGGATAAAATCCAACAAGTCAACATTAACCAATCCATCATTCAAAAATTGGTGGGAGTGTTTAGTGTAGATATTGATACTGCCGGAAGCAATAAAAAAGAAGCCAGTATTCGTGCGGTGGATAATGACTTGGCTTTGTTACTGAAAAGCAGATTGTTATCCACCGAGGAAAAGCATCAAACGGATACTGTAAATAGTGAAGAAACGGAAAAACCATTTTTAAACATTCGATTATCTACTTTATGTAAAGTGGGAATTACATCCAACTACGGACGAAGTATTGCCCTTATTTTGGGTTTTATTGGTTCTTTGTATGGGAGCTTTCAAGAAGTCACCCAATCCATTGAGGTAGATGAAGAACAAGTAACAGGTATTGTCAACCAAGGCATCAACTATTTTTCGTTTTCCTTTTTTTTGTTACTCATTTTAGTAGTGGTATTGCTGTTTAATTTGGTCAGAACCATCATAAAATATTATGGGTATCAAATGACGTTTCAAAAAGGAGCGATTGCCATTCAACACGGCTTATTCGCTAAAAAGAATACACTTTTAAAACCGCAAAAAGTACAACTGGCTATTGTAAGTCAGAATTTTTTTCAACGGAAATTAAGGTTATTTGATTTCCATTTAAAACAAGCAGCTGCCACCGATGAAGTGGAAGAAGAAGGAAAAAAAAGCAGCGAAATTGAAATTCCCGGTTGTCAACCGGATGAAAAGGACATAGTCTTACGTCAACTAGGATTGTCAAATGAACCCGTACTAAAAACTTTTTTACCCAATTATCGGTATTTGATTAAAGCCATATTACTCGGCATTATTTTACCTGTCATTATCACTTTACTGGTTGCACTATATATTTATTCACCTTTACAAGCGTATTTGCCGTGGTTGGGATTGTATGTAGCTTTTGTGATGATAATTGTGTATTTCCGTTTCAAAAACTATCGATTATTGGTGAATAGTGACCTGATTATGATTAAAAGAAATGCGTGGGATGTGCAATATCAACTATTGGAAGCTTATAAAATTCAAGGAATTACTACTCAACAATATTTTTGGCATCAATCGGCTGATTTGGTGCATATTACTTTTCATACCGCTGCCGGTGACGTAGGGTTTCATTTTGCCAATTATTCCGCGTTAAAACCATGGATTAATTATTGGCTATATTTGGCAGAACGAAGTAAACAAAATTGGATGTAAATTGTTAATTTTACTGTACTTTTGTAAAAAAATAGTTTGTTATGAAACATTGGATTGAAGCTGCCCGCGTTAGAACTTTACCGCTCTCTGTGTCGGGAATTTTAGTAGGTAGTTTTTATGCTCTATCCAAACCAACAGAGGAGGTTTTAACACCCACACAAGTATTCAGTTGGAAGATTTTTGGCTTGTTGTTGCTCACTACAATCGGACTGCAGGTATTGTCTAATTTTGCCAATGACTATGGTGATGGAGTAAAAGGCACTGATAATGATGATCGTATTGGTCCTGCAAGAGCCATACAAAGCGGAGCAATTTCTCCCGCCGCCATGAAAAGAGCAATTATTATCACCGCTTTCTTAACATTTTTATCCGCTGTTTGGTTGATTTATACCGCTTTCGGATTACAATACATGTATTATTCCTTGTTCTTTTTGGCCTTGGGTATCGTTGCCATTGCTTCTGCCATTCGCTATACTGTTGGAAAAGGAGCTTATGGTTATAAAGGCTACGGAGATGTTTTTGTATTTATATTCTTTGGTTTAGTAAGTACGTACGGTTCTTATTTTATGTTTTCCAAAGTGATTGATTTGTTTTTGCTTTTACCGGCTATTGCCATTGGTTTTTTGAGTGTTGGCGTATTGAATCTCAACAATATGCGAGATGAAGCTTCTGACCGCAAGGCAGGTAAAAACACCATTGTGGTAAAAATAGGAGGAGAAAGAGCTAAAAAATACCATTACTTTTTACTCATCTCAGCCATGATTTTATTATTGGTATTTGGATTTACACAACAATTTGCCATTGACCAATTTATTTATGCCATTGTATTTTTCCCTATCATTAGCCACATACTTCGAGTGATGCGAATAAAAAATCCGGCGAATTTAGACCCGGAATTAAAACGATTGGCCATAAGTACATTTATGGTTTCGTTGCTTTTATCGCTGTGTATGATTTATTTTATTTCAGATGTAATTGTTTAATTAAAACAAAATAAGCTATGAAAATAACGTTTTACGGACACGCTTCTCTTAGTATTGAAGTAGGTGGAAAGCACATTTTGGTTGATCCTTTTATTTCCGGAAACCCAAAAGCGGCACATATTGCTATTGATTCGCTTCAAGCGGATTATATTTTGCTAACCCATGCTCATCAAGACCATATATTAGACGTTGAAGCCATTGCAAAGCGAACAAATGCTACCATCGTTTCCAATTGGGAAATTGCAACGTATTTCGGCAATAAAGGATTTAACAGTCATCCAATGAATCATGGTGGAAGTTGGAATTTTGATTTTGGTAAAGTGAAATATGTGAATGCTGTTCATTCCAGTTCTTTTCCGGACGGTACGTATGGTGGAAATCCCGGTGGTTTTGTAATTGAAAGCGAACACAAAAATATCTATATTGCCGGTGATACGGCTTTAACAATGGATATGAAACTGATTCCACTTCGTACGAAATTGGATTTAGCAATTCTACCCATTGGCGATAACTTCACCATGGATATTGACGATGCGATTTTAGCCGCAGAATTTGTGGAATGTGATAAAATTTTAGGTGTACACTTTGATACATTTGGCTATATCGAAATTGACCATGAAGCCGCCATTAAAAAGTTTTTCAACAGCGGAAAAGATTTAATGTTACTTGAAATTGGTGACTTTATTGAATTGTAACGTTTGAAAGCGACTTATCAAAAATACATATTAGATTTTAAACGCCCTTCCGGCACTTCCAGAGGCGTTTTAAACCAAAAAGAAACCTGGTTCATCATTTTAGAAGATAACGGTAAGCGAGGAATAGGAGAGTGCGGTATACTTCGAACCCTGAGTATTGATGACCGACCCGATTATGAAGAAAAGCTGCAATGGGTGTGTCAAAATATTCGTCTGGGAGTTGATCAACTTTGGGAAGCACTCATCGAATTTCCTTCTATTCAATTTGGAGTAGAAATGGCGTTTCGTTCGTTGGAAAGTGAAAACCCTTTTGAATTGTTTCCTTCTACTTTTACTTCCGGAACGGAATCAATGGAAATAAACGGATTAGTTTGGATGGGTGATGAAGCCTTCATGAAAGCCCAAATTGAAGAAAAATTAGCCCAAGGTTTTCGATGCATCAAATTGAAAATCGGTGCGATTGATTTTAAAAAAGAGTTAGGATTATTAGCCTTTATTCGCCAGCATTTTGATGCTAAAACCATCGAAATTCGAGTGGATGCAAATGGTGCTTTTGATTTAAATAATGCTTTAGATAAATTAAATCAATTAACTGGTTATGAATTACATAGTATTGAACAGCCTATTGCGGTAAAGCAGCATGACAGGATGGCAGAACTGTGTAAAATCACTCCTTTACCAATAGCATTAGACGAAGAATTGATTGGCGTTTTTTCGCTACCGGAAAAGCGTCAATTAATACAAAAAATCAATCCACAATTCATCATTTTAAAGCCCAGTTTAATTGGTGGATTTCGCGGTGCTCAAGAATGGATTGACTTAGCTGAAGAATTAAATATCGGTTGGTGGGTAACTTCTGCTTTGGAAAGTAATGTAGGTTTAAATGCCATTACGCAGTGGACATTCACGCTGCAAAATCCGATGCCGCAAGGGTTGGGTACGGGTGGATTATACACGAATAATGTATCGTGTCCGCTAGTGATTGAAAATGGGAGAATCCACTATCGTAAGGCGTTAGAATGGAAAACGGATTTAATTGGTTTTTAAACCTTGTTCTTCCCTATATTTTTTAAGTGCAGTTCTAGCTTGTTTTTGGATGGCTTTTTGCATAAAGGGTGTCCAACCCAACACATATCCTTTCCAACCTAAAGCCATGCCACTCCATTTCCAAAGGTTAAATTGATCATGATGGCGATAAATGAAATGGTCTTTAAATTCAAAGTTGGCTTGGATTTTATTCACCACTTTTCGATTGGTTTTGCTGAAAGTGTAATGAGCTGTCCACAGTAGAGAACCCTTGTTTTCATGGGTGTTTACATTTGTAAATTCAATTTTCAACTTTCCTTTGCTGTTTTTCAACAACATCTGCCACATGGCCACCACTTCCTGTTGAGATAGTTTACCAAAAGCGGGGTCAGAAAATTCAGCCTCAGGATGGTAACAGCTTGCCATGGTTTCTCCATCGCCTTTGCTGAAAGCATCATAAAATTTTAATAAAAGGTTATGGTTGGTAGTCATCTTTCCAGTCGGTTGAAGTGATTGAAGTTATTTTGTTTTCTTGATTGATATACACTTGTAATTCTTTGATTCTGTATTTCTTTTCATATTCGCATTGGTAGCGGAATAGCGTAATTTTTGTATCTTCATTATACCTCACTTCTTTTAATTTCATATCAATAAATTTACCAAAACCTCTTAAAACTTGATGGCAAGTCATGGAAATTTTATCTTGAGTGATTTTCTGAATGACCTCAGGAGTTGCTTCTTCGGTTGTAAACGGTTTAAATGTGGAAGTATTGCAGGTCAACAACATTCTTTTTCCCAATTCATAGGTTCTGTTTTTCTGAATAGAGGAAGCTGAAATCAAATCAATTTTTTCAAAATTAGCTTTTATTTTTTCTTTAGGTAAAATAGTTTTTTTAGCTGATTTACAACTTATAAAAAGTAAAATTAAACTATAGAAAACTATTTTTTTCATTTGCTTATTTTTAGTAAAAGATTGGGATCCGGACAATTTTCTTGATAAAAATCAACATCACTTTTTTTGCATACACCCGGATAATCGCCAATATATTCACCCAATGATTGGATGAGTTGAAAATGCAAATGTGGAGCATAATCACCGTTTTCGGAAGGTTCACCCAAAATGGCAATTTTTTCCCCTTTTGCTACTTTTTGACCAATCTGAAGGTTCATTACACTTCTTAACGACAAATGACCGTATAACGTATAAAATTCACATTTATTTAGCATGTGCTTGAGGATAACAGTTGGACCGTAGTCGCCAAAGCCGGCATTGTTTTGCACACTCATGACTTCCCCGTCAAGGGCAGCTAAAACAGCTACCGGTTCATTAATCCACAAGTCTAAACCAATGTGAATGTTCCGTTCATTTTCCGGATTTTCATTAAAAAGGTGACTTCTTTGATATAAATTTCTACGTTCCATGTATCCACCAAAAGCTACTTGAGCATGATTTCTTTTTAAATGAAAATCGATTGCTTTTATATAATCGTCAGCTGTTTTCGGCTGTAAGGTAGTCAGCAATTCACTTTCCGGTGATAAATCAATCGGACAATACGCTTCATAGGGAATAGTAGCGTCTAAAACATAGCAATCGGTAACTTTTAAAAGTGCTTCAACTAACATATAAATGGGTTAAAATTGTTCAAAAACGCCTAAGCCAAACAAAGCAAAATCATATTTCACCGGATCGGTTGGGTCAAGGAGTCTAAGTTGTTCATCTAATTCCGCCAACGCTTTGGCATCGTTTTGTTTTCGGGTGAGTAAATTTAATTTTCTGGCTACATTTCCGGAGTGTACATCCAACGGACAAGATAATTGTGAGGGATGCAGGCTCTTCCAAATACCAAAATCAACACCACAATTGTCTTTTCGTACCATCCAACGCAAAAACATGTTGATGCGTTTGGCTGCCGATTGCTGTAACGGATCAGAAAGATGTTTTTCGGTTCGCTTGAGATGTTCTACTTCAAAAAATACTTTTTTAAACGCACTAATAGCAGGTTGTAAAGTTCTTGGTTCTTGATGATGGGCAAAAACATTTTCCAAACCACCATGATGCTGATAAAGATGTTGAAGGGCTTGAATAAAAGTAATGGCATCTGTACCATTAAAGGTACGGTGTACAAACGTTTCGATTTCGGAAAGATCAGTCGATTGATGATTTACTACAAATTCATAAGGTGAGTGATCTAAATACTCCATCAATTGCCAGCCGTTTTTGATAATCATTTTACGGTTTCCCCAAGCAATGACGGCTACTAAAAAAGCTGCAATTTCAATGTCCTCTTTCCTTTGAAAGGCATGTGGAATTTGAATGGGATCGCTTTCAATAAAACGAGGATGGTTGTATAATTCTACTTTTTTGTCTAAAAATTCTTTTAGCTCTTCCAATTGCATTTTGTCACAGTTCAGAAGTTGCAAATAAACCGTCTTTCATCACTAATTTTCGGTCAGCCATGTTGGCTAAAGTTTGATTATGGGTCACAATCACAAACGTTTGTCCGAATTCATCTCTTAATTTAAAAAAAAGTTCATGCAAATTTTCGGCCGATTGTGTATCAAGGTTACCCGATGGTTCATCGGCAAAAATAACGGCCGGTTGATTGATTAAAGCTCTGGCTACAGCCACTCGTTGTTGTTCTCCGCCAGATAATTCTCCGGGTTTGTGGTTACTGCGATGGGAAAGCCCTAAATAATTTAATAGTTTCATGGCTTCTTCTTCCGCTTCTTTTTTTTCTTTCCCGGCAATAAAAGCGGGAATACATACATTTTCTAATGCTGTAAATTCCGGCAACAATTGATGAAATTGAAAAATGAACCCCAGTTTTTGGTTGCGAAAAGTTGATAATTCTTTGTCGTTGAGAGCCAAAACTGAATTTCCATCGATGACTAATGAAGAAGAAAATTCTTTTGATGGTTTTTCTAAGGTACCCAAAATTTGTAGCAGTGTAGTTTTTCCTGCACCGGAAGCTCCAACAATGGCCACAATTTCTCCTTTTTTTACTTCAAGATTAACACCCTTTAAAACGTGTAATTGGTCAAATTTTTTATGAATGTTTTTAGCTACAATCATGTGTTTCAGTTTTCACAAAGGAACAAAGTTTTTCATTGATTTCGAAGAAAATTGATTTTTATTATAGTGGAATAAATAATAAATTTACGTTAAAGATATAATTTTGTTTAATATTTTTATACATTTGTTAAACAAATATAGAGCATGAAATTATTAGCATTGATGGTTCCCTTATTTTTTGTCACCTGCAACGCACAGGACAAAAAACCTGTACCATATAAAAATAAGATTGATACAACTATGGAACAAAACGTAGAAATGGCCACTTTAGCCGGTGGTTGCTTTTGGTGTACAGAAGCTGTTTTTTTAGATTTAAAAGGCGTTAAAACAGTTGTGTCAGGTTACATCGGTGGAAAGACCCCGAATCCTACTTATAAGGAAATATGCACCGGCACCACAGGTCATGCTGAAGCCATTCAAATTACGTATGACCCTAAAGAGATAAGTTTTGGTGAATTATTGGAAATTTATTTTGCTACTCATGACCCTACAACGTTAAACCGTCAGGGTAATGATGTGGGTACCCAATACCGCAGCGAAATATTTTACCATTCAGAGCAACAAAAAGAAATAGCTAAGGATTATATGGATTTATTGGCACAAGAGAAAACATTCAGTTCGCCGATTGTGACCAAATTATCTCCTGCTGTAACATTTTATCCGGCAGAAGAGTATCATCAAAATTATTATAATCAAAACAAAACACAATCGTATTGTCATTATGTGATTACACCCAAAATTGAAAAATTGAAAAAGTACTATAAAGCTAAATTAAAAAACTAACTCAACATTGCTATGGAAAACGTATTAGAAAAAGAAATATTTGATTTAATTGGGGATGGTCACCAAATGACTTCTGCTGAAACGCCTTTACGTCCGGATGCTTTTGATAAATCGGATGCTGAGAAAATGGCTACTATTGAGAAACATTTCCACATCATCATGGAAGAAATGGGACTTGATATGACAGATGATAGTTTGAGAGGTACGCCTCACCGTGTAGCTAAAATGTTCATTCAGGAAATATTTAGTGGATTGAATCCTGCAAACAAACCAAAAATATCTGTTTTTGAAAACAGTTATCACTATGATAAAATGCTGGTTGAAGCGAATATTAGTTTCAATTCTACCTGTGAGCACCATTTTTTACCCATTATTGGAAAAGCCCATATTGGGTATGTATCCAACGGAAAAGTAATTGGATTATCAAAATTAAACCGAATTGTGGATTATTATGCAAGAAGACCACAAGTGCAAGAACGCATGATTATGCAGATTTTCAACGAACTGAAAACAGTATTGGATACTGAAGATGTGATAGTGGTGGTAGAAGCTGAACATTTGTGCGTGTCCAGCCGCGGTATTAAAGACAGTTCCAGTTATACTTCAACCATTCAATATGGGGGAATATTTAAAGATAAAGAAAACCGTAACGACTTTTTCAATTTACTGAAGAAAGAAAATTAAAATGGCATTACTTTTGTTAAGATTGTATAAAATTTAATCATTCAACATGACAAAAGAAGTAACAGCTGAACCTGTTAAAGATACCAAATCAAGAGATTTGATTTTAAGTTTAATTTTTGATGGTATCGGTATGGTCTCTTACTTAATTCCTTTTTTAGGTGCAATAACCGACGTTATTTGGGCACCAATTGCTGGTTTAATCCTCATGCGAATGTACAAAGGAACAGTAGGAACAGTTGGTGGATTTATGGTTTTTATTGAAGAAATTCTTCCCGGAATTGATTTCATTCCCACCTTTACCATCACTTGGATTTATACTTATCTCATAAAAAAATAAAATGAAAGCCGCTTGAAAAGAGCGGCTTATTTTTTTTCCAACCAATCGGCAATAAAGCCTAATTTCATACTGCGAAGCATTTTCTTTTCAAACCACCAAAAGAAGGTAAACTGTCCGAAAAGAAAACCGGTTAATACCAATAAAACTTGATAAATCGGGAAAATAGCAATCAACCGAACGGGTAAATAAAAATAACCTAAGTTTTCATCGGTTAATCCGATATAATTGGTAAACGGTTTCGACAAATAGGCCGATAATGAGCCGGTTATGGCAAAGACTATAAAAATGACAATAAGTTGGAAGTTAGAAGTAATGCCCCAACGTTCTTTCAGTTTCTTCATATTATAAACGGGGTTCAAAACCGCCCAAGCGTTGTTTGTATTTCAATTGAAAATAGAGTAGGTAATTATAAAGCATATAATTTACTTCATATCCGTAATTGATATTGTTTTGATAGTTGATCTGCATTTCATAAAGCAATGGGTCATACCTTCTGGGGTCCAAAACACGTTGGTTATAATTGGTTACCCAAATCTGATTACGGTTTTCTAAAAAAGCCAAATCATAATAGTTACGGGGCCTTGCTGTACTTTCTAACCATGTATTAAAACCGGGTTCAAAAATGATGACTTCATATTCCAACTCCTCATTGGCAATGCGAATCGTATCATTGTTAGTAATGTTTTTTTCAGTAGGCGTCACAGTACTTTTGGGAGTTGAACAACCCAAAGCAACAAGTATTCCTATGCAAATCCACAATAACGTTTTCATTCCATAAAAGTACAAAAAATGCTTTAAATGGAATGTCATATTTAACATTCCATTTAAAGCATGAATGGTGATATAAAAAAAGCGTTTATTTACCGAAAAGTTTTCCGAATAAACCGCCTAATCCTCCTTTTTTGGTTACCGCCGACATAGCATCTTGCATGTCCACTTTACCATCGTTATTTTGGTCTAAACCAAATTGACCGCCGTATTTTGTAATGGCATCCATTAAACCGGAAGCGTTTCAACCACCACCGGAAATTGCACCTACCAAATCAGAAATTTCAAATCCTTTTTCATTCGGGTCTTTGGCTTTTCCAACTAATGAACCTAAAATTTGTGGAATCATATTGGAAGCTACTCCATTGGCCGCTTGACCGTCAATACCTAATTTTTCGCCTAAACTGCCTGAAACTTGATTGACCAATTGCTGCACTACAGGATTTGAAGCTGAACCGGCATTATTGCCTTGGAAAAGTCCGGCTAACTGTTCGAATTGTCCACCACTCGCCATCTTTTGTAAGCCGGAAAAAAGTGAATTTTCGGTTTCTTTCAATACAGCGTCATTCATTTCATTCGGAATGGCTGCATTTTTTACAACAGCATTATCGCCATATTGTTGAACTAATTGTGTTAATTGATCTAACATAGTTTGTTTTTTAGGTTGAAAAACGAAATTAGAAAAAAAATACTAAAACAAGCAACCCGTAGTGCATTATAAAAAAAGTTGCTCAAAATACTAAAAATTAGTATATTGTATTGATTACGAATAAAATACAATTATGAGCAACCTTGAAGCAAGTTACAAATTAATTTTCAAAGAATTAAGTAAAATTTCAGATACAGAAAAC
>CALRRY020000053.1:0-15325 GCA_943370635.1 Variovorax paradoxus
CGGTGGGGACGATTGGGACGGTGGGGACGGTGGGGACGATTGGGACGGTGGGGACGGTGGGGACTTTGGGGACAATGGGGACGGTGGGGACAATTGGGACGGTGGGGACGATGGGGACATTGGGGACGATTGGGACGGTGGGGACTTTGGGGACGATTGGGACGGTGGGGACTTTGGGGACGGTGGGGACATTGGGGACAATTGGGACGGTGGGGACGGTGGGGACTTTGGGGTTTTATTTTTTGGGGTGGGATTTTCTGGCTTGGGATAGGCGTTCTTTGAAACCTCCGTCTTGGAGGAATTGTTTTTCGAGGGTTGTTAGTTGTTTGGAAAGTAGGTAGGTTGTTACGTTGATTAATCGTTTGATGACATTTGTAGCGATTTCGAGATTTGGGTTTTCGATGGCTTTTTTGAAGGTGTCGTAATTGGCATTGGGGGTTTTGTTGAGTTGATTGAATCGCAGATTGTAGGGATGGCTACTCTCCCACTCTACTATTTTATTTGTACGCATGAAGTCTTCGTAGTCGATCAATAGTTCTTCGAGACTGGCACGGGCGACGTTGGTTAGTTTAATTTCTGTTTCTTTTGAGGTGGCTGATGCCATACTAGCTTCGGCAATGTTTTGTTTGCCGGAACGAGCTGCTTGGATCATTTGGTCGTGTGTTCGGGTATATTTTTTTATGTGTGTATTGCAGAAATAAGTGGTTGCATCGAAGATGATTTCTGCTTTTTGGTAGGTAAGCAATTTGCGATAGCCTCCATGTTTGGAGAAGATGTTTGAGTTTTGCATGGCGTGTAAATGATTGAATAGCAAAAATATGGAATTTTTTTATTGGTGGGGGGATTTGGGGGGATTTTTTTTTGGGGTGGACGGTGGGGAGTTTGGGGACGGTTGGGACGGTGGGGACGGTTGGGACGGTGGGGACAATTGGGACGGTGGGGACGATGGGGACGATGGGGACATTGGGGACAATTGGGACGGTGGGGACGGTGGGGACGGTTGGGACGGTGGGGACACTGGGGACGGTGGGGACAATTGGGACGGTGGGGACAATTGGGACGGTGGGGACACTGGGGGGCTTTGGGGACGGTGGGGAGTTTGGAGAGTTTGGGGATTATTTTTTCAAAAAGTGCGAAACTATGGACTAAGGACTATTCACTAAGGACTAATTTCCCCTCCTCTATTTTCTTTTTTCGACATTTTTTCTATCTTAGCGATTCCAAAAACAAAAACCTGCCGGGTGGTGGGTGAACTCCTTTGAATTTTTTTAGAGAATGCGGGAATCCGTAAAAAAGTTACCGGAATAGGTGCTTTTTTTGTGGAATTATTTGTGGTGTGGGATTGATAATGTGGGTAAAAATTGGTAGGTTTGAATAATTATATTTTTGAATGAAAAACGAGGCACATGCAAGAATAAAAATTAACCAGCTTTTGATGGAGGCTGGTTGGCGATTCTTTGATAATGAGCTTGGTAAAGCAAATATTTTACTTGAAAATCATATAAAAATAACTCAAGAAACAATTGATGATTGGGGCAATGACTATGAAAAAGTTAAAAATGGTTCTTTAGATTTCTTGTTAGTTGATGATAACGGTAAACCAATTTGTGTTTTAGAAGCAAAAAAAGAAGGAATACATCCACTTTCTGCAAAAGAGCAAGCCAGAAAATATGCAAATTCTGTTGAAGCACAATATATTATTCTTTCCAATGGAATTGTTCATTATTTATGGGATTTAAAGAAAGGAAATCCAAAACCCATTTATAAATTTCCATCAGCATCAGAAATTGGTGCTATTAAAGAGTGGAATCCAAATAGAGAAGAACTAGCAAATGAAGTAGTGCCAAATGATTATATTGCTTCTATCCAAATGCCTGACTATGCTGAAAGACCCGGATGGAAAGGTTCAATAGACAAAAGCACTGACTTTATTTGGAACAATGGTTTACGTTTTTTACGATATTATCAATTAAAAGCAGTTCAACACTTGCAAGATGCTGTAAGAAAAGGGAAAGACCGTTTTCTTTTTGAAATGGCAACAGGTACAGGTAAAACATTAACGGCTGCTGCTGTCATAAAATTATTTCTTAGAACTAAAAATGCAAGACGAGTACTTTTTCTTGTGGACCGCTTAGAACTCGAAGACCAAGCATTCAAAGATTTTACAAATTATTTAAAGCCTGATTACTCTACTTTTATTTACAAGCAACATAAATCAGATTGGAAAAAAGCTGAAATCGTAGTAACCACTATTCAATCATTATTATTTAATAATAAATACCGGGAATATTTTTCTCCAAATGATTTTGATTTATTAATATCCGATGAATCACATCGTTCTGTTTCCGGTAACTCAAGAGCAGTATTTGAGTATTTTAGTGGTTATAAATTAGGATTAACGGCAACACCAAAAGATTACTTAAAGAGTGTAGATATTGATAAAATTAAAGAAAATGACCCAAGGGAAATAGAACGAAGAATGCTACGCGACACTTACACCACTTTTGGTTGTGAAAGTGGAGAGCCAACATTTCGCTATACCCTTTTGGATGGTGTTAAAGATGATTTTTTAAGAAATCCCGTTACTGTTGATGCCAGAACAGAAATTACCACTCAATTACTTTCTGATGAAGGATATGCTGTAATTAGGTCAACTGAAGAAGGAGAAGAAACAGAAACATTTATTTCTCGTGATTTTGAGAAAAAGTTTTTTTCTGATAAAACGAATACCGTTTTTTGTCAAACCTTTTTTGAAAAAGCCTTACGAGACCCTATTACAAATGAAATAGGCAAAACAATCATTTTTGCAGTTAGTCAAAACCACGCCCGAAAGATTACAGAAATTTTAAATGAAATTGCAGAAAAATTTTATCCAAATAAATACAATTCAGACTTTGCGGTTCAGGTAACTTCACAAGTTGCAGACGCACAACAAATGACTATTAATTTTTCCAATAATAATTTAAACGGTAAAACAACCTGGCTGGAAGGTTATAAATCTAGTAAGACCAGGGTTTGCGTTACTGTTGGTATGATGACCACCGGTTATGATTGTTCTGATTTATTGAATGTTTGTTTGATGCGACCGGTATTTAGCCCTTCTGATTTTGTGCAAATAAAAGGACGTGGTACTCGTAAACATACTTTTACCTTTAAACAAAAAAATGAATTGAATGAAGAAGAAATCATTCAACATGATAAGAAAAACTTTAAACTGTTCGACTTCTTTGCTAATTGTGAATACTTCGAAGAAAAATTTGATTATGATGAAGTTTTAAAATTACCTAAAACAAGAGAAAACGATGCTAACGGTTTAGGTAGGGAAACAAAGACTTATGTGAAATATGAAAGTGATCGTACCGACTTTTTGCAATTAATGGAAGAAAAAGAAATTGGATTTGATGGAATGAAGATTGATAGAATGCTTTTTCGAAATTTTGAAAAGAGAATAATAATGGACGACATCATCAAGAAAAATGTTGAACTTGGAAATTGGGAAGAAGTTGTAAGTCACATTCAAAATGAAATTTTAGACAAACCTGACGAATATTTTAACTTAGATAAATTACGAAAAGCGGCAAAAATTGACCGCAAAGTTTCTATTCGAGAAATTGTAGAAAAGATTTTTGGTATTATCCCAAAATTCAAATCTAAAGATGAAATGTTAGATGAAGAATTTGATAAATTCATTTCTATTTATCCACCAGAGGAAGATGTAAACATTAGAGCTTTGCAATATTTCTTTAAAGCCTATATTGTTGACCAGGATATTCGCAAAATAATTGAAAATAAAGATTTTCAAGCATTACAAACAAACCCAACTTTAACAATATCACAGTTTAAAGAAGTACATGCCAAATATAGAGAAGTAATTCCAGTGTATATTAAAGATTATATTAACCTTGATAATTTTGCTGCATAATGTTTAATTTAACAACAAAAAAAGAAATTGATATAAAAGCACCTGATGAATGTGGTGTATATCGTATTTTTTGGATTAAAAATGGGGTACGTCAAATTATAAACAGAATTGGAGGTGAAGATTCAACAGGATTATTATATATCGGACATACACAAGATACTTTAAAAAATAGATTAAATCAATTTAGATGTTCAGCTTTTCTAAACAGTACAAATCATTCTGGTGGGAAAAAATACAGATTAAATAGAAAATTGAATCAGCTTATTCAACCTAATGAAATATTTGCTGAAATTGTAAGCATCAAAGATTCAAATGCTTTTGAAATTGAAGAGCTTAAAAAATATGCTAATATTTATGGAGAAGTGCCTCCTTTAAATGGATAATTCAAATTAATGGCAAAATTTAACCATAAATACAGAATCGAATCCGCACGTTTAAAAAGTTGGGATTATGCTCAAAAAGGGGTTTATTATGTAACCATTTGCACGGCTAACCGAGAACATTTTTTTGGGAAAATAGAAAATGAATATATGACATTATCTGAAATTGGAAAAATAGCAGAAGAAGAATGGAAAAAAACACCGGGAATTAGACCTGATATGAATTTAGAATTGGGTGAATTTGTGGTGATGCCGAATCATTTTCATGGGATTGTATTTATTGGGAATAATAAATTTAATGGTCATCATGGTAGAGACGCGATGCATCGCGTCTCTACGGATGAAATATATAAAAACGAATTTGGACCACAATCCAAAAATTTATCATCCATCATTCGCGGATATAAATCTGCAGTTACCGTTCAGGCAAGAAAAATAAATCCTGATTTTGGGTGGCAATCCCGATTTCACGATCATATTATTAGAAACCCTCAATCGTATGAGGTAATTTCGCAATACATAATTGACAATCCAAAGAAATGGGTTGATGATGAATTTAATAAATGATATTTTACACACGTAGAGACGCAATGCATTGCGTCTCTACAATAAAATCAATAACAACAAAACAAATAAATGTTAGACACCATAACAAAAAGAAGAATTGACGATTGCCGTGATATTTTGGTTGGAAAATTACCCGACCCAAAATCACAAATAGAACAAATTACCATTGCCTTGATTTACAAATTCATGGACGACATGGATAAAGAAGCCATTGAATTAGGTGGTAAAGCAAAATTCTTTTCTGATTATTCTATACCCGATCCAAATGATCCAAAGAAAGAAATTATAATCCCTTTTGAAAAATACAGTTGGGACAATCTATTTGACAGCAAAGTAAGTGCCACTGAAATGTTGAAATTATATTCGGAAGCCATTGAAGGAATGGTAAAGAATCCCAATATTCCCGATTTGTTTGGTAACATCTTTAAGAATGCCTATTTGCCCTATCGTGACCCGGAAACGTTGAAAATGTTTTTGAAAACGATTAGTGAGTTTGAATATACACACAGTGAAAAACTGGGGGATGCCTTTGAATATTTATTGTCTGTAATGGGTTCACAGGGCGATGCCGGACAATTTAGAACACCCCGACATATTATTGATTTTTTGGTGGCAGCAGTCAATCCAAGTAAAAATGATACGATACTTGACCCAGCTTGCGGAACCGCAGGATTTTTGATTTCTGCCTTCAAACACATCAAAGAACAAAACAATAATGTTTTAACGCCTGATGAACAAAAAAGGCTAATTAAGAATTTTGTGGGTTATGATATTTCGCCGGACATGGTGCGGTTAAGTTTAGTCAATTTGTATCTACATGGTTTTTCTGACCCGCATATCCATGAATATGATTCGTTAAGTAGTGAAGAACGTTGGGATGAAACATACGATGTAATATTGGCCAACCCTCCGTTTATGAGTCCGAAAGGCGGGATTAGACCACACAAGAAATTTACGATAAGTAGCAACCGAAGCGAAGTATTGTTTGTAGATTATATTGCCGAACATTTAAACCCAAAAGGACGTGCCGGAATCATTGTACCGGAGGGTATTATTTTTCAAAGTGGTACAGCATACAAAGCCTTACGCAAAATGTTAGTTGATAAATATTTATACGCGGTTGTAAGTTTGCCTGCCGGAGTTTTTAACCCCTACAGCGGAGTAAAAACCTCTATTTTATTAATGGATGCCGATTTAGCCAAGAAAACCAAAGACATTTTATTTGTAAAGATAGACAACGATGGTTATGGTTTAGGAGCACAACGCAACGCAGTTAAAGGTGGACAATTAGAAGAAGCTATTTCAACCTTAAAGACCTTTAGGCTAAATTGTATTGAAGGCAAACCTTTTGAAAATAGCACTTTAGCAAATGCGGTAAGTAAAACCGAAATTGGTAAAAGTGGGGATTATAATTTAAGTGGGGAGCGTTACAAACAAATGTTTATAACAGATTCATCTTTTCCCATGGTTAAATTATCTGACGAAACTATTTTTAAAGTTGTATCAGGCGGGACACCAAGTTCAGAAATTGAAGAATATTGGAATGGAACTATAAATTGGGCAACTTTAGCAGATTTACCATCATCAGAATTAATATCAACTATATCAGAAACTAAAAGAAAAATTACAGAAAATGGTTTGAAATATTCTTCTGCAAAAATTTTGCCTGTTAATTCTATACTAATCTCAACAAGAGCAACAATAGGGAGAATTGCTATAAACATCGAAGAATGTTCAACTAATCAAGGTTTCAAAAACATAATCATCAATGATTTCAGTAAAGCTAATACCTATTATGTTGCTTTAATGATGACTAAGCTTGTTGATAAAATGAATTCAATGGCAACAGGTGGAACTTTTAAAGAGCTTTCTACTACAAGTTTTAGAACTTTAGAAATCCCACTTCCATCACTTTCCGTACAAGAAGAAATTGTTGCTGAAATTGAAAACTATCAAAAAATAATTGATGGTGCTAAAATGGTTGTGGATAATTATAAGCCGAGGGTTGAGATTGATAAGGATTGGGAGATGGTTGAGTTAAACTCAATCTGTGAAGTAAAAGACGGCACACATGATTCACCAAAATATGTTTTAAATGATGGAATACCATTTATAACCCAAAAAAATATCACGAAAGAGGGATTATCTTTTGAAAATGTAAATTATATTTCAGAAGAAGACCATTTAAAAATAATTAAGCGTTCAAATGTTGAGTTTGGAGATATTATTTTTTCTATGATTGGTGCCAATAGAGGCATGAGTTGTATAATAGATGATGAAAGAATATTTAGTATAAAAAATGTTGGTTTGATTAAAACTAAAAATTTAATAAATCAAAAATTTCTATTATACTATTTACAATCACAAAATGCTCAAAATCACGTTGCTTTAATGTCGACTGGTGGAGCACAAGAATTTATTAGTTTAAAGACTTTGAGAAGTTTTCCAATTCCATTACCATCAGATACATTGCAACAACAAATAGTTTCACAAATTGAAAAAGAGCAAGCGTTGGTGAATGCAAGCAAAGAGTTGATTGCTATTTATGAGCAAAAGATAAAGGATAGAATTGCTAAGGTTTGGGGAGAGTAATGGAAGAAGCAACCTACATATTTAATTATTTACCTGTTCGTTTTAAAGACACAAACGAACAAGAATATATTGATTATTTATGGAAATCTTTTGAAAGTAACTATGATAATGAAAAATATCAATTTGCTTTTATGGCATATCATATGTTGTTTATGAGTTTTGTATATTTTAATATTTGGCAAGTAAAATCAGTTCGTGAAGATGATTTTAATAAAATCAAATTGGGTTTTAATGAAGGTCTTGGAAATGCTATTAATCCATTTGGCTTTAGTGTAGAGAACGAACGAAAAGTTTTTGATCTATTAAAATATACATGTGCATCACATTCTGATGTAAAATCACTAATTGGAAATTATAAGAAGTTAGTAGATGAAAGAAATGGTATAGCACATGCAAATGGAACAATTCCATTTAGATCAATTACCTATTTAGAAAAAAAGATAGAAGAAGTTTTAAAATATACTGAAGAAATTCAATCCTTTTCTAAACCAATAATTCAGGAATCTTTTGAAAAATTCTTAATTGAAAGTCAGGATGAAGATACTAGACAATATTATGATATTAGTGAACAAATTAATGAAGCATTAATTCATCAACATTATTTGTCTCAAAAGGATATTGAATTTTGCTTGGCTTATGATATTACAGTTTTAAATGGAGAAAGTAAATTTGAGGAAATCAAAAGGTTATATGAAACATTAAAAAATGAATATGCGGTTGTTAATGATTAAATAAATTTTTAATTCAATATAGGGTCAGAGGGTTGAGATATTACGTTTTACTCAGTAATACCTTCTAAGACATACGTTAGTTGGGAAAGAGAATACCAATTTCCAAATTTCCCTCTAGAAATAGAGTAAGAAGTGAAGAAATAGTTGTTAACAGCTTCAAAACTGTTGATTTCTTGAAGTTGTATTTGGGTTTAATTCTTCTGAGCATTTCTAAAGTGTTTAAGATGTTAATTACAAAGATAACAATTTCCATACCTGAAAAGAGTAGCGTTGCAATAATCATTTATGGTGAAAGCTTCGAACGGCATGTAAGTCTTAAACCTGCTACTATTAGTATCTGACCCTTATTTTTTTATAATATGGAAACACTTGAATGGTACAAATTAAAACGATATCCTCATATTGGTGAGCCTTTAACAATTAAGGATTACAAATGGGTAAAAGGATATATTGAGGATGAAACATGTATTAAAAAACATAGTTTTTTACCTTTAATTCACAAATGTATTATTCAAAGAAAATATAGAGCAGATAATAATGAAGTAGTGCGAAATCCAAGTGGAAAAAGAAAAAGAATTATTGGAAAACCTAAAATTAGAAACATATACTATGCTTCCCATTTTGATTCTTTAATTTTTTCATATTACAATTATCAACTAAGTGAAGCATATAGAAAAATTATTGAAACTAAAAACTTTAATGATTCAGTCGTTGCTTACAGAAAGATTCCAATTGCTGAGGGTTCAGATAAAAATAAATGTAATGTAGATTTTGCAAAAGCAACTTTTGAATTCATAGAAAAAAATAAGAATAAAAAGCTAACTGCAATAGTTGCAGATGTTACTTCTTTTTTTGATAATTTAAATCACAAGATATTAAAAAAACAATGGTGCAAAATAATCAACGAAACAACATTGCCTTCAGATCACTATAATGTTTTCAAAGCACTTACAAAGTTGAAATATGTAGAGTCTGATCAATTATTTAATAGCTACAAAGGAACAATGATTGTGGAAAAAGGGGTTCCTAATTCATCAACTCAAAACGAATACAAAAGGATTAAGATTAATTCTAATAAATATTTTAAAGAAAAAAATGCAGTTGCTTATTGCACTAAAAACGAATTTTTAGAAAACAATTTAAATCTTATAATTTCAGCACAAAATAAGAAGGGAATTCCTCAAGGAAGTCCAATTAGTGCTACTTTGGCGAATGTCTATATGTTAGATTTTGACCAAGAAGTTTATGACAGGGTAAACTCAATTAATGGGTTTTATCAGCGATATAGCGATGATTTAATTATAATTTGTGAACAATCACATGAAAATGATACAATCGCTTTTATAAGAGATAGAATTGAAAATTTAGCTGCTTTAGAAATTAGTGAGAGTAAAACTAAAATATGCCATTTTGAAGAGGTTGAAGGGAAATTTCTTGGTTTTGAAGTAGATGAGAAAACTAAAATCCCAAATTATAATAAATCATTAGATTATCTTGGGTTTAATTATAATGGTCAAAGAGTTTTAATTAAAACTTCTGGATTTTCAAAGTTTTATAGAGCGATGAAGCGTTCATTTAAAAAATCCTCCTCGTTAGCCAAAAACAGTAAAAATCCTGATAAGAGAATTTTTAAATCTAGATTGTATAAAAGATTTACTTATAAAGGAGCGAATAGAAAACTGATTTATAGACCTTCAAAAGATGATGCAACAAAATATATTAAAACAAAAGAATATTATTGGGGGAACTACATGAGTTACATTTACAAATCTAATGATTCAATGTTTTCAATTAATAATACAGATGTAATAAAAAAACAGAGTAGAAAGTTTTGGAAAAACTTTCATAGATTAATGAAATTTCACGAATACAAATTAACAAAATAAACATATTATGAGTTATTGGAAACTTGGTTGCAGATGGGGTAGCAAAAAAGATGGCCTTCCATTATTTTTAGAATTATTATTAAAACACAATATTGTAATAAGTTGGGTTGATAGAGATTTTGCAATAAACTCAAAAATAATATTAACTGACGGACATACAATAATTGGAATTGCAGAAACTATATCAAGCGGTATTTCGTCAAGTAAATTTCCTGATTTAAAAGAAGAGTTTGATAAATATAAAATACACTTTCATCCAGATTTATTAATTTATAAATCGAAAATTTTTACTATTGACTTGATAGATAGATTTGAGTATAAATTAGTGCAAGGAATTTGTGGAATTAATGATCCTCAAATTATATCCCAGACTGAGAAATTATTCAAAAAATATTTAAAGAAAATGGAAACTGAAAATTTTATAAATTTACTGAAATATAAATATCAAATAATTCTACAAGGCCCACCAGGCACTGGTAAAACCAGAGAAGCCAAGCTAATTGCTAAAGAAATATTAGGAATCAATTCTGTTGAAGAATTAAATAATAATATTCAATTTAAATTAATTCAGTTTCATCCATCTTACACTTATGAAGATTTCGTGAGAGGAATAGTAGCTATATCAAAAGGAGATCGAATTGAATATAGAAATGTGAATAAAACATTAGGTTTATTTGCAAAAGAAGCTTTAAAGAATTTTATAAATTCGGAAAAAGTACCAGAATTAATTTCTAAAGAAAATTGGGTTGAAGAAAATTATTTAAAATTTAAAGAAGATTTAGAACAGCAATTACAAGAAGGTGGAGAGATAATAATTAAAGAAAAAACAAAACCAAAAATAACTGCAATTGAAGAGGATGCTTTAAGAGTAAATAGATACAGTAATGAAAAAGACTCAATATTGGTAAAAGATACTGATATTATTGAAGGATATATTGGATTGAATTTAATTAATCCTTCTATTAAAGTTAAAGAAAATGTTTTACTTTCTAAATCTGCTAGAAGTGGGATGTACTATTTATATCAAAATTTAATAGAAAAATTCAACCATTTTTTAAATTTAAAAAATAAAAAATTTGAACTTACAGAAGATTTAAAACCTGAAGTACTTAAAAAATTTGTATTGGTTATTGATGAAATCAACCGAGCTAATCTTCCATCGGTTTTAGGAGAGTTAATTTATGCTTTAGAATATCGTGGTGAAGCTGTAGAGTCCATGTATGCAGTTGATGACGATACTAAATTTATTTTACCACCTAATCTTTTTATAATTGGTACAATGAATACTTCAGACCGCTCCGTTGGTCATATCGATTATGCTATTAGAAGACGTTTTGCTTTTATTGACGTACTACCAAAAGTTTTAGAAATAGAAAATTTCCAAGTCGAAACATTCAAAAGTATTTCATCATTATTTATTAAAAATTTTGATGCTTATTTGTTAGATAATAATGTTGTCCTTGAAAAATCAGAGTATTTATCAGAAGAATTTAATCCAAAAGATGTTTGGTTAGGACACAGTTATTTTATATCGACAGATGAAGAATTTGAGATTCGCAAAAAATATGAAATAAAACCAATTCTTGAAGAATATGTTAAAGATGGTATTCTAAAAAAATCAGCAGAAGCAATTATTAATGGCTTATAAATTAATAGAAATATATGAGCAATTTGGTTACAGAGAACCGCGATGCTTAGAAGGTGAAAGTTCTAATTATACTAACCTTTTAAAAAGACAATACTACAGTAAAGAATTTATCCAAAAGTGGGATACTAAAACATCTTGTTTTCAAATTCATTATGATGAGAAGTTAGAAAAACACAAATTTGAAGCCTCCTATTTTGTAGGAGTAGATTGGATAGTTGAAAATGAATTACCCATTTTTATACAACCAAAATTAAATGATGAAAAATCAGAAGTAAACTTTGTAAAGATGCTTTTTGAAGCATTACAAGAACCCGAAAATTTCAATCATATTGATCACTTATGTGAAATTAATTTTGACAAACCAACTATAAAAATTAAACAAACACAAGATTTATTATCACCATTTTTAGTTGTTCAATACCTACAACTTTTAAGAAGAATTGTTCAAAAAGGATTAAAAAAATCCTATTATCCAGTTGTTAAAAACTTAAATTCAAGAGTAAAAGGAAAAATATTAGTCAATACAACTATAAAGCACAATCATGCAAAAAACAAAATGCTTTACAGTTATTGCAAATATGATGAGTTTGGTATAAATACAACAGAAAATAAAGTTTTGAAAAAAGCTTTACTTTTTTCTCAAAAAGTCATTCAAAATATTAAAGGTATAAATCCTGAACAATTACAAAGTTTATACAATTATATTCAACCTGCATTCCAACAAGTTGACAATGATATTGAAGTTGAAGAGTTAAAATCTATAAAACCCAATCCACTATTTAGAGAGTATGAAGAAGCCCTAAAATTAGCTAAATGCATTTTAAAAAGATATGGTTACACAATTTCAACAATTAATCCAAAAGAAATAGAAACACCTCCTTTTTGGATTGATATGAGTAAACTTTTTGAGTTGTATGTTTTTTCTAAATTAAAAGAACGTTTCCCTAACAAGGGAGAAGTAACATATCATAAAACATTTAATAGATTAGAGCCTGATTTTATCATTAAAACTAATGATCATAAAATGGTTGTAGATGCAAAATATAAACCACAATATGAAAATGGTAGTGTCAACAAAGAGGATATTAGACAAATAAGTGGTTATGCAAGATTAAAATCAGTTTATGATTTTTTGGGATTAAATGAAAAATATAATGAAGTCATAGATTGTCTTGTTATATATTCTCATCAAGAATCTGGAAGAGAAGATTTTAAAAAAGATTTTGATATTAAAGAAGAAGAAAATTATATTAAGTTTTATAAAATTGGAATCGAGTTACCTATTGTGAATATTGAAAAAAATGAATAGACTAATAATCATTGGTAATGGTTTTGATTTAGCTCATGGTTTAAAAACGAGTTATAAAGATTTCATAGCTGATTATTTTGCTGAGGTTTTTAGAATTTTACATAACTATGGACATTATTCAGATGATTTGATAGAAATTTCTTTTAGAAATGAAGGCATAGATTATACTAATCCTTATTTAGACTATACTAATCCAAATAGAGACTACATAAAATCAACAATAGAGTTGTTAAGTAACAGATACAAAATTCAAATAAAAATTAAATCTTTAGTTCTAAAAAACTCACTTGACAAAATTGAAAAAATGAATTGGGTAGATTTAGAGATTGAATATTTTAATGTATTGTTGACTACCAAACATGGGTATAAGAATGGTAATTATTTAGAGGCAATTGAAAAAGTAAATCAACAATTAGACTTTTTAAAAATTAAATTAGTAGAGTATTTAATAGAACAAGAATCTAATTTTAGTTATAATTTCGATAAAAAACCACTAGTTGAATGTTTTACTGAGAGTATCAAAACCGATGAGATTGTAATGTTAAATTTAGATAAAAGCATAATTCCTCAAAACTTATTTTTTTTAAATTTTAATTATACAAATACTTTTGAAGAGTATCTTGAAGAATGCAGAAAAACAATTCCTTCTAAGTTTGATTATATCCATGGAAGCTTAAATAGATCTCATGGAGAACCTATATTTGGTTTTGGTGATGAATTGGATAAACGTTATTTAGAATTTGAAGATGAAAAAAACAATGAACTTTTTAAACACATCAAATCGTTTGAATATCTAAAAAATAAAAACTATTATCGTTTAATACGGTTTATTGAATCGGGTAATTATCAGGTACAAATTTATGGTCACTCTTGTGGGCTGTCAGATAGAACCATGTTGAACAATATTTTTGAAAACGAAAACTGTAAATCTATCAAAATATTTTATCACGAAAGAGAAGATGGAAGTAATGACTATACTGAAAAGACCTATGAAATATCAAGGCATTTTAAAGAAAAAGGAATGATGCGAAAGAAAGTAATTCCCTTTGATTACTCAAGAAAAATGCCACAACCAAAATAACCCTCACATCACAAACTTCTCCTTCCGGTGCCAACTCAAATTATGCACCGAAGGATAGTGTTTTACTTCTCGGGGTAGCTCCATGCGTTTTCCGGCAAACTGCCTAATGCCATACGGGCTTTGGGTTTCTCTCACGGTGGGTGAAACACGAACGATATAGTCTTCTGTAATGGTGAGTAAACCCCTGTCATACGCCCTATGCAAAGTAGGTGATAAACAAATGCCGTTGCTGATGGTGTCGTCATTGGATAGGCTAAACGGGATGATGTGGCAGGCATCCACCAACTGAGCATTGATGGTCGTTTCGATTTTCATTTCAGAAATACAACATTGATAGCCATACAATCGAGGTATTTCTTTTTTAAAAATACCGCCTCGAATGAATCGTTCTTCCTCCCACTCTTCTTCGGTGAGTTGACTTTCGAGTTGTTTGATTTTTATTTGATAGGCTTCTCCGGTTTCTTCTACGATTTGTTGTTTGATTTCCAATTCTAAAGCGTATTGTTTTTCGGTTGTTTCTACTCTGTAATGGAAGGTGGCATTCGGGAAATAGGTTTCTACCAGTAATTGTTCTAAAAAAGCGTTGGTTACATCATCGGTCATTAATACAAATAGTTCTTGGTCGATTGCTGCGAAAGCCACATTGTCTTTTAAACTGTTTAAGGTGCTAATGCTTTTTAAAGAGGCCGCTCCTTTTGACAGAAAGGTTAGTTTCCAAAATGGTTCTGATTTAGAATAAAAAAAAGGCAATACAAAATTGCAAGTGTGATTCGTCGTGACTAAAGTTTGCCAGTTGCTTTTGAATGCCAAGACCAACTCGGGTGTAATGTCAATTCGATTGGAAAGAATCTCCCCTTTTCGAATCAACTGTAAAACCGATAGCAGTAAAATTGGTTTATGGGGTGCTTTTCCCAGTTCTCGGTGCGAAGAACGGTTCAACTTTTTGAAATAATGGCTGTATTTGTTTAAAGTTGTGGGAGTGGTCATGTGGTTTGTATGGTGGGATAAAAGTAAAGGTTTTCTTTTTGATTTGAAAGTGAAGTGTTGTTTTTGGATGATTAAAGAGATGCTTCCTGCGTCAGCATGAACTGTGTTTATTTCCAAATTTATTTTAGTTAATTATTTACTGAATAATATTCTTTTTTTGTTGCAATCGCATAAGCTTGTTTTATTAGTTTATTTACAACTGCTATCAAAGCAAGCTTTTTT
>CALRRY020000054.1:0-13153 GCA_943370635.1 Variovorax paradoxus
ATTGGAAAATAGTAAAATCAGAGGTAGAGCAATTATCATTTTTTTAAAGCCTAATTTTTGAAAATCGCTTTAAACAAAAATTAAACAACTGATTAACAATTAAATACAAAACAAAAAAGTCCGATTTAAATTTTTATCGGACATTAATGCTTTTTTATATTAAAAAATAAATTATTAGAGCAAATCGTTTGTGCTTGATTTATTTGTGATCTCATGTATAATACTATCTAATTCTGCAGCAGAAGAGAGCAACGATTCAAAAAAATAAGTATTTTCTTGCTCTGATAACTGCTTCCAATCTTTCAACATGGCAATCAATCCCATGATACGAGATAAAGGTGCTCTTACAACATGCGACTGAAGCCAAGAAATTTCTTTCAACCTAAGATTATGTTTATAAATTTCTTCAATATATTTCAGTCGTTCTCCCAAATTACTCGCAATCATTATTTTTACTTTCTTGTGATGATAGAATAAGTTTCGCTCTTTAACACCCATATATAAAAGGGATCCGGATTTAGTTTTATGCAAATAAATTCCATCAAATTCCATTTTAGGCATGTAATCCAAAATAGTGTGCAATGTATCGAAATTCTCCATTGCGGGTTTTGCGATTAAATCAGAAATTTTTAAAGTCATAAATTCGTTCCTACTATAACCATAGATTTCTAAAGCAACTGTATTAAAATTTGATATTTTTTGATCCTTGCCTTCAAAAACAATAATTGGCAATGGACTTTTATCAAATAACTCTATTTGCCATTCAATGGTTTCTTTCAATCGAATGTTTATCTTTTTTCGCTCTAAAGAATAGATCACACAACGTTTAAGAATATAGGAATTAATATCATTTTTATTCAGATAATCAATAACACCCAGCTGCAAACTTTCAATACCCAATTGCTCATTATCGCTTCCTGTCAAAATAACAACAGGTACCTTCGGTGGTAACAACTTTAAAACAATTCTTGCTAAATCCAATCCTTCCGCATCAGGCAATTGCAAATCAAGGAAGCACAAATCAATATGTTTCCTTTTCAAAACTAAAAATTCTTTAGCTTCTTGTAACGTTGAAGATACATAAACTGTAACCTCTGGAAATGCTATTTTTAAATATTCAGAGATCAATAATGCATCGCCCTGATTGTCCTCCAATAAAAAAACAATCATTGGAATCAGTTTAGGGTACTTATTTTTACCAAACTTACCCAAATGAAGTCCTTTTGAGTTGCCATGGTTATAAAATCAGCAACATCTATAGGCTTCTGAATATAAGAGGCATGTAATTTTTTTGCTGTATTTATATCCGAGGGCGAGGAAGACGAGGACAAAATACAGACGGACATATTCTTCAACTTTTCAGAATTACGAATGTGTGCCAAAATTTCTAAACCGTTGACCTTGGGTAAATTAATGTCTAACAAAATCAAATCAGGTGTTTCGGCATGCAAGAACTCTTCTTGCTTTTCTAAAAACTTTATGGCGGATTGACCGTCTTTTATTGTAAAAAGAGAATTGGCCAATTTTCCTTCCTTAAAAAGTTCCTTTGTTAATAAAATGTCTCCCTCATTGTCTTCAAACAATGCTATCTTGATGGGAGTAATTGTAGTTGGTTTCATGCGTTTGTGGTATTTATTTTTATTTATAAAACTAATTGGGGAGGGTAAAATAAAAAATAGTTCCTTTGTTATACTCTGAAGTTACCCAAATTTTACCCCCCAAATGTTCTATTATCTTTTTAGTTACAGCTAATCCTATTCCTGAACCATCATAAGCTTCGCGCGTATGAAGCCGTTGAAAAATCAAAAAGATTTTATCATAAAAAGCAGCTTCTATCCCTATTCCGTTATCTTGAACCATAAACTGCCAAAATCCTTCTTTTTGGAGTGCAGAAAATTCAACAACACAAGGCCTATCATGACTTCGGTATTTAATTGCATTGTCTAGTAAATTCATAAAAACTTGTTGCATCGGTGATTTCCAACTTTTAAAAACAGGCATGTCACCAACGTGAACAGTAACTTGGTTGTCAGCAATACTCTTGGAATACAATTGAACTACCGTTGTTAATAATGCTGAAAAATCTACTTCATCTTGAGCCTCTTTGGTTTTTCCAACCCTAGAAAATTCAAGTAAATCTGAAATTATCTGACGCATCCGTAAAGCCCCATCTACCGCAAAAGCGATGTACTTTTTACCGGTTTCATCTATCAAATCCGTATAACGCTTCTCTAGTAATTGTAAAAAACTGGAAACCATTCGCAACGGCTCCTGCAAATCATGTGATGCAATATAAGCAAATTGCTCTAATTCATTATTAATACCTTCTAACTCTTTTGCCTTACTATTTAATTGTTGATTCAGTTCTTTGAGCTTAAATTGAGCTGATTTACGATCGGTAATGTCTTTGATGTAAACCGAAAAACCAGTTCCGTTAGAATAAACATTAATCTCCAACCACAAATTTTTTACTTTATAAAATCGCTCAAAAGAAAAAGATTCAACGTTTTCAATGGTTTGATACAACCTCTGTTTTATTTTTTCAGTTAATGGAAAAGGCTTAAAATCCCATAAATTTTGTCCGATGACTTCATCCTTCGTCAACCCAAATATTCGGGTAGCCATTGAATTCCAATATATGATTTTCCATGCTTCATCCACAGAGAAAAAAGCATCTCCAATACTTTCTAATATATTTTTTTTCTCAACCAATGAATGTTCCTTTTCTAAGGTGGCATTTCTTCTATAAATAGCGGATGCTAAATTGGAGGTAATGCTTTTTAGAAAATTTAGTTCAAAAGATGTCCATTCACGCTCTGATTGACAATCGTCAAAACCGATAAAGCCAAAAAAATTTCCTTTGATTATTAATGGTAATACCAGAATTGATTTAATGTCTTGACTCGATAAAATATCTTTCGTTTCACAATCAGGCATCTGACTAACAATAGCTTTGAAAGGCATTGATTGCATCAAAGGCTCCATAAACTCCTGAAACAAATCCAATGGCATATTTTGTAAAGATGGATTATCAATCATTGGTTGCACATCGTTTTTTACCCATTCAAAACGCTGACTCGACACATCTTCTTGCGTAGCAGCATCCTTGTGATTCTCAAAATAATAAATACGATCAACATTAACATACGAACCAACTAACGAAAAAGCCGTGGTTAAAACCCCATACCATTCCTCATAATCCAAAAATAAACTGGCAATCTCATAATTAACCGAAAGCAAGGCTTCATACTCAGAACTCTTTTGCTGAGACGATTGAATCCCCTTTTCTGCCATCAAAAGACCCTCAATAAAAGGCGTGGTGATGATTTTTAAACAATAAGTTAAAGTATAATCAGCTGACTCTTCACAAATGAGTAGTACCGATTTTCCCTTTGAACAAGAAACAAAATGTTCATTGAGAATAAATTGGCTAATAACATACGTGTTTGGCAAAAGTGAGTTGAGCGTAGTGAAAACCAAATTCTTGTCGTCTTCAGTTGTTAATAAAGTTTCCAAAGGAATTGGAATCTGCTCTAAAAAAGAGGCGCAGGCTGCTTCAAAAAATGAAACTTGTGTAACAATAAAACGTTCACCTAATCGCTCTAAATTTAAGGTTGGCAGTTGGTGGTAATTTGATATTTTATTAACAAGAAGCTTCATGACTCAGTAAACAAAAACTACTATTCATTTTGAATAGTCTCAAAGTTAATTAAAAAAATCAATTATAAAGTTAAATGTCTAATAATTTTTGACACTTCTTAGGTTTTGTATTTTAGAATTGCATACATTTTAAAATATAAATAGCGAAAACTTAAACAAAAATTGCTAACCAAAAGGTCTTCACATCTAATGAGGTATATGAAAAAATTCAATATAACGACGATTCAGCATTTAAACGTGATTATTAAGGTAAATATACACCTACTCAATTTTAATTAAAGAAAGTAAGGTTTTCATATTTCCTTTTCTAATTTTTAGGTAGTATATTGTTTAATATACTTTCTAATTTTTCTAAATCTAGCGGTTTATTATAAAAAGCTTTTAAAACATTATATTGCTTATATACTTCGTAGTCGTTTGGACTTAATGACGAAGTTATTATAACAATGTTTAAATGTTTTAATAAATCACTCGCTTGTTCTTTTATTTTATCAATAAATTCAAATCCGTTTAGCTCCGGCATATTGATATCTAAAAATATAATATCAGGCAAATCAGATTCACTCAAGTTTAATAAATACTGTAACGCTTCAAAAGGCGACTCATAAGCGATTATATCATGATTAGTATTTATTCTTTCTATTATTTTTGAGTGAAGGAAATTAAAGATTCTATCATCATCAATTAACAATATTTTATAATTACTCATATTAATATTTTTTTGGTAATTTAAGGTGAGTTAGATATAGAAGTGTAAAAATATTTGGACAAAAAAGCAAAAGTTAGTGTATTTTAAGTGTTGAATTTTAAAACATTAACTAAAATTTTACTTATGCTTTCGCAAGGTAAAATTACACAAATTTTTTGTTCTATTGATGATTTTTGTAAAGATTTTGTTCCAAACCGGGAAAATCAAATGATTTCTAATGGTAAAAAGCGTCTTAAAAAATCTAATTTATCTCTTTCAGAGATTATCACAATTCAGGTACTTTTTCATATTTCGGGTTACAGAAACTTCAAAACTTTTTATCTTGATTATGTGTGCAAATTCCTTTCAAATGATTTTCCAATTTTAGTAAGTTACAACAGAATGGTTGAACTAAAATCTACTTCTTTTATTCCAATGATGATTTACTTAAAAACAAAAGGGTTGGCTGATTGTACTGGAATTAGTTTTGTTGATTCTACCCCACTTAGAGTATGTGATAAAAGAAGAATTGGACAACATAAAGCATTCAAAGAAATAGCTCAAAGAGGTTAATGTTCATTAGGTTGGTTCTTCGGTTTTAAACTCCATTTTATAACTAATGATTGTGGTGGAATCATAGATTTTATGCTTACTCCAGCCAATGTTCACGATACAAACCCACTGAAAATGAAAGGGTTCATTAGTAAACTTTATGGAAAATTATTTGGAGATAAAGGCTACTTGTCTAAAGAACTTTTTCAATCGCTTTTTTCAAATGGAATTCACCTTGTTACAAAATTAATAAAGAATAAGAAGACTAAGTTAGTAACTCCAATTCAAGATGCTTTTTACTTAAGAAAAAGAGCAATTATTGAAACTATTTTCGATCAACTTAAAAACATTTTTCAAGTGGAACATTCAAGAAATCGTTCTCTAATAAACTACTTTAACAACATATTTTCAGCTTTGATTGCATACAACTTTGCAGAGAAAAAACCATCTCTTAAAAATAATTTTGTTGACACGAAACAATTAATGCTTTTTCAGTAATTTTATATCGAACTCACGTTATTTAAAGCAATATTTAACGTTTTACAAAGTCAACCCGCTCCGAGAAATGTTTATTGTAAAGTAGCACTGTGCTCTCAATGTCTCTGACTTCGCAGCAATGTATTGTATATTTAAAGTGGTTAAAAAGAAGTCGTGAGACTTTGCGCAGCTAGGTTTATTTTTTTACTGTTTTTAACTTTGGTTTATTTTTTTTTAACTTTTAGAATTTATCTAATGATGGTAAAAAACATTTTCTCCAAATCAACTAACTCGTTAATTTTTTGTGGTATTTTTAAATAAAAAAGTCATTTTTTTTCCAATTCACGATTCTTCCACAATCCCAATCTCCTCCTCACTCAACCCATACAACTCATACACCATCCAATCAATCTCCCGCTCTAATGCACTCGTGTCCGCCATAGGATTGTCTTTTTTTAGGACTAAGATTTGATCGACTTTTTCAATGAAGGGTTGTTGCTCTTTTTCTGAAATTTCTTTGATTGGAAATTCATCAATAGTTGCTTTTTTCAGTGTAAATGCACCTCCGGCTGTCATTACTCCAATTTTTGAAAAAATGTATTTCATTAAATTTGAATTGAGTATCGCCAACAGATAATTAATATCCAAAGATTCACTTATAAGCATAAAACCACCACTTGATAAATAATGTTTTTCATTATCTAATGCAAAACCCCAATTAGCAGCTGTTAATGGCCAAACAATTTTTACCTTTTCGAAATTTTTGTAATAAGCAATATTATCTTGTATTTCAAACCATTTGTAAGTTCCAGGTTTTCTTCCTTTTAATTCATTATTAATTTTTGGTTTTAGGTCATCATAAAATTGAAGAAGATGATTTTTTATTAATTCATTTTTGTCAATATTATAGCCCCTTTTTGTAAAAATAAGATTTATATTTGAAGAAATTACGTTGTATTTTTTAATGTGAGAACCTTTTAAAAGTGGTTTAATGATTTCATCATTATTTAATTCAAATTTAATTTCATCAGAAATTATAAATGCAGGGTCAAATCCGGTTGTAACTCCTCTTTTAATATCAATAGTAGAAATATCTTTAATTTTTTTACTATTCAAATATAACTTAGAAAGTAAAGTGTTTTCATCTTGATTAGAGAAACTCCAACTTTCTTCACTAATTGAATTCGCAGATAAATTAGAGTTTCTTATTTGAAGTAATTCTTCAAAGTTATTGCTAGGTGAAGGTTCCTTATTGAATTCTACAAATTGAAAATCTTTTTTATCTGTATTTTTTTCAAAGACAATAATTAAACTTGAAACCAATGCTTCATCAAAAATTGCTACTTGTTCAAAATTAATAATTGAATTTACTTTATATTTAGAGATAAATGCTCTCAAAGGTTTACCGTATTCGGTTTTAAAAAACTTATTTGTATTTATAAATGAAAAAACACCTTTATTTTTTAGAACATTTATTCCCAATTCAAAAAAATAACTGCTTAAATCTGCACTACTAAAATAAACCTGATATTTTTCTCTCAATAATGAACTAATACTTGCTAATTTTTTTGCATCTACATAAGGCGGATTCCCAATCACCACATCAAACCCCACAAAATCCCCTTGGTCGTTTAGCACCTCCGGAAACTCAAACCGCCACTCAAACGCATTTTCGTAGATCTTGTTGCTCTTGATTTCTTCCAGCTCGGTTTCCAATTGTTTCACTTCGTCACTTAGTTTTTTTGCTTTTTTATTGAAAATGGTTTTTTCTTTATCGGTCATTTCAAATAAACCGGTTTGAGTCGTCATTGTTGTAAATTCGCCTTTGAGCTTTTCTAACTTCAGCTTTTTCGGGTCGTTCACCGCAATTTCACTCCTAAAATTCCCTTTGATGTCGGCAATCAATTGCTCCATCTCCCGCTTTTGCTCCTTGTTCTCCGCATTGCGGTACGTGGCAACCGCCAACTTATAACTCTCAATGTTCCACTTGCTTTGCTTCAAGGCTTTTTTTAAATCCGCCTCCAACCCAAAACGGCTAATCAACGAATTCCCGCATTTGATGTTGATGTCAATATTCGGCAAGGTTTCAAGCTCTCTAAAATCTGAACCGCCCCGTCTATTCTCTATATTCTTTTCTCTATTTTCTATACTCTTTTCTCTATTTTCTATACTCTTTTCTCTATAATACGCATTCTTCAACAACTCAATCCACAACCGCAATCGGCAAATCTTCACCGAGTTCGGGTTAATGTCCACGCCAAACAAACAGTTTTCAATAATCGTTTGCTTTTCGTGAAACAAGGTTTCCTGTATGCGTTGGCTTTCTTTGTTGTTGGGGTTATACACAAACGGCAAACCGTCTTCATCCGTCACAATCAATTCGTCGTTTACAATGTCAATGTGGTATTCTTTCAAGCGTTTGCCATTGCGGTCCACCAATACTTTTAAATCGTGTTTAATGGCAATCATCTCATTCAACGCCGAAACCAAAAAGTGTCCCGAACCCACTGCCGGGTCACAAATTTTAATGCTGTTAATGATAGTATTGGCTTCTTTACTGTCGTCAATTTTGTTGTATAAACCGTCAAAATCGGCACAATCCCAACCTTTCACTTCGTTGAACTTTTGCAACACTGCCCGGCGAATGGTTTCTTTACACATATACATCGTAATGAAACTGGGCGTGTAAAACGAACCGTCTTTGTAGCCGTTTATTTTTTCAAAAATCAAGCCCAATACCGAGGCGTTAATCAAGGTTTTGTTGTCTTCCTGAATGTCTTCGCTGCCTTCACTCGCAAAATCATAGGCATCCAAAAACGAAAAGAAATAGGGCAACGCTCCTTGCACTCCTGTTTTTTTCTTTCCGTTGGCATCTTTAATCACCGTACCGCTCAAATAGGGCAGGGGAACATGGTCTTCCAACCCGGAAATAAACAAGGTGTGGTGTTCCAAATCGGTGGGTTCAAACAGCGAACTGTTCAAATACGGCACGTTGGCAAAAGGGATTTTCACCCGTTCGTTGCGGTCTTCCGGTTTTTTGGCCAAGACCATAAAGAACAACGCATTGAGCTGGTCATAATCCGGAATCAAGTCGGCATGTAAAAACGCATAACGTTTGTCGCCTTTGTGGTAGGCAATCAATTGAGCTTCCAACAGTTTGAGAAACAAAATCCGGTTCACCCATGTGATGCACAATTCCAGGGCAACGGTAAACAAGCGTTCGTCATTGGTCTCGCCATATTGTTTCACGTTGGGCAATCGGTTGATTTTATCCAAACTGTCCAATTGATTCATCGTGTTTTCCAACAACGAACCCGCCAGTCGCTGACCTGCTTTGGGGCGTTCGATGAGTTTTTTGCCGCCTTCTTTGGTTTCGGTTAAGCCAATCAAATGCAACAATTCGTTATAAAAGTTTTTGTCCAACGAGTTGCTGTCATTGGCAAACGAAAGTTTAAGCAAATGCTCCGGCGAAAGCAATTTATATAGAACGATGAGTTTGGTATCGTCGGTTTTGTCGTCGTTGCGAAGAATTTTATCGTAGGAAGCCAAATCAAAATAGGTGTATTCGATTTTGTCTAAAATACTATCAATATAAGGTTTGGCAATTTCATTATAAAAGGTTTGCGTAGATGATTTTGAAAGTCTCCCCTCTTCACAATCTTGAAATTGTTTGACAAACGCTTTGTTTTGAGCAAATAATTTATCGAACAATTGTCCGTCAAAAATAAACCACTCGTTTAGGTTGGTTGCCACCAAGTGTTTGATTTCAAGGTTTTTGTGCGTAATGCGTTCCCGCAAAAAGTAGAGCACCAATTCCTGCAAGGCTTTGCTGTTGAGGTTTTTCTCAGAAAGCATTTCGGCCTTATTCGCCGGACTTTTCGCTTCAATAATCACGCCCACAGGACTGGAGGCTTCCTTACCGGTGTGAATCACCAAATCTTTACTGTCTTTGGTATTAATAAAGTGATTGGGCGAATAATAAGTATTCTTTAAAAAGTCAGCAATTAAGTTTTTATGAAATTCTTCTCGTTCTTTACCCGCATGATTTAATAAGGTAATCAAATTGCTTTTAAACAGTTCAATCCCCGAGCGGTTGGGTTTTATTTTCAAAAAGGCTTTGTTGAGAGCTTTGCGAGGTTCGATGTGCATGTAGTTAGGATAATTTATTTCTCAAATATAAGTAATTCTTTAAAAATTTATGACACGAAAATAACCTTTCGTTAATGCAAAATAAAACGATAAACCGCAAACCATTTTACGGATTCCCGCATTTACAAAAAAAAATTCAAAGGAGTTCCCTTCCACATAGAATCATCCTGTTGATTGTCGTTTTTCTTATCTTTTTTCATACAATAGAATTACATGCACAAATTAAAAAAAAATAATCCTTGTTTGTTTTTTTCTTTCCCCAACCCTAAAGGGAGGAAAAAAACCATGCTTCGAACAAATAATCTCCAGAAAACGCATAAACTGATTTTGCTCCCTTTAGGGTCGGGGCAAACAAAATCAGTAAAAGCATAAAAAAAAACGTATTTACAACAAATAATCTACTGAAAACGCATAAACTGATTTTGCTCCCTTTAGGGTCGGGGCAAACAAAATCAGCATAGTTAGAAAAAAAAGTATTTACAACAAATAATCTCCTGAAAACGCATAAACTGATTTTACTCCCTTTAGGGTCGGGGCAAACAAAATCAGTAATTTTACTCCCTTTGCTGCGGGTCGGGGCAAACAAAATCAGCAATTTTGCTCCTTTTAGGGTCGGGGCAAACAAAATCAGTCTTTAGTATCCAACAAACAAAATCAATTTATTTAATTAATAATTCTTCATTTATTTTTTCTAAAACAAATGACAAATTATTTATGACTAATTCATTTTTAAAACGAATAACTTTTAAACCATTAAAATTTAAATTCTTTTCTCGTTCAACATCTTTAATTTTTTGTTCTTCATTTTCATGATAACCGCCATCAAGTTCAATAACTAATTTATTTTTATGATTGTAAAAATCTACAATATAAAAACCAACGGGATGTTGTCTTCTAAACTTTTGACCGTTCAATTTATTTCCTTTTACTGCTTCCCATAATATTTGTTCAGCAGTAGTCATTCTGTCACGAAGTTCTTTGGCTTTTAAAAATATTTCTGCAGGAGCTCCCTTCCACATGGAATCATCCTGTTGATTGTCGTTTTTCTTATCTTTTTTCATACAATAGAATTACATGCACAAATTAAAAAAAAATAATACTTGTTTGTTTTTTTCTTTCCCCAACCCTAAAGGGAGGAAAAAAACCATGCTTCAAACAAATAATCTCCTGAAAACGCATAAACTGATTTTGCTCCCTTTGCTGCGGGTCGGGGCAAACAAAATCAGCATAGTTAGAAAAAAAAGTATTTACAACAAATAATCTCCTGAAAACGCATAAACTGATTTTGCTCCCTTTAGGGTCGGGGCAAACAAAATCAGCAATTTTGCTCCCTTTGCTACGGGTCGGGGCAAACAAAATTAGCATAGTTAGAAAAAAAAGTATTTACAACAAATAATCTCCAGAAAACGCATAAACTGATTTTGCTCCCTTTAGGGTCGGGGCAAACAAAATCAGTAATTTTACTCCCTTTGCTGCGGGTCGGGGCAAACAAAATCAGCAATTTTGCTCCTTTTAGGGTCGGGGCAAACAAAATCAGCAAAAGCAGAATAAAACCGTGTGCCTTCCTTTGTGAAACGTTGTGCACCAAAAAAGGATAAAATAAAATCAATTCTTGAAAGAAACGATAATGTAAGTTATTTAGCGAAAGCCCACTTTAATTGGTCATTCAGAGGAAATGAACAAGATTTATGAGCGGCTGTGAATAAAAATTTGTGTTAAATAGGTATAACTTTTTTGTATTTACCATAACCTTGTTTACTTTTATAACTCGTTTACACGTGCACACGCTCGGGGTTTACAAACGACTTTAAAAACAGCTCATTAATCGGTTCCTAGGCCTATTTTATGAGCTTTTTTTTTGGGTTTTGGGAAGGTGCTGAGGTTCTGAGGTACTAAGGTGCTGAGGTACTGAGGTACTGAGGTGCAAAGGTACAAAGGTTTAGATGGAGAAAGAGGGGAGGATTGGGATGAAAAACGGTACTTTTTTTTAAGTGTAAAACCTAATTTTTGTACGTATTTACTTTTGTTTTTTACGAATTTTCAGTGATTTTTTGGTGATTTTGGGCTAAATTTCAGTGTTTTTGAGTCCTTTTTTCTTCGTTTTTTGCTAAAAATGAATCAAAATTCCGTTAAAATGGACGAAAAAAAAGGTCCGCATCGTTTCCAAAAAACATCCGCATCTTTTTATAAAATCATCAGGACGTTTTTTATAAAACATCCGCATCTTTTTTGAGTAGAAAATGCCGTGCTAAAGGCATAAAAAAACCCTGAAGAAGTTCTTCAGGGTTTACGCACAACTAAAAGTTATGCTCATTCTCGGTTCCTAGGCCTGCTTTTGATAACGCAACGTTTTCAAGAGATTCTTGATGTTTTGTGCGGGACGAAACAATACTCTTGATTTGATAATCGAGTTACTCGTTACCTCTTCGGGAGTGTCCATTCCCAGCGAACTCACACCAATTTGAAACGAACCAATACGTCCTAAACGAACGATGCGTCCCTCCTCCAGCTGGTTAACCATTTGTTTTTCCAACGAAGCCAGTACTGCCAAGCAGTCTGCTTCTGTTACGGTGCATTGCTCCGAGATCATTCGGGATAATTTTTCAATCCCAACCTCACCATCCCCGATGGCGGAGGCATAAAATTTTTCAGGAGCCAATAACTCCTGCGGATTTCTCCGCTGAACGGTTTGAAATTTAACTGCCATTTTTAATTGTGGTGTTAAATGAATAATAAATTTTGTTGCCGCTATTGGTCACAATGCCAACCCGTTACAACAGATGTAAAATTACAACACAAAATGGTAAATGAAAGTGAAACTTATTCACAATCGGGCATTCTTTTTAACAACCAATAAGGAAATTCTTACTTTAAAAATCAAAATAAAAATAAAAGACACTGATAATCAGATTATTAACATTCTATTTATTGGTTTTACAACAAAAAACGAAATTATTTTAAGAAATAATTAAGCAGTAAAGTAACTAAAAACAACGGTATTCTTCACCTACTTTTGTCCTCCCTTTAACACGTTAATGCTCCTTAATTCCTTAATGGTAAAAAACAAAAGCTTAGCGTCATAAAAAATCCTTAATCGTAATGAGATGTCTCCTACCGTCGACATGACAAAGCCGGGGAAGAGAGTAGTTTGAGTAAGTAAAAGTAACTATATACAAAAAAACTACTCATTTGGCACTCATTTCAACGGCACCGTCACCCCTCTCCTTTGGAGAGGGGCCGGGGGTGAGGATTAATCATTGCCTCATTGAGTCGGAATGACACAGCCGGGGAAGAGAGAAGTTGAAATAACAGAAAATGTCAACACAAACGAATCCTCCCGAGACTTCGGGACAATCCGCCTTTGCAAAGCAAATCCAAAAAAAATCCGCGTCCATCCATTCCATCCGCATAATCCGTGTTCCATTGACACATTGCCGAATTGACACATTGTCGAATTGCCCCATTGCCGAATTGCCGAATCAGGGCAAACGCACACTTTTTTTATGAAAATAGGATAAAAGTTATTGATTTATAGTTGTTTAAGTAAATAATTATTTGTATATTATGCTGATAATCAATAAATTAACAGCATGAATACAGATGGCAAATTAATAAGTATTTTTGATA
>CALRRY020000055.1:0-11970 GCA_943370635.1 Variovorax paradoxus
AACTTATAACTTCTAATACTCTAAAATAATTTTTAACTATATTTGTCATAAATGTTGGTTGTTTTGCGACTTCAAGATACTGATTTTCAGTATCTTGACCAACATTTATTCAATTTATTTTACTTCAAATAATTACACCCAACGGGTTATTTTATTCTAAAAACAATTCTCCTTATTCTAAAAGAGTATTAACTAAAGGTACAATTACAACTTTAAAAAATTCATTATCTATTCTAAAAAAGTATATGAAAAGTAGAAATTTAAAAACTCTTTATTTTGATGATATAAATCGTAAGTTTTACAATGATTTTATATCATTTTTGAACGACAAAAAATATTCTAAAAACTACACAGGAACGGTGATACAAAAAATAAAAACAGTTATGGGATATGCTTTAGATGAGGGTAAACATACTAATTTAGAGTTTAAAAAAAGTTATTTTTCTAAAGTTTCAGAGGTAATTAACCATCCTTATTTAGATTTAAATGAACTAAAGGAAATTGAAAAATTACAAATAGATGATAAAGAAATGGATTTAGCTAGAGATATTTTTTTAGTGGGTTGTTTTACAGGTTTACGAATTGGGGATTTGTTGAGCTTTATTAAAAACCCTAATTTTACTATCGAAAGTGGTAAAAAGTTAATACAATTAAAGCAAAGCAAAACAGCAAAAAAAGTTTATATTCCTCTAAATTCCAATATATTAAGGGTTATGGGAAAGTACAACGGGAATCTTCCAGATTATTTACATCAAAACACTATCAATACACATTTAAAGTCAATTTGTAAAAGAGCTAAAATTTCTGAGCCTTACCAATATACCAGAACAGAAGGAGGTATAGAGGTAGTTCATAACAAGCCAAAGCATAAATTTATTTCTACTCATACTGCTAGAAGGTCATTTTGTACAAATGCTTTTAAAGAGGGTATTCCTGTTCACGATATTATGGCAATATCAGGTCATAAAACCGAGCGTATTTTTTTAGACTATATAAAAGTTGATGTATTACAAAATGCTTCAAGAATTGCTGAACATGCATTTTTTAATTAATTATTTAAACAACAGTAAAAAGGGCACTTAAGCCCTTTTTACTTTTAAAAGCACCAAACTTTTTAATAAATCTTCTTTCTTGTAATATCGTCTATTACCTATTCCATAGCAGTCTATTTTACCTTTGTTTGTCCAATTCCATAATGTGCTACTATCAATTTTTAAAAAATCAATAGTTTCCTGTCTTGTCAATAAAATTTCTGAATCTTTTTCTTCAAGTTTTTTTCTAATCTCTAAAAGTTCTTCTTTGATAGCCTCTTTTATGATTTGCTTAAAGTCATCTAGCGAAAAACAGTGAAACATAATTGTTTTTTCCATTTTTATAAATTTTAAAATGTTAGTAAAGAATTTCAAAATATAATAACAAAAACAATAATTTGTCTATGAATAAATAACTAAACGTTAAAAAATCAGATTATATTTTATATATTTGGAACTGAAATTATTGGAAATAAAATAGCGTTTTGCTGATTGTCCGTCATTGAAAGGTCGAAAATTCAAATGTACACGGGAAGTTCAGAGTAAACGCTCATGCGATATGCGTGGGCTTTACTTTTCTTTGTGTACAGGTATTCGACCACCTCAATGACAAGAAAGGTACTATGTCCCACGCTGTTTTTTTATAACATAAAACTAACTTGGGGCGGTTGGTTCTTATAATTATGAAAAATATTATATTTCGTTCATTATGTATCTTAATACTTTTATTGAGCATCAATGTGTTTTCTCAAAATATCTTCAAGGGAAATCATAGTACTATTAAATTTGAAGCCACTTCAGAAGCTACAAAATTATCATCAGCAACAAATATGTTGTATTTAAACGCTAAGCAAAATAAAGAGAATAATTTGACACAAATTAACTTTAATAGTTTAGCTAGAATAACTTTATTGTTAGAAGATAATTGTACAAATTTTAATAGCTCAAATATTTTCTCAGATATTTCTAAAATATCAGATAATATTTCAACAGCTTTTATTAAAGTACAAGATTTAACTCTTCTAGAAAGCATACAATGTATAAAATATGCTGATATTGGAGAAAAATTAGAATTAGAAGTAAACAACGCTAGAAATACAACTAACACTAACTCTGTTCATATGGGTACTGGGATTAGTCAAGCCTATACTGGTACTGGAGTGATTGTTGGTGTTATAGACACAGGTTTCGATTATACGCACCCAAATTTTAAAGATATAAATGGAAATTTAAGAATTTCAAGAGTTTGGGAAAGAAATAATAGTTCAGGAACACCTCCAAGTAACCTGGGGTTTATATATGGTTCAGAATATGTTGGAGCTACAGCAATTTTAAATAAACAAAAGGACATGATAGATTATTCACATGGTACGCATGTGGCAGGTACAGCTGCTGGCACAGGTACGGGTAATTTAAGTTTGCTAAAAGGAATGGCTCCAAACACTGAAATAGTTTTGGTTAGCTTTTACAATCAGGTTATTTTAACTGATAATAATTATATTGATGCAATTAATTACATAAAAAATTATGCAAATTCTGTTAATAAGCCCGTTGTTATAAATATGAGTTTTGGAACGGATCTTGGTCCTCATGATGGGACAACTCTGCAAGAGGCAGCAATAAATAATTTATCTATTACACCTGGTCTAGTATTAGTTGCTGCAGCTGGTAATGATGGAGGTAATAAAAAGCATGCAGTTATGGATTTTGGTTTAAGTGATAATAATTTTATCATAATTGATGATATGCAACCTGTTGTCAATAATCAACCAACTCCAGAAAACTCTTCAGTTGTGGATATTTGGTCACAAAATTTAGGTATAGATGGAACTTTTGACATTGAAATAGCAGTTTACAATAGGATATCAAATACTGTTGTAAGTCCAACTAGTATTACGGGTACTGTAAATGGTACTGGTCAATTTACAGGAAATTTAACAGATTCTAATGGAGATATTTATAACATTACTATTATTAGCTCATTAAATTCACTCAACAATAAATTAAACTTAAGAATTACAACAACAACAAACAATACCGATTTATTAGAAGTATTAGCTATTGGTTTTGAAAGTAATAATAATCAACTCCATGCATGGTGTAGGAATTGTAATTTTGATAATAATGAGGAGGACGGATTTACAGATGGAGATGATTTTTATACTGTTGGTTCGCCTGCAAGTGCTAACGGTGTAATAGCAGTTGGCTCATATAATGTCACTGATGATAATTTAGGTCCAGGCACGGTTGGAGGTCTTTCACATTTTTCAAGCAAAGGACCTCGTACAGATTTATTAATCAAACCAGATGTAACTGCACCTGGTAATAGAATTGTTTCTTCATTAAGTTCTTTTGATGCCAATTATCAATCTAGTGGTATAGGGTTTAGTGATGTAACTAATACTTTTGGAACTCATTCTTATGGCAAACAACAAGGTACTTCAATGGCAGCCCCTGTAGTTAGCGGAATTGTAGCATTATGGCTTCAGGCTTTTCCACAACTTACAACTAATAATGTACGGGGTATAATTGGCAACACGTCAATTGCAGATTCAGAGGTTACAAATCCATTTAATTTTTATGGTACAACTTATTCGACTCCTCCCAATGTAAAATGGGGTTTTGGTAAAATAGATGCTTTAGCTGGTATGCAGTTGTTAGAATCAATCCTTAATATTGAAAATATAGATAATGAAACATCAATCAAAACTTATCCCAATCCATTTTCAAGTCATGTTACATTTGAAGCAAATGAACCTATTTTAAAAATTGAAATCTATAATTTATTAGGTCAATTGGTAAAAAATATCAATTTTGGTAATAACCTAGAACTAACAAAAGAGATTGACCTTTCAGAGCTTTCAACAGGTCAATATATTGCACGAATATCATTAGGCAATATAATTAAAACTCTAAAAATTATTAAAAAATAAAAGAATATGAAAAAACTACTTTTAGGAGCTAGTCTTATGTTTTTTTCACTTGTTAATTCCCAAACAAAATCAGATTTAATTAATGAAATAGAAACATACAAAAAATCTAAACTACAGAATTATACTTATGATGTTAGTTTTAGAGAGCTTTTTGATGCAATAACAATTATGGGTAACCAATATTATGGTACTCCAACAAGAGAATCAGAATCTCGTGGGTATGTTGAATACTTTTTAGAAAATGGAGAAATAAAAGAAACGTTGGCAATTGAAATTAAAGGTGACAAACAGCCTTACAAGATTTCCTTTAATTACAAGAAAGAAAAAAAACAAAAATCATTCAAAACTGAAGGAACTTTTGGGAAACCTGATTATAAAATTATTCCAGTAGATGGTGGCTGGAAAATGGAAAAAATTGATTTAAGTATTGTTAATACAAATTTTCATCTAAGAATATACAAAATATTAAATGGAGAGTTTACTTTACCTGAAGCTTTAAAAGAAAAAATTGAAAATTTCAATTCAAAACAAAAAAGAGACAAAAAGAAAGTTATTCAAGGTGTTGATTACGAATTATAATATAAAAAGGGCTATCAAGCCCTTTTTTCAAACCCCTAACTCATTTGCAATACCACTCAAAGAAAAATTAAATTCGGGATTTTGTTTTATTGCCTTTGTTGCTTATGATAGCTTTATCTTTTTTCTATTTGTGTTTGCATTATTTTATTTTCAAAAAAATTAACCCAATTAACAAAAACGTCCAACCTAAAAAGCGAATAATCTGACAAAGAAAAACAGAACACCAAAGGTAGCTGGCTGTTAAAAGCAATTTGTTCTTTAGTTTTGTTTACAAACGATAGTATAATAATCTAAAAATCATCTAAATTAGTGAGCTAATAGATGAACGGAAATCGTTTATCATCCTGATTTTACAAACAAAAAAATAACACAATTAAAAATGATAATGACAGAAGAAGATTTGATAAAAGAGCTAGCAAAAGCATGGAATAATCTAAATGTTTCTTTTATTGAGAATTTATTGATAGATGATTTTAGATATGCTTCACAATGGGTTGTAGAAGAAATGAAAGGAAAAGACAATTATATTAATTTCATTTCTACAAAATTTCAAAAGATTAGAGAAAGTATAGACCAAAAAGGTGATAAAATTATTGCAGAAGTTGGATATTGTAATCAAGGATTTCCTAACAAACCTTGTATTGTACTAACTCAAATCAGTGGGAATGAAAAACGACCAACAACTTTATTAATCGAAACAGATAATGGATTGATAAAACGAATTGATATGTGTGCAATTCCAGCTCCTGAAACAGTAAATTTAATAGGTTTAATTCCGATGTAACAATAAAATTCGACAGCTATTTTAACTGCACAACAATTAAATTGTTCAATTAAGAAAGCCACCGAATTTATTCAAATAGAAAATTACGAGGTATTAGATGCAATTTTAACTGGAAGCAAAATTAGTAGTTCCACTTCTGCTTTTTTTAAACTCGCTTTTAAATTTAGCTTGTAATTTAGATTTGTTTACTTGATGTATTTAATCATCTCTGTCTTTACCGCTTCATATTGCTCTTGACTAATCAAACCTAAATCCAATTTGTCTTTTGCTTTTTTTAATTCCGCCAACGCTTCATCGCTTGTCATTGTTGATTTTGGGTTTATTAATTCACCATATTTTAAAGCAAATTCTAAATTTAGAACGGTTATATCCATTCCCGGATTATCAAATATGATGATAACTCCTGCTGAGGTAGCTTTCTTGCCATTTTTAATAAATTTTATATCCTCTATTTCAACATCGTTTCCTTTAAATGCCTCAGGTAAATACGTAACACCTGATAGCAATGCACTACCCATTCGTCCCAACATTAAATAGGAAAAATTATTACTGACTTGATTAGTTGAATTAAAAATTCCCGTTGTTTGTTGATTAGACAAATTTGTTCCGCTTGGTTTCCCAATAACCATTTTTTCGCCAATTTCTAAAAATGAATTATCTGCAAACTTTATAATTTTGAATTTCGTTGAATTAGGTATTGATTTAACCCATTCGGCATCATTTAATTTTGAAACAAACAGCGTATCTGCTAATTGTCCAAAAATTGTTGTACTACATCCTAAAAGGAAGATTAATATAATATTTCTCATTTTTTTTATTTAATTGTCAAAGAACCAAAAGTTTAATGACAACTACAGTCAATAGTTTGGCGGGTATTGTCTTTTGACTTAAATTGTCGCAAAATTTTAAAAAGATGTTTAACCAACATAAAATTTACAGAGTTCTTCAGCTCATTACACTTTTGCAAAACAAGCCTTCTAAATCAGTTCGGTTTATTGCTAACTTCTTGGAATGTACCGAAAGAACCGCTTACCGTTATATCGATTTAATCAAACAATTGGGATTTGATGTTCAAAAAGACGAACATAACAAGTTTTTTATAGTGTCTGAAATTCATACAGATGAGTTTTTTACCAAAGAAGAAGCTGGCTATTTAATTGAAATGGTAAAAACAGTGGGTAAGGAAAATAAACTTCAAGAAGCAGTTCTAAAAAAAATCTATTTAAAGTCGGAAGTTGCTCATAAGGCAAATTCGCTTTTTAAAGCCCATTTAAGCAAGTTGGTTGAAAAATTGAACATCGGCATTGTAAACCATAAAAAAGTGCTTTTAAAACATTACCATTCCGTTAATTCCAATAAAATTTCGGATAGAGTCGTTGAGCCATTTCAATTTACCGAAAATTACAATGCTATCTGTGCTTATGAAATAGCAACTAAGCAAAACAAATATTTCAACTTAGAACGCATTATTGACGTTGAGGTATTGGAAGAACTACATGAGAACCAAGAACAACATCAAGTAGAAAATACCGATGTTTTTGGATTTTCCGAACGCAATGGCGAAAAATTTGAGGTGGAATTACAATTATCGCTTCGTGCCTTTATTTTATTCAAAGAAGCCAATTCAAGTTTAGAAAAACACATTAGCAAATTAGCAAATTCAGAACTTTACTTATTGAAAGTCCAAGTAAACAATCCAAAACCTATTATTAGCTTAATCAGAGGTTTTAAAGATGAGCTTGAAATAATTGGTTCAAAGTCCTTTATTGCTTATTTAAAAGATGAAAAGTCTTTCAAAATTTAGTTATATTCAATACATTTGAAAACCAAGAAAAAAATATGACAGCCGCACAACTCAAACAATTAGAAACACGTCTTTGGAAAACCGCAGACGATTTAAGAGCCAATAGTAAACTTACCGCATCGGAATATAGTTTTCCTGTATTGGGACTTATCTTTCTTCGTCAAGCCCATAACCGATTTATTATTGCCAAACGACAAATTGAGAAATCACTGCCTGTACATCCTACTCGTGGAGTGCGACCCATTGAAAAAAATGACTTCCTTACCGCCAAAGCCATTTTCTTAAACGAAACGGCACAGTGGACTACCATAGCTAATCTTCCTGATAGTGCCGATTTAGGCGAATATATCAACGAAGCCATGCGTAACATTGAAAGTGAATACGAGAACCTTTTAGGCGTTTTGCCTAAAGAATACAATCTCTTCGACAAAGACCTCTTGCAACGCCTTATTCGTGTTTTTAATGACGAATCTTTAAATGATGTTTCAGGTGATGTTTTTGGAAGAATTTATGAGTTCTTCTTGAACAAGTTTGCTATGATTGGAGCACAAGAAGGTGGCGAATTTTTTACGCCTCCATCCTTAGTAAACACCATTGTAAAAATCATTGAACCTAATCACGGTATCGTTGCCGATATTGCCGTAGGGTCTGCTGGTATGTTTGTGCAAACTGCACATTTTATTGAAGAGGAAGAAGGTGCTGACCCATCGAACAAAGTTACGTTCTACGGACAAGAGAAAGCCGATACCAATACTCGATTAGCCAAAATGAACATGGCAATACACGGATTGGAAGGCAGTATCTTGCAAGGAAACACTTTTTACGAAGACAAACATGACTTGTTAGGACGATGCGATTTTATAATGGCTAATCCACCGTTTAATGTAGATGGTGTAGATAAAAGCAAAGACAGCGTAAAGAAAGACCCTCGTTTACCTTTTGGCTTACCCAAAAACGATAATGGAAATTATCTTTGGATTCAATATTTTTATTCTTTGCTAAATGAAAAAGGAAGAGCAGGTTTTGTTATGGCTTCTTCGGCTTCGGATGCAGGACATTCGGAAAAAGACATCCGCCAAAAATTAGTAGAAACAGGTGCGGTAGATGTCATGGTTTCTATTGGAACTAAATTTTTCTATACACGTACATTGCCTTGTACACTTTGGTTCTTTGACAGAGAAAAGGAAAAAGACGCTCACAGAGCCAACCAAACCTTAATGCTTGACCTTAGAGACGTTTACCGCAAAGTATCTTCTAATTTGCACGATTTTACACCCGAACATTTAGCGAATGTTCAAGCGATTGTAGGATTGTATAGAGGGAAAAGACAAGTATTTGACAAAACTGTTTCGCATTACTTTTCAACTATTAACGACCATTTAAGCCAAATCACAGCACAAGCGAATAGTTTGGCTGAACAATACAACAAAGGACTTCAAACTACCTTTGAAAAACTATTGTCGAAAGTGACTTTAGCCCAATGGAACGAAACCTTTGATGCCGATGATATTGAAAGTATCTCACAAATAGCTACTGCTTTTTCAAAAACAAAACTAATATACGACAACACCTCAGTTTTACTGACTTTAACGAAGGACAATACTGACCAATTAAAAAAAGGAAAACGTGCTTATAATAACTTTTTGAAAGCCATAAACGCTTTTGTAAAAGAAGCAGGAAAAGAGGGCGATTTGCGAAAGCAAAAAGAATGGAAAGAGCAAGTGTTAGACCAATTGAAACAAATGGAATTGGACTTTGTTGACTTTAGCCACACCATAGACCAAGTACTTTATTTTAACAAAGAAGCTCATTGGTTAGTAAGCCGTTTCCCGAAAAGCGAATATGCCGACATTGCAGGTTTGTGTAAAGTGGTTACTAAAGAAGAAATTGCCACTAACGATTACAGCCTTACAGCAGGACGCTATGTAGGCGTTGCACCTATAATAGACGAAGATTTTGATTACGAAGAACGAATGGCAGAAATAAAAGTAGAACTGCAAAGTTTGAACGAAGAAGCCATTGGTTTAGCAACACAAATACAGTTGAATTTAACAGAATTAGGGCTATGAGTAACGAATTAAACATCTATTCTGACTTATTAGTTGGTATTAAAAACCGTGTGCGACAAGGGCAAATAAAAGCCTATTTAGCAGTTAATACAGAACTTTTGGCAACCTATTGGGATATTGGTAAAATGATACACGAACGCCAACAGCAAGAAGGTTGGGGAAAAGGAATTATTCCTCGTTTGGCAATTGACTTAAAAAACGAGTTGAGCGAGGTAAAAGGATTTTCTGAAAGGAATATTGCAAGAATGCTTACTTTTTACAAAGAATATCAATCAATTACAATTTGGCAACTGCCAGTTGCCCAATTAGAAAAGGATAGAAATACAATTTTGCCACTACCAGTGGCAAAATTAGAAACAGACGAAAATTCAATTTCGCCACTGCCAGTGTCGGAATTAGAAAACAATCCAAATTCAATTTCGCAACGGGCAGTTGCAAAATTAGAAACAGACGAAAACTCAATTTTGCCAACGCCATTGGCGAAATTAGAAAATACTGACTTACATATATTTAACAAAGTTAGTTGGTCACATCATATTATTTTGATGCAAAAAATAAAAGACTTGCCCAATCGCTATTGGTATATGCAACAAATTGTTGAACAAGGATGGAGCAGAGATACCTTGATTGCTCAAATAAAAAGCAACGTTCACGAACGACAAGGAACATTAGTGCATAATTTTGATGCTACCTTGCCCGATATTCACTCGCAATGGGCGAAAAGCGTGTTCAAAGACCCGTATATTTTTGATTTTACCACTTTGGCAACTGAATTTTCAGAACGAGAATTGGAAGTGGCACTCACTAAAAACGTAGAGAAATTTTTGGTAGAACTCGGAGCAGGATTTGCCTTTGTGGGCAGACAATACCATTTAGAAATAAGCGATAAAGACGTTTACCTCGATTTGCTTTTTTACCACTTAAAAACCCGTTGTTTTATAGTTATAGACCTTAAAAAAGGCGATTTCTTGCCTGAATATGCAGGAAAAATGAACTTTTATTGCTCTGCGGTAGATGAACTATTGAAACACGAAACCGACCAACCCACCGTAGGCTTGATACTGTGTCAAGGAAAAGACAAAGTTTTTGCCGAATACACCTTGCGTGGAATGACAAAACCCATTGGCATCTCAGAATATGAATTGACTCGTATTTTGCCCGACAACCTCAAAGGCAGTTTGCCAAGCGTTGAAGAAATTGAAAATAACCTTAATGAATTAGGGTTATGAGTTGGGAATTAAAAAGTTTTGATGAACTTGGTTTTATAGGTAGAGGAAAATCAAGACACAGACCACGTAATGACGAAAGTCTTTACGGAGGTGAATTTCCATTAATTCAAACAGGAGACGTTAAAAATGCTAATTTGTACATAACAGAATATAGCCAAACATATAGTCAAAAAGGACTTGACCAAAGTAAGTTATGGGAACCAAATACATTGTGTATTACAATTGCGGCTAATATAGCAGACACAACTATTTTAGGAATACAAGCCTGTTTCCCTGATAGTATAATTGGTTTTGTTGCAGATGAAAATGTTTGTGATGTTAGATTTATAAAATATCATTTTGACATTGTGCAAAAACAAATGCAAATGGTATCTCAAGGTGCTACACAGGATAATTTAAGTTTAGAAAAACTACTTAAATTTAAAGTTCCTACACCTCCACTCGAAACCCAAAAACGAATTGCCTCCATTCTCTCAAATTACGATGATTTAATAGAAAACAACCTTAAACGCATTACCTTATTAGAAGAAACGGCTCAAAATATTTACAAAGAATGGTTTGTGAATTTCCGCTTTCCAAATTATGAGCATACGGAGTTTGATGCGGAAAGTGGTTTGCCTGTGGGGTGGAGAAAAGGAAAAGTAGCCGACCTATGTGAAGTGAAATCAGGATATGCTTTTAAAAGCAACGATTGGCAAACAGAAGGAAATCCTGTAGTGAAAATCAAGAATATTAATAACAATACGGTTGACATAACTGATTGTGATTATGTAGATGATGAAGTTGCTAAAAATGCTGAAAAATTTGAACTTTTTGAAGGTGATGTGTTAATAGCAATGACAGGTGCAACAGTTGGAAAAGTTGGTTTAATACCTAAAATAGATAAAAAAATTTATTTAAATCAGCGAGTTGGATTGTTCAGACCCTATTCAGAAAAAGAAAACAATGTTTTTTTAGTTTTCTCATTTTTTATGACAGATGAGGCTCAAAAACAAATATTAAATTTTGCTGGAGGAGCGGCTCAGCCAAACATAAGTTCTAAACAAATTTCTGATGTAGAATTAATCATCGGCTCTGAAGAAATATTAAAGCTGTTTGAATCAAAAATTCAGTCAATAATGGTGCTTATACAAACATTATACAGTCAAAACCAAAAACTCAAAGAAGCACGAGATATACTGTTGCCAAGATTAATGAATAGAACGATAGAGGTGTAACTAAAAAATTTAAAATATGTGGATTTTTTTTCAATTTTTATTTATCATTTTACTTCCAATATTGATGGCTAAGTTAATTGCCAATAATAATGAAGATGATTTTAAAACTATTATAGCTGTTTTATATGGTTTTGAATTAGTACTTGCGATACTTTATTATGCTTTTAAATAATTTAACCCGTAGTGCATTATAAAAAAAGTTGCTCAAAATACTAAAAATTAGTATATTGTATTGATTACGAATAAAATACAATTATGAGCAACCTTGAAGCAAGTTACAAATTAATTTTCAAAGAATTAAGTAAAATTTCAGATACAGAAAAC
>CALRRY020000056.1:0-11350 GCA_943370635.1 Variovorax paradoxus
TTCTGCGTCTGAAATTTTACTTAATTCTTTGAAAATTAATTTGTAACTTGCTTCAAGGTTGCTCATAATTGTATTTGATTGGTAGTCAATACAATGTACTAATTTTTAGTGTTTTGAGCAACTTTTTTTATAATGCACTACGGGTTATAAATTCTATTATTCAATACTGTTTATACTCTACTTCATTCAAATTCATATATTAAAAAAAAACTTTAAAATGGAATTTAAATGAGTAATTGTAAATTCATTTTATGTAATTTTATACTATAATTTAAATTCAATGAAAAATTCAATTGCTGAACGAATTGCAGATTTTCTGAAAAACTTCCCGCCATTCAACAGTCTTACATATACTGAATTGGTTACAATTTCCAATGAAATTCAAGTGGTACATGTAGAAAAAAACCATGTCTTGTTTAAAATCGGAGACAAAACCCATCCTTTCTTTTATGTCGTGAAAGAGGGTGCAATCGGACTTTCCGTTACTTCCGATGCCGAGGAGACATTAATTGACAAATGCGATGAAGGAGATATTCTTGGACTACGTCCCTTTTTTGCCAAAGACAACTATTTAATGACCGCCAAAGCCCGTGAAGAAAGCCTTTTATATGCCATTCCAATTAATGTTTTCAAACCCTATGTGAATCAAAATGCTGAAGTTTTAAGCTTTTTGTTAGAAAGTTTTGCATCTAATACACGTAATCCTTATGATAAAGAAAATAGAGGTAAATTAATCTCTGAAAATGTAATTTATACCGAGCAAAGTGCAGAAATTCAATATTTTCAACCTATTTCCTATACAAAAAGTCCAATTACTGCGTCCCGAAAAGATATTGTGAAATTTGTAGCACAAACCATGACACAAAGTAAAATCGGTAGTGTTATCATTCAAGATAATAGTTTACCGGTTGGCATTGTGACCGACAAAGATTTACGTTCTAAAATTGCCACAGGCCTCTTTCCTATTGATATTACCGTAGATCAAATCATGTCGGCACCTGTGATAACAGTTGCCGAAAACATTTCGATTGCAGAAACGCAAATGATGATGCTTAAGCACAATGTAGGTCATCTTTGTGTCACAGCAGATGGAACAAACAAATCCAAAATCATGGGAATTATTTCTGAACATGATGTGGTTGTTGCTCAAGCCAACAATCCAGGGGTTTTACTTAAACAAACCAAACGGGCAACGCGTTCCAAGGAATTAAAAGCGGTTCGTGAAAAACTAAATGATTTGATTCAGAATTCATTAGATAAAAATATTCCGATACAACATATTTCATCTCTTGTAGGTGAAATTAATATTGCTATTACCAAACGAGCTGTAGAATTAGCCATTGAAAAAATGGAGGAGCAACCCCCTACTCGATTTGCCTGGATGAACATTGGCAGCCAAGGACGAAAAGAACAATTATTGATGACTGACCAAGATAATGCCTTAGTTTTTGAAGATGTGGAAGAAGAACGTTATGACGATGTAAAAAAATATTTCCTTGAATTAGCTGAAAAAGTCACCAAAACACTCAATAAAGTTGGCTACGAATTTTGTCCTGCAGAAATGATGGCCAGTAATCCAATGTGGTGTAAATCTGTCACCGATTGGAATAAGCAGTACAATTCTTGGATTAATAAACCCGGTGAAAAAGGAATTTTAATGTGCTCTATTTTCTTTGATTATGATTTTATTATGGGTGATGAAAATTTAGTGGATTTGATAACAGAAAACATCTTTGCCAATGTGCACAATAACCAATTATTTTTTGCTTATTTGGGCACAGATGCATTGAAAAACCCTCCTCCACTTGGCTTTTTTCGTCAGTTTTTGGTTGAAGATGATGGCGAGCACAAAGATACTTTTGATATAAAAAGCCGTGCTTTAATGCCATTGATAGATGCAGCACGTTTATTGGTTTTAAGTCAAGATATAAAAGGAATCAACAACACCTATCAACGATATAAAAAATTAGCGGAACTAGAACCTCAAAACGCTGATTTATTTGAAAGTTGTGCCGAAGCTTTTTCAACACTTTCTCTCTTTAGAACGGAAGAAGGTTTAGCTAACAATAATAACGGTAGGTATTTGAATTTAAATGAGTTATCGAAATCTGATAAAGTAAAACTTAAGAATGCATTTCAACCTATTCGCGATATTCAGGATGCTATCAAAAATCGTTTTCAACTCACTTATTTCACCTAAACTATGGTATTCGATTGGTTTAAAAAAGTAAGCAAAGATTATCCCAAATTTTGGGAAAATTATCTTGAAAATTTCGAGCAAGAACCCGATGAGTTACAACCAAAACGTTATGTAATTTTTGATTGCGAAACAACGGGTTTAGATCATCGTAAAGATGTTATCTTATCTATCGGAGCAGTTACTGTAATTGAAAATGCTGTGATTGTAAACGATTCGCTTGAACTTTTTTTAAAACAAGATCTTTATAAAACGGAAACAGCTCCCATTCACGGAATTTTAAAAGAAGGAAAAGAAGAAAAAATTGTAGAAGCAGAAGCCATTATTCGATTTTTAGAGTTCATTAAAAATTCTACTTTAGTAGGCCATAACGTGAATTTTGACATCGAAATGATTAACCAAGTTCTCAAACGCTTAGACGTTGGAAAACTCAAAAATGACAGCATGGATACCGATGCCATGTATAAGAAATTCAAAGGTTTACAGGAAGATCAACATTCTACTTTAGATGAATTGTGTAAAATTTTAAAAGTTGAAAAAAGTGACCGTCACACTGCTTCCGGTGATGCTTTTATTACAGCTTTAGTTTTTTTGAAGCTAAAGAAACGATTGGATATTAAATAAGTCTAACCACTTTTTCATACCTACCATGGTGACTTTTTGATAAATTTACTACCCTATTTTCCTCTATCAAATAGGGAATTTCATTTTTTTTGTAAAGTGAAGTCGTAGTAGATAGTTCAACAACACGACTAAAAGCTTGATTTTTAAGAGCTATTGAATGAATAAAATTTTCATCTATTGTTGTTTTGGTATAGAAAAGTTGTTGTTCAAATACAATTATTCCATTTTTAAAATCAGTGTTTTCAATTCGCAAAGGATAAATTCCTCTTGATCCATTTTGTTGTCGGATGATTTTATAAACAGCTTCCTTCCTACTCCACAATATCCAAACCATAACCGTTGGATTTTGGGCGGAATAAATAAGGTTTTGTTCTTTTGTAGTAAATATTTTGTTTAGGTAACCTTTTCGTTGCCAATTGCTTTCCGCTTTTGCTAAAGCTAAATCTACCACATCATTCCCTATCATTTTTCGGCTAATTTAGTTTCAATAATTTCCAAAGCCGATTGAACATTCAACATTCTTTCCATCGATGCATTGTCAATCACAATATCAAACGCTTCTTCAATATCTAAAATAACATCAACCAAATTGGCGGAATTAATCTTCAAATCATTAATAAAATCAGTGTTTTCATTTAAATTGTCAAACGCTTCCTGATTTTTAATGTAAGGTTTTACTATATTTTTGAGTTGGAGAATGGTTTCTTCTTTGTTCATCTTCTTTTTTTTACGAAGATACGCAACTTAACGAAACTTTTTAAAAACTACACAGGCATTAACATCACCAAAACCAAAACTGGCTTTTACCGCAATATTGATTTCTTTTTGAAGCAATTGTTGCGGAATTCTTTCCCTTTCAACCAAAGTATCAATCTCAGGATGCAAGTCTTCACAATTAATCGAAGGAAAAATAAATCCGTGATGAACTTGCAAAATGGTCGCCACACTTTCAATACTTCCGGATGCCGAAAGACAATGCCCAACCATCGATTTTAATGAATTAATATAGGGGAAATTAGATTTCGATAATTGTAAAGCTTTACTCCAATTGAAAATCTCTAAACTATCTTTAATTGTGGCTGTTAGATGTCCGTTTATTGTATCAATTTCATTTGAATTTATAGTTGAATTTCGCAAAGCATATTCAATACATTTTTGAACTGCAACTGAATTAGGTGCTGTCATTGTACCTTCACCTCTTTGTCCCCCGGAATTACTGTTTCCACCTAAAACTTCAGCATATATAGTTGCCTTTCTAGCTAAAGCAGATTCTAAATCTTCCAAAAGCAGTGCTCCTGCTCCACTTCCAGGCACAAAACCCGAAGCACTTTCACTCATGGGTCGCGAGCCTTTTTCCGGTGAATCGTTGTGTTTGAACGTGCAAACCCGCATGGCATCAAATCCGCCCCAGATATACGGACCGCTATCGGAGGTGCTTCCCACCAACATTCGCTTGGCTTGTCCGGAAACGATTCGATCATAACCCATCAAAATGCTTTCTGTTCCGGTTGCACAAGCGGAAGAATTGGTAGTTACTTGATTTCCTAATCCTAATTTTGCCGCTAAATAAGCACTCACGCCACTATTCATCGTTTGAGCTACAGCAGTACTTCCTAATCTTCTGGTTTGAAAATCATCAATTTTATAAATGCTTTCTCTGAATTTTTCGATACCTGATGTTCCGGTTCCAAAAATTGTTCCGCTATCCCAATCGGGGTTTTCGTTATTTTCAATGGATAATCCGGCATCTTTCCACGCTTCCATTCCGGCAATTACACCATATAAAATTCCTGATGCGTTGAAGTTTTTTAATTCTAATGCTGTAAAATATTCATTTTTTAGTTCTTCCGTTATTTCAGGCGTTCCCGAAATTTGACAAGAAAACTGTAATCGTTCTAATTCAGCATCGTGTTTGATTCCTGAAATTCCGTTTTTGATAGCATGCAAAAAGTTGCTCACTCCCACACCATTGGGAGCAACAACGCCTAATCCGGTGATGACAACACGTTTTTTTTGCATGTTATCTTACTATTATTCCTGACAAAGTTCCGCTACAAACTTCTTCATTTTTACTATTCATCATTCGAACTTTACACTTTAATTTTCCAAAACGGAAATAGACTTTTTCTGAAATTACCATGACTTTTTCGTTTGGATAAACCGGTTTTAAAAATTCTACTTCAGAGGATGAAAAGGCGATTTGCGAAACATCTTCGTTCGACGTTAAATAAATTCCCAAACAAACCAACCCAATTTGAGCCATTGTTTCGATTAAAATCACACCCGGCGTAATTGGATTATTTTTAAAATGACCTTTGTAAAAATCTAACTTTTCATCAAAAGTAAATGTCCCTTTTGCTCCATTTTCATCAACGTTTAACAATTCATCTACAAAAAGAAATGGTTTTTGGTAAGGAAGCTTACTTAAAATTAAATCGGTTTGACTCATTTCAATTTTATTTTAAAGGCTTTCACCGCCATCTACTTTAATAACAGTTCCGTTAATCCATTTGGCTTCTTCTTTACAAAGTAAATAAACCACATTAGCCACATCTTCGGGTTCTGTCAAACGTTTAAATGGATTTCTTCTAATGGCAATTTCTTTAATTTTTTCGCTATTTGGAATCAGTTGCAGTGATTTTGTATTCGTCACACCCGCTTGAATGCAATTACTTTTAATGCCAAAGGGTGCAAATTCAAAAGCAATTTGTCTCGAAATGGCTTCCAACGTTGCTTTAGCAGCACTCACGGCTCCGTAATTTGGGATGGGTTTTAAACTTCCTTCGCTTGTAAAAGAAATAATTCTGGCATCTTGATGAAAAAATTTGGCATCAAAAATCGCTTTTGTCCAATCGTAAAGCGAAATCGACATTGCATTGATAGTTAACAAAAAATCATCCGTTGTTAATGAATTTTCTGAAGTCATACTTTTTAAACTTCCTTTTGCGATGCTGTGAATCAGGCATTTTACTTGGTCAGAACCTATTTCAGACTTAATTTGATTAATGACTTCTTGCCGCTTTTCAGGTTGTAAAGCATCGACATTAAAACTCAAAAAGGAAATTCCGGTTGATTTGATAGATTCAAATTCTTGTTCAATTTCAGGTAACTCCACTCGCGTATTTCGGTGAATAATACAAATATTCATTCCGTTTTCGGCTAACTTTTTAGCAGAAGCCAATCCTAATCCGGAACTTCCTCCGAGGATAATTGCCCAAGTATGTTGAAATTCGTTTACCATTCTAATAAAATTCGCTGTGCTGTAAATCCGGGTCCAAAACTTAACATCAACCCTCTTTCACCTGATGTTGGATTTTGTTGCATAATTCTTTCCAAAACAAATAAAACGGTGGCACTCGACATATTTCCGTATAATCGCAACACTTCTTTGGTGTCGTCGATGTTTTTACCTAAATCCAAAAATAAATCTTCGACTAAATGTACGATTTTTTTCCCACCCGGATGAAAAATTAAATAATCAATATCCTGAATTGTCAACTTATTTTTTTCTAAAAACGGATGAATAATCGCCGGAAAATGGTCACCAATCGTCTCAGGAACTTCAATATCTAAAACCATTTTAAGTCCTTTATTTGTTAAATCAAAGCCCATCATGTGTTCCTTGTCATAAAAATGATACATGGCTTCGTCAATTAATTTAGGTCCGTTATCTTCTGGAAATGAAGACAATAAAGCACATGCTACTCCATCACCAAAAATCGAAGCACTGACAATGTTTGCCATAGAAAAATCATCCAATTGAAACGTTGCTGTTGGACTTTCAACGGTAATCACAGCCGCTCTTTTGTTGGGATTGGCTTTGAGGAAGTTTTTAGCATAAATTAGTCCGGAAACACCGCCAACACAACCCATTTCGGTCACCGGAAGACGGACAATATCTTGTTTTAATTGTAATCGATTGATAAGATAAGCATCTAAGGACGGGATCATAATGCCGGTGCAACTCACAGTGATAATATAATCAATGCTTTTCGGACTCCATTTTGCATTATTTAAAGCTTTTTGTAGCACTTGTTCGCCTAAAACAATCATTTCTCTGGAATAAATGGCGTTTCTTTCCTCAAAAGATGATAAGGAAAAAACTTCTTCCGGATGCATAATGGAATAACGTTTATCTACTTGAGCTCCTTCAAAAATCTTATTTGCTTTTCGTATGAATCGATCTTCCTGGCTATGCAACCAACTATCCAAAAAAGGAATAATTTCCGAAGTTTTTCGAGAATATTGCGGCACTTGCGTAGCAACAGTGATGAGTTTAACAGTCATTTTATTTAATTTATTTCCATATAATCCATTGGAATCGAAATGCCCATTTCCATTGAATCGTTTGTTTTGATGCGTTAATTTTCCTTGAAAAAGCAACTAATTCAGATTTTTTAAATCCACGTAAAATAGAAATTAATCCATCGTTTTTTGACATTTTATTTAGTTTAAAAACAAAACAAACCATTTGAAATAATCGGTAAGCGATTGTTGAACGGTGCAAATCATTTATCACGATTCCAACTTTACTTTGTTGAAAAAAAAGTTTAATTAAATAATTTATCTCTTCGTTTTTGAAATGGTGTAATGTTAAGGTGCACAGTACAATATCATAATTCAATTTACTAAACGCTTCACTAAAAATGTCCTGACATTGGTAATGAATCGTAGGATATTTTATACTCAACTTTTTGGCATAATCAATGGTAAAAGAGTTGGCATCCACCCCAATAAGTTCAAAATTTAGATTATTCCGACTAGCAAAATTTGCTAGAGTTCGCAACATATCTCCATTTCCACATCCAACATCTACTATGCGAATTTTATCTTGGTTGTTGTTGTGTTGAATTAATTTTTGAACCCCTTGTAAAGTTAATTTATTTCCACCCAGCAATTGATTAATGCGGGCAATTTTATCCAATGCTTCACGTAATTCTGAACCTTTCAGTTCAAAATCATCCATGATTTCATCAGCTTCTGTACGAAATTTAGTTTGAATTGGCATTAATTAATGGGTTTCCCGTGTGTTTTTTGAATGATGTAAGGTACAAATTTTGGAAAGATTATGAGCCATTTCATGATTAGATTACTAAGAAATGGGTTAAGTAATAATTTGGAGAGCATTTTTCCCGTTTGAATGCGAGATTTAAAATTGAAATTCCATTGTTTGGCGTATTTTATTTCCAATTCGCTGCGATTTATTTTTCCATTCAGAAATTCAAGCGTGCATTCACTGGCTATTTTTGCACTGTGAATGGCCATTGCCATTCCGTTTCCGCATAACGGATGAATTAATCCGGCGGTGTCGCCTAGCATCAAAATATGGTTTTCTACTTGCTTTTTAGTTTCAAACGAAATTTGACTGATGGTTAATGGTTTTTCAAAAAGCAGTTCCGAATTGTCAAAAATTGCTTTGAGTTTTGGGTTTTTGTTTAAAACGTTTTTTTGAAAATTTAAAATATCTTTTTCTTTTTTAAATGATTCATATTTGGCTAGATAACAAATATTGATGATGTCATTTTCCACTTTTGAAACACCGCAATAACCACCTTCAAAATTATGTAATTCTACTAAATCATTCGGAAAATTCCCTTTATAATGTGCTTTTACACCTAGCCAAGGCGATTTTTTTTGGATGAAATTCCGCTGCAGTTTGATATCTAAATTTGACCGTTTTCCAAAAGCTCCTAAAACTACTTTTGCTACATAAGTTTCGTTATTTTCGGTTTGAATGGTAAACAAATCATCCGAAAAATTAATTTCATTTACTTGTTGATGAATGATTTTACAACCAAACTCTTTAGCTTTATTATAAAGATAATTATCTAATTGATAACGACTTATTCCGAATCCGCCCAACGGAAGATTGGCAAAAATCGATTTTCCACTATTAATTGAAATTGATGTTTTATGTATGTGAGTTGGTTGTAATGATTCAATTTTCAACCCTAATTCTTCAAAATAAGGCAAAACTTCATTTGATATGAATTCGCCACAAACTTTATGCTTTGGATAAGTATTTTTTTCAAATAGAATAACTGATTTTCCAGCTTTGCACAAATGAATCGCAGCGGTTAATCCGGCGAGACCACCACCGATAATTGCTATTTGGAAAGTTGGGTTCATTCGAGCTAAATTACACTAAATAACTCAAAAAAACAGACTGTTTTATAATGATTTAAGATTTGTTTATATTTTCTTTTTTTCTAATTCTTCTTTATTTGATATTATTTGTTTAGAGAAAATTATAATTAAAGTTAAAAATGCTATAGGTAAAGTTGTAAAAACCGGACTTTTCATTTTTAGCATAAAGAATATGATGCTTAATAGCTTAAAAGCTTAATGGCCATTGGAATTAAGATTAATGAATACGATGTTTTAAGCTTTTTCTGTTTTGCTTTTAGTTCGTCAACAGAGAGTTTGGTTAAATCTTGTTCTTTCATAATATCAAAGTTAATAAAAAAACCGCAAGAATTATATTCGTGCGGCTTAACTATTATGTTGTAATTTGTTTTATAATTTCCCTTCCTTTATTTCCTCCACGATTTCTGGATTCAATAACGTAGTTATATCTCCAAAATTAGAATAATCTCCTTCTGCGATTTTTCTTAAAATGCGACGCATGATTTTTCCGCTTCTGGTTTTCGGTAAGCCTGAAACAAATTGAATTTTATCTAATTTAGCAATCGGTCCGATTTGATCAGAAATTTGTTGATTGATTTCTTTGCGGAGATTTTCTTTATCTCGGGTTTCACCGGTTTCTTTTAAAATCACAAATCCATATAAAGCATTTCCTTTCACATCGTGTGGGAATCCTACAATAGCACTTTCCGCCACAGCAGGATGTTCATTTATCGAATCTTCAATAGGAGCCGTTCCCAAATTATGACCGGAAACAATAATCACATCATCTACTCTACCGGTGATTCGGTAATATCCTACTTCATCACGTAAAGCACCATCTCCGGTGAAATATTTTCCGGGAAATGCTGAAAAATACGTTTCTTTATACCGTTGATGATCTCCCCATATTGTTCTTGCCATTGATGGCCAAGGGAATTTAATACACAAACTTCCGGTGACTTGATTGCCTTCAATTTCGTTTCGCAATTCATCCATCAAAACGGGTTGAATTCCCGGCAATGGTAAGGATGCATACGTTGGTTTTGTTGGTGTAACAAATGGAATAGGTGAAATCATAATTCCTCCCGTTTCCGTTTGCCACCAGGTATCCACTAATGGGCATCGCTTCCCTCCTACATGATCATTGTACCAATGCCAAGCTTCTTCATTAATTGGTTCTCCAACTGAACCAATCACTTTTAGTGATTTTAATGGAAAACGTTGCACATAATCCAAACTTTCTTTTGCTAGGGCACGAATAGCCGTTGGAGCGGTATAAAATTGTGTGATTTTATGTTTTTCAATTACCTCCCAAAAACGACTAAAATCCGGATAAGATGGAACACCTTCAAAAATAACCGTCGTGGCACCATTTAACAATGGTCCGTATAAAATATAAGAATGTCCGGTTATCCAACCAATATCGGCTGTACACCAATAAATATCATTTTCTTCATAGTTGAAAACATTTTTAAACGTATAGGCTGTATAAACCATATAACCGGCAGTGGTATGCAACATTCCTTTTGGTTTTCCTGTTGAACCTGAAGTGTAAAGAATGAATAACGGATCTTCAGCATCCATAATTTCTGCAACATTGTTAGGAATGGCATCGTCTAAAAGAGGTTGCAACCAAAGGTCACGACCATCTTTCATGTTTACTTTTTCATTGGTTCTTTTTACGACCAACACTTTTTCCACATAGGGTGATTTTTCTAATGCTTCATCAATAATGCCTTTTAAATCAATGGTTTTGTTACCACGATAACCACCGTCTGAAGTGATGACCATTTTACATTCACTATCGTTAATTCGAGTTGAAACTGCCGAAGCAGAAAACCCGGCAAAAACAACAGAGTGAATTGCACCTATTCGGGCACAAGCTAAAACCGATACCGCTAATTCAGGAATCATTGGTAAATAAATACAAACTCTATCTCCTTTTTTGATACCTTGTTCTCTCAATACATTAGCCATTTTAGCAACTCGTGCATAGAGTTCATTATACGTAATATGCTGAGCTTCTTCGTCTGGGTTATTCGGTTCAAAAATGATCGCCGTTTTATCTCCTCTTCGAGCTAAATGGCGGTCAATACAGTTTTTGGTAATATTTACTTTGGCATCCAAAAACCATTTGAATTTTGCTTCTTGCATATCAAATTCAAAAACTTTGTCCCATTTTTGGTACCAAGTAAAGTTTTCATCAGCAATACGGTCCCAAAATTTTCGGGGTTCACGAACCGATTTTTTATACATTTTGAAATAATTCTCGAGGTCGTGTATTTTATAATAACTCATAATGTTTCTGTTTTTTGGTCTAATTTTTATGTAAAAATAACGAATCTAATCGTTCATTCCAATGTATCTTTGCTAAAAAGATATAGATAAAATTGTGTTTATGAT
>CALRRY020000057.1:0-11165 GCA_943370635.1 Variovorax paradoxus
TCCTATTTTATCTCTTTCTTCTTTAAAGTGATTTCTACAATCTTCTTCTGTACCAAAATTTGCTGTAAAACTAAATAAATTCATCGCTTAACTTTTTGAGTTAAAGCAAATATACAAAAAAATTATGATTAATTACGGAGAATCAAAAAGATAATCGATAAATAAACACAATTGTTAAAATTAGTTATATTTAACTATTGTTGAAGTAGTTATCATAGTCATAAACTGTTTTTTAGGTATTTTTATAGTAAAACCATGCAACTAAAATTTGAACGTTTTTCTTATCCAAAAAGCACGTGTTGGATTTTGCTTTGGGCATAAAGTAGCTTCGCTTCTAATGAAACACGGATTAGACGGATTTGCTGGAGCAAAACACTGATTTTTACAGATTTTGATAGTATTATAAAATGGATTAAAAAGGATTTTATTCCAACAAATTTACAAGTCATTTTCTAAATCTCGACTCAACCGCTCTAAAGGAGAGTGGATTCAACACAACATTTTAAACTTGATTTAAAATTGTATGCTATTTAGGAGGAAATTAGTAAGGTGTGAAAGTTTTTTATATTTTAGTAAAAAAATAAATGACAAGTAAACACTGCCTTAATTGCGGAAAAAAATTAGTCGATACGTTTTGTTCAGGTTGCGAACAAAAAGCCGATACACATCGCATTACGTTTAAGAATTTTATTTACCATGATTTACTTCACGGCACTTTTCACATTGAAAAAGGGATACTTTTTACAACAAAACAAGCGTTAATTCGTCCCGGAAAAGCAGCATTAGAATACATAGCCGGCAAAAGAAAACCCTACTATAATGTATTTTTGTTGATTATATTGGTAATCGGATTAATGTTAACCATACGCCATCTTTATGACTGGGTTACAGACAATAATTTGGAATCCCTCAAAGATACCGCACATTTAAATGAAGCAAGTAAAAAATTAAATGCCATCTTTTCTCAAAAAAGCAAAATTATTCTCTTTTTATTTGTACCCATTTCAGCGTTGAATAGCTTTATTTTATTCCGAAGAAAGAAATTAAATCTTAGCGAACATCTTATTCTGGCAGGGATGATATTGTTAGGAATGCTATTGATTTCTACCCTAGGACACGTTGTTTTTTTTATAAACTTATTAGTCCAAGTAAATACTGCTTTTTTAAGTTACCTGATTATTTTTGCGATTTTAGCCTACATAGTATTTGGATATATTAATGCATTTGCAGTAGAATATTCAAAGTGGGAAATTACTTTTAAAATCATTCTTTACTATTTATTGTTTTGTTTAGAACTTTTCCTTTTGTTATTTTTCTTAGTAGCCTATGCAACAAATTGGGAATTTGGTGAAGTGGTTATCACTCCATTCGGATAACAGGTTTTGAGTCCAATTAATTATTTTTTGAAAAAAACTATTTATTTATTGTTTATCAATAAATATTTATTATTTTTGCTTCATTAAATTACTTTATTATGGAAATCAAAATTGGAACATCTCAAATTTTAAAGGCATTGTATATCCTTTCATGGATCATTTTCATTGGATTATGCATTGATGCCGGTGGCTTTATCTTTAATACCCTTTATAGCTTGTTCATCAGCGACAAAAATGTCGGTCATTTTTGGAACTATTTAGATTTTTCCGCTCTTTATGCTTTCAGTACAAGTAGTTATATTACGCAAGTGGTGTTGATTTGTATTGTAGCGGTATTAAAAGCTATCTTATTTTATTGCATTGTAAAAATACTTTATGATAAAAAAGTAAATGTCGAGCAACCCTTCACTGAAAGCGTACAAAAATTCCTTTTGAGTGTTGTCTATCTATCCTTTGGTATTGGAATATTTTCCGCGTGGGGAGCAAGTCAAAGCGGAAAATTATCTATAAACGGAGTTCAATTACCAACCTTAGAAATGATGAAATTAGACGGTGCCGGCGTTTGGTTCTTTATGGGTGCTACCCTATTGGTAATCGCCATTTTATTTAAACGTGGAATTGAAATGCAACAAGAAAACGAATTAACCATCTAAGCTATGCCCATAATCATCAACCTTGACGTAATGATGGCCAAACGAAAAATGTCATTAAATGAATTATCCGAAAAAGTAGATTTGACCCTTTCTAATTTGTCTATTCTAAAAACAGGAAAAGCCAAAGCCATTCGGTTTAGCACCTTAGAAGCGATTTGTAAAGTATTAGACTGCCAGCCCGGAGATATTTTGGAATATAGAGAGTAATGTGCCTATTAGACAATGTGCCAATTAGGCAATTGTTCTTTTAGTTAATTGTGTTGTTCTTGAAAAATGCGAAATAAAACATCACCTTCCAACATTCGAGTGGGTGATTTTTCCATTTCGGTAAATACTCTTTTTATAGAAAACGGATTTAAACCTAATTTCAAGCCCAATTGATACATAAATTCATGTTCGCGGTCATGATGATGGTGGTCACAATGCGAAAGTAAAGCCAAACGATAAAAATGTTCAATGCGTTTAAACTCCGATTTAAAAACTAAGAGTTCATTAGGAATCGTAAATAATTCTTCAAAATCGGCATCGCGAACGTTGAGTTCTTCTGCCACCATTTTGATAAATTCATATTCACGCTCATGCAATTGACCATCTACTTTAGACAATTCAATCATATCGCCAATTAAACTTAATTTTTCTTTATACGTAATCATGTAACCGAATTTTTGGCTAATTTAGTTTTTTCAATTTAGTTAACAAAAAATGAAGTTTTTTTTTGCCTTACTTTTCTTATTCGGACTATTCCTTTTTGTGCAACAACAGCTGTTTGCTCAAGATAGGTTTACAACTTTTGACATCGAAGCTCCTTCCTTACAGACAACAAAAAAAATATGGGTTTATTTACCATTGAACTATGAAAAATCCAACAAAAAATACCCGGTAGTGTATATGCATGACGCCCAAAATTTGTTTGATGCCAAAACTGCCTATGCCGGTGAATGGAATGTGGATGAAACCTTAGACAGTTTAAAAATGAACGTGATTGTCATCGGTATCGAACACGGAAACGAAAAACGTCTGGAGGAATTAACCCCTTATAAACACGAAAAACACGGCGGAGGAAATGCCGATGCCTATTTGGATTTTATCATTAACACCCTAAAACCACATGTGGATAAAACGTACCGAACCAAAACAAAAGCGAAACATACCACTATTTTTGGGAGCTCTTTGGGCGGATTAATTTCCTATTATGCCATCTTAAAACATCCTGAAACCTTTGGAAATACAGGTATCTTTTCCCCTTCTTTTTGGTACACGAATGACATTTACACCTTAACAGAAAAGACAGAAAAAATCAACGCTAAACTTTATTTCCTTTGCGGTGACAACGAAAGTAAAGACATGGTCACTGATTTTACCAAAATGACGAATTTAGTGGAGCAACGCATTTGTAAAAAATCAAATCTACAACAAGTCATCATCAAAGGTGGAAAACACAATGAAAAGTTGTGGAGAGAACATTATGGAGACGCGATGAAATGGTTATTGGAATAATTGTCGGTTGTCTGATAAAGAAAAATAAAAATTCATTTCATTAGTTTAACTCTTATCTTTACATCTTAAAATAAAAAACTCAGTAACTCAGAACCTCAGCAACTCAGTAACTCAGCAACTCAAAAAAACATGAACAACAACGATATTTTCAAAAAACTCCGTGTCGCCTTGCAACTTCGTGACGACCAAATTGTTGACATTTTGCAATTGGTTGATTTCCGTATTTCGAAAGCGGAATTAGGAGCATTTTTTCGTAATGCTGTTCATCCCAATTATATGGAATGTGGCGATCAGGTTTTACGTAATTTTTTGAACGGATTAGTCATACATTTACGAGGAACAAAGGAAAACCCAAAAAACCCGATAGAGGTGATTAAAAATCATAAAACTAAACTATCCCTACCTTCAAACCAAAAACCAAACCAAAATACGCCACCAAAAAAAGGTACTACACCCAAAAAACCATTTCAAGCCACTGTCTCAAAACCCAAAATCAAGAAAAGTGAAGTGGTGGAAAAAGTAAACTATAAAAACGGTAAGTTGAAAAAATAAAAAAATGCCTCAAATAGTGACTACTTATTTGGGGCATATTCATCATAAAACATATTTTTATTATTAATGCGAATCAAGGGTTGAGAAATGGATAAAAAAGAAAGAAATATCTTTTAGATAATTAGATTAATAATCTGATAATTAGCATATTAATAGTGTATCTAACGCACATTTAAATATATGATTAATCAGCTTAAAGTCTTAAAATTAATAAAAATCTACTCAATAATATGTGACAGATTTGAAAAAGATTTAAAATATACTTGCGAACGTTTTAGCAACAATGTTAAGCAAGATTTAACAGACCAAGAAATTATGACTATTTATCTATTTGCAGTTCAAGAAGAACAACGCTTTAGCATCAAACAAATTCACAACTATGCTTGTGATTATTTGCTTAATTGGTTTCCAAAACTCGGTTCATACACTGCTTTTTCTAATCGGCTCAACCAATTGTCGGAAGCTTTTAGAAGTTTTACATCATCGTTGTTTGAAGATTTTATGCCCTCAGACTGTTTTGCTAATCAAAGTTTACTGGATTCAATGCCGATAATCACTTGTTCAGGAAAGCGTAATGCAAAAGTAGCTAAAGAGTTGACCGACAAAGGATATTGTTCTACTAAAAGCTTATATTATTGTGGTGTAAAATTACACGTATTGGCTTTTAGACGTTTAGATAAAATCCCTTTTCCTGAGGAAATTCAAATAACTCCTGCCTCAGTAAATGATTTAACTGTTTCCAAAGAAGCGTGGTCTGAGAAAACTAACAGAAATTTCTTTGGAGATAAAATATACAATAAACAAGATTTTTTTTTCTGAATTAGAGCAAGAAAAAAACTCAATTATGATGAAACCTGTTAAAGGTATTAAAGGGCAGTGTCAAGAAATTAAAAATAGAGACAAAGCAGCAAATGACTTGTTTTCAACAGCGGTATCAAGAGTTAGACAACCTATTGAATCATTATTTAATTTCCTAATTCAAAAAACTGATATTCAAAGAGCTAGTAAAGTAAGGTCAAGTAAAGGATTGTTAATCCTTACATTTGGTAAAATTGCTTCAGCTTTTATAAACTTAATATTTTAACCCTTGATTCGCATTAGTCATATATCCATACAACATCACTTTAAGAAGCATCTTTGGATGATAACCCGGATACCCTCTTTGCTGTAGGCTTTTATAAGTGGCTGAATATTTAGCGAGTCAACAACTTGGTCTATAACTCTAACTGGATGTTTCTCGGGAATTAAATCATCAAACCAATAAGGTATAAGTATCGTTTGATTTCGATTATAGTCTTTAAATCTCATATTTAATCAATTGTATATCAGTGATTAAAGATAATAATTTATAAAAATGAAAGTAAAAAAATAAAAAACCGCCTCAGTTTTGAGACGGCTTCAACTATACTATATATTATTGAGTTATTACGACAACGCTACTTTCACTTGGTTTGCTGATTCTTGGAATTGAACTGCTGATAAGATCGGCATGCCTGAATTATCGATTAATTCTTTCGCAATTTCAGCATTGGTTCCTTGTAAACGAACAATGATTGGTACTTTGATTGCATCACCCATGTTTTTATAAGCGTCTACTACCCCTTGAGCCACTCGGTCGCAACGCACGATTCCACCAAAAATATTGATTAAAATTGCTTTTACGTTTGGGTCTTTTAAAATGATACGGAAAGCGGTTTCCACCCGTTTTGCATCAGCTGTTCCTCCAACGTCTAAGAAGTTAGCCGGCTCAAAACCGGCATATTTAATCAAATCCATAGTAGCCATTGCTAATCCGGCACCGTTTACCATACAACCAACGGTTCCGTCGAGGTCAACATAATTCAATCCAACCTCTTTTGCTTCCACTTCAATTGGATTTTCTTCACGAATATCTCGCATATCCGCAATTTTTGGTTGTCTATATAACGCGTTATCGTCTATATTTACTTTGGCATCCACCGCCATGATTTTGTTATCAGACGTTTTCAAAACCGGATTAATTTCAAACATAGACGCATCACAGCCGATGTATGCATTGTATAACGCATGAACAAATTGCACCATTTCTTTAAAAGCTGTACCCGACAATCCTAAATTAAACGCAATTCTTCGGGCTTGAAAAGCTTGTAAACCAAAAGCAGGGTCAATTTCTTCTGTAAAAATTAAGTGAGGGGTATGTTCTGCTACTTCTTCAATATCCATTCCTCCCTCTGTAGAATACATAATCATATTTCTACCTCTTGCTCTATTTAATAAAACAGATACATAAAATTCAGATGTTTCACTTTCCCCAGGGTAATAAACATCTTCTGCAATCAACACTTTATGAACTTTCTTTCCTTCCGGTGGGGTTTGAGGAGTTTTCAACATCATTCCAATGATTTGCTCAGAAAGCTCCTCCACTTGTTGCAAGTTTTTAGCCAACTTCACACCGCCCCCTTTTCCTCTACCACCTGCATGGATTTGCGCTTTGATAACGTGCCATCCAGTTCCAGTTTCTGCCGTTAATTGTTTAGCAGCCGCTACTGCTTCTACAGGGCTATTCGCTACAATTCCACGTTGAATCCGTACGCCGTAATTGGCTAAAATTTCTTTTCCTTGGTATTCGTGTATATTCATAGTAGTATGACATTTGTCTTTTAAAAACTGCTACAAAAATAGCAAACAAATTCTGAAATGAGGGTATTTTTTTTTAATAAATTGTAAATTTGGTATATGCTTTTATTATACGTTTATTCATCATAGATTAACGGTTATGTTGCTTGCCTAATTAACTAATTAACGGCAAACATTTAGTTTCGTTTATTTGGAACACGGATTACATATATAAGAAAATAAAAAACAGAAATAAGCGATTAAGAATAAAAAATGAACAAATTTTTCATAAAGTCAATGATAATATACTGTTTAGAAGATGAACGCGAATTTGAAAAAGAAAATAATTAATTCATCTTGTATTTCTTAGCTCCAACTCAACTCACCATTGTTTTTTTACTTAAAAGGATAAAAAATAAAAAAACGAATCCAATAAAGAACTAAAATTACGTTTTTTATAGAAAATTCAAATTTAGATCACTTTATTCTATGATTAGAATCAACTAACCAAAATATAAATTTGATAAAGAAATTGTAAAACAACACTTTGGCATTAAAAGTTATGCCCATTATTTTTTTAAAATTAAAATTGGTTTAAACTTTTTTAATTCAATCAAAAAAGTTTAAACCACTTGATTAACTAAATAAATTACCTAATGATCTTTTTAATTACTTGTTCGCCATCTTTAGAAGTAATTTGCAACAATAGTACCTGATTGCTCTGTCCAACATCAACAGAAGTTTGGTTGGCATTAATATCTTTAAAGTTATACAAAAGTCTACCTCTTAAATCAAAAACATTAATGTTTGATATAAGCGTATTTCCGGCGTTAACAATAAAATTATTACCTTCATTTTTATAAACTACAACTTGGTTAGCATTAAAAATTGGTGAACTAATACTCAACGTTGATTGATATACAATTTCAAAACGGGAGGTAAAAACTCCTGCTTCTGAAGAAAAGCCATAAGGTTCTATTTTTAAATTATGAACGCTACCGGTTAAGTTATCTTTCAAATAAATAGATTGCCCTTCACCATCTGAAAAAAGACCATCAAAAGCATTGATAGCAATTGAATACGTACCGGCTACATTTGTTTTAAAAGATAACGGAACTACATCAGTATTCAAAAATGGAACTGCACGATGTTGCACAGACAACTCCTCTCCCTGAACAAATGAAGATAATGAAAGTGGACTGTCATTGATATATTTCCCATCAAAATCATTGTCTAATTCATTCGTAGCACCTTCGCGATAAGCAATTGCCAATGAACCTACAACCACATCGTTGCTTTTTAAATGTAGCCATAATCTTCCTATTGCAGGTGTAGAAGAAATCATATTCACTCTATAAAAGGTGTCTGTAACTCCAGATCGCTGTTGATTGGTAAATTGTAAATTACCTGTTGTATTTGCTTTTACAAAGAAACCTTGCCCTGTTTGAATGTAACGATCATTTGTTTCACTAGCTTCAGCTAAAACATTACCACCACCACTTGCTAGGCCTGCAGTTAAAGTTTCATATGCAGAACCTGGATCACCATTTGTTTTTCTCCAGAACCACAAGGTAGGGGATATTTTACTTAGGTTTTGGTTTAAAAAAGTATCAATGTTAATAGGAGAAGGATAAGGATTACCTACTAAGGTATAGCCACCACCAGCAGTTGATAAAGGAACTTCAATTTGGCCATTATTAGGAATACCGCTAAATTGTCCTGTCCAAGTAGTAGCAGTTGTAGGGTGATTATCAGGCATTCTTATGAGGTACCCTCGTCCGTTTTGAAAGGTACTTGAAGAAGAAAGAGCAGGGTTTCCACTTGTATACATATCATTCTGTGAATACAAATTAGATGATTGATTATAGGTATAAAAACGATTGACTAACGTTTGTGGAGAAAAACCAAACAAATTTTGACTCGCTACTGGAGAAGACCACAAGGTATAATCTAGACGCTTCAACAAGGAACTATTTCGTTTCACAATAGTTGAACCCGAACCCGTATTAGTGACATTATTTACTTGAATTAAACTCGCATTATTTTCAATCGTAAATGTTCCGTTATTTATAATTTCATTTGTAACAGTTAAACCTCTTGATTGAAAAGTAGCAACAGAAGCAATTGTTAATGATGCTCCACTAGAAATAGTTAAGGAATTGATAACTATTTCATCAACTGTAATAATAGGATAAACACTATTACCATTACTTGGAATGGTGACGTCTGTGGAGCTTGTTGGTATACCAAAAGACCAATTTGCAGCATTATTCCAATCAGTTGATGCACTACCTGTCCAGCTTGATGTTTTTTTCTCCCCTAGTTGAAAATCACCATAGGTTGAAAGTCCTGTAGCTTGAGTAGAAGCAGTTGTTCTGGCTCCAATAGTAGCTGCAGTCCAGTTTGAATTATTAAATATACCAATATCAAAAAGAGGGGATTCTTCATATGTTAAATCAGTATCTTGGGAATTAAAATTAAAGGTTACTGCATAACTTCCGCCGGCTACACCACTATTGGTAATACTATAAAAACGATTAACCGATTTTGCGGCGATTATATTTGAAGTAGCTATTTGAGGATGATCACCGGATGTTGTTCTTACAATTATATTACCTGCAGTGGTTACCCCTGTATAAGCAGTAGTTACAGGTGTATAAACAGAGGAATCACCTATTTCAAAAGTTCTTGAAGAAGTTCCCGTAGGAATATTTTTTTGAAGATTACCACGCACCCATCCATTAGCATTTGCAGTTACACCAGATGTTGAAGGGATAATTACTTTAAAAGCATTGGTAACCAATTGTGCATTTAAAGTTAGATTATTATTTATAGTCATATCGTTGGCTAAGCTTACAACGCCACCACTAGTTTTATTAACAAATAAAAAGTCAAAAGTTGCTGAACTTAATGTACTAACTGTTGACGTACCCGTTCCTACAAAGAAGACGGCTCTAGTATTAGAATTATAGGATCCATTTGTTTTGGTATCCCAATTGCCAGAAAGGTAAATATCACCACCAAATCCAGTAGATAAGGTAAGTACGCTAGTTCCTCCTGTTGTATTTCCGCCAATAATCAAATTTCCACCAATAGTCAATCTGTTAGTCATTGCTCCCATGGTTAACGAACCTGCACTTGAACCACCATCGAGTCCTAAATTTAAATTTCCTGCGATAGCTCTGTCAGCAAAACCGTTTGCTGAAATATCAACTGTGGTTCCGTTTTGAATTCGCACATGATGAGGGAAGCCTGGACCACTTAAAGCACTCCACTCAAGGTTTCTTCCATAGGTTCCTGTATTATTGTAAATTAAGGTAGATCCTGAAGCATACGTTGGAGGATTAGTATTGATAAAGGAACCGGAATTCATTTGCAGTGAAGTTACAATAGTAGAAGCCGTACCAAAATTAACACCGCCTGCAATCGTTACATTATTAAAACCAACCGTTCCAGAAACAGTACCTGAACCGGCAAACGCTACAGTTCCTGTTCCTGCTGTAAACGTACCGCTATTAGTAATGGTACCACCAGAAGCTATTGTTAATGTTCTTGGTGTAGCATCTGAGGCTACAAAGATTCCTCCACTATTAATAGTAATTCCAGAAATAGTTGCATTTTCATTTAGAGTGACAGTATGAGTGTTGGCTATTGTGTAAGAAGCACCATCAAATAACTGACTTCCGCCCCAAGTACTTGAAGCATTAAAATTACCAGTTTGGGAAGAAGTATAGGATGAAGTTAGCGTATAGGAATAATTACTTCCACTATTATGATCATAATTGATAACGGAAAGTGATTTATCTATTTCTGACATACTGTTTAAAGAAGCCAAAGAAATAGTAGAACTAAAAACATAATAACGTACCGTACTTCCTATGGTTTGCGACGGAATAGTAGCTGTCCAACTAGTGCCAGAACCTGATGCCTGAACAACGGTAGTTGAACTTGTAAAATCACTGCTTGTAGTGTATCTTACATATATATTTTCACCGGATGAAGGCGTTGCTGATGTTGTAATACCCAAATTGGCAGAACGATCAAAGTTTAGTGTCTGTGATGCCCTAGTTACTGTTACCGGGGCATTAGCAGTGTAGGCAACATAAAATTTTGCATTTGTTAGTGTATTATAACCTACATCATTAAAAACGAAGGTATAACGCCCAGCAGTGCTCATATTCAAGCCTATATCATTTCCGGTATTAACAGCTGAAATCCCATTAACTGCGTTTAAAGAAGCAGCACCTACTCCTGAAAAAGCCCATTTGTTTTGAAAACGATTACTAGACGGACCAGTAATAAAAATAAAACCACCCGGACCGCCACCCGGCATGTTAATTGGAGTAACATTTCCTCCTGAATTTTGTACATTAATTGTTGTTGCCCATTGACCCCTTCCATCTGTTGGATTTCCGGTTGTAACACTTAATCTTCTGTAAGAAGTAGTTCTGTAATCTGAATTGTAAGGAGTTGTAGAAAATCCGTTAAAAGT
>CALRRY020000058.1:0-9626 GCA_943370635.1 Variovorax paradoxus
TTTTCTGCGTCTGAAATTTTACTTAATTCTTTGAAAATTAATTTGTAACTTGCTTCAAGGTTGCTCATAATTGTATTTGATTGGTAGTCAATACAATGTACTAATTTTTAGTGTTTTGAGCAACTTTTTTTATAATGCACTACGGGTAATCGTTAGTTATTTTTACGACATCATCACGGTTTCTATTGCTGCACAAGTTGGTGTTTTACCTTTGAGTTTGTACTATTTTCATCAATTTCCGGGATTGTTTTTTATTACCAATTTAGTTATTATTCCATTACTTACCGCCATTTTAGTAGTAGGATTAACCGCCATTATTCTTTCTTTACTTGGTTTAAAGCTTTCATTTCTCTTTTTCATTTTGGCTGAGTTGATTCGTTTTATGAATGCATTTATTGAAAAAATCGCATCATTTGAAGAATTTATCATCACCTCAATTCCATTTAATTTTATACTGTTATTTAGTTCAACATTGGTAGTATTGGCAATTATAGCATGGTTAAGAGATAGAAGTTATTCAAAATTACTTTTTGTTATTGCCTCACTATTTATACTTCAAATAAGTTGTATAGGTTCCATTGAATGGAATAAAAATAAAAATGAATTTATTGTCTTTCAATACCCCAAAAAATCAATTTTGGCAAAAAAAATCGATGGTGAACTATTCTTAATCAGTAATGATTCAACTTCTAAAACTAATTATGTAATTAAAAACTATATTGAATCAAATTTTGGGAAAATTAAGGCTATTCAACCCCTTGAAAATCTAATTAGTTTTAATCATAAAAGAATGTTAGTCATTGATGAGAAAGGTGTTTATCAATTACCGGAAAATACCAAAGTTGATATTATTTTACTGACACAATCACCAAAAATAAACTTAGAACGATTAATAAAAGAATTGCATCCAAAGTTAATTATTGCTGACGGCAGCAACTACAAAAACATAACTTCTATTTGGGAACAAACTTGCTTAAAACAAAAAATCCCTTTCCACTCCACGAGTGAAAAGGGATATTATAAATTTATATTACCCTAATTAGGTTTTAAAAACGGGTTGACGGATTCAATCCATTTTGTTGGTCCACCGGCAACATATCCGGTTTTACCCAATTGTTGAAGGTTTGTTTGGTCTCCATTTTTTTGTGGAGTTACAAGCCATACCGTTGGGTATCCAGTAACTTGAAAAATTTGTTGTAATTGAGTATTTTGCTGTTTCAATTTTTCTTCTAATTGTGTTTTTCTGGGAAAATCTAATTCAACCAAAACAACATTTTTGGCCCATTCCGAAAATTCCGGTTTTTGAAATACTTCTTTTTGAAGTTTTATACACCAACCACACCAGTCACTCCCCGTAAAAAAGAGTAACATTGGTTTTTTTGACTTAAAGGAGATATCAATGGCTTTATTAATATCATTATGCCATGTTAACTCCTGAGCCGAAATTTGAAGGGTAAAAAGAAATAATAAAGCAACGATAATTTTTTTCATTATTTTACAGCTTTAAGTTCCGTTAATAATTGATCTGCTTGATAATACCCTACAATTACTTTGGCTATTTCACCTTTTTTATCCAACACATACATCGAAGGATAGCCTTCAACTTTCAAAAAACCAGTAAATTCATGCATGCTGTTTCTGCCTTTTCTATTGGCGTCATATCCAGGATTGGAATATTTTTTGCCTTTATAATTTACAGTTGTATTTCCCTCACCATTAAATTTAACTGCATAATAATTGGCATTGATATACTCTGCAAATTCTTTGGTTTGAAACGTATTTTTGTCTAACATTTTACAAGGACCACACCAATCGGTATAGACATCCATAAATATAGGTTTCGGATTTTTCTTTTGCAAAGCCATCGCTTCATCAAAAGTCATCCATTTAATTTCTTGAGCTTGGGCGAAAGAAACTGTAATTAAAGCAAAAAGCAAAATTATCTTTTTCATAAAATATTATTTTAAAATTTATTTTCAAAAATGATGCCGAGATTATCGCACACCATGCATCATCTTTTTAATCTTTGGCGTTAACAAAAATAAGATTAATGCGGCAATTCCACAAAGTACCACAAACACCATAAAGAAATCATATAAATTTTGAATTTCAAAACCGGCAAAAGATTTATAGTGGTCGTTGATTTGATTATCGGCCAACAATTGTAATTGCTCTGGAGTTGGAGTGATGGTTTTATCTAAAACACCTTGTAAATCAATCCCTAATTCTTCTGCTTTTTTAAATTTATCACCCGTTGCCGGTAAAATTGAACCTAATGTACCTGATAATGCATACCCGGCGGCACTCGAAATAAAGAATACCCCATAAGCCAATGAAGCAAACCGTTTTGGAGCTAATTTACCTACTAAGGATAACCCAATTGGTGATAAACACAATTCAGCAACTGTTTGAATTAAATATAATAGAATTAACCATTTGATCGCTAATAAACCTGAAGTACCTAAATCTTTAACATTATGAGCAATAATAAAATAACTTAATGCAATTAATAACAAACCTAAAGATTGTTTAACCGTTGAAAGTGGTTCAATGTTTTTTGCTCTTAATTTGTCCCACAACATACTAAATGGAAACGCTAACATTACCACAAAAATTCCATTGAAAATTTGTACCATCGATGGTGGCATGTTCCAACCAAATATATTTCTGTCTGTTTGATTGTCAGCAATAAACGTTAGCGAAGAACCCGCTTGTTCGAAGGCTGCCCAAAAGAAAATGATAAAAAACGACATAATGTAGATTACCCAAATTCTTTCTGTTTCTACTTTTGTTAGGGTTTTATCCAATAAAATCAAAGTTGCAAGAGCTACACCACTAGCATAAATGAATGGGTAAATATACAATTTCACCACATTTGTACCTTCAGTATTAAAATAAAAAGCAGCAAATACAGCTAAGAATACTCCAATTGTAATCATGATTGATTTCGAAGAGAATTCTGCCTTCATTGATTCTCCTTCTTCATAATCAGAAGCGTCATGCCCGGATGGTAATCCTCCAATTGGTCTTCCTTCCGGTGTAATTACATATTTATTTTTTAAGACGTAAAATAAAACCGTTCCTAAAATCATGGCAATACCTGCTGCTAAGAAACCATACTTAAAAGCATGCACGTCACGAATCATATTTAAAGAACCGTCAGCCATTACTACTTCATTTTTCACATCTCCTACAAAAGGACAAATAAATTGACCTAAAAATGCACCGATGTTGATTCCCATATAAAAGATGGTAAAAGCAGTATCTAACTTCGATTTTTCTTGTTTTGGATACAAGCTACCAACCATAGAAGAAATGTTTGGTTTAAAAAATCCATTTCCAAACACAATAATTCCGAGTGCCCCCCATAATAAGGCATTCGCTAATCCCATGTTTGAGCCAAAAACTGAGGCACTAAAAAACAACATCAGTTGCCCTGCAGCCATCATTACTCCTCCAATCATGATACAATTTCTGTTTCCTAAAAACCGGTCGGCAATAAAACCACCTAACATGGGGGTTAAATAACACAACCCGAGAAATCCACCATAAATAATGGACGCCTCTTCCTCTTTCATCATTAAGGCATTTACCATAAATAAGGTTAAGATGGCTCTCATTCCATAGAAATTGAAACGCTCCCACATTTCGGTTCCGAAAAGAACCCATAATCCTTTTGGATGTCCTGATTTAACTGCTACTTCACTCATAAAATTTGTTTTGGTTAGTTAAAGATTTTGTTTAATATAGTTAGTCATTTTTGTATACAATTGTAAGCGTATTTTTCCACCATAAATTCCGTGATTCGTATCCGGATAAATGGCTTGATCAAACTGTTTGTTGGCCAATTGCAACGCACGAATCATGCGGGTTGCATTTTGAAAATGTACGTTATCATCGGCTGTACCGTGGATGATAAGGTAATTTCCTTTTAGTTTATCCACGTGATTTATGGGTGAATTATCATCATAACCACTCGCATTTTCTTGTGGGGTTTGCATGTATCTTTCCGTATAAATCGTATCATAAAAACGCCAGTTGGTTACCGGAGCCACCGCAATAGCCATTTTAAACACATCATTCCCTTTCAAAAGACAGTTGCTGGACATGAATCCGCCGTAACTCCAACCCCAAATACCGATGCGGGTTTTATCGATGTAAGGATAATTTCCGAATACTTTTGCGGCATCAATTTGGTCTTCGACTTCGTATTTACCTAATTCTTTTTGGGTTACTTTTTTAAAAGCTGCTCCTTTGAATCCGGTTCCTCTTCCGTCTACACACGCTACCAAATATCCCTGTTGAGCCAAAAGCATGTGCCAATAATCATTCGAATTCAACCATTGATTAGCCACTTGTTGCGAACCGGGTCCGCTGTATTGAAATAATAATAGTGGGTATTTTTTTGTCGCATCAAAATCTTTCGGTTTGATGATGTAAGCATTCAACTTATGTCCTTTTTCGGTTGTTAATTCGAAGAATTCTTTGGAGGGAAGATTGTAACTTTCTAATTTGGAAGCTAATTCTTTATTATCAACTATGGATTGAACTTGCTTTCCGTCTTTAGAATTGTGTAAAGTATAAGAAGTTGGTTCACTTGAACTAGAAAAAGAATTGATAAAAAATTGGAAATTAGGACTGAAAGTTGCCTTATTGGTTCCGGTTTTATTCGTTAAACGCACTTTATTTTTACCATCTAATTTAATTTTATACACATCACGGTTGATGGAACCATTTTCAACCGATTGATAATAAACTTGACCATTTTTTTCATCAAAACCATAATACGAAGTCACTTCCCAATTTCCTTTGGTAATTAGGTTGCGAAGTTTTCCGTTTTTATCATAATGATAGATGTGATTAAATCCATCTTTTTCGGAAGTCCAAATAAAACTATTGTCTTTCAAAAAGGTCAAATTATCCGTTACGTCCACATAAGCAGCATCTTTTTCGTTTAAAACTACTTTTGTCGTTCCGGTTTTAGCATCCACAAAAAGCAAATCCAACTTATTTTGATGACGGTTTAAGACTTGAATACTCAACGCATTCGCCTCATTGGTCCATTTCATTCGAGCAATATAAAAATCATTATACTGACTCAAATTGATGTTTTGTGTTTGATTTGAAGCTACTTCATACGTATGCAAAGAAACCAATGCATTTTTTTCACCGGCTTTTGGGTATTTAAATACTTGTTGTGACGGATATAACTCTCTACCAAACACATCCATTGAAAATTCAGGTACATTGGTTTCATCAAATTTAATGTAAGCCAAATGTGTACTCGAACTGTTCCAATCAAACGCTCTTACGAACGCAAATTCTTCTTCATACACCCAATCGGTAATTCCGTTGATAATATGATTTTTCTTTCCGTCTGATGTAATTTGAGTATGTTTTGCTGAAGCTAAATCATACACATATAAATTATTTTGATAACCATAAGCGATTTTCTTTCCATCAGGAGAAAAGGTGGGTTCTTGAATTTTATATTCGGCAATTTTTTGTAATTTTTTAGAAGCTATATCGTAGATATAAAAATCGGCAACAGAGGAATGGCGGTAGATTGCATCTGAATTCATCCCAATTAACAACTGTGTTTCAGCCGCATTAAATGTGTAACTATCAATGGACTTTAATTCTGAATGATTTTTTGTATCTATCAATGTATTTACTTTTTTTAACGTCGCAAAATCATACAAATCAATTTGAAAAGTGCTTGAAGTTCTATCTACATTTAATACCGTATATTGGTTTGTGTTTTTTAAGGCTTGCAAGGCATCCATTCCTTTTGCCCTGAAAGTACCTGAAGACCAGATGTCTTCTAAAGTAATTTTTTGCTGACCAATAGCCGTTGCGGATACTAAAAGTAAGAAACAAACGAGTTTTGAAAATTGATTCATTATAAATGCGTTAAAAAAAGATTCAATTTTAGTGAAAAAATTGGAATAAAACGAGTTTTTTTCTGTTAAATAGCGATTTTAGTTTCTCTGTGATTGAAAGAAAAGAGAATAAAATTATTTCGATTTATATTTTTATTAAATTTGTTTACAAAACAATAGGCTATGGAAACCATTCGTATTCAATTTCAAACCAACTTAAAATCAAAAATTCTTGAATTACTTCGCTCGTTTCCTGAAGATGAAGTTCAAATCATTCAAGAAGATCCTTATTTTGAGAAAAACAAAGCCATTTTGGAAAAGGAATTAGAAGATATTGAAAATGGAAAATCTAAATGTATTTCTATGGAGGAATTGGATTTGGTTATGGAAAAAATAATTACAAAATATGAAAATTAGTTTTTCAGAAAAATTTACCAACTTACTTTCTGAACTTATTGAATACATTTCTAAAGACAAACCAAAAGCAGCCCGAAAATTCAAAGTAGATTTATTGAGAAGTATTTCTAAAGATTTAAAAAAACCTTTTCATTACAGAAAATCAATTTATTTTGAAGATGAATCAATCAGAGATTATATTTTCAAAGGTTATACTGTTGTTTATAAAGTAAAAATGGAAACTAACGAAATCATAGTATTTGGTTTAATAAAATACAAAAATTCACTTTAAGTTTTATTTACCTAAGTAGTATCTTTGCACTTCAATAAGCCACAAATATGAACCACGAAATTTCCGGATTTTCTAAATTATCCAAAGCTGAAAAAATTGAATGGATTGCAAAACAGTATTTTTCACAACCAGAAGAAGCCATTTCATTAGTCAAAAACTATTGGAATACAGATGAAAAACTGCAACAGTTGCACGACGAATTCATCGAAAATACCATTTCCAACTTTTATTTGCCGTTAGGAATTGCACCAAATTTCAACATCAACGGAAAAAATTATACCGTTCCGATGGTGATTGAAGAGAGTTCAGTTGTGGCTGCTGCGGCTAAATCGGCTAAATTTTGGTCGAAACGTGGTGGATTTAAAACAACGGTTTTGAACACCGAAAAAATAGGACAAGTTCATTTTATATATAAAGGAGATAAATCGAAATTAGTTGACTTTTTCAATCAAACGAAACCGAAATTCTACTTAGAAACGGAAAGCATCACCAAAAACATGCAAAAACGTGGCGGAGGGATTTTGGATATCATTTTGAATGATAAATCCGCTGAACTTGAAAATTACTATCAATTGTATGCGACTTTTGAAACCAAAGACAGCATGGGAGCGAATTTCATCAATTCATGTTTAGAGCAATTTGCAAAAACCTTGAAACACGAAGCTCACATTTTTGAATCTTTTTCGGAAGAAGAAAAAAACATTGAAGTGGTGATGAGCATTTTGTCTAATTATGTGACGAATTGTATTGTTCGAGCGGAAGTTTCTTGCACGATAGAAGAATTAACTGAAAAACATATTGAAAACCCAAAAGAGTTTGCCGAAAAATTTGTGAGAGCCGTTCAAATTGCACAGATTGAACCCTATCGTGCTGTAACGCATAACAAAGGCATCATGAATGGAATCGATGCCGTAGTATTAGCCACCGGAAATGATTTTAGAGCAGTAGAAGCCGGAGCACATGCTTATGCTTCCCGCGATGGAAAATACCGCAGTTTATCTAATGCGTCAATTGAAAATGGCATTTTTACATTTTGGTTAGAAATTCCGTTAGCGTTGGGAACTGTGGGCGGTTTAACTTCGTTACATCCTTTAGTGAAATTAAATTTGGAGATTTTAGAAAAACCATCGGCTCGTGAATTAATGCAAATTGTGGCCGCAGTTGGATTGGCTCAAAATTTTGCTGCCTTACGATCATTGACGACAAAAGGCATTCAGGAAGGTCACATGAAAATGCACATTAACAATATTTTAAATCAATATCACGCTACAGCAGAAGAGAGAATAAAAGTAGCGGAATATTTTAAAGACAATACGATTTCACATGCATCTGTGGCGGGATTTTTGGAGGAAATTAGAAAATAGGTTGTATAAAAGATGTACTTAAATTTTATTTTGTAATTTTGGTTAAAATGAATAGCTATGACTATCATCATAAAAAAGAAAACAGATAAGAAAGAAATTGATTCTTTACTTGTAAAGTTCAGAAAAACAAAAGCAAAAAAATCACTTCGCAGTGTTTTTGGCATCTTTAAAATAGAAGAAGATGCTGTCGCTTTACAAAAAAAACTTCGCAATGAATGGGATTGATTTTTTAGTTGATACAAATTTTTTAATTTTTGTGTCACAAGAAAACGAAATTGTTTCTGCATTTTTAGATTATAATATTGGTGTTTCCTATATTTCAGAAATGGAATTGTTAGGCGTTTTTAGTATTTCAAAAACTCAAAAAGAGGCTATGCAAAAAATCTTAGACCAATGTTATATTTTGGATTCTACAATCGAAATTAAGAAAACTGCTATTTCACTCAAACAAAATTATAAAATCAAATTGCCTGATGCCATTATTGCCGCAACAGCAATTTATTACAATCTACCTTTTGTTACTGCCGATGCAGATTTTAAAACAATAAAAGAATTAAAATTAATTTTTTTAGAGCGATAATCTCGAAATTTTTAAAAACTTACCTTGAAACAAACCTTTTACAGCAACGGGAAATTACTCTTAACCGGAGAATATGTAGTTCTTGACGGAGCCTTAGCTTTAGCTTTACCGACTAAATTTGGACAGAATTTAATTGTAGAACCCATTTCTACGAAACAAATTTTATGGAAAAGTTTTGATCAAGACGGAAGTGTTTGGTTTGAAGATGCCTTTACTTTTGACGAAATCATACATAAACCGTTTGATGCCGAAAATTCGGTTCGAAATACCTTAATGGAAATTTTGCATGAAGCCTTTCAAATGAATCCCGATTTTCTTTTAGACAAAAACGGTTTCGCTATTCATACGCATCTGACTTTCCCTAAAAATTGGGGTTTGGGAACATCTTCTACCTTAATTAACAATATAGGTCAATGGTTAAATATTGATGCTTTTGAATTGTTACAACGCAGTTTTGGCGGAAGTGGTTATGATATTGCTTGTGCTCAAAAAAATACGCCTATCACTTATCAATTGATAGACAACAAACCCCATTTTAAGAAAGTTTCATTTGTACCGGAGTTCAGCAATCATTTGTATTTTGTTTATCTCAATCGAAAACAAAGTAGCAAAACGGCCATTGCGAATTATATGAACAAACAAAATGAAATTGGTAAAACGATTGAACAAATTAACAAAATAACCCAATCGCTTTTATCAAATCCTGATTTACGTGCGTTCGTTTATGCGATGGAAAAACATGAACATCTCTTGAGTGATGTTTTAGAAACCAGCACTATTAAAGAAGCTTTATTTGATGATTTCAAAGGAACTTTAAAAAGTTTAGGAGCTTGGGGAGGCGATTTTATCTTAGCTATTTCTAAAGAAAATCCGGAAGGATATTTCAAAGAAAGAGGTTTTGAAACCATTATTCCCTATCACGAAATGATTTTAAAATAAAAAATCCCGGTTGCCCGGGATTTTTAAAGACACTATCCCGCAAAGTGTGTAAGTTAAAAATAATGGGGTTTGACTTTTTAATTAAAGTTGAACCCTTTTTTCAAAAATAGTTAAGAACTGGTTTAGGATTAATCCCCAATTTTGTATTGGCATTGACCATTTTTTGGTTGCTT
>CALRRY020000059.1:0-8963 GCA_943370635.1 Variovorax paradoxus
TGATTATTTTGATATTTTAGTAGAATATCAAGCCGCTCCATCCTTTGAAAATAAGACATTAATTTTGATTGATCCGATGTTGGCCACGGGGCAATCAATAGTGGCGGTTTTGAACAAATTGCATTTAGAGCAAAAACCGAAAGAGATTCACATTGCTGTAGTGATTGCAGCACCAGAAGGAATTGCTTATTTAGAACAAAATCTTCCTGCCAATTGTCATTTATGGGTCGCAGCTTTGGACGAAAAACTTAACGAAAAAAACTATATTGTTCCCGGTTTGGGCGATGCGGGCGATTTGGCTTATGGTGTAAAATTATAGTTGAAAAACAAACAATAGTATTCCACACGCTAAAACTGAACCGGCGATAATTTCTTTTAGCACATTATCTCTACTAATTTCCACATAAGCTGTAGCTAAAATTGATAGTGGCATGATGCTAAACAATAATAATGCATTGTTTTTTTCTGGAGAAACTACATATATTAAGAGACTAATTAAGAAGATATAAATTACCTTTTTGTATGACGCTAACATAATAATGGGTCGTTTTGAAAGCGTAAGGAGCATTGCAATTAAAAATACGAATGAAAACAATCCATACAAAATCAAAGCTGCGTTTGCTGCTGATCGTTCTAAGTAGAAAAAGGTAAAGTCAACTTCTATTTGATTCCAAATTAAATAAATCCAAGTTTTATCAAAAAGGAGTGAGAAAAACAGGAAAACAATTCCCACCGCAAAAAAAGCAATAAATGGAAGCACCCAATTTCTGTAATCTCCTGAAACGTGAAATACTATCGAAACAAAAACGATTACGATAAAAAGTATGCTCCAAAAATGAAACAAAGCGGCTATAAAAATCCACAAGGAAGCATCAAATATTTTTTCTTTTGGCGTGACCAACGATTTCATGGAAATCAATCTTCTCATAGCCAGCAATACGAAAAAGCCAGAAATAACGATTGAACTATCTGTAAATACTTTAGGTATAAATAGTAAAAAAGCAACAAAAAAAAGTGCTGAATAGCTATTGTCTTTACTTAATCCGTTGCGTTTAGTGATGAAATTAGTAATAAATAATGAGGCAATTAACGTCAATAAAATACCTAATTTAGTCATCCAACCTATTATTTCGTTTGATGCTGTGCTGCTATTTTGTTTTTGAATTTGGTAAATAAAGAAAGACAAAACCAAAGTAACAACAACTAAAATATAATTAAATGGTCTTGATTTACTAAAAATACTTGCAATCATAAGGATATTTTATACTTTTGTGGTTGTAAATATAATACTTTATACCATGAAAGCATTTTTCGAGGGAATTCAATCATTATTTGTAGATTTTCTTTTTTTTCCATACGATTTATTTAGAGAAATGGAATTATCTAATTGGTGGGGAGCCAATACCATTAACTGGTTGTTTGTGATAATCTGTTCAGCTGCCATTGTTTATTGGATAAAACAATTGAAATTACACAAAGCCAACAACGAAGAAAACCAAGATACAACGGCTCATTCATTTTTGAAATAAGAAATTAACTTTTTGAAGTTTATTTTTTAAAGGTCAAAACCGATGTCTTTTCTATAATACATCTTATCAAAATGTAGTTTGTCTATATTTTGGTAAGATTTTTTTATGGCTTCTTTAAAATCATTTCCATATGAAGTTACCGCTAGAACACGACCGCCATTTGAAACGATATTTCCATTATCAAGTTTTGTTCCGGCATGAAAAACGAGGGAATCTTGCACATTTTCTATTCCTGTAATTGTTTTTCCTTTTTCAAAATCTTCGGGATAGCCACCTGAAACAACCATAATGGTAGTGGCACTTCTGGAATCGATTTCTAATAAAACTTCATCTAACTTTTCATTGGCTACAGCCAAAAATAATTCAACTAAATCCGATTTAATTCTTGGCATGACCACTTCGGTTTCCGGATCGCCCATTCGCACATTGTATTCAATCACCATCGGTTCGCCATCCACATTAATTAAGCCAATGAAAACAAAACCTTTGTATTCGATTCCGTCTTTTTGAAGACCTTCGATGGTTGGTTTTACGATTCGGGTTTCAATTTTTTCCATCAAAACATCATCGGCAAACGGAACCGGAGAAACGGCTCCCATTCCACCTGTATTCAAACCCGTGTCGCCTTCTCCAATTCGTTTATAATCTTTGGCTGTGGGAAGAATTTTGTAGTTTTTCCCATCAGTTAATACGAAACAACTTAATTCGATTCCATCTAAAAATTCTTCGATGACAACTTTTGAACTGGCATTTCCAAATTTTTGATGTACAAGCATATTTTGTAATTCAGTTTTTGCCTCGTTTAGATCATTTAAAATCACTACACCTTTTCCGGCTGCTAAACCATCCGCTTTTAAAACATACGGCGGCGATAAAGTTTCTAAAAATTTACACCCTTTTTCAACTGTTTCAGCCGTAAAACTATCATAAGCAGCGGTTGGAATTTTATGTTTGATTAGAAATTCTTTGGCGTATTCTTTACTACCTTCCAGTTTTGCTCCTTCTTTTGATGGGCCAATCACTGGAATTGATTTTAATTCTGTATCATTTTTAAAAAAATCAAAAATTCCAGCTACTAATGGGTCTTCCGGCCCAACGACAACCATTTCAATTTTTTCTTTAATTACAAATGCTTTAATCGATTCGAAATCGGTTGGTTGGATTGAAATATTTGTTGCAATAGAACCTGTTCCGGCATTTCCGGGAGCTACAAAAAGTTTGGAACATTTTGAACTTTGAAGCATTTTCCAGGCCAATGCATGTTCGCGTCCGCCAGAACCAAGGAGTAAAATTGTCATGTTGTGTTGTTTTTGTTGAACTTCTTACTTGTTCAATTTGTTGTTGGACAAAAATACTTTGTTTTAAGATAAAAAAAAAGAAGGTTGAATAGTTTATCGGTTTTGGTTTTTATATTTTTGAACGTTTTTTTATAACATTATCGATTTTGTTTGATGAAGCTATTTCATAACTTTTTTACAAAATTTATCGTTACACTTGGTGACGCGGTTTTGGGTACATCTTATCTAAAAGTTTTAAAAGTATGGAACAATTATGACCGCTTATCGGAAGAAGCATTAGAAAAAATTCAGCAAGAAAATTTAACGAAAATACTTAATCATACTATTCAAACTGTTCCTTTTTATCATTTTTTAAAAAATAAAGAAATAAATTTATCTGACTTCCCTATCCTGACAAAGGAAATTTTAAGAGAAGAAAAAGAACAATTGGTATCCAACTTGTATTCAGTCGAAAAACTTCATAAGAATTTTAGTAGTGGAAGCAGTGGCGTTCAATCGTATTCCTACATTGAAAAAAAATTTAAATTTTATTTACAAGGTGTCCAAACCCATTGGTATATGTGGTCTGGCTATAAAATTGGTGATCCCGTTTTACAATTTGGAATGTCACCAAATCGGGTATTTCCAAAAAACTTAAAAGATGTTTTCTATAATGTCCATTATTTAAACAGTTTTGCTTTAGATGAAACAAAGTTATTAGAAGTTGCCAAAGTATTGAATAAAAAAAACATCAAATACATTATTGGTTATCCTTCTGCCATAAATGAATTTGCGAAAGTTTTGATAAAACATCAATTGAACTACAAAATTGAAGGAGTGATTTCGTTGGGTGATAAATTATTCCCTCACTTCAAAAAAAATTTTAATAATGGATTTATAAATCCTGTCATTATTGACACTTATGGTTGTGCAGAAGGTATTTTGATGGCCAGTACTTTTGACCTTGATTACTATTATATTATGTCTCCAAAAGTTGTAATTGAAATTGTAGATGATTATGGAAATCCAGTTCCTGATGGAGAATTAGGACATGTTTTAGTTACTTCATTAACTAGTTTTGCGATGCCATTAATCCGTTATAAATTAGGTGATTTAGCTATTAAATTACCTAAAAATAAATATCCCAAAAACCGAAGTTTTAATTATCCGCTTTTAGAAAAAATAGTAGGTCGTGAAACTGATGTGGTTCTTACACCAAACGGAAAAACATTAATTGTACACAGCTTTACAGGAATAGTTGAATATTATCCTCAAATCAAACAATTTAAAATTCTTCAAGAAGTAAGAGAATCAATTGTTTTTGAATATATTACTGATGAATTTTTTACTTTTACTCCAACCGTTTTAGAAGATATTAAATCCAAAATTAACGCTTTAACAGATGCAAGTCTTACAATAGAATTTAAAAAAGTAGATTTAATTAATCCTACGCCTTCCGGAAAACCACAAATAATTGAATCAAAACTAAATTCAATTCATTAGTTTCGGTATTTCAAAAATCCTCTAATCGCCCATTGTATTAAATAATAAAGTGATTCAAAAACGGATAATTTTTCCACTTCTCTATAAAATTGCCATTGGTACTTTATCAAATCTGATTTTTTTCTGGATAGCGAATTTTTTCTGATTCTGTAAATTGCTTTCGTTTCTTGTATCCCATGAGCAAATGGAATTTCCTTTAAATATTTGAGCCATAAACCCATATCCTGCCTTTTATGAATAATGGGCATTAACTTTTTCCCTGCAACCTCAACATCTATAAAAGCCGTTAAACAGCTAATCGAATTGGTTTTTAAAATGTCGGTATACGTTACCTTTTCCGGAACAATAAAATCAGAATATACAAATTCTAAATTTTCATTAGATCTTTTATAAGATGAAAAGACAAATGGTATTCCTGTTTTTTTGATTGTGTTGATGCTATTTTCAATAAAATCTGTAAACCAAATATCATCTGCATCTAAAAAAGTAAGGTATTTGCCTTTTGAATGTTCGATCCCTTTATTTCTAGTGATTGCAGGACCAGCATTTTGGCTTTGCTCTATAAAATGAATTCTATGTTCTGATTCCTGTATTTTTTTTACAACAGCAACGGTTTCATCTTTCGACCCATCGTCTACGATAATCATCTCCCAATTTGAATACGTTTGTTTTTGTACAGATTGAATTGTTTCGGCAATGAATTTAGCAGAGTTATATGTTGGAGTTATTATGGATACTAGAGCACTCATTAATACGCTTTTTCTTCTCCTTTGAAAATATTAAATACTGTTTGGAATATAATTTTTATATCTAACACAAATGACCAATTTTCAATGTAAAAAACATCAAATTTAATACGATTGATCATGTCTTCATCAGTTTCAATTTCTCCTCTAAAACCTTTTACTTGAGCTAATCCGGTTATTCCTGGTTTTACATAATGGCGAACCATGTATTTCTTTACTTTGTTCCCATACGCTTTGTTTTGCGACCAAAGGTGTGGTCTAGGACCGACAACGGACATATCACCTACCAAAACATTAAAAAATTGTGGCATTTCGTCTAAACTGGTTTTTCTTAGAAAACGACCTATTTTGGTTACTCGCGGATCATTTTTTGAAGCTTCTCTTTCTGTTGTTTGATTAATTTGCATTGATCTGAATTTGTAACAAAAAAATTCTTGTTCATCTAAGCCCGGTCTTCCTTGTTTAAAGAAAACGGGGCCTTTTGATTCCAATTTAATCAAAATTGCCAAAATTGGCATTAACCAAGACAGTAAAAAAACAATAACAAAAACTGAAAAAAATATATCGAAACCTCTTTTAAATGCCTTGGTTGTTGGCTCGTGCAAAAGCGTCCGTTGCAACGAAAGAACCGGAAACATTTCGTAATAATCGATTTTTAAATTTTTAGAAAAAATCTGTTTAGAATCCGGAATAAATTTAATGGTCTTATTATTTTCATCCGCAAACTCTACTAAATCTTTCAATTGTTCATTCAATATTTCATTTAGCGAACAATAGATTTCATCAATTTTATTTTCAATTACATAATTTTTGATGTCTGCAACTTTTCCTTTTACATGTTCATTTGTTTTTTTATCAGAAAAATAACCAAAAAATCGGTATCCATAATCGTTTCTCTTTTCAAAGAGTTCTTTTAGGCTTTTAGCTTCCTCTGTATAGCCTATAATTATGGCATTTCTGTAGTTGCTTCCTGTAACAATTCGGTATTTTTTGAGGTAATAAAATAGTAGGTATTTTATAAAAACGACCACAACAAAACTTGCAATCATGAATAATGCAATTGCTCTCCCACTAAAAACAGAATCTTTAGCAAATGGAAAATAAGCAATTACAACCAAAAGAAAGACAATTGATTGCTTTAATATTTTAGATAAAATTTCAACTGGTGTTGTAAATCGATACACTTCATAAAAGCCAATGAAAAAAGCAATCAGCGACCAACTTATAATGAGATAAGATTCGAAAAAAGGAGTATTAAGTTTTAATTCATCAAAGAAAAAAAGAGATAAAACTACGATTATCAATAAGTCTAAAAATATACTTATTGGCCTAATAAATTTTGAATATCTGCCTTTATGAGCTGCTACCATTGTTTAATGAATGAAACCGGAAAAGTCCTTATGTTCTTCTTTCAGGAGTTCATCTGTTGAAAGGGTTTTAAAATAATCATACGTTATTTTCATTCCTTCAGAGCGAGAAACTTTTGGCTCCCAACCCAATATTTCCTTGGCTTTTGTGATATCAGGTTGCCGTTGTAAAGGGTCATTTATTGGCAAAGGGTGATAAACTACTTTTTGTTTTGTTCCTGTTAGTTTTATAATTTCTTCTGCAAAATCTTTGATTGTGATTTCGTCGGGATTACCAATGTTTACCGGTAAATTATACTCTGACAAAAGCAATCTGTAGATTCCTTCTACTTGATCATCTACATAACAAAAAGATCGGGTTTGCATTCCGTCACCAAAAATAGTTAAATCTTCACCTCGAAGAGCCTGACCAATAAATGCCGGAATTACGCGACCATCATTTAATCGCATGCGAGGACCATAGGTGTTAAAAATACGCACAATTCGGGTTTCTAAACCATGGAAGGTATGATATGCCATGGTGATTGACTCTTGAAAACGTTTTGCTTCATCATACACACCACGTGGGCCTATAGTGTTTACATTTCCATAATATTCTTCTGTTTGCGGATGAATTAATGGATCTCCATAGACTTCTGACGTTGAAGCAATCAGAATTCTAGCTCTTTTAACACGAGCCAAACCAAGCAGATTGTGTGTTCCTAATGACCCTACTTTTAAGGTTTGTATAGGTATTTTTAAATAATCAATTGGACTTGCGGGTGAGGCAAAATGAAGAATGTAATCTAATTTTCCGGGAACAAAAACAAATTTAGTAACGTCGTGGTGATAAAATTCAAAGTTTTTTTCTTTGAACAAATGTTGAATGTTCTTTAAATCGCCGGTAATTAGATTATCCATTCCAATAACATAATAGCCTTCAGTTATGAATCGGTCACAAAGATGCGAGCCTAAAAATCCGGCTGCTCCAGTTATAAGTATTCTTTTCATATTACAATTTTTTTAGGGGCGAAAATTCTTTTGTGTTAAACAAACAATAAAACAATGTGAAAAACATCACACCTCTTTGCCTCCACAAAAAAGATTCCGTCAAAAATAAACTTATCATTAGAACTGCGAAAGCAATTTGCACAAAATCTTTGTTTTTTGTTGCGTTTTTTAAATTTAAACCAAGTAATACTATTAAAATCAAAAAACCAAATACGCCTAGTTCTGCAAAATTTTGAATATATTGGTTGTGAAAGTTCTTTGTTTGATATCCTTCTTGGCTCTCGTTTCCTCTGAAAACATCATATTTGATTGCTTTTTCTTCCAGTTTTTTATAGGATGCATTCAATCCAAATCCCGTCCAAAAAACATTTTCTTCCTGAAGAAGCTCAACAAACATTCTGGCTTGATAAACCCTAAATGCTGTGCCGGGAAAAAAATCGTTAGGTGAAAATTTTTCGTTTGACCAAGCTTCATTGCTACTAATTATTTTTAAACCGACTTCATTTTTGTCAATCACAGTGTGATTAATGCTTTTCTCCGTGTTTGCTTTTAATTCTCTTTCGACAGATTGTTCTATTTTCCCTACAAAAATAATAGTAAAAACGAGTAATATAAATACAATTAGATTGCGTAATCGCAGTTGATGTCCGATTTTTGAGAAGAAAAAGTAGTAGTAGATGAGCAACAATATAAATGTAAGTAAAATAGCGTATGCCGAAAGCAAAATCATAAAAATGAAAAGTAGTACACAAATTATTTTTCCGTAAAGTGAATTAATCTCTTGCGTTAAAAAATAAAAGAATGCAACGGATACATATACTGAAAAATGTATCGCATTTAAATCTTTAGGAATTAATTGATGATAAAAAAAAGTATCAACATCTCCATTAATTATAAACCTAATAAATGCTTTTACTAAAAAAAATAGGACATACAGCACGATTGAAAAACTAAAAATCTGAACTATTTTAAGAATTTGTTCTTTGCTAAACGGTCTCATTATCATAAATAATATCGGACATAAAATAAATGGAATAAATCTCGGAAATGCTCGAAGAGATCTATTTAAATCGATACTCCATAAAAGCGATAAGGTTGCAATGATGAATAATAAAACAAGAAGTGAAAGATTTGTGTTGAACCTAAAATTTTTTTTATCAATTTTAAGTAAGACAGATAACGCAAAAAGCACTAAAAAAAAATTATTTAAACCGTTGTGAAGGGGTATAGTTGTTATTAAAAGTAAAAATGGTAAGAATGAAATATGGTTCATACTTTCAGTTTTTGTGGTGCGAGTTAAATCCACACAAAAAGATTGAAAATTTAACATTCCTTTTTTATTTTAAATATTTATCGCAAGTTATAATTTTTTTTGTTTAAACCAATTTAAAAGATAAATGCTATCAGGGCAAACGCACACTTTTTTTATGAAAATAGGATAAAAGTTATTGATTTATAGTTGTTTAAGTAAATAATTATTTGTATATTATGCTGATAATCAATAAATTAACAGCATGAATACAGATGGCAAATTAATAAGTATTTTTGATA
>CALRRY020000060.1:0-8632 GCA_943370635.1 Variovorax paradoxus
ACTCAAACATAATAACGGATTTAGACGATTTTCGTTAAAAGGAATTAAAAAAGTGGAATTAGAGTTCGGATTAATGGCAATTGCACACAATTTAAGAAAGAAAATTGCAGCTTAAAGGCAAGTTTGCCTTCTTTCTAAAATTTTAAAATCAAAAGTCAAAACAGCCTTTAAATAAAAAACCGCCTCAAATTTAATATTGAGACGGCTTCTTAAGTGGTACCTCCAGTCCCGATGCTTCGGGAGAACCAGGGACACACGGATTTATTTTCTTTTGGAAAGTATGTCAGATAAAATCTCGGGATTTGAAATTATCTTTTCGATGAAAAGTCTACTTTTCATTTTTTTAATAAATTTTTCAAGATATAAAGCGGAATTTCTATCGATGCATTCATAGGAAAGCATTAATTTCCAGTCGTTAGCAATTTTAGAAAATGAATTTCGGTAATAGTGTTGATTGTGATTTTTTATTCTATCATCCAAATTATATGATTCTCCAATGTAATATTTTGAAGTGATTTCTGAATATAAAATATAAATGAAGTGCGACATTATGCTTTTTTTAAAACAAAAAACCCGAATAAAACTATTCGGGTTTAAGTGGTACCTCCAGGGATCGAACCAGGGACACACGGATTTTCAGTCCGTTGCTCTACCATCTGAGCTAAGGTACCTTTGCTGATGCGGGTGCAAATATAATGCGATTTTTATTTTATGCAAAACAAATATTAAAAAAAATCAATTTGTATCTTCGCACCGTTAATTTAAAATCATGCTTTTAGCCATAGATGTCGGAAATACCAGAATTAAAGCCGCTGTATATGAAGGCAATAACACAATTGATTTTTTTGTAATTGAAAAAGAATCTTTTGAAAAAAAAGTGTCAGAAATTTTAAAAACCTTTCCTCAAGTGAATGATTTATGGCTTTCCTCTGTTGGAAATGAGATGGATTTTGGGTTTTTAGCTTTTAAAAAAGAGATTAACATTCAGGTTGTTTCTCATTTGACATCATTTCCTTTTCAAAATTTATATGAAACACCCCATACATTAGGGGTGGATAGAATGGTTTTAGCAGCTGGTGCAACATTACTTTTTCCGAAACAAAATAGATTAGTGATTGATGCAGGTACTTGTATAACCTATGATTTTATTGATAAACAAGATAATTATCTTGGCGGGGCAATTTCACCTGGTTTTAGATTGCGTTTTCAATCACTTCATCAGTTTACAGCGAAATTGCCTTTACTTTCATTAGAAGAAATAAATTATTTTGTAGGAAAATCAACCAATAAATCCATTTATTCCGGTGTAATTAATGGAATTATTTACGAAATGGAAGGCTTTATCAATCGATATGTTAAAGAAAATGAAAACTTTACCATAATTTTAACGGGAGGGGATGCTGATTTTTTGGCAAAGCGATTAAAAAATACCATATTTGCCAATTCAAATTTCCTACTGGATAGTTTGAACCAACTTTTTCAATTTTCGAACAAAAAATGATTAAACAATTTATAGTTAGTTTAACTTTGATTTTTGCCGTTTCAGTTTGGGGGCAAACTGCTTCTTCTTCTCCCTATTCATTTTATGGTATTGGGGATTTAGTATTCAAAGGAACGGTTGAAACACGTTCAATGGGTGGAATAAATATGCTTAAAGATTCTATTCATATTAATGTTCAAAATGCTGCCGGATTATCTGATTTGATGTACACAACTTATACTATCGGTGGTAACATGAATAAAACTTCATTAGAAACTGCTTCTGATAATGAAAGTTCTCAGAGGATTTCATTGGATTATTTGTTAATTGGTATTCCTGTAACAAAAAAATTGGGGGTAGCAATTGGTTTGATGCCTTTTACATCTGTTGGATATCAAATCAGAAACATTAGTGAAGATGAAAGTGAACCAAGCTACCGATATACCGGATCTGGTGGGATTAATCGTTTTTATGCCGGTTTAGGGTATAAATTAAATAAATCATTTTCTTTTGGTGCAGATTTTAATTATAATTTTGGCGAGATTTCAACAAGTAATATTAGTTTTCTTTCCGATTTACAATATGGAACCAGAGAGAGAAATGTAAGTAATATTTCTGGAGCAAATGTCAATTTAAGTTTGTTATTTAACAGAAAAATAAGTGAGAAATTAACTGTTTTCGGAAGTGTTGTATATTCCCCGGAAGGAGAGCTTACATTGCAAAACGAGAGAAATATTGCTACAGTTCAATTCTCTGAAACGTTTGGAGAAACAATTATTGAAAGTGATGATATCCCAGTTGATGATACTAAAATTAAAATTCCTTCTAAGTTTACATTTGGGATTGGAATTGGTCAAATGCAAAAGTGGTCAGTTGGAGCTGAATTATCCTTAATTCAAGCAAATAAAATCAGTAATCGTTTTACCGATATTAGACAAGTATCTTTTGAAAACAGTACAAAATTAAACGTTGGAGGGTATTACTTACCCAATTTTAAATCCTTTACGAGCTATTTTTCTAGAGTGAATTACCGTGCCGGTTTCTTTTACCAAAATACAGGAATGGTAATCAATAATGAGTCGATAAATAACTTTGGCATAACTTTTGGTCTTGGATTGCCATTAGGAGGAACTTTTTCAAATATGAATATTGGTTATGAGTACGGAATAAGAGGTACAACTAATGCAGGTTTGATTCAAGAAAATTATTCTAATATAACGATAAGTTTGTCATTAAATGACAAATGGTTTTTAAAGAGAAAGATTGATTAATTGTGAAATTTATAAAACTATGAGAACTAAATTATTTATTCTATTTGCCGTTTTTTTCGGGTTATTTAGTACAAGTGCTCAAAATACAGCAGATTGTGCAGAAAAATTATCCATTTTTGCGGAGTTAGCGAAAACCAAAAACTATGGTGAGGAAACGTATCAACATTTACAATATCTTAGAAAAAATTGTCCTACTACAGGTAGTGCAATATACTTTTATGGAGAAAGGGTAATTAATTTTCGAATAGATAATGCAAAATCACCAGCAGATAAAGAAAAAGAAGTGAGAGATTTTCTTCTTTTACAAGAAGAATATCTAAAACATTTTCCAGATAAAGCAAAGTCAATTGATGTTAAAAAAGCAATGGCTTTGTTTGAAAATAACTCCGGCAATCCAGATGAGGTTTATCAATTATTAGACAAAGCATTTAAAAACGATAGAGCGGAATTTAAAAACGCAAAAGCTTTATATGTTTACTTTGAAATTTTTGTAAATGATTTTGAGGCCAATAAAAAAGGTATTCAATTGCAAGATGTATTTAATAAATATGATTTAATTTCAGATAAAATTGATGAGGAACAAAAAGAAGTATCTGACGCTTTAGACATATTAATTCAAAAAGAAGAGGCTGGAACAGAATTGAATGATAAAGAAAAACGAGCGAAAGAAAACAACCAAATCAATTTAGATGCTTTTGAAACCATTAGAACCAGTATGGATGCAAAAATTGCTCAGTTGGCAACTTGTGAACGTTTGATTCCGTTTTTAGGGGGTAGTTTTGAAGAGAAAAAAGGTGACGCAGAATGGTTAAAAAGAGCTGCTGATCGTTTAGACAAAAAAGGTTGTTCTTCAGACCCATTGTTCAGTAAAATTTCGGATGCATTACATGCTTTGAATCCAACAGCAGAATCTGCTTATAATTTAGGAGTGTCTTTTTATACCAAAAAGAATACAGCAAAAGCGTTAGAATATTTCAATCAATCAGCTGAATTACAAAAGGACAATACTAAAAAAGCAAATGTGTATTATACAATTGCCAGAAATATTTACGGTAGTTCAAATAAAGTACAAGCCAAAACTTATCTAGAGAAAGCACTTGCAGCAAAACCTTCTTTTGGTGAAGCCTATGTTTTCTTAGCTCAGTTGTATGCAAATAGTGCTAATGATTGCGGAAATGATCCATTTGAAAAAAGAGCAATCTATTGGTTAGCCGCTTCAACTGCCAGAAAAGCAGGAACTGCTAATGGTAATGCAGCTGCCGCTTCTTATGATAAGTTAGCACCAACAAAAACTGAAATTTTTAATTCTGGTAGAGCCGGACAAACCATTTCTTTTAAATGTTGGGTGGGTAGAAGTGTAACCGTTCCAAATTTATAATGATTAGGAAGTTGAATATAATCAAATTCAGTGTCACAGTTTTTGCTGTGACATTGTTTTTTGCATGTGAAAGTAACTTTAAAGAAATTCAGAGAATTAATAAAGATGAATTTATGGCTTCAGGGGAAGCCGATACAGTCAATCTTAAATATACTGATTCTGGAAGAATCAAAGCGATTTTAGTGAGCCCGAAAATGATTGATTATGCAACGGTGCAATATCCTTTTACTGAATTTCCTAAAGGTATTTTGGTAACACTTTTTGATCAATCAGGTAAGAAAAACTATATCCGTTCTGATTATGCTGTTACCTTTAAAGGAACAGACATTATTGACATGCAAGGGAATGTAAAAATGACAGCCGATGGCGGTCAGTATCTGGAAACAGAACAATTGTATTATGACCAAAAAAACGAGTGGTTTTTTACTGAAAAACCATTCAAATTTACCGACCCTTTAAAAGGTATATCAACGGGAGAAGGACTAGATTTTAGTAAAGATTTTAAACGAGTAAATTATCAAAAAGTATATGGTTTGGTAAATGAAGCAGAATAATCTTTATCTTTATACCATTCAATTTAAACCTATGGCTTACTTCAAATACATTCAATATTTCTACTTAATTGCTGCTGTATTCTTTATTTATGAAGGAATTTCACATTTAAATTCTTCCGAAAAAAATCCCTGGTTGATGTTTTTCTTTGCAGCAATGGCTATTTTTATGTTCTTTTTCAGAAGACGTTTTTATGGAAAAATGAACAACCAATCCAAAAAATAAGCAACCATGGAAGTAAGCATCATTGTCGTATGTTTGCTGCTTTCGGCTTTTTTTTCCGGAATGGAAATTGCCTTTGTTTCTTCCAACAAAGTCTACTTGGGCATTGAAAAAAGACAAGAGGGATTAATTGGTAAAATTTTAACCAAGATAACTGAAAATCCTTCAAAATTTATTGCCTCGATGTTGGTTGGTAACAATATTACATTGGTAATTTATGGGTTTATGATGGGTGACTTAATCATTCAAATTATCTATCCGGAATTAATAACAGCGAACGGAACTGTTTTAGAATTACCTTTTCAAGTTTTACTCATTCAAACCTTGATTTCAACCCTGGTCATTTTGGTTACCGCAGAATTTTTACCCAAGGTTTTTTTTCAAATTTATGCCAACACTTTTATAAAAATTTTCGCTATACCGGCATATTTCTTTTACCAATTGTTGTATGTCATTTCAACATTCGTAATTAAAATTTCCGATTTTATTCTAAAAAAAGTTTTTAAAACAGTGGGTGACGATACGCAATTGTTTTTTAGCAAAGTAGAATTAGGAAATTTTATTTCTGAACAAATGAATGCAGTGGAAGACAAAAGCTCAGTGGATTCTGAAATACAAATTTTTCAAAATGCTTTGGAATTTTCCGGTGTAAAAGCCAGAGATATCATGATTCCGCGTACAGAAATTTTTGCAGTTGAAATCCATGATTCTGTCAAAGAATTAAAAGCGTTATTCATAGAAACAGGTTTTTCTAAAATATTAGTGTATCAATCTTCATTAGATGATATTATTGGATATGTGCATTCTTTCGAATTGTTTAAGAAACCTAAAACTATAAAATCGGTAATGATTTCAGTAGAATTTGTTCCTGAAACAATGTTCATAAAAGATGTTTTAGATCTCTTGACAAAAAAAAGAAAAAGTATTGCTATTGTATTAGATGAATATGGTGGAACTTCCGGTATGATAACAGTAGAAGATATAGTAGAGGAGCTCTTTGGAGAAATTGAAGATGAACACGACTTAGATGAAACGTTAATTGAAGAAAAATTAGAAGAAAATAAATATCGTTTTTCAACCCGTTTAGATGTAGAATATATTAATGAAACCTATCAACTCAGTATTCCTGAAGAAGATTCATATTCAACTTTGGGCGGTTTTATTGTAAATCATACCAAAGAAATTCCACTAAAAGGGGAACAAATAATTATTGAATCATTTCACTTTCATGTGGAAGAAGCCACCAATAAAAAGATTGAATTAGTAGTGATGACCATTCTCGATTAAGATTATTGTTGAAACAAGTTTTTCTTTTTGCCTTTAAACGACCCTTAATCATTTTTGTTTTCCTATTTACCTAAAAAAATCAGTAAAATATATAGAATTGTTTGTTATTATTTCACAGATAATTGTATTTTCGCAAACTGAAATAAAATAAAATATATATAGAAATGGCGATTTTAGGAAAAATTAGACAACGTTCTTTTATTCTTATTGTGATTATTGCGTTAGCATTGTTCTCTTTTGTACTGGCTGATGTAATTCAAAGTGGAGGATTTAGTCAAACATCAACCAATGTAGGTTCTATCAATGGTAAAGATATTCCGTTTGAAGAATTTAGAATAAAAGTTGGAAATACTGAAAAAAGCGGACAAAACGGTCAAAGCATATCTACAATTCAAGCAGTTAACAGAGTTTGGGATCAAGAAGTAAATGTAGCTCTTTTAACGGAAGAGTTAGAAAAGTTAGGAATTAGAATAAGTGAAAAACACTTAATTGAAACGTTAAAAAATGATCCTAATTTTGGTCAAAATCCTTCTTTCCAAAACGAATTAAAGGAATTTGATATCAATAAGTATAAAGCATATGTTGCAGCGAGTACGAATCAACAAGAGAAAGACTTTTTTGAATCTACTGAGATCAATGCCAATATCAATGCAAAATACCAAGTATACAGTACGCTAGTTAGAGGTGGTTTCTTTGTTACTCAAAACGAGGCAAAATTCAAACACATGCTAGAAAACAAAAAAGTTACTTTTGATTTTGTAGCAGTACCTTATTCTTCTATCAAGGATAGTGACGTTAAAGTTACAGACCAAGAAATCATGGATTACATGAAGAAAAATGAGAAGAAATACAAAGCAGACGAAACCAGAGAAGTAGAGTATGTTGTGATTGAAGATAAACCAACTGATGCTGATAAAGAAGAAATTAAAAACAAATTAACATCATTCCTTTCTCCAAGAGTTGTTTATAACAATGAGACAAAGACAAACGATACAATTGCAAGTTTTGCTTCAACTAATAATGTAATTGAATTTGTAAATGCGAACTCTGATTTTCCATATGATTCAACGTATGTGTCTAAATCCGACTTACCTGCAGAACATGCTGAACAATTATATAGTTTAGCCGATGGTCAAATTTATGGTCCATACATGTATGGTGATTATTATGCTTTAAGCCGTTCAATGGGTAAAAAGGCCGGAGCAAAAGCTCGTGCAAGTCATATCTTAATTAGTTATACAGGTTCTAAAGCTCAACCAAAAGAAGATAGAACTAAAGAAGAAGCAAAAGTAAAAGCTGAATCTATTTTGGCAGATGTTCAAAAAAATCCGGATTCTTTTATAATGCAAGCATTCTCAGCTTCTGAAGATCAGGGTTCTGCTCAACGTGGTGGGGATTTAGATTTCTTTGGCCCTGGTCAAATGGTACCCGCATTTAATGATTTTGTCTTCAATAACCCTATCGGAAAAGTTGGTTTAGTGGAAACAGAATTTGGATACCATATCATTAAAGTTACAGACAAACAAGATGCAATTCGTTTGGCTACAATTGCTCAAAAAGTTGAGCCTTCCGAAAAATCTTCTGAAGTGTCCTATACTAATGCAGTTAAATTTGAATTAGCAGCAAATGAAAAATCCTTTGAAGCTGCAGCAAAAGAAATGAAGTTAGAAATTGTTCCTTCTGTTCGTGTGAAAGCTTTTGATGAAATGTTGGGACAATTGGGAGCACAACGTCAAGTTGTTCGTTGGGCTTTTGAGAAAGATACGGACCTGAATGATATAAAACGTTTTGAAATTGCAAAAGTCGGTCACGTGATCGCACGATTGAAAAAAGTAAATGAAGAAGGTCTCTTAAACATGGAAGACGCCAGAACTCAAGTAGAGCCAATCCTCAAAAACAAGAAGAAAGCGGAAAAAATTATGGCCAAAATGAAAGGTGCTTCTTTAGATGCAATTGCAAAAGCAAACACCGTTCAAGTGCAATCAGCTGCTGATGTAACGTTAGAAAATCCTGTGGTTTCAACTGCCGGTTATGAACCTAAAGTAGTAGGTACTGCTTTTACTACCGCTGTGAATAAAATTTCTGCTCCAATTGAAGGAAATGCAAGTGTTTTCGTAGTAAAAACTAATAGTATAACTGAACCTTTACCAACAACAGATTTCACTACACAAAGAAATAATCTTAAATCGCAAAATGCTTCTGCTGTAGGTAGAGTTTTTGGAGCATTAAAAGAAAAAGCGGAAATTAAAGATAATCGTTTTCAGTTTAATTATTAATTCAAACTGTTAAATTTAAAAAGGTACTGTCCGATAAACTGTGTAAGTTGAAAAATAATGGGGTTTTAAAACCCCATTATTTTTTTGTTTAATTTTAAATTTTTACACAGTATTATGAAAAAAGAAGATTTATTATCTGATGAATTTTTGAAGCAATTCAAAACGG
>CALRRY020000061.1:0-7638 GCA_943370635.1 Variovorax paradoxus
GAAGTTGTATCATAGCGTAAAGTATTATTTTCAACAAACTTTGCTTCACCAATTAAGGTGTCGTATTTCATTTTTTGCTTAAGAGAATTATAAAATGATTTGATAAATGTAATTTCAAAAAAAGAATTAGAATTTATATTAATTCTCCAGGTACCGATGTATCTGTCTAAATCATTATCCATATCTTTATAATAAGCATCCGTTACATTTAATGCATCATAAGGAGTATTATATAATGGATATGTTTGAGAATATGTATTGCTGAAGAAGACAAGTAGCAATATAAAAGGTATAAAATTGTATTTCATGATTTCTAGTTTATGTTTTCCCAATCGGTTTGATCAGAATTTAGTTTATATACGGTTATACCAGCTTGGTATTTTATTAAAAATGATACTAAGTCATTAAGGTATCTTGTGCTAGATGTTGAAGTGTTACTTTTGTTGTCATATTTTCTTGTAAGTTCTCTATCAAACATGTCAAAATCACTATTTACCATATCACAAAACGCAGTATATTGGTCAACATTTTTTATTTGATAGGCAAAAACATTGTCTTCTGTCACTAGTATAAATGTAAACACTTCAGGTGTTTCAACTTGGGTAGCAGCATTTTTAACTTTGTTTAGATTAATTAAATCAGAAACTGAAAACATTGGATAGCCATTTCTGTTATGACTGTGAACAAAAGCAACAATAAATGGCCCTTTTGGTACATTAATCTCATTTGGTCCTCCACTGAAAATGTTAGCTAAAAAAAAATTTGTTCCATTATAACTAATATTAAAACCATATTCTGATGCAGAGAGTCCTTCTTGAGCAGCATACCCTTGTAAAGAAGCAATTTTATTTAAAAACCCACTTGTTGTTAATAGTTTTTTCAAATATTTTTTACCGTCTGTATCGGGTAACATTCCTATTTGTCCCGCTTTAGGGCAAGGGTTGCTTGGGGTGTTTTGAACTATACGATTGAAAGTAATTACAGTTGTATATGTATCATTTTTACATTTAGACGTATAGAAGTTTTGTAAAGTTGAATATGTACTTCCACAATCATCACATTGATAATAGATGCTAATATCATTACCACTAGATCCTCCATTTGAACCACCACTTGGTTCACCACCAGATATACCACCTGGTCCGGATGGGTTACCTCCTCCAGATATTGTTCCACCGCCGGAAGTGTTGCCGTCAGAGGGTAGTGTAGGGTTTAATGGTAAAGGGTCAACTTCAATAGGGTCACATGGGCCGGTAGAAGATAAAGTGGTAAAATAAACCATTCCTTTAAATTCATGAATTTCTTTTAGGTTGTTGTAATAGTCTTCTTTGAAATCTTCATCCATCACATACTTTAACAGTTCAATGGTTGATTGACCATCTTTTACACTAAACACTAAATTAAAAAAATTACCATCTGTTTTTTCCGGATGATTTATGATTTTAAAAGTATAGTTTGTATTGCCAAAACTATCAATTACTTCTATAATTTGAGCATAGTCAACATATTGCCCGTCATCTCTTAAATGAAGAGAGCTTCTGCCTGTTTTTCTGCCATTTGAATAAGAAGTAAACATCATTTCTTTGATTTTTTTTGCTTCTTTGCCGGTTATTATTCTGGTTTTTTGATGATTAAACTTAGGTCCAAAATGTGTGCCGTTTTCTAAGAAATCATCATCTTTTTGGCAACTTTGAAAATAAACCAAAAAGCACATTAGAGTAAAAATACTCAAAAATTTCAACTTGTGTTTCATATAAAAAGATTTAAAATTAGAAACTTAAGATTTACGTTCTAATTTCAAAGGAGAAAAGTAGTTTTTGGAAAATTAAGTAAGTTGCACTTGCTTAACTTAATCAAATTTGAAAAAAAAAAAAAACTAAAAACAAAAAAGTTTGTTAAATATTAACAAACTTTTAACAAATAAACATTTATGGTTTTATCATTTAAAAATTAAATTCTTCCACATCTTGATCAAAGTCAAGTGTGTCTTTTACGGCTTTCCAGCAATCTACTTTAACGGTAATATTTTCCGGGCGTTCAAAAGGCTCTTTTGACACGTTGAGCTTGTCGTCTTTATAACATTTGTCCATGTAGAGTCCCCAAATAGGTAAAGCCATTGTTGCTCCTTGTCCCATAGCGGTACTTCTGAATCGGGCGGCACGGTCTTCGCAGCCAACCCAAACACCGGTACAAAGATTTGGCACAAACCCCATGAACCAACCATCAGAATTGTTTTGAGTGGTTCCGGTTTTTCCGGCTATAGGGTTGGTAAATTGATAATTGTATTTTGTAAATCCGGCACCACCCCATCTTAAACGGGTTCCGGTACCATCTTCTGTTACACCTTCCATCAATTTTACAACGGCATAAGCAATGTCTTGACTCAATACATCATGACTTTCCGGAATGGCTTCAAATATGATATTTCCGTTTTTGTCTTCTATCCGAGTAATCAATTGAGGTTTGATGTAAATACCTTTGTTGGCAAATGTGCTAAAAGCAGCTACCATTTCTTGAACGGTAATTTCAACTGCACCTAAACAAATTGCAGGTTGTTCAGGAATAGAGGAAGTAACTCCTAATCGGTGTGTTAAATCCACTACGGCTTTTGGTCCGGTTCGGTCAATTAATTTAGCAGAAACAGTATTAACAGAATTGGCCAAAGCTCTTTTCAAATTAATCATTCCGCGGTATTTTCCATCAGAATTTCTGGGCGTCCAAGTTTCCGTAACATTATGTCTTCCTCTAGGAATTGTAAAGGGTGAATCGATGATTGAATCACATGGTGACATATTCAGTTGTTCAATGGCGGTGGCATACACAAAAGGTTTAAAAGTCGAACCTACTTGTCTGGCTCCTTGTCCGGCATGGTCATATTGAAAATGTTTGTAGTTGATTCCGCCCACCCACGCTTTTACATGTCCGGTTTGAGGCTCCATAGAAATCATTCCACTGCGTAAAAAATGCTTGTAATAACGAATAGAATCCATTGGTGTCATGATGGTATCGCGTTCACCTTTCCACGTAAAAATACGCATGTCCGTTTTCACGTCAAATGATTTGATGATGTCTTCCTCACTTTTATCTTGAGCTTTCATCATTCGCCAACGTTCTGAATTTTTCATCGCTCTTTTCATCAACTTGTCGGTTTCTTCTTCATTAATTTTTGAAAAAGGAGCATTTTTATTGTTTTTTTGAGCTTTAAAAAACTCTGCTTGAAGATTTCTTAAATGTTCATCAACAGCTTCCTCAGCATATTTTTGCATTCGGGAATCAATGGTAGTGTAAATTTTTAAACCATCATTGTAAATGTTGTATTCAGTACCATCCGGTTTTTTATTTTCCTTCACCCATTTTTTCATGTAATCCCTAAGGTATTCTCTGAAATAGGTCGCAATTCCGTCTGTATGGCTTTCCGGATTAAAATCTAGAACAATTGGTTTTTTTTCTAAAATTTTCTTCGCTTCCGGTTCTAAAAAGTTATTTCGAACCATTTGAGCCAAAACGGTATTACGTCTGTCAAAAACCAACTGTTTCCTTTTTTCGCGAACAGGATTATAAAGGGAAGGGTTTTTCAACATTCCAACCAATAAAGCACTTTCTTCAATGGTTAAATCTCGAGGTTCTTTCCCGAAATACACTTTTGCCGCAGAACGAATTCCAACTGCGGTATTTACAAAATCAGCACGATTCAGATAAAGTGCAATGATTTCGTTTTTGGTATATTGACGTTCTAATTTAGTGGCAATAATCCATTCTTTCACTTTTTGAACCATTCTAAACAGAATGAATCGAGAACCTTCACCATGAAATAAAAGTTTGGCCAATTGTTGAGAAATAGTACTTGCTCCACCATCTGCACCTAATTTAAGAGCTGCACCAAAAGTTCTTCGGGCATCAATTCCGGAATGTTCATAAAAACGTTCGTCTTCAGTTGCTACTAATGCATCCACTAAATGTTTTGGCAAATCTTCATATTTAACAGGAGAACGGTTTTCTCTGTAAAATTTTCCTAAAATAACACCGTCTGAAGAAATAATTTCAGTCGCAAGATTAGAATCAGGATTTTCTAATTCGTCAAAACTTGGCATCGAGCCAAACAAACCAAAATTTGCGAATATAAAAAACAGAAAAATACCACCTAAACCATAGAAAAATAGTTTCCAAAACTTTTTTTGATAGTAGTGAATATCTTTCGTTACGTTATTTTTTTTCTGTGCCATCTTACTCCTTTTTTTCAATTCGTAAACCTACATCGGTAATGCCTTCTAAAAGTTCAACACCTTCAATTTTACCCGATTTTCTAACGGCTTGTTGAATGTTAATATAATATTTTCCCACTTTAGGAAATACAAAATTCTCTTTGTAAAACAATTTGTTTTCTTTCGTATCCGTAATGCCTTTTCCCAATAAAGAACCATCCGGATTGGCCATTTCATATTCCAAAGTGTCAATAATGATTTTTTTATCCGGTTGCTCCATTTCTACAATTAAAAACAAATTACGAAATGGATAATTTTTGTTGTTGCGAATGTTGATAAACAAATGTTTGGGAGAAACAGTATCATTGGCTTCATAAACAAAAGAAGCAATACTGTCTTTGTGCCAAGCGTCACCTACTTTTTGGTACTCGTCAAAAAGTCTTTTTTTGTCGCATGACGTAAATAAAATCAATAATAAAACAAAAAACAGACTACTTTTTTTGGTCATTTTTTACAATTTTATTAGGTCTTCTTTTTTTATTGTTATTTTTTTTCTTTTTCGGTTGATCAAATCGGGTTAAGCTCTCCTGACCCATAGCATTATTGAAGTCCTGTTTCGGCTCATGAGCAACCTCTAAAGCAAAGTCTTCCAAAGAAGCAACTCTTCTTTTTTGTTTATTTTCTGCAATAATTTCTTTCACTTGATTGATGTGTAATACATGCCAGTTGGCCATATTATCGGCATAAGCATACCACATTAATCCTTTAAAAATATCTTGTTTTTGGCAATATGCCACTCCTTTTTCTGTCTCTAATTTGGTTTCAAAATCAGGAAAATCTTTTAAAGCATCCATGTAGGTGTCTAACTCATAGTTCAAACAACATTTTAGTTTACCACATTGTCCGGCTAGCTTTTGCGGATTTAAGGAAAGCTGTTGGTATCGAGCAGCAGAGGTGTTTACACTTCTAAAATCTGTCAACCAAGTGGAGCAACACAATTCTCTTCCACACGAACCGATTCCGCCTAAACGAGCGGCTTCCTGACGGAAACCTACTTGTTTCATCTCAATTCGGGTTTTGAAAGATTGAGCGTATTCTTTAATCAATTGACGAAAATCTACGCGGTCTTCAGCGGTATAATAAAAAGTAGCCTTTGAGCCATCTCCCTGAAATTCAATATCAGAAATTTTCATTTGCAATTGCAAACGAATCGCAATTTCACGAGCGGTAACCTTCATAGGTTCTTCTTTAGCTCGGGCATCTGACCAAATATCAATGTCTTTTTGTGAGGCTTTTCGATAGATTTTGGTGATTTCAGGGCTAGTTGGATTTACGCCTTTTTTCTTCATTTGAACCTTAACCAATTCTCCGGTTAGGGTAACAATTCCGATGTCATGTCCCGGTGAAGCTTCTGTAGCTACAATATCACCAATAGAAAGGGTTAATTTCTCAGTATTGCGGTAAAATTCTTTTCTTCCGTTTTTAAAACGGACTTCAACACAGTCAAATTGTTCTTGACCGCTTGGCAAACTCATATTGGAAAGCCAATCGAAAACCGTTAATTTGTTGCAGCTATCGGTGCCGCAAGTCCCTTTATTTTGACATCCTTTGGGAGCTCCTCCATCTTTACTCCCGGTAGAACAGTTTGTACAAGCCATAATTTATATATTTGGTCATCTCGTTATACAAAACGAGACTACTGACATTAAACGTTGAGAGTGTAAAGATAGTATTTTTTGATAGAAGTTGAAAACAGATTTTTTAGAAAAGAAGTCATCAAAAAAGCCCATTTTTAAAAATAAAACAGGCTTTTAAAAGTATAAATTTTTTTTAGTTTTAACTTAATATCTTAAACAATTTATCCGATAATCGAATGCGAAACGGAACTGCAAACGTTAATTTATCTCCCGGTTTTGCAACCGTTCCCTCTTGGCCATTGACAAACATTTTTTCTAAAACCAGTTCTTGATTGCCGGTAGTTGGACCGGAAATTAAAATTTTATCTCCTGATTTTACTTCTTGGTTTTCAATTAAAAACAAACCAACACTGGCTTTGGTATAATAATGTTCGGCTTTGCCAATCAATATTTTTTTACGTTTGATGCGTTCGCGAATGGGTTTTGGTTTTTCTATTTCATTTGCAACGGACAATGATAAATCGCTTAATTCACCCGAATGTTTGAATTTTAAAGCAGGCGATTTTCCTTTTTTAAAAATCATATTTCCTTTTTGAACGCCTTTTCTCAATTTGACTTGCTCAACTAAAGGCAAATGAATGATTTCCTGACATTCTGAAGAACAACAATTATCCATTTTTTCTTTGCATTCATCACATTGAATGAATAACAAATGACAACCATCGTTCACACAATTGGTATGATTGTCACATGGTTTTCCGCATTGGTGACATTGTGAAATGATATCATTGGTAATTCGTTCACCTAAACGATGATCAAACACAAAGTTTTTACCGATGAATTTGCTTTCCAAACCTTCTTGCTCAATTTGACGAGCATATTCAATGATTCCACCTTCTAATTGATAGACGTTTTTGAAACCTTTATGCTTGAAATACGCACTGGCTTTTTCACATCGAATTCCACCTGTGCAATACATCAAAAGATTTTTTTCTTCTTTAAGGTCTTTTAATTGTTCTTCAATAATGGGAAGTGATTCTCTGAATGTGTCCACATCAGGTGTAATGGCTCCTTTAAAATGACCAATTTCACTTTCGTAATGATTTCTAAAATCAACTACAATGGTGTTTGGGTCTTCTAAAAGATGGTTGAATTCCTTCGCTTTTAAGTGAATTCCTTTGTTGGTGACATCAAAAGTAGCATCATCCAATCCATCGGCTACAATTTTATGACGTACTTTTATGGTTAATTTTAAAAAAGAATGATCGTCTTGCTCGCGAGCCACGTTCAATCGAATACCTCGCATGAAATCATAAACATCTAACGTGTCTTTGAATTGGTAAAAATAATCTGCGGGCAACGAAAGTTGGGCGTTAATTCCTTCATGAGCTACATAAATTCTTCCCAAGACATCCAACGGATTCCAAGCTAAGAATAAATCATCTCTAAATTTTTTTGGGTCTTCAATTTTGGCATAGGCATAAAAAGACAACGTAAGTCGTTGTTTGCCGGCTTGATCAATAAGCTCAGCTCTTTCTTCTGCCCTCATCGTGTTATACAGTTGCATGCTATAAACGTTTTAGGGTTAATTCAATAAGATAAATTCTAAATGGAAGAATTCGTTCGCAAAGATAAACTTTTTAGATTAAATACCCGTAGTGCATTATTAAACTAGATTAATTTTTAAGTTGTTAATATTTCTGTTGAATACAAATTTATTGAGATATTGAATTGTTGTCAAAGTAGTAATCTTTGCTAAAATTCTAGTTTTAAAACCTTCGAAAGACTTTGCATAATTT
>CALRRY020000062.1:0-7171 GCA_943370635.1 Variovorax paradoxus
TTCAGGTTTCAAGTTTCAGGTTTCAAGTTTCAGGTTTCAAGTTTCAGGTTTCAAGTTTCAGGTTTCAAGTTTCAGGTTTCAAGTTTCAGGTTTCAAGTTTCAGGTTAAAAAATGTCATATATCTTTAACCTTTTCATTATTGTATTAAATTATGAAATGAGAAGAATAAAAGGTAATAACCTGAAACTTGAAACCTGAAACTAATTTAAACTACTGCTTCCCCTAGCCCGGATAACAGCGAAAACCCCGCAGGAATAAAAGCTATTTTTTCTTGGCTTTTTGGGGCGACCAAAGAAGCCACGAAAAAGACGTAGAAAAAAAGCTTTCAGGCCGTCCCGATAGCTATCGGGATACAGCGAATAGCCGGATTAGCTCCAAAAATTAAGCAAAAGTTAAATAGACGAAAAGAATGTAAGACGACAAAAGCAAAATACCGGCTTTACGGTCAAGAAATCCTTTTTTGGGCATTAAAACTAAAGGAAGAAGAATAAAAGCAAATCCTAACATCCAATAGATATCAAATGTAATTAATCTGTTATCTACTAGTTTTGTTGGATGAATCATTGCCGTAAGCCCCAGAACTCCTAAAATATTGAATATATTAGAACCTATAATATTGCCGATAGAAATAGAACTTTCTTTTTTGATGGCTGCAATAAGTGAAGCAGCTAATTCCGGAATGCTTGTTCCGACAGCAACTACTGTTACTGCAATTATTCGATCGGAAACGCCAAATTGTTCAGCAACATTTACGGCTCCTTTTATCAAAAACTCAGAACCAAAATAAAGAGCACCACAACCAATTGCTAAAAACCATACTATTAATGGAACCTTCATTTGAATCTCATCGGGAAGGTCAATACTGTTTGGTGAAATATTTTGAAACTTGATTAAATAAACTACAAATCCTACCAAAGACAGAAACAACACTAGCCCTTCAATCCTTCCTATTTCACCATCATAAAGTAAAATTCCAAACAATAATCCAGAAGCAAGTAGCATTACTGGCCAATCTGTTTTGTAAAAGGATTCATCCACTTTCATGGCACTAATGATCATTACTAAACCAAGGATGAAGCCAATATTGGCGATATTGGAACCAATTACATTTCCTAGTGCTATATCAGGAAATCCATCTAAAGCTGATTTTAAACTCACAATTAATTCAGGTGCAGAAGTAGCGGAAGAAACTACTGTCATTCCAATTATAATTTTGGAAATATTCAAACGTAACGACATTCCAACAGCTGCTTTAAGTAACCAATCTCCTCCTAATACTAATAGTACTAAACCAATAACGATGTAAAGAAAATCCATAATAAATTTTTAACAGTGCGAAAATAGGAATTAATCTCCATAAAAAAAGGTCCCACAGGACCTATAATTTTGTTAATTTATTTTCTTGACATCTGCTTCTGTATGACCTAAGTGATTCATTACAGCATTGTAGTCTCTATAATCAACTCTATTTGAAAAGAACCCCGGCACAATCACAATTCGGAAGGTTTGGTTTTGAGTCCATTGAGGACCAAGAATCGCCAAATTGAAATCTAACGAACTTAAAAATAAATTCACATCAAATCTAGTAAAATCATAATTGTACTGTAAATCACCTTCCAATAATTGAACCGTTTGTGGCATTAATCGCCAAATAGGTTCGCCACTATTATCAACATCCCAAAGCATATAAACCAACACAACATCAGATGCAAAAATTGGCGGATTTAAGGCAACCAATGAACTAAACTCATTTTGAGGGCCAAAACTTCTGGTTACTTCAAATACTTCACTAATAGTATCATTATCCACCTCATCATCATTATTGATTGTACAACTTTGTAGTGCTATCATCCCGAAAAACACTAACAGGAAAGTAATTTTTTTCATCATTTTATTTTTTAAAGTTCTGCTTTTAATATTATTCCAATACTCATGCCAAAGTTATCTTTTTTGAACAATTTACGCTAATTTATTTTTCTTACTTTTGAAAAATGGAAAAAAATAAAACCCTTTTTATGGTCATGTTGGGTGCTACTCCCCCGGGAAGAATAACCGAACAACACGATATTTTTTTTGGAATCGGACAAAGTTTAAAAGCTTTAGTTCCCGATATGAAAGCCTTTTGGCCGGAAGCAAAAGGAAAAATTCACATTGATGCGTGGCGAAAAGTGACTTGTGTTGACGATTATACAATTGAAGTTGTTTCACGCGAGAAAAACATTCACAACACCAAAAAATTATTTTTCATCAATCTCGGAGGTTACAAAGAAAATGAGTTTGAGGAATACCATTATAAAGTGCTCACCGTTGCTCAAAACAAAGCGGAAGCCATCAAAAAAGCCAAAGCCACTTCGTTCTACAAACATTGCGGTTTTAAAGGAGCCACCTCTCATATTGATGACAAATACGGCGTGGATGTTGATGATATTCATGAAATAGAAGATATTTTATCACCACAATTTAAAGAAAAATTCCAATTAAAAATTTCAAAATCGGAATTCAATCAAGGAGATGTTCTGGAAATTGGTTATGTAAAAATTGATAAATTATTAAATGATGGGCAGAAATAATCCAAAAAACATCAAAATTCACAACGACAAGTTGCACAAAGAACAAGCTAAAAAGAAAGAGAAAGAATTGGCGAGAAAAGAGAAATTGAAGGCGATTGTTCGGAAGTTTAACAGTGATGAAAATAAAAACATTAATTAACTACATAAATGATTGTTATGAAAAATTTACTTTTGATAGCCTTGACAATTTTCAATATTTCATTCAGTATTGCCCAAGATAAAGCGAAAATTGAAAAAGAAGCCACAGACTTAGCCCAAGAACAATTGGATGCCTACAACAAACGAGATATTGAAGCGTTTTTGAAACCCTACAGCGAAAATGTAAAAATCTATGCATTCCCCAATCAATTGTTATATGAAGGCAAAGCAAAAATGCGAGAGGAATATACTTCCATGTTCAACCGATTGCCTGATTTGCATTGTAAATTAGTCAACCGAATGGTATTGAACAACAAAGTCATCGATCACGAAGAGGTTGTCATTATGAAATCTCAACCCAAAATTTATGCGATAGCAGTATATACGATTACGTATGGAAAGATTAGTGAGGTGAGGTTTATGCAGTAATCAATTTCCTTGTAACCTTATCCATAATTTCCCCAATAATTTCTTCGCCTGTGCCCTATTTTTATTTGGCAATTCTTTGGCATTGATTTCCCCATTTTCTTTAGTAATTTGATAACTAAAGGAAAACTGCATGTCGTTTTTATCCGCATTCATCACCCCAAAACGCAAATCGTCAAAAAGCAATTGATTTTCTTTTTGCGTGAGGCAATACCAACCTTCGGATATTCTTTTTAATTGTTGGATGACGGCGGCATCTTCAATAGTATTTATCAATTCTTCTTGGGTGGGAATGAATTGGAATTGAATCGGTTTTGTATCAAAAAAAGAATAATCCGCAATGTAATATCCGTTATCGACTTTGATATTGGTTGTCCATAAAATGATATTGAAAGGCGATGGTTTGACGACAATTTCCTTGTAACTAATATTGTTTTGCTCCAATTGTTTTTCAAATTTTTGCAAGACAATTGATTGGACAACTAACGTGAGAAACAAATACGAAGTACTTACAATCAATCCGGTTCTGTTCCAAAATAGTCGTTTCGGGTCGTCTTTCTTTTTTTTCATCGAAAGAATCAGAAAAAACAAAAACGGTAACGTATACAGCGGATCAATCACAAAAATGGATTGCAATGAAAAACGTGTTTCTAGTGGCCAAAATAATTGCGTTCCCCACGTGGTGAACAAATCAAGTAAGGAATGTGTTTGCAAAATAAGGAACGAAAATAGCGTTGCTTCTTTGAAATGTACTCCTTTTTTATGTTCCATCTTCTGTAAAATCCATCCTAAAATGGGAGAAAGAAAAAGAAAAAACAAGGTAGAATGACTAAAACCGCGGTGAATTTCGGTCGCAGTGAGTGGATCTAAAAATTTTCCGTAAAGTACATCCAAATCCGGCATCGTACCGATGATGGCACCGGAGAGAATGGCTTTGTTGCCGATTTTTTTACCGAGCACTTGATTGCCTACTGCGGCTCCGAGAACGATTTGACTGAGTGAATCCATTAATTCATTTTTCCTTCAAAATAACCGGAAATAATTTTTATTTCTTCTTCTACTAAAGGATTAACAACTTGAATATTTTGAAAATCTAATCGGTATTCATCGTCACCTAAGGCTGTAACTTGAACAGTATAACCTGCGAGACTATAAAAATTATCGCCTTTTACATAAGATCCATTTGCAAATAACATTTCACCAATAACGCCTATTCCAAATTCGTAAACACCATTTGGAGCACTACTTGAAGTTTGTGGAAAATTAATTTTAAATTGAATTGCTTCATAATTTGAACTACCAACTGTACCTTTTGTTAATGTAAAATTCAACGCTGATTCGCCAGGCATATTTGCTGTAGCAGAAGCAACAGTTGCTGTTGTGGGCACAAATTGAACACCATCTACACTAATGTTAGACTCAAAAGTTGGTGCTGAATCATCGGATGATTCGCAGCTTATAAACAGTAAAGCTGTAAACAAAATAACAATAAAATTTTTCATGCATTTTTTTGTAAAAGTAAGATTTTAAAGTAAAAAATAAAAGTCACAAATAGTTAAATACAAAACTTATAATTATACAACAAAATCAAATAATCGTATAACATAAAAGTTAAAAGTTAGCAGACCTTTATGGTTATAATTTTAAACACATTTGTTATGGAAAAGTCTAATTCAAATATCAATAGCACAATCGAAGTCAATAACATCAAATTATCCTATAATGATGTGGGAATGGGGAAAATACCGGTTGTTTTTTTGCACGGTTTTCCATTCAATAAATCCATGTGGGATAATCAATTGGCAACCTTTAAGGAAACGCATCGTTTTATCTCATTAGATTTTAGAAGTTTCGGACAGTCGTCGAATGATGGTTCGGAATTAAGTATGGATGTATTAGCAGACGACTTGATTGGTTTTTTGAATGCGTTGAAGTTGCGACAAGTAATTATTTGCGGACTTTCAATGGGTGGATTTGTGACGTTGAATGCGATTACTCGTTATCCCGAGCGGTTTGCGGCTTTGATTTTGTGTGATACCAATTGTGTTGCTGACACTTTAGAACAAAGAACAAAAAGGGATGAAATTATCAAAGAAATTGACCAAAACGGAACGTCGAAATTTGCGGCTACGTTTTTGGATGCTGTGTTTGCAGATGACACCTATTCATCAAATAAACCAGTAGTGGCAAAAATAAATGCCGACATTTTGGCGAACTCGCCGGAAGTAATCACAAACGGTTTGAAAGCGTTGGCTACCCGTAGCGAAACGTGTTCTAAATTGGGAGAAATTACTGTTCCTACGTTGATTATTTGTGGTCGTGAGGACGAAGTGACGCCGCTGGAGCAGTCGGAATTTATGAATAAACACATTAAAGATTCTGCCTTAAAAATTATTGAAAACGCAGGGCATTTATCAAATTTAGAACAACCGGAAGCCTTTAACGCAGAGCTTTTAGAGTTTTTGTCATCGGAACCGATTATCACAATGGTGAATTCGATTAAAGAGCCGAATGCGAATTTGTTTGTGTAGGTTGATTGGTTAACGTTCTTACTTTTTATATATACCCCCTTTAGTGAGTTTTATGACTTGGTGAAGGGGTTTTGGTTTTTAGAATTTTTTTGAGGAAGTGTTAAAGTGGGGGAATTTTTAGTATTTTTATGAGTTTATAAAAGATGATGATTCTTAGACATATAAGCAAGTTAGCTGTTATGTACTAAGTTTACGACAAAAATCCTTTTAATGAAACATCAATTACCAACATTAAGTATTGCGGAAACCTTTGAAGATTTAATTTGTGACTTATTCAATGAAATTGAAAATACCAATACGTATAAAAAATTTGGAAAATCAGGTCACAAGCAAAAAGGTATTGATATTTTTTCTGTTGAAAAAGATGTTGCAATTCAATGTAAGAAAAAAGATTTAACAAGGAGAGAAATTTCAATCCGACAAGAATTATTAAATGACATTGAAAAGGATGTTAATTTAATTCTTAACCAAAATCTTAAAATAAAAATTTCAAAACTATATATACTTTCTACCTATAATGACCACCCCGATATTGATGAATATTGTGAAGATTTAAAAGAAAGACTCAATACGAATTTTGAAATAATATACTGGGGTTGGCAAACAATTGAACAGAGAATTGTCAATTACAATACACTATTAGAAAAGTACTGGTCGCAATATATTATCAATTTAAATTCCTCAGAACAAATATTTCAACGAAACTTAGACTTAAGAAAGAGAATAAAAAAGGATTTTAGTGATTGGATAAATTACTCACATGAAAATAGAAAAAGAAATTCAAAAATGATTATTCGGAATTTTGAAGCTAAACAATATCCACATTCAAATGAACCTGATGAATTTAATGAGTATTCATGGTTTGGTGCAGAAATACACGGATTGTATCACAACGGAATGGAATTCATTTTAGCAATAACTTCTGTATATGTATTTAATAATAACGAATGGGATTTTAAAAATGAATCTAATGAAAATGCAGAAATCATAAACGTTCTAAAAGTTGGTCAAATCAACTTTTCCGAAATAGTAGATTATGATCTTCATGGCGATGAATATTATAATAGAGTTCAAATTTTTTGCAAATTTATTCACAGAGGTACTCCATTTGAAAATTACTACTATGTCAATTCAGAGAAATCATATTTAAGATTTGAACTAAATAATAAAAGAACACGACAATAAAATTGCACCGCTAGTGATAGCGTCACTCTTGTACCTACAAACATAAAAAACTATTTCATATATTTGAAAAAGAGAATTATACTTTAGTTGTGAAAAGTATCAAGAAACTTCATAATCATTAAATATTTAGAAACTAAAAATAAAAACGAGTTAAGAAAAATTTTATCTTTAAAAGACACTATCCCGCAAAGTGTGTAAGTTAAAAATAATGGGGTTTGACTTTTTAATTAAAGTTGAACCCTTTTTTCAAAAATAGTTAAGAACTGGTTTAGGATTAATCCCCAATTTTGTATTGGCATTGACCATTTTTTGGTTGCTTCT
>CALRRY020000063.1:0-6836 GCA_943370635.1 Variovorax paradoxus
TTTGTGGCTACCGACCCTACGATGAGTGTATCACTTTCTAATGGTGTAGGGGTAAACTTAGGCATGGAAATCATTACAGGTTCATGTTCAGGAGCGAGTTTTGTATGCGACAATAGTTCGAGTAGCACCATAAATGAGTTTTATGAAAGTAATACATTTACGGTTGGTCAAACGTATTATGTGAGAGTTTTTCAAACAGAGACCTCTTTAATAACCTCTTTTTTCAATATATGCATTCAAAATCCTACACTTAGTATTGACCATAAGGATATCAATCATTTTAATATTTATCCAAACCCTGTTACAGATTATATTGAAATTGAAGGTAATTTAATTTTGAAAGAAGTTAATTTGTTTACATTAAGCGGACAATTAATTTTAAGTTCTAAACAAAATAGATTTTCAGTTTTAAATTTACCAAATGGGATATACCTAATTAAGGTAGAAGATGAAAATGGGAATATTGCGACCAAAAAAATTATTAAGAATTAATAAAAAAGCGGAAATTATTCCACTTTTTTTATGTATTTTGAATCTTAATCTGCATCACTGTAGCAATATTTAAGGCCTGTGTTTTAATTTTTTCGGCATTACTACCACTAAAATTTTCATCAACAGCATGATTAAAATGATTCAACCAAATTTGAAATAATTCTGGGGATAAATATGATTTTTCATTTACATCCAAATGAATCTGCGTAAGGTTATTGGTGTAACCACCCGTTCCTAAAATGGCTTGTGACCAAAAAGTAACTAAGATGGGCAAGTGTTCTTCTAACTTAATTTTGACCACATCGGTAAAAATGTAACTGATTTTTGGGTCGGACAAGAGTTTTTTGTAGAATTCATCTACAAGAAGGTATAAATCGTCTTGGGATAGGATGTCTTTCATTTCTGACTATGATTGGAATACAAAGTTACTTGAATGAAACATTAATAATTTGATTTATATAATATTTATGAAAAGAAAAAGGTTTCAAAATTAATTTGAAACCTTAAACTATTTACTTAGGACTAATCACTAATGACTAATCACTTTTTTACATATATGCTTCAATTGGAGCACAGCTACATACTAAATTTCTATCGCCATACGCTTCATCTACTCGACGAACACTAGGCCAGAATTTATTTTCAGCAATATATTCTAATGGATAAGCGGCTTGTTCTCTGGTGTAAGGGAAATTCCAATCGTTTGCCGTAATCATCGCCAACGTGTGCGGAGCATTTCTCAAAATATTGTTGGCGTCATCTTTTGAGGAAGTTTCAATTTCTTTACGAATTGAAATCAACGCATCACAAAAACGATCTAACTCAGCTAAATCTTCCGATTCGGTGGGTTCTACCATTAACGTTCCGGCAACCGGGAAGGAAACTGTTGGAGCATGGAAACCATAATCCATCAAACGTTTGGCAATATCGGTTACTTTGATACCTTTTTCTTCAAAAGCTCTGCAATCTAAAATCATTTCGTGAGCCGCTCTTCCCATTTCTCCAGAATATAAAATGGGGTAGTGGGCTTCTAAACGAGCTTTCATATAGTTGGCATTTAAAATGGCATATTGCGTAGCATTTTTTAAACCTTCTGCACCCAACATCGTGATGTAGCCATATGAAATCAAACAAACCAAAGCAGAACCAAAAGGAGCTGATGAAATAGCTGTTATCGCTTGACTTCCTCCGGTTGGAATGATAGGATTGGTAGGTAAAAACGGCACCAATTTTTCGTTCACACAAATGGGGCCAACTCCTGGTCCGCCGCCACCGTGAGGAATGGCAAATGTTTTATGTAAATTCAAGTGACAAACATCCGCTCCAATAGTGGCCGGATTTGTCAAACCAACTTGTGCATTCATGTTGGCACCATCCATATAAACCAAACCGCCATTATCGTGGATAATTTTGGTGATTTCGCAAATGGCACTTTCAAAAACACCATGCGTGGAAGGATATGTCACCATCAAGCATGATAAATTATCTGCATGTTGAATGGCTTTTGATCTTAAATCTTCAATATCGATATTTCCGTTATCCATGGTTTTGGTAACGATAATTTCCATGCCTGCCATGGCAGCAGAAGCCGGATTGGTTCCGTGTGCAGAAGCCGGAATCAAACACACATTTCTATGATTATCACCTCTTGATAAATGATATGCTCTAATTGCCATTAAACCGGCATATTCACCTTGTGCACCTGAATTGGGTTGCAGAGTCGTGCCTTGAAATCCGGTTACCACATTCAATTGTTGCACTAATTTTTTTAGCATGATTTGATAACCTTCAGCTTGTTCGATAGGAGCAAAAGGGTGAATGCTGTTCCAATTTGCCATAGATAAAGGCAACATTTCGGCAGCAGCGTTTAATTTCATGGTACAAGAACCTAACGAAATCATCGAATGATTTAACGATAAATCTTTGCGTTCTAATTTTTTGATATACCGCATTAATTGCGATTCTGAATGATGGTTGTTGAAAACGTCGTGCTGCAAGAATGTAGATTTCCTTACTAAGTTTTCAGGTACCATTGATTCATTGGCTAATTGACTAATTGGCACATTTTCTTTACCAACTGCTTCCGTAAAAATGGAAATAATTTGGTTGATATCTTTGATTGAAGTGGTTTCGTTTAAAGAAATTGAGATGGTTTCGGCATCAACATAAAAGAAATTCACTTCATTTTTTTCGGCAATGGCTTTTACTTTTTGAGCATCTGCTTTCACCAAAATTGTATCAAAAAATGAGGTATTTAATTGATAAACGCCTAATTTGTTTAAGGCATCTGCTAAAGTTACAGCTGAAGCGTGCACTTTATTAGCAATATATTTCAATCCATTTGGACCATGAAATACCGCATACATTCCAGCCATAACAGCTAATAATACTTGAGCTGTACAAATGTTTGAAGTTGCTTTTTCACGTTTGATGTGTTGTTCGCGTGTGCCCAAAGCCATACGCAAAGCTCTGTTTCCATTAACATCAATGGAAACCCCGATAATTCTTCCCGGCATTGAGCGTTTGTATTCTTCTTTGGTGGCAAAGAAAGCAGCGTGAGGACCGCCATAACCCATTGGAATTCCAAAACGTTGAGTGGTACCTACTACAACCGAAGCACCCATTTCTCCTGGAGGGGTTAATTTGGCTAATGATAAAATATCGGCAGCAACGGCAACTTTAATTTCATTTTCAGCCGCTTTTGCGATAAAAGCTGAATAGTCATTTACTTGACCAAATTTTCCGGGATATTGAAGAATAGCACCAAAAAATTCTGTAGAAAAATCAAACGTTTCATGATTTCCAACTACTAATTCAATTTTCAACGGAGTGGCTCTTGTTTGAAGAACCGAGAGTGTTTGAGGTAAAATTTCCTCAGAAACGAAGAATTTGTTAACGTTGTTTTTCTTTTGATCACGCGTTCTGACATCCAAAAGTAAAGCCATCGCTTCTGCGGCAGCTGTACCTTCGTCAAGTAGAGATGCATTAGCAATTTCCATTCCGGATAATTCGATAACAGTAGTTTGAAAATTTAAAATAGCTTCTAAGCGGCCTTGAGCAATTTCAGCTTGATATGGTGTGTAAGCCGTGTACCAACCGGGATTTTCAAAAATATTTCGTTGAATTACAGCAGGTACAATTGTTGGATGATATCCTAATCCGATGTAGGTTTTGAATACTTTATTTTTTTTTCCTAATTCCTGAATGTGATTTAAATATTCATATTCAGTCATAGCCGGCTCTAAGTTTAGGTCTTTTTTTAAACGAATATCATCAGGAATAGTTTCATAGATGAGTTGTTCAAAATTTTCAACGCCAATGGTTTTAAACATGTAATTTAAGTCGCTCTCACGTGGACCTAAATGGCGTAAAGCAAATGCATCTGTTTTCATGTAATTTCTTGAAGTAAATAGGTGTTGTTTTAAACATACAAAAGTAATTATTACAATTTTAATTATTCGTTAAACAACGACTAATATTTTTAGAATTTTTCAACTAAATATTTGTTTTATCAACAAATTTACATTTATCTTTTTTCTTTTTGGGAGATTTTATGATGTTGCAGATGGTCGAATAAAAATGATTTTGAACGAATTTCTTTTTCTTTACAGTATTTCGAAGTTAATTTTGAAAAAAAATCGCAAAATGAAAAAAAATACTATACTTTTATTCTCAGTTCTCTTATTATCTTTTAATAGCCATGCTCAAAATATTGTAATTAATGAAATAATTACGTCTAACACAACTGTTATTACTGACGATGATGGAAGTTATGAAGATTGGGTAGAATTGTACAATCCCGGAACAGAAGCTGTAAATTTGGAAGGTTACGGATTAAGTGATTTACCTTCAAATCCTTACCAGTGGGTTTTTCCGGCATATTGGATAGAACCTGGAGAACATCTTTTAATTTGGTGTTCAGATAAAAACAGAACAGATATTAATTTTCCCTTACATACTAATTTTAAAATTAGTTCTGGTGGAGAAGTAATTACCCTAACCAAACCAAATGGGGAAATTGCAGATAGTTATTCTGCAATCATCATTCCACAGAATTTTGCTTATGGAAGACAAACAGATGGCTCTTCCACATTGGTATATTTTCCTCAACCAACACCTGGTGCTTCTAATAATAGTGTAACAGGGTACACTCAAGTTTTAGATCCTCCTACATTTTCTATAAATGGTGGTTTTTTTACTGAGAATTTTAATTTAATTATTAGTCACCCTGATCCAGAAGTTACCATTGTTTATACAACTGATGGTTCAGATCCAGACATCAATAATCTCAACGGAACAACCTATCAATATAAAAATGAGTATCCTTATGAATTAGGTTCACTACCTGTTGATACCTTTTTTACAAAAAGTTTCCAATCGAATCAATATGTTAATCCAATTACAATTGTTGACAGAACGAGTGAACCTAATGATATTTCAACTATTTCCTCAACTTTTGACTCTGATCCTTCCTATTACATTCCTGATTTTAACATTTTTAAAGGTACGGTTGTGCGTGCAAGAGCATATAAAACAGGAGCATTAACTAGTAAAATAATTACGCAGTCCTATTTTGTTAGCCCTGAGGGAGCCAATCGTTTTTCAATACCTGTTATTTCTTTAAGTTTAGATGAAAATAAGTTTTTTGATTACTACAATGGTATTTATGTAGCCGGTGTAGATTATGACAATTGGAGAGTTCAGAACCCGGATATTGAACCATTGTATTATTCGGAATCAAACTATGATCGCTCAGGTGAAGCAACTGAACAAGTTGGTCACTTCAATTATTTTGTTAACGGAAATGAAGTTTTAAACCAACAAGTTGGAATCCGAATCAATGGAGGAGGTTCTCGGGCTTTTCAAAATAAATCTTTACGATTATATGCTCGTCCTGAACTTGGTGCCGGATCATTCAATTATCCCATTTTCCCAAATGAAAATTTTAATAGCTACAAACGTTTAGTATTGCGAAATTCAGGTAATGATTTTTTCAATACCTATTATAAAGATGCATTCACGCATGAATTAATTGAAAAGACAGGTCTAGATAATCAAGCGTATCAACCTTCAGTGGTGTTTTTGAATGGTGAATATTGGGGCATGTTGAATATAAGAGAACGATTAGATCGTCATTATTTCGAAAGAAAATATGGAATTGTAGAAGAAGACTTAGAGATAATTGCAGATGGTTATCAAGTGGATGAAGGTACTGAAGACCATTTTGAAGCGATGTATTCCTTTTTTGAAAATAATTCTCTTACCAACGATTCAAATTTTAACTATATAGAAACACAAATGGATGTAAATAATTTTAGAGATTATTTCATTACTAATATTTTTATTCAAAATACAGATTGGCCCGGATGGAATACTTTGTTCTGGAGAAAGAACACCACCTTTAATCCTAATGCTCCATATGGAAACGACGGTCGTTGGAGAACTGTTATTAAAGATACTGATGCCGGATTTAGTTTAATGTATGATATTAATGATCATAATACACTTGAATTTGCAACGGCCACTGGCGGAACAGAATGGCCAAATCCGGAATGGTCAACTTTGATTTTAAGAAGATTGCTTGAAAATGAAAACTTTAAATTGAATTTTATTAATCGATTTGCGGATATGATGAATACTTTTTTCTTACCAGAAAGAGTAATTGCGTTATCCAATCAGTTTGCTTCGGTTATTCAACCTGAAATTGGTGAACAAATTGATAGATGGGCAGCACCTTATTCCTTCAGTTGGTGGTTAGAAAGTCAGAATGTTATTGAAACATTCGCATCAGAACGACCTGATTTCCAACGCGAACACATCAGAACAAAATTTGGGATTTCATCAAATGTAACAGCAACATTAAATGTAAATGATGATACAAATGGATTTGTAAAAATCAATACAATTGATATTAATTCTGATACTCCGGGCGTTTCAACAAATCCATATCCATGGACAGGGATTTACTTTCACAACATTCCTGTTACCTTAACAGCTATTCCTTTGGAAGGTTACACTTTTAGTCATTGGAGTGGTGATGTAGATAGCACAGAAGCTCAAATTACCTATACACCAATCGGAGATTTCTCCGTTACGGCTAATTTTGTTCCTAATCAAGAGCCAGCCACAGAAGAGCCCATCTATTTTTGGATGATGAACAGTAGTATTGCCAATGATACACCACTTATTTCCATAAATTCAAGTTATGAAATTCTAAACGATGGTGTATTGAGCTATCAATCATGTTTGGAAGGCTATCCATTCGATAGTTCACATCCGAACTGGAGAAAAGGTTCTATGGAAAGAAGAAACAGTCCAACAGATATTAATTATATTCCTGAGGC
>CALRRY020000064.1:0-5613 GCA_943370635.1 Variovorax paradoxus
AAATTACCATAAAATCAAGAGGAAATATCTTCAATTATATCTAAATGAGTTCATCTATAAACTAAATCGAAGATATTTTGGAGAAAAACTCTTCGAAAGGCTTGTAATTGCAAACATTACAGGATTATGAGTAAAAACGGAGAATCAATATTTTTTCATTATTTTCTACATTATGAATTATCTCAATTATTTTTTTTTCTCCATATTCATATTGATATAGTTCCATAAATTGAGTTGATAATGCTTCAGGAGTAAACATTAACATAATCTTTTTAATTCTTGCATCCATTGCCATAATATATAATTTTATTTAAATTTTTCTAAATCATTTAAATCAATAGAAGTTGTAATTCCATTATCAAATTCAACTTCATAAGAAGTTATTCCATCGACTTCAATCACTTTTTTTACTATTCCAGTAGAATTTTCAGAAATATCTTTACTGAAAGTGTAATAATTGGTTTTCCCAGTATATTTTACTTGCGTACCTTCTTTAATAGTTTTCATAATAAATGAATTTTATGTTAATAAGTAACAAATGTATCCACAAATTATTGAATACCAAGATAAATATTGACTTTCGCAATTTTTTTGACATTATATAGCATTACTATCTGTTTGATGAAAAATCATATCCCAATTCTTTTATAAATTAAAGATTTGGGATTTTTTTATTTACTAGGGTTACCTTTTTTGTTTTTGGGTATAAACCAGTATAACACTAAAATTCAACAATATGTTTACAGCAGCTTTAATCATTTACGTAGTATTAGGTTTTTTAATTGGACCAACATGGCCTCTTGATTTTCTTTCAGGAAAAGCAGGCTTATTAGGTTTTCTTTTTGGAGTAGCATGGATTGCATTATTAATTGGTGGTTTTAATTCTTAAAAAAAGCAAATGAAGACTATTTACAATTTCAAATTTTCTATATCAAAAACAGTTGTTTTTGTTTTTTTCTTAATTACTACTATATGTAGTTATAGCCAAACAAAATTCACAAGCACTAAATCCGATTATTCTTTTGTAATTCCAGAGGGTTGGTACAAAAAAGAAAAAATCTATAGTCCAGATGTGGAAGCAAAAATTATTGATGGTAAGGGCAATTCTTTTATTGTAACCGTAATGCCAAATCCAGCACCCGAGTTTAAAACTGCCTCTCAAATGATGAAAGGGTTGAGCAATCAAGAATTAAAAGAGCAATTTGATGGCTTGCATGGCGAAACTACCATTTTAAAACGTGGGGTAATTTACTTAGATGGTGTTGAGTTTTATTATATTTTCATGTACACACCTTTTGAAGGCAGATTGAAATTATTACACAAACAATACGCTGCCATTTACAAAAACAAAATCATCAGTATTGATGCCTGTGCAATTGAAACTTTTACAGATGAAACTACTCCTGTTTTCGCATTAATGCTAAACACATTCAAATTCAATAAAAAATAAAATGAATTCAAAGGGTTACCTTTTTCAAAAAAAAGTATAAACAAGAAACAAATAGTAATAACATTAAAATTTAAAAATTATGAAAACATTATTAGGATTAGGATTAATTATTTTAGGAGTTGTATCATTCTTTCGCTACTTGTCAAATTATGGATTTACAAGTATCTATGAATTTATTGGAGTATTAATTGGATTAGCAATTTTTGTAGTTCCAGGAATACTATTGTTAAAGAACAATGCTAAATCAGAAGAAGATGAAAAATAAATACTTAACGCTATTCATATTTTTATTCTTTGCTTTAAACGGTTCTGCTCAAAAGTTTTATCTAGGAGACAAACTATATCCTAACGCAAAAGAATACAAACTATTAGGTATTTCTTCTCAAACTAAAGTAGCGACTTATAAATATCTTGGAGTGATAACCGATAAGTTTTTTTACAATCGAAAAGTTGGAGAAATAATCATTGGAGTTAAAAATAATACAATAGTAACCACCATTTATAATCTTATTCCAGAACCAAATGATGTTGGTGTTCCAAGAACAATGCTCGATTTAATTGAAAGTAATTTACCATTTCCATTAACCTATAAAGATGGAATTTATGGAGTAAGCATTGACAATACAAATATTACAGTGAGTAGAACTAAAAACGCTTTGACATTCCATAAAGATCGTATTATGTTTTTCACATCGGTTCGAAACAGTTTATTGAAGGAGAATTAGTGTTAATCAGAGCATATTGGAAATACACTACATAAATTCAATACATGATTAAAATAAATTAATTATTTTATAGTATAGAAAATTTACTTAAAAAAACAACTCGAAATGAAATATACACCATTTTTAATAGTTCTACTATTGACTTTATTTAATAGTAATATATATTCTCAAGTTAGTAAAAAACCGTTTGTAAAATTAGTAGAAGAGGTTGAAAAATCGATTGTTTTGATAAATGGTTATGACAGTAACAATAAATTAACATCGCAAGGCACAGGTTTTTTTATTGAAAGTAATGGGATATGCATCACTAATTATCATGTTTTAGAAGGATGTTTTAAAGCGTCTATAAAATTTGAAAATATCGAAATTCAAATCGATAAAATTATTGACTACAATATTGCAGCTGACATAATAAAATTTTCAATTAATAATAAAAACAATGTCAAATATCCTACAGTATCATTAATTTCTGATTTGCCTAAAAAAGGAGAAGAGGTTTTTGTGATAGGAAACCCATTGGGGCTTGATAAAACAGTTTCAAAAGGAATTGTTTCCTCATTACGTGAAAACCTACAATTTGGCAGTTTAATTCAAATTACGGCACCAATTTCATCGGGGAGTAGTGGTTCTCCGGTTTTTAATTATTTCGGAGAAGTAATAGGAATTGCGACCATGAGCTATGATGAAGGCCAGAATTTAAATTTTGCAGTTAGCTCGTCTAAATTGCAATCTTTAAACGGAAAAAAAAATATTCAAGTTAATGATTTAAAGAATGAGGATTTTATGAATGATGATTATAAAAAAGCGCTGTCAGAATATTTGAAAAATAATAACATAGAATCGCTTAAAATAGTTATCAAACTGATAGAATTAAATCCAAGAAATCATTTAGCATATTCATTAGAGGGTCAAATTTTATTGGATAATAAAATGTATGAAAATGCTATTGAAAGTTTTTTTCATGCACTAGAAAATGATTTATCAAATGTGGCATATTATAATAGTTTTGCTTATGCTAATGCAAAATATAGTTACTTTTTAGGAGGGGACGAAGATAGTTTTTCAACTGCATTTAATGCCTACAGTAAGGCTATTGAAATTGACGAAAAATATTTTTTAGCATACATAAACAAAGCATGGTTAATTTACAATCATTTGTTTTCGACGGGTATATCAAAAAAGTTTTTAAAATCAGAAAGCATTTTTATAGCAAATGATTTAATCAATAAGTTTGTTAATTACAATAAGAGTAATGCAAATGGTTATTTTTTAAGATCTCAAATTAATTTCAGATTAAATAATTTAACTGCATCACAAGAGGATATTGATAAAGCAATTAGTTTAGACAATACAAATTTTCAATATCACTTTTTTAAGGGAGAATTAAATTGTTTTGGTTTTGATAATCCTTCAAATGGTATTACGAATTTATCAAAGGCTTTAGATTTAGCTACGAATAATGAAGATAAAGCTGATATTTTAGGCATGAGAAGTATAGCATATTTTAAATTAAACAATAGTAATAAGGCTTGTGCCGATGCAAGAAAAGCTATTTCTTTATCAAGCAAAGGTTTTTACAAAGAATTGGTTTCTAAAGTATGTAGATAATTATGAAAATATATTCTCAACTTTTAAGTTTTTTTAAAGCCTGAGCCAATACCTCGATTTTGGTTGAATTTGTAGAGTATACAATAAGATTCCTTTAAAACCTTCACAAATTGAGACTACATGTCTAATTAAAAACTATAGATTTAGTCAGGATAAAATGATGAAAATATGAAGAGAAAAAGTTTATTTACCAGTCCACTAACGTCAGTTTGTCTAAAAACCCTCATACGAACTGATTTTAATTAATTATGTAGTAAATATATTTGTTTTAACTTACAATAAAAACACTTGTTTTGTGAGTTTTTTGATATAATATTGGGTTACCTTTTTTGTTTTTGGGTATAAACAGGTATAACACTAAAAATTCAAAATTATGTTTACAGCAGCTTTAATCATTTACGTAGTATTAGGTCTTTTTATTGGACCAACTTGGCCACTAAATTTTCTTTCTGGAAAAGGAGGTTTGTTAGGATTTGTTTTTGGAGTAGTATGGATTGCAATGCTAATTGGGGGTTTTAATTCTTAAAAAAAAATAGAACAAATGAATACAACATGACTATTATAATTTTACATAATGGAAATAAATTAGTTATTTTTAACAAAGATATACTCAAATCATTAAGGTCTTTACAATCCAGATGTTTCATGGAGAGGGAAAAGAAACAATTTCACTATTATTCTATAAATCAAATTATCAAAGCAATCACTATATTAAATTTTAAAACAAATTAGTATGAATATAAAAGCTAAATTAATTCAATTACTCCCTTTACAAATCGGCATGGGGAAAAATGGACAATGGAGAAAACAAGATATTATTGTAGAAACCGATAGTCAATATCCAAAAAAAATATGTCTCAGTATTTGGGGGGATAAAATCAACGACAAACAATTGATAATTGGCAATCAATTGGATATTACTTTTGAATTAGAAAGTAGAGAATTCAATGGTAAATGGTACACTGATGTTAGAGCAATCCAACTAGTTTCAGAGCAGGATAAAGTTACCCATTCTTTACCTGAGAATTTAACTTTAAATGAGGAACCAACAGAAGAAGATGACTTACCTTTTTAAAACTGTTAAATGACTACTGAACAACAAACAATTTTAAAAGAACTTGCCCAAATGGGTGATGTAGTTTTTGTTCGTCAAGATGGACGTCGAGAAATCTTGAATGATGCCGGTAAAGTTTCCTTACAAACCCAAGAGGATGCTATATTGTATTTTATTGAGCGATTGGATAGCAATATGCTCGAACTAATTTTAAATGATGACCAACTGTATCAAGAATTTGACAAGCGAACTTTCTTAAAAAAAATAGCGAATGTGTTTTGTGAATTTTCAAAAAGAGGCAATACCTTTTTAAACCGATATGAAGGCAGGTGTATGAATTGTGTATATTCGAATCCGAATTGTAAAGGCTTTTCTTTTGTTGGAAATAAATCAAACGATTTTATGGATTTAATTTTGGAAACCAAAGGTGATAAGGTGATTGATATTTATGAATGCAGTCAATTTTGCACGGATAGTAATGAACTGTTGAGAAACCATAAAATTAGTATGGATGAAATTTAATTTTTTCAAGCTATTTCTTTAGAAAAAGTAATATTTAGATAGCGTTTAAACTATTCAATTTTGTTTTTATATTTTTTAAGATCCATGATTATAATCACATTAAATAATTACCCGTAGTGCATTATAAAAAAAGTTGCTCAAAACACTAAAAATTAGTACATTGTATTGACTACCAATCAAATACAATTATGAGCAACCTTGAAGCAAGTTACAAATTAATTTTCAAAGAATTAAGTAAAATTTCAGACGCAGAA
>CALRRY020000065.1:0-5315 GCA_943370635.1 Variovorax paradoxus
CTGAAATTCAGTATCTTGAAGTCGCAAAACAAACCAATATCCATGGCAAATATAGTTAAAAATTATTTTAAAGTTTTAGAAGTTATAAGTTCTTTGAATTGTGAGTTAGTATATAAATCGGGTGTTGGAAGAAGAGATAAGATGTCTGATTTAGAAGTAGTTGCATTGAGTTTGACTGCTGAATTCATGTCTATTGATAGTGAAAATTCATTGTTTAAGCAGATAATCCAAGGAGAAATTCCAAATTTAATAGAGCGAAGTCAATTCAATAAAAGAAGAAGAAAATTGTTTCTATTTTTAGAGGAGGTTAGAACCAAATTAGCGAAAGAATTTTTAGAATTTGAAGATTATTTTATTGTTGATAGCATGCCGCTTGAGATATGTAAATTTTCGCGTCATAATAGAGTAAAAATCTGTAAAGACGAATTTGAAACTGCACCTTCAAAAGGTTTTTGTGCTTCTCAAAATAATTGGTTTTATGGGTATAAACTCCATGGAGTTTGTTCTGTAGCTGGAGTTTTTCACTCACTAGATATTACAAAAGCTGAAGTTCACGACGTTCATTTTTTGAAGAATATAAAACAACAAATATCTGATTGTGTGCTACTTGGCGATAGAGGTTATTTGTCGGAAAGCATTCAATTAGACTTATTTCAATCAGTAAATGTAAAATTAGAAACGCCTATGAGAACAAATCAAAAACAATATAAGCCACAGCCATACATCTTTAGAAAATCAAGAAAAAGAATAGAAACTTTGTTTTCCCAGTTGTGTGACCAGTTTATGATTAGACGAAATTATGCCAAATCTTTTGAAGGGTTTAAAACAAGAATATTAGCAAAAATAACATCTCTAACTTTAGTTCAATATATCAACAAATTTATCTTTGACAGACCAATTAATAATATTAAAAATCAAATCATTTAATTACACCCAACGGGTTATTTTAAAATTAAATTATAAATGTTAATAATTTGTTAATTATTATTACTATGCGTAACATAATACCTTCTTTTAGACATATATTTGCATAGGATATTATTATACACTTTTAATTATGACAGCACAAAACGAAAAAACAACAGCAGCATTATTGCATTTGAGTGCATTTGCAAAGTATTTAATTCCGTTTGCAGGAATTGTAGTTCCCTTAATCATATGGCAACAAAAAAAGCATGAATCAGAATATGTAAATGAAAATGGAAAATCTGTAGTGAATTTTCATTTAAGTATATTGATGTATAGCATTATTATTGCAATTGTATTAGGAATCTTTTTTATCGGTTCCATTGTTAATTACATTAATATTGAAAATGCAGGCGGTGATGTAATTCCAATTGATTTAATTACACTAGGAATTATTACTGCCATAGTAATTGGAATTTGGACAATTGCAGAATTTATTTTAGTAGTTATTGGAACTGTTAAAGCAAATGAAGGAACAATTTACAATTATCCATTTTCCATAAAATTTATTAAATAGAGTTTCAATCATCAATCAATCAATCAATCATCGCTGAAAAGCAATCAATCAAATCAAAAAACGAATCAGTTAAACTAAAAATCTTATCATGAATTATGAATATTGAAAACACAAAAGCACAGATGCGAAAAGGTGTTTTAGAGTTTTGTATCTTATCGGTCTTAAAAGAGAAAGAAGCTTACACCTCTGAAATATTAGATACCTTAAAAAACGCAAAACTATTGGTAGTGGAAGGCACGGTATATCCGTTGCTCACTCGACTAAAAAATGACGGACTACTCAATTATCGCTGGGAAGAATCAACATCAGGGCCACCAAGAAAATATTATGCTCTGACAGAAATAGGAAAACAATTTTTAAATGAACTCAATGGTACTTGGACCGAATTATCCAACGCCGTAAACACCATAACTAATCAAAATTAAACGTCATGAACAAAACAGTAAATATAAATTTAGGCGGTCTCTTCTTTCATATTGATGAAGATGCATATCAAAAGTTAAATCGCTATTTTGATGCTATAAAACGTTCTCTTTCTAATTCTTCTGGTCAAGATGAAATTATGAAAGATATTGAAGTAAGAATCTCAGAAATATTCAGCGAGCAAAAAGATTCAGATAAAAATGTAATTAACCTGAAAGATGTAGATGCCATGATTGCAATTATGGGTCAACCTGAAGATTACAGAATTGAAGAAGAAGGTGAATCTGCACAATCAAATTTTACAGAAACAACTTCAAAAACCAACAAAAAACTTTATCGTGATATTGATAAAAACATTTTAGGAGGAGTTTGTGCCGGTTTAGGACATTATTTTGGTGTAGATTCATTATGGATTAGACTTTTATTAGTATTAATTGTTATTGCCGGGGTTGGTTCGCCAATCTTACTTTATCTGTTACTATGGGTTCTTATTCCTAAAGCTCAAACAACAGCTGAAAAACTACAAATGACCGGTGAACCTGTAAATTTGAGTAATATCGAAAAAAAAGTCCGTGAGGAATTCTCTAATATTTCGGAGAAAATAGAAAATACTGACTATAGTAAAGTAGGAAGTGCCGCAAAAACTGGAGCTGAAAGAGTTGGATCTGCCATCGGGGAAATATTCATTACTATTTTTAGTGTTTTTGCAAAATTCATTGGAGCATTAATTTTGATCATATCAATTTTCATGTTAGGAAGTATCTTAATAGGAGGCTTTACGTTTGGTTCAACCACATTTGTAGATATGCCATGGCAAAGTTATTATGACGCAGTTATTGTAAGCGAATTTCCAATTTGGTTAGTTGTCATATTGAGTATATTCGCAATTGGTATTCCATTTTTCTTTTTGATGATTTTGGGATTAAAATTATTGATAACCAACATGAAATCAATTGGAAATATTGCCAAATACACTTTATTAGCATTATGGATAATTTCTGTTGGCACCTTAATCGCATTTGGCATCAAACAAGCAACTGAAATTGCTTACAACGGTAAAATTGTGGAAAAAGAAACGTTAACCATTTCTCCAACTGACACATTAGCGATTCAATTTAAATTTAATGATTACTATGCAAAAGATTTTCATCACAATGAATTTGAGGTTACCCAAGATGAAAAAGGAAATGACATCATTTACTCTAATGAAATTAGTTTAGAAATTCTTTATACTGATGAGCCAATGCCTTACCTTCAAATTGAACGAAAAGCAGAAGGCAAATCAAATTCTGAAGCAAAGAAAAGAGCAGAAAAAATAAATTATACCTATAAATTTGAGAAAAATAAATTAATTTTAGACAACTTTTTTATTACCGATTTAAAAAACAAATATAGAACCCAAGAAGTTGAATTGTATTTATACTTGCCGCAAGGCACTTATATTAAACCGGATAGTTCTGTTCAACGCTTTGATTCATCCAACAATTCATTTTTCAATTTGCATTACAGTTCGGATGAATACATTTATATGATTACTAAAGAGCAAGTTAAATGTATCAATTGTCCAATTGAAGAAAATGAGTACAATGATGTTTCAAGTGATTCATCTTCAACATCTGTAACAATTAACCAAGAAGGAATACTAATAGAGGAAAAAAATAAAGAAGTTAAAAACAAAGATTTCAAAGGACTCGAAATAAACAAGGAAGGTATAATCATTAAAACAAACTAATCATGATCAAGTTAATTGTTTACATTACCAGAACCATCATTGTTGTTCTTTTGTCAATTTTGATGAGCTCCTGTCAATTTTCATTAAATCTTGGAGATTCTATTAAAGGAGATGGAAATGTAGTTAAAGAAAATCGTCCTGTTTCAGGAGAATTTACAAATATTGAAGTATCGAAAGGTATTGATGTATATATCACACAAGAAGACGCAAAATCAATTGTAGTTGAGGCTGATAAAAATATTATTGATTATATTACAACTGACATTTCTGATGGAACGTTAAAAATTAGCATCGAAAAAAGTGTAAGGAATAGTAAATCAAGAAATGTATATGTATCGATGCCTAATGTTGAAAATTTAAGAGCATCAAGTGGAGCTTCTATCAACAGTAAAAACAAACTTCTAGTTAGATCAATTGATGTCAAAGCTTCAAGCGGATCCGGAATTAATTTGACTGTTGAAACAGAAAAAACCGTTTGTGAAACCAGTAGTGGCAGTGAAATTGAAATTGATGGTAAAACATTAAATTTAATAGCTGAATCATCAAGTGGTAGTGATATTGATGCAGAAAATTTACTTTCAAATGAAGTGACGGCTAAATCATCAAGTGGAAGTGGTATAAAAGTTCACCCTATTGTAAGTTTAGATGCTAAAGCCTCAAGTGGTAGTGATATTAAATACTACAATAACCCAAAAACGATAACAAAAGCTACCTCATCAGGTGGTTCAGTTAGGCTAAATTAAATAATATATTAATAGATTAGTTCAAATTCATCCCGACAAAATCGGGATGTTTTTTTATATTTGCTTCATAAACCCAATCTAAAATGAAAAAAAGCATCTTTTTGTTCACTTTTCTTTTACTAAGCACTATTGTATGGTCGCAAAAAAAAGAAAAAATTAAAGCTTCTAAAATTGTAACCATTACTCAAAAAGAAATAGGTAATTTTGAAAATATTGAAATTGAAGATGAAATTGATGTTTTCATCATAAAAGGAGATCAACCTAATATTGAAATTGAAGCTGATGATAATACACATGAATCATTTGACATTAAGTTGAACGGAACAACTTTAAGAGTTGGATTAACGCATGTTATTTCAGGTGCAAAAAAAACAAGTGTAAGAATAACCTACACAGACCAGTTCAAAATGTTGATTGCAAAAGGAGAAGCAAAAGTTACAGCGTTGTCTGACTTAAAACTTAATCAAGCCACATTTAAATGTTATGATGATGCCCGATTATTTTTAAATGCTGATTGTGATAATTTTACCTTAATTGCAAATGACAAATCAAAAGTTGAAATAAATATTAAATCTGATGATATACTGTTTGAACTAAGCAAAAACACGAATGTAAAAGCACTTATTCGTTCATCAAACTTTAAATGCGATATGTATCAAAAAGCGACAGCAACTATTGAAGGTGATGTAAATAGTTTTAATCTTAGAATGGATAATAGTACCACTTTTACAGGAAAAAATTTAGCTACAAAAACAGCAATTTTAGTAATTGAAAGTTCAGCTAAAAGTCATATTCAAGTTTCAGATAAATTAACGTTAGAATCTTCCGGAAAGTCTGAAACTAATTTATATGGAAATGCAACAATTGAAATTAAACGTTTTGCAGACGAATCATCCTTAAACAAAAAACTACTAAAATAAAAACATAAAAAAAT
>CALRRY020000066.1:0-4229 GCA_943370635.1 Variovorax paradoxus
GGTCCCGTATAGTAAACATTACCCGCATCCAATGACGGTAATACAAAACTACCACACTCCTCAACATCCGATAACTCCTGTGCTGCAACATCCAAAACCGTTACCGTAAAGCTACTCTCAGCCGTACAATTTGGCACAGTGCCCGATTGAGCATAAATGTAAATCGTCTGCGAACTCGAAACAGTTGATCCAACAGCTAAACTCACTCCACTTCCGTTTGGACCCGTGAAATAAGCGTTGTTTGCCGGTAAAGTAGGTAGGGTGTATGACTGCCCTTGACAAATGGTCTGTGGTGCAATTTGATCTACTACAGGAGTAGCAAACACTTCAATAGTCATCGTTGTTCCTAATGCACATAAACCGGTTGTTGGGGTAAATGTGTAAGTGGTAATTCCGGCACTCGCCGTATTAATTGTCGATGGATTCCATGTACCGGTAACACCATTATTCGATGTTTGTGGAAGCGATGGAGCCGTTGAACCTTGACATAAATTAGCAATTTGCGTAAAGACTGCCTGTGTTGGTGCTGTAATCGTGATGGTCATTGTTGTACCAAGAGCACACAATCCTGTTGTTGGTGTAAAAGTATACACAAAATCACCTGCTACACTTGTATCAATTGTGGATGAATTCCAAGTACCGGTAACTCCTTCTAAAGAAGTTAATGGTAACGAAGCAACCGACTGATTTTGACAGAAAGGTCCAACTTGCGTAAATGTAGCTTGCGTTGGTGCTGTAATCTCAACTGTTAATGTAGTTGGTGAAGCACAAATTCCTACAGCAGGTGTAAAGGTATATACCACACTACCGGCTACAGAAGTATCAATTGCAGCAGGATTCCAAGTTCCTGTAATTCCATTAGTAGAAACCAATTCTAAAGCAGGTGCAACTCCATTTAAACAAATAGGTGCAATAGCTGCAAAGGTTGGAGTGATTCGCTCCTCAACAGTAACGGTTATAGTTACTGGTATAGCACAAGCAAAGCTTGAATCCGGTGTAAATACATAATTTGTATTTCCAACTATACTCGTATCAATTGCAGAAGGCAACCAAGTACCAGTTACTCCATTATCAGATGAAGCAGGTAATACAGGTGCTTCACTAAATTGACATAAAGTTGGATACGCAGTGAATGTTGGAGTAATAGTATTTGTAACATTTACAATCAATGAGCCTTGAGTTGCACAAACTCCTGCATCAGGTGTAAAGACAAAAGTAAATTGACCTGCTGCAGATGTGTCAATAGTTGCTGGAGACCAAGTACCGTTTACTCCATTAGTAGAAGTAGCCGGTAAAGTTGGTGCTGTTGCATTCAAACATAAATCAGCAATTGGATCAAAGGTTGGTGTCAATTCTTCTTCAACCGTTATATCTACAGTAAATGTAGTTGCACAAACTCCTGCCTCAGGAGTGAATGTAAATGTAGTTGTTCCGGCAACAGAAGAATCAATTGTATCAGGTGACCAAGTTCCTGTAATTCCATTTGTAGAAGTTAACGGTAATGTTGGTGCTGTACTATTCTGACAAATAACTGCAATTGGATCAAAAGTTGGTGTAACTAATTCTTCTACAGTAACATCTAATGTAGCTGAAACCGCACATTCCTGTGATGCATCCGGTGTAAAGGTATACGTTGCTACACCAAAAACTGATGTATCAATTGTAGATGGTGACCAAGTACCGGTAACTCCATTCAATGAAGTTGAAGGTAAAGTAGGTGCCTCTGAATTTTGACATAGCGTTGGGATGGCATCAAAAGTTGGTGTTATTTCAGATGTTACCACAACCTCAAGTGTAGTTTGAATAGCACACTGACCTGGGTCTGGAGTAAAGGTAAACGTAAACGTACCGGAAGTTGCCGTATCAATTGTAGCAGGACTCCAAACACCCGTAATATCATTCGTTGACGTAGTTGGTAAAGTAGGAGCTGTTGACCCTTGACATAAATCAGGAATGGCGTCAAAAGTTGGTGTTATTTCCTCATTCACCGTAATATCTATAGTTGTAGCAGTAGCACAACTTTCCCCTCCAAAAGGAGTAAATGTGTATGTAAATGTTCCCGGAGTGGCTGTACTAATTGTACTTGGCTCCCATAAACCATTCACTCCATTAGTAGAAGTAGCGGGTAATCCAGGAGCTACTTCGTTTACACAGTAAGTAGAGAATGCATTAAATTCAGGTACAATTTCATTAGTAATGTTCACTTGGAAACTTCCTTCAGTTGAACATGTACCATTAGTACCATTAATTACAGCATAAACATAAATAGTTTGAGGTGTAGTGATTACATCTCCTGCATTTAATTGAGTACCTCCACCGTTTATTTCAGTAAAGTAGTTACCAAATAATAAAGCGGGTAAAGCATATCCTTCTGTCGCACAAACCGTCACATCATCTTGAACATCTAATTCAGCACCTACAACATTTAACAATATTGTGTCAGTTGTTATCGTTTGTTCTCCTCCACAGGCCGTATAAACAGCTTGTGCAGTCATACTTGTAGTCTCAGTAACACAAACATTAATATCTAAATTATTACTATAAAATTCTCCATCTTTTAACCATGTAAAAGATACATTTGAAGGACCGGCCGGAGTAAATCTCCACGCTTCGTTAGAAGCAGACCAAGTACCTGTATTTCTATCCGGTGGAACATGTGCTTGTGTTCCGGCTTGGTTTTGAATACCTATTACTGCTCTACCACCATTCCATGTTAAACAAGGAACACGATTCTGAACATATACTTCAATTGCATTGGACGTTTCATACAATACAATTTGACTGGTTTGTAATGGAACGTTGGTGTTACAACTAAATTGAGCTACTTCAGAGAAGTTAACTACCAATACTCTACAAGGAGCTGTTCCCAACACTTGATAGTTAATACTTGGTTGAGCCGGTGGAGTTATTACGTTAGGGTTAATGTCTTGATAAGGCCCATATATCGCTGCTTTAATTGGGAAAGCTGCATTTGGTATGGTTTGCGTAAATGGCCATGCACAATATCCATTTGGGGCTTGAGCACCACCGGGTACCACTCCTTGAATATCAAAGGTAATTACACCATTTGAACCTACTAAGGCCTGCGTGTAATTTTGTCCGAAGAAACAGAAATTAAATGGTAGCGGAATAGCAGGAGACCAAACGTCATCCGTATTTACTGAAGTTGGTATACCGCCTGTAAATGGGAATGGCGGTGTAAATGGAATTGCTGTAACATTGTAAGTTGTTGTATCTCCAGTTTCAAAAAATGAAGCGGATAAATCTACACAGCTTTCACCAGGACATAAATTCAATACTCCAGGAGTAGACGTTTGTAAATCGATATCAACACCTGCACATCCTGGTAATGCAGCTAATATAAAGAAGTTTTGTGGTCCTGCCCAAGCACTGATATCAGTTGCTGAACAAATCGCACGAACATAAAATTCATAAAATCCTGCACTTAATCCTGTAGCAATGTATGGGTTTTGAGAAGTAATGACTCCTGCAACAGTTGGAACTCCTGAACCAACAGGTTGAACAACAACTTCAAATAATGTTGCAGGAGCAACGTTTGTCCATGAAAGTGTTGCTGTATTTGTATCCGCACCTAAAACTGTCAAGTTAATTGGTTGTGGACATGTTGGTAAAGTAGTTGCCGTAGCCGGTCCAGCCCATGAACTTGCGGGATTGTTACCGGTACACAAAGCTCTTACATAAAAATCATAAGCTGTACTTGGATTCAAACCGGAAACCACAAATGGGTTGGATGTAGCCGTAATACCAGGAGTTGCTAATGTTGGAGCTGGTGAACCGGCAGGAACAGCAATAACTTGAAAATTTGTTTGTCCGTTTGGATTCCAACCCACACTAATTTGATTGATTCCAATGTTAGATGTTGTTACATTTAATGGTGCAATACACTCAGGATTATCACAATCAACTAAACCGTTATATAATACAGTGTTAACTAAAGTAGGTGAAGCTGTTGTCATTGCATACAATGATTGATTGAAGAAATTTATCACTTCTACACGAACTTCACCCGGAAAACCACCTGGAACACTCCAAAACAAATCAAAAGGAATACCGTCACACAGGGGCACTTGTACATCAATTGGTCCTGCACCGGCAGCAAATGTTGCTCCAATAGTTGCTATTACAATTCCGTTTTGTCTCACTTGCATTCTGGCTCCATTCCATCCATCACCAAAACTGTCTCGCATTCTAAAGGTATACAAACATTG
>CALRRY020000067.1:0-4227 GCA_943370635.1 Variovorax paradoxus
TTTCCTCCTGAATTTTGTACATTAATTGTTGTTGCCCATTGACCCCTTCCATCTGTTGGATTTCCGGTTGTAACACTTAATCTTCTGTAAGAAGTAGTTCTGTAATCTGAATTGTAAGGAGTTGTAGAAAATCCGTTAAAAGTTCCAACTACTTGAACAGGTTCTTCACTAAAAATGTTTTGTGCAAAATTTTTATTAATTGGTAAAAGGAATAAAAGCCCCATTAAAAAGATTTCTCTTGAAAAATATTTTTTCAAATTGAGTGCTGAACAACAGGTAATTTGATTCATTTTAGTAATAATATTGTTTTTCATATTGAAAAAGAATTAAGTTTTAATTTGTATTTTGAAGCGGTAAATTATATATGTTAAGACAATAGTTATAAACAATTGTTTTCAATACTCAATTTACCACTTGAGTACAAATGTAAAAAAAAAAATAATTCTAATGCTTTTTTTATAAAATATAAATCGCAAAGGTTTGCGAATTAATAAATTCTCATTTTTTTAACTTTACGGACTTTTAAAACAATTCCACTTTTTAAGGCATTGTCTTCATAAAAACCAATACTTTCAAAAGTATTGCTTCTTTAGTTGCCAAAAAAAGAGCATAAAAAAATCCCAATTTACATTGGGATTTTAGGTAATTTAACAATTATTAATAAGTTGATTATTCATCTTCTGCAACTTGTATTTTCATATCTAACTTTTTATTTAGATTCAATGAAGTTCTGGGGAATAGTACTTTCTTTGTAACCACAGCCTCTGTATTGGAGGTTATTTTGACAAGTAAAATCTCCGGTGTTGTGGCTAATGTTATTAGAGTTTGCGATGCGTCTATCCCATTTTTCTCCACTATCAATTTACCACTAATATCAAATATTTTTACATTTGACATAACAAAACTTCCCGTGTTAACTGATAATTCGTTTGAACTTGTTTTAAAGACTACAACCTGATTTTCATTAAATACAGGATTGGTAACACTCAAGGTAGACTCTTCATACCTTATTTCAAAACGATCGGCAAAAGTGCCTGCTTCTGAAACGAATGAATAAGGTCCTTCTGATAAATTGTGGAAAGTAGCTGTTGAGTTATCCAATAAATAAACATTTTGATTGGATGCAAATAATCCAGACACACTCTCTAGGGTTAGTTGATAATTTCCTGCTGTATTGATTATTAATGATAAAGGCACAATATCTGTTATTTCAAAGTTTGCTCTAGATTGAGACACAATTCGCCTTTGGTCAACTACAGATGCTATTGATAAATCTGCATCACTCATTGCTTGAACATCATAAGAAGCTTCATACTCATTTGAAGCATTCGGATAGTAGCCAAGATTTGCAAATGTAAACTCTCCGTTATCACGTCCTAACTTTACAGTAAACGCATCACTGCTTGGTGTGCTGTTGGTTTGCTGATTCATTCGATTAAAAACAGCATCCCCATTTAGCGTTCGCATAGCATTTGTAAACACCACTTGTGATGCACCTTCTTTCATTTCTACGATAAATCCTTGACCTGATGGAATACAACTTCCTGGATTTTCTGCTCCTTCAAAACCATTTGGAGTAAAATCTAATAAATTATTAGGATTGCGTTTAATTGAGGAATAACCTGATATTTGTGTTCCATTCGTTTTTCTCCATACATAAACAATTCCGGCAATATTAGCTTCATTTGCCTCTATAAAACTCATAATATTAATAGAAGATGTATAAGGATTTCCTACCAGAAAATAACGGTTTTGATTTCCTACTCTTGGAGAAGGCATTTCTTGAACTACAGCACCATTATTAGGCACACCTTGATATTCAACATCCCATACAGCCGGGGTGGTTGGATGATTATTGGGAGTACGAATTAAATATCCTTTACCTGTTTCAAATTGTGAATGAACATTACTTACAACATTATATATATTTGTTGCTGAATTGTAGGTATAAAAACGGTTGTTAACAGTTTGAGGTGAAAACTGTTTCAACGTTTGATTTCCATTTGTTGGCGAGGAAAACAATACATAATCTAAACGTCTCAATCCTCGTGTGCTTCTTCTAACTTTAACACTACCTGTATTTACAGCATTTGGATTGATTTGTGCCATATTTGCCTTGTTCTCAATAATAAATTGTGCTGTACTTGCTACACTAATTTCATTGGTTACAGTAAGATTAGCATTTTGTTTTATGGTTAACACAGCGTTATCTAACAAGGTTATGCTTCCGGCAAAATTATTATCACCACTTACTTCCGGTTGATTAGAAGCTGTTCCGCTTATAACAACTGCTGTTTGAGCGGTTGGTACAGCTGCCGGTGACCAGTTGTTTTGATTATCCCATCTATTGTTGGTATTACCAGTCCAGCCATATAAAGCTGCGATTGTAGTAGTTAATTGAATATCGCTGCCACATGCTCCTCTTACAATGGCATAATAGGTACCTGGACCCACCTCAGGCGATGTTAAACCGGTCCCCAATAATTCATTATTTTCATTATACCATGAAACAACTGCCCCTGTTCCCACTACACCTGTAGCGGTAATGGTAGTTGTTTGGTTGGTTGTACTATCAACCGGTGTTATGGCTGAAATTCCGATTGGAGTATTAACAATGGTAGTAATACCATTTGATAAAGCCATAGCAGTTGTTGCACACGCAGTATTTGATGTCATTTCTACAGTAATGATTTGACCATTAGTTAGGGTAGATGACGTGTAAGTAGCATTGTTTGCTCCAGGTATATTTGCTCCGTTCAACTTCCATTGATAGGATGGGTTTGCCCCACCATTTGTTGGCGTTGCAGTGAACGTTATACTCGCTCCGGGACAAAACGTGTTTGATGGGGATGCCGCTATTGCTACACTAGGTTCTAGTATCGGATTTACGGTGATGGTCATAGTGGTTGTTGAAGCACACTGCCCTGCAGTTGGCGTGAACGTATACGTAGTCGTTGCTGTATTATCCAATGCTGGTGACCACGTTCCTGCTATTCCATCGTTAGACGTTGTTGGTAAAGCATTCAAAGTACCTCCTGAACATATCGCTGCTACTGGTGTGAACGTTGGAGCAACGATTGGGTTAACAACCATTGTCACACCATTAGATGTAGCCGGTGAACCTGCTAAACAAGGAGTAGCGTTGGATGTCATTACACAAGTAACAACATCGTTGTTTGCTAATGTTGTTGTAATGAATGTCGCTGAATTTGATCCAATGTTGTTTCCGTTAACTTTCCATTGGTAGGAAGGTGCTGCTCCGCCGTTTGTTGGAGTTGCTGTAAATGTTACAGAAGTTCCTGAACAAATAGTTGTAGCAGTAGCATCAATCGATACGCTGGCCGTTAGAATTGGGTTGACTGTTACTGTAGTAGTAGCCGTATTGGTACAACCATTAGCGTCTGTACCCGTTACGGTGTAAGTTGTGGTAGCAGAAGGTGTAAACGCAACACCATTGCTGATTCCGTTATTCCAAGTGTAAGAAGTTGCTCCGCTTCCGGATAACGTTACACTTGAACCCGCACAAACAGATTGATCAGCAGGTGCTGTTACTGTTGGGGCTTGATTATTTACAGTTACTGTTACAGTTCCTGTCGCAGTACAACCCGAAGCTGTATTGGTTTTGGTTACTGTATAAGTTGTAGTTGAACTTGGGTTAGCTGTTGGATTACTTGCAGTAGCTGAGCTTAATCCTGCTGCTGGCGACCATGCATAGGTATGACCTGCCTCAGCTGTTTCTCCTATTACTGCACCATTTGGATTCGCTACACAAGTTTTGGTAAACGCTGTACCAGCGTTCACAGAGATTGCTGAATTATTAACTGTTACTATTACAGTTCCTGTCGCAGTACAACCCGAAGCTGTATTGGTTTTGGTTACCGTATAGGTAGTAGTTGATGTTGGATTGGCGGTTGGATTACTTGCAGTAGCTGAGCTCAATCCTGCTGCTGGAGACCATGCATAGGTATGACCTGCCACAGCTGTTTCTCCTATTGATGCACCACTTGTATTGGCTACACAAGTTTTGGTAAAGGCTGTTCCAGCGTTTACTGAGATTGCTATATTATTAACCGTTACTATTACAGTTCCTGTCGCAGTACAACCCGAAGCTGTATTGGTTTTGGTTACTGTATAAGTTGTAGTTGAACTTGGGTTAGCTGTTGGATTACTTGCAGTAGCTGAGCTTAATCCTGCTGCTGGCGACCATGCATAGGTATGACCTGCCTC
>CALRRY020000068.1:0-4154 GCA_943370635.1 Variovorax paradoxus
GGTCCCGTATAGTAAACATTACCCGCATCCAATGACGGTAATACAAAACTACCACACTCCTCAACATCCGATAACTCCTGTGCTGCAACATCCAAAACCGTTACCGTAAAGCTACTCTCAGCCGTACAATTTGGCACAGTGCCCGATTGTGCATAGATGTATATCGTCTGCGAACTCGAAACAGTTGATCCAACAGCTAAACTCACTCCACTTCCGTTTGGACCAGTGAAATAAACGTTGTTTGCCGGTAAAGTAGGTAAGGTGTATCCACCGTCTGCCAAACATACTGTTACATTTTGAATCACATCAACCGAAGGAGCTGTATTAACAGTAACCGTAAAGCTTGTTTCTGCTGTACAATTAGGAGTTGTTCCAGTTTGTGCATAAATGTAGATAGTTTGAGTAGATGTTATTGAAGTACCTACTGCCAACTGTGTTCCCCCTCCATTTGGTGCAGTATAATAGGCATTATTTGCACTCAATCCAGTCAATACGAAACTATCACAAACCGTAACATTTTGTCTTACATCAGCAGTTATACTATTAACCGTTAAAACAAAACTTGTTTCCGTAAAACAATTTGGTGTAGTTCCACTTTGAGCAAATACATAAATCGTTTGAGAAGAGGTTAACACTTGACCTACTGCCAATTGTGTTCCGGTTCCTCCCAGACCGGTATAATAGTTACCAATAGTAAGGTTTGGAAGAGTGTAACTATCACAAACCGTAACATTTGTGGTGGGTAAAACTTGTGGTGTGGTATTAACTGTTACCACAAAACTACTCTCTTCAACACAATTTGGGGTTGTTCCCGATTGTGCATAAATGTAAATGGTTTGAGTAGTGGTGATTAAATCTCCCGCACTCAACTGTGTCCCTAAACCACCTGGTTGTGTATAATATGCATTATTTGCACTTAAAGAAGGCAACTGATAACTATCACATACGGTTTGATTTAGAATTGTATCTGCACTGATTGTATTAATAACAACATTAAAACTAATTTCATCTGAACATGTTCCATCTTCGTCAAACACATATATTAACTGGGTAGATTCAATACTGTCACCTGCATTCAACTGCAAACCTAATCCACCTGATTGGGTATAATAATTCCCTTGTGGTAGAGCCGGTAAAATATAACTATCACAAGCCGTAACGTCTGCAATCGGATTAAGTACTAATGTTCCAATTGTTACCACAAAACTACTCTCTTCAACACAATTTGGTGTTGTTCCCGATTGTGCATAAATGTAAATGGTTTGAGTAGTGGTGATTAAATCTCCCACACTCAACTGTGTCCCTAAACCACCTGGTTGTGTGTAATATGCATTGTTAGCACTTAATGCAGGTAATTGATAACTATCACATGCCGAAATATTTGATAACACATCTACTGAAACTGAATTAATTGTAACAGTAAATACTTCCTGATCTGTACAGTTTTCATTGGCGACAAACACATAAATTGTAGAGTTTTCAGTAATAATAGTACCCGATGGGATAATCTCCCCTTGTCCATTAGCTTCTGTATAGTAATTTCCTACCGTTAATTCAGGTAAAACAAATTCGTTACAAGCGGTTACATCTTGAACCGGATTTAAATTAATAAATGGAACAACAGTAACTGTTGTTGTCGCTTGTGCTGTACATCCTCCAAAATCAACAACAACTTGATAAACTCCTCCAGTAGTTAATGATATGACATTAGAAGTTTCATTCAAAACATTTCCATCTAAAGTCCAAGTATAAGTAACTTGATCATTCGTGTAATTAATTGGAGTAACAACAATTGAACCTTCTTGACCTTCACAAATTGAAAAATCAGGTGTAATAGTAAATTGTGGAGTTAAATCTTCAACAATCAATTGGAAAGAACTAATGCCAAAACAACCTGCACTTAAATCAAATACTCTAACATAAACCGTTTGAGGATTTGAAGTATTTACGTAACTAGTAGGATTTGATATAGCATTTGTATTCGCTTCTGCATCTACCAATGAGGTAAAAACTGTAACACCAAAGTTTGAACCAAGTGGAGCAGTTAGTAGTGTGTTGTTTGATGTTAAATCAAAAGTTCCAACTCCTGTTGCACTACAGAAATAAAGATTATTTGGAGTGCCAGGTACAACTTCATCAAAATATTCTATTGTTATTGAGTCAGTTGCCACACATGTAGTATTAATATATTGTGCTTGAACCGAATATACTCCTGGTGAAGTTACGGTTAATGATGGTGAAGTTTCATTAGGGATAATTTGTCCATCAAGCAACCATGAGAATGTGAAAGTTGATGGGCTTAAACCAGAATTAATAACAACCGATTCTCCTGCACATATTGCGTTTCCTTGTGCGACTAAGAAGTCATCACCAAGTTCAATATTTCCAATATTAAAACTTCCTCCATTTAAAAATACCGCTGAATCAAATAAAGTATCTTGACGGTCGGCTATAACAAGTTTTATTCTATAAGATGTGTTAGGAATTACTGTTGCTGAAGCTGTCATTGGAACAGTCATACCATTAAAATTGATGGGAGCACCTAATGGGCTTGAACCATTATCACCAAAAAATTCACCAAAAAATTCTTCGTTAACTGACCCACAATCATCGTTATATAATTGATCTCTAATCGTTACAACTGAAATTGGTGTATTTGTATTTGGAACTACAGCTAGATTAGTGGTAACTCCAGTTGCATTATTTGTCAATAAAAATGCAAAGGCATCTGAAAAAGTACATTGGAAAGTACCATATTCTTCCGATGCAAAAATAAAATCAAAACTGATAAAATCTGTTAAAGGAATAAAATCAAATTCTAATCTCGTAGCATTTCTGGAATTCATAGGCTGTCCGGTTGCTGCCAAAATTATCGCTTCTAAGTCAGCATCACCAGTCCAAGTAGTGGCTCCTTCACTCAAAACTGTTAGATTAGGTCCGGGTGAATTAGCTGCATTTCCTGTTGTTAATACAACTCCGTCTTCAAAAGGAAATGAAGAACCATTTTGGGTAAAATAGCCAATTCCATTTGTTGATCCAAAATTTGTTCCTGTCGAGAAGGTAATGTTAGAAACAGAAGCACAAGTTGTATTCAACAAAATGTCTTCAACTAGTTGTTGTGGTGTGTATTGTGTGGTATTTGCTGCAATTGGTGGAGGAATAGTTCCTACACAAACTGTAAAAATACTTGTTTGGTTTGGAGTTGCACTCCATGTATATATTCTGATTTTATATGTTTGTCCTATAATTAAGTTTGTAGCAACACTCTGATTTGGATCACTACAATATAATTGGGTTAAATTATTACAATCACTACCTTGATATAATACGTGATATAAATCTGCTGTTGAACCGGAAATATTTAATAAATCAATGGAATGTGTAGTAGCTGTTGCTACAAACTCAAACCAAACATCATCATCTGCAGTACCCGTACAAGTTGAAGGTACATTTGAAGCTGTTGCCCCTAATACTGTTCCATTTGTCGTTAATGCACACGAAGTGTCAGGATTTACCGGAACAACTATTGCATTACCACAATTATCATTTGCAATTTGCGTCACAAATGCTCTTGGACCTGACCAGTTACTTAAATCATTTTCTGCACACAATGCTCTAACATAAAAAACATAAGAAGTCCCTGGATTAAGGTTTGTAACGACATAGGAATTTGTTGTTACAATCACACCCGTATCTGTTGGAAGTGGTGCCGGTGAACCAGCAGGTAATACTATTACTTCCCATGAAGTAGCCGTTCCAACCTCGTTCCAACTTAATGTTGCTCCTGTTTGATTAATCAGAGTTACAGTTAAATTATTTGGTTTAGGACAAGTTGGTGGCGTACAATTCACAAAACCATTGAATAAAACAGTTCCTATTAAATTTGAAGAATCGAACTCCATTAGATAAAGTGATTCATCAAAAGGATCAATTATTTCCACTCCTACTTCTGTTGGGAAAGTACCTCCTACACTCCAGAACAAATCAAATGGGATACCGTCACATAGGGGCACTTGTACATCAATTGGTCCTGCACCGGCAGCAAATGTTGCTCCAATAGTTGCTATTACAATTCCGTTTTGTCTCACTTGCATTCTGGCTCCATTCCATCCATCACCAAAACTGTCTCGCATTCTAAAGGTATACAAACATTG
>CALRRY020000069.1:0-3553 GCA_943370635.1 Variovorax paradoxus
TCACCCGTTTTGAATTGCTTCAAAAATTCATCAGATAATAAATCTTCTTTTTTCATAATACTGTGTAAAAATTTAAAATTAAACAAAAAAATAATGGGGTTTTAAAACCCCATTATTTTTCAACTTACACAGTTTATCGGACAGTACCTCTTTAGCTGTAAGTTGAGGTTCGTTTTTGATTTGTCTATTATTTTTTTCTTTAATTTCTTCCAATCGGTTTTCTTCTTGTAGTTTTACAGTTGTTGATTGTGCCGGTTGTATATTATTTTGGTGATAAATTCCTTTTTCTTTGGGTTGATTAAATAATTCAGGCATCAAATATTTACCACTATCATTGGCATCTTTATTGATTTCCACTGCTCTTTTTTCAGGGAATTGTTGCAAATATGCGTCGTTTCGTTCTGCATATACTTGCCATGATATTTTTTGATTAGGCAAACCACCTGCAATTTTGAATTGATTGTTTTCAATTTCTTCTTTTATGAACACTTCAGATTTTGAACCAATTGCGGTTAAATTATAGGAAAAGTTTGTGTTTATGTTTTCAAAATAATTTGGTAATGTTACAATTGCTTCTCCGTTTTCATCCAAAATAATATTCCCACGATAAACATTCAATACTTCATTTGATTCTAAAGCAAAGTGTCGTAAGTATTTGGTTGCCGGTTCCGTTGGATGATCTATATAGAAAGGTTTAATACCTGACGCACCCATATCACCGTTAGCAAAAACAGCAAAACCTGCAGAACCTACCGGAGTTTCTCCTACTATTCCATCTCCGGTTAAGCTTGTATTTATACCCACAACCGCAGTTCCGGTAGATGAATTTTGACCTTGCACGCCTACACCGGCTCCGGTATTGAATCCAATTACTCCAATCCCTGACGTAACACTTTGTCCTTGCACCCCTACACCGGTTCCTGAGTTTAAACCAAAGACACCAATACCGGTTGATGCACTTTGACCTTCTACACCGCGACCTGTTCCGGTATTATTTCCTAAAACACCATTGCCGGCACCATTGTTAATTCCAAAAACACCGATTCCAGTGGATAAACTTTGCCCTCTAACACCAACACCGGTTCCTGTGTTGTCACCCCAAACGCCATTTCCAGTGCCGGTATTTGTTCCTAAAACACCTGTTGCTGTAGTTGCACTTTGACCTCTTACCCCAAACGCATTGGCACCGGTTGTGCTACCAAAAACTCCAATTCCGGTAGCATTGTTGTTAAATCCCCAAACACCATATCTGCCTGCTTGAGTCGCTTCACCAATGACACCGTCACCACCGGTATTGTTGGCAAAACCATACACTCCTGTACCGTTTGTTCCTGTAGCTTGCCCTAACACTCCATTACCGCCAGCTCCGTTACTTGTTCCATAAGTACCTGTTCCATTTGCAACGTTAGCTACTCCAAAAACACCTGCTCCGATGGCTCCTGCTGTTTGACCGTAAACACCAATTCCTGTGCTCAAATTGTCTCCAACAACCCCAATTCCATTTGCATTAGTTGTTAATCCATATACTCCTTCACCTGTTCCGCTATTTTGACCATATATAGCTGAGCCTGTTCCTGCTGCATTTCCGTCAATCGCATCATTATTGCCGGTAGCTAAACTGTATAAAGTGGACGTAGCAAAGGCAGTTGCTGAGTTTACAATCACTTGACCAGTAGCATTTATTCTCAATCGCTCTAATGAATTAGTGGAAAAACCTAAGATGTTAGCACCAATTCTGTACATACCCATAGTTAAACCTGTTGCAACATTCCATGAATAAGTGGGTTGAGCTGCATCACCATCGTTTAAACTTCGTAATCTACCATTGCTGGTAAAATTAAATCGTTCAGCATTGTTTGTTCTAACTCGAAAGTCCACATTATCTGTTGTTCCAATAAAATTAGTAGCCGGAACAGTTCCTGAATTTCCGGTGGTTAACCATGCAAATCCGTTCAAAGCAGCTGAGGGAGTTTGAAAACTTAAAGTTCCTAAAGCATTGTATTGAAGAATTTGCCCAGCTACGGTGGCCGGTCTTACTGTTGGGAAAGAATACCCAGTTATAGTTGGATTACCGATTTGAAATTGACTGTTTGTACGTAACACTTTTGATCCGGTTGTAAATTCTCCATAAATTAGAGCATTATTGGCATCTGCATTTGAGTTTTCATTATATAAACGGTTACTTCCGGTTTCAGAGAAACCGGCTTGATTTCCAATTGCTACATTGTTACTGCCTGTAGAATTACTGAAAAGTGATTGATAACCAATTGCTGTATTGTTTGACCCGGTTGTGTTATCTCTACTGGATTGAACACCAATAGCAGTATTGCTGATTCCAATTGTATTAGCGGTCAAAGAGTTAACACCAACACTGGTATTTTCATTACCGGTTGTATTGGCAAGCAAAGAAGCTCTACCCACTGAAGTATTGAAATTACCTGTTGTATTTGCTCGTAATGCAAGATAACCAAGGGCAGTATTTGAACTTCCGGTAGAGTTGGTTGTCATGGCATTTCTACCAAGAGAAGTATTTTGATTTCCAGTAGTATTAGAGAATAAATTACCAACTCCTATTGCAATATTTTCACTTCCTGTTGTGTTTGAAAATAGTGTGTTTTCTCCTACACCGGTATTTAAAGTTCCGGTTGTATTAGCATTTAAGACATTTGCTCCTATGGCAGTATTTCTAATCCCAGTAGCGGCAGGATTCAATGAGTTTAATCCAAAAGAAGTATTGTTGAGTCCAAGTCTTCCGGCTCTTAAATTATTTCTTCTGAAAATTACATCAACATCATCAGTTGTACCTAGAAAATTTGTAGTTGCATTTGTTCCACTATTACCAATTAGCGACCAATCCGTACTCACTCCGGCGGCAATTCTTTCCCAAATGGTTCCATTGAAAAAGTAAAAACCAACTGAGGTCACATTGACTGTAGTGCCTGAGGCTGTTCCTGAAACCACGTCATCAATGTACACAAGAGTTGAAGTGGGAGTACCGGTCATCACTTGTGCTCTTTGTCTTGAGATTCTAGGAATCAAAATCCCATCTACATTAGTGTAGACGGACCAGTTGGATTAGTAGCTGTCACATCAAAAGTGGCTCCTGGTGTAGTTGTACCAATACCAACTTGAGCAGTTGACATAAAACAAGTTAAAACAAAAAATAATAGTAGAATTTTTTTCATAGTCAATCAGTATAATTATTTAAATAATAATTGAAAAACAGGTAGTTATGTTGTTTGTTGCCTATGTATAGTATTCGATTACAAAAGTAAATGATTTTTAATTACTTTGGTAAATTAAAACTTAAAATCTTGTCATTTGTAAATCAAATTCTACAGAACCTCATTATTGAAGTTAGTAAAGTTTACTTTTCAGTATCTTCTTCTAAATTATCTAAAGTAAATTGATTCTCCGTTTTTACTCATAATCCTGTAATGTTTGCAATTACAAGCCTTTCGAAGAGTTTTTCTCCAAAATATCTTCGATTTAGTTTATAGATGAACTCATTTAGATATAATTGAAGATATTTCCTCTTGATTTTATGGTAATT
>CALRRY020000070.1:0-3515 GCA_943370635.1 Variovorax paradoxus
AATCTTCCATTTGCATCGTCAAACATGAGAGGAATTCAAATTAAACAACCCTTTCAAAATGAAGGTTTAGAGAATACAATGATTTTTAGTTTTTCTACTGTTGGTTATAAAGATATTGTTTTTGGATTTGCAGCGAAAGATGAAAGTGCCGCAGAAGGAATGTTACTTGATTATTCTATCGATGGAACTTCATGGATAACTACGGGATTGACTAATTCAAATCTTCCATTAACAACGGCATATCAATTGTTTGAAACCGATTTTTCAGGTATTGAAGGAGCGAACAACAATGTTAATTTCAGGATTAGAATTCGTTTTTATGGTAGTAATATGACAGTGGATAACGGTAATCGAGTAACGTTTAATAATTTTAGTGTAAAAGGAGTGGAGATGCCATTGGGAGTTTCAGAGCAAGAGAAATCGAAGTTTATCGTCTATCCAAATCCTGCAAACGAAGTTTTAAATATAATGCATCAGCAAGGAGAAATGGTATATCAGTTAATCACCATTGATGGAAAAGTTATCAAATCAGGAAGTATCGAAAATCAACAAATCAACATTAGCGATTTGCAAAGTGGCATTTATTTGTTGCAATTGAATTCTGAAGGAAAATCAGAGACCAAGAAAATCGTGAAACGTTAAAACAATAGCTATTTAAAATAGAAAAGGAGTTTGATCATTCAAGCTCCTTTTTTTTTGCTATTATCTGAATTTAAGATTTTTTTAACGATGATATTTACAGTATAACGATTTTATTATCAAATGGTTAATTTATTGTAAAAACTTATATAATTTCGACCTGTTAATTTATTGAAAATGAAAAAAATTATTTTTACTATGTTCATTTTGTTGAGTTTCATTCCGCTTCAAGGGCAGAATTTTTACATCAATGAAATAATTACTTCCAATACTAATGTAATTACTGACGATGATGGTAGTTATGAAGATTGGGTAGAACTTTATTATACAGGTTCAGAAGCTTTCAACCTTGAAGGTTATGGATTAAGCGATGATGTTACTGTTCCTTATAAGTGGGTTTTTCCTGAATATTGGATTGAACCGGGTCAGCATTTGTTGATTTGGTGTTCTGATAAAAACAGAACAGATATTAATTTTCCATTGCATACAAATTTTAAAATTAGTTCCGGTGGTGAAGTAATAACATTGACCAAACCAAATGGAGAGGTACAAGATAGTTATCCTGCTATAATTATTCCACAGAATTATACCTATGGAAGACAAACAGATGGTTCTTCTATTTTGGTTTACTTTCCAATTCCTACACCGGGAGCTACAAATAATAGTGAAACAGGATATAATGAAATATTATCTCAACCTACTTTTTCAGTAGATGGTGGTTTTTTTACTGAAAGTTTTAATTTGTCAATTAGCCATCCAGATCCACAAGTAACTATTGTTTATACACTTGATGGTTCAGATCCGGATGATTTAAATTTAAGCGGAACTACATACAATTATAAAAATCAATATGTTCAAATTCCCGGACAAACCGATGGACCATTTTTACAAAATAATTTCCAATCGAATAGTTATAGTTCTCCAATAGTAATCGCAGATAGAACCAATCAACCTAATGACTTGGCTAAAATGTCTACAACAAACAGTAATAATCCAACCTATATTCCAGATTTTTCTGTTTTGAAAGGAACTGTTGTTAGAGCAAGAGCCTATAAAGCCGGAGCTTTAATGAGTCCGATTGTTACTCAAACATATTTTGTTTTTCCAAATGGAGTAAATACTTTTTCTACTCCGGTAGTTTCAATTAGTTTGTCAGAAAACAAATTTTTTGATTATGATAATGGAATCTTTGTCGCCGGAAAAGATTTTGATGATTGGCGAAATGCAAATCCAACAACTCCAATAGAAGAAGATTTTTTATATACAGCCAATTACAGTAGAAGAGGTGATGATACAGAACAAGTTGGAAATTTAAGTTATTTTGTGAATGGAAATCAAGTTATAAACCAAAATGTTGGTTTCAGACTTCATGGAAATTTCACCAGAACTTTTGAATCTAAATCAATTCGCTTGTATGCTCGATCTGAATATGGAGCGAGTACTTTCAATTATCCGTTTTTTGCCGGTAATAGTTACAGTAGTTTTAAACGTTTGATATTAAGAAATTCAGGGAATGATTTTTATCGAACAATGTATCGAGATGCTTTGGCTCAACAAATTGTAAAGCACATGCGATGTAATATCCAGGATTACCAACCTACAGTTACATTTTTAAATGGTGAATATTGGGGAATTTTAAACATAAGAGAACGTTTTGATAAACATTATTTTGAAAGAGTTTATGGAATAGGAGAACTTGAACTGGATATTTTAGAAGATGAAGCTGAGGTTCAAGAAGGGGATAGTGAACATTACAATAACATGATTTCATTTGTGTCAAATAATTCATTAGCTAATGAAGCAAATTATGATTACATCAAAACCCAAATGGATACCGATAACTATATTGATTATAATGTGGTTGAAATGTATTTAGCTAATCAAGATTGGCCTGGAAATAATGTTAGCTATTTTAGAAAAAAAACAGCAACCTATGAACCCAATGCTCCTTATGGTCAAGATGGACGATGGAGATGGTTATTGTTTGACGTAGATGGTGCATTTGGTTATTATTACGATAATATTGCTTTTGACATGTTGGCATTTGCTACAGTAGAGGATGGTCCTGAGTTTCCAAATCCTTCTTGGTCAACCCTTTTATTGAGAAAGTTATTAGAAAATTCCACTTTCAAAACTGATTTTATCAATCGTTTTGCCGATATGATGAATACTACATTTTTGCCGGAGCGAATTGTGGCAATGTCCAATCAAATGAAGTCTGTCATTGAACCGGAAATGCAAAGACACATTTCAAGATGGCAATCGGTTGATAATATGGATGATTGGAATTTTTATGTTAGTGAAATGGAAAATTTTGCGAACCAAAGAGCTCCTTTTCAACGCGATCACATTCGCACAAAATTTGGGATTTCATCAAATATAACTGCAACATTAAATGTAAATGATGATACAAACGGTTATGTAAAAATCAACACCATAAACATTACTTCAGAAACACCGGGAGTTTCAGCAAATCCATATCCATGGACAGGGATTTACTTTCACAACATTCCTGTTACCTTAACAGCTATTCCTTTGGAAGGTTACACCTTTAGTCATTGGAGTGGTGATGTAGATAGCACAGAAGCTCAAATTACCTATACACCAATCGGAGATTTCTCCGTTACTGCTAATTTTGTTCCTAATCAAGAGCCAGCCTCAGAAGAGCCCATCTATTTTTGGATGATGGATAGCAGCATTGCTAATGATACACCACTTACTACTATCAATTCAAGTTATGAAATTCTAAACGATGGTGTATTGAGCTATCAATCATGTTTGGAAGGCTATCCATTCGATAGTTCACATCCGAACTGGAGAAAAGGTTCTATGGAAAGAAGAAACAGTCCAACAGATATTAATTATATTCCTGAGGC
>CALRRY020000071.1:0-3435 GCA_943370635.1 Variovorax paradoxus
AAAAATAAATTGAAACTAGTTGAAAACTAATTGATTATTTTCTTAGTTTAGATAAATTGCGAATAAACTAAGGTTTAGGGGGGGGGTGAAACCTAAGGATTCAGAAGAATATTTCGAAAAAATTCGTTTTTCAGATTGTACAATTCTAAGAATACAAGTTTCTGGCCATGAATGATTTGGAAGTTTGAAACTGATTTTTTAGAATCAACCATTCATTTAATTATTTCTAACAATTAACCATTAACAACTATGGAAAAATTAACAATTGACCAGATGGAAAATCTGGTAGGGGGAGTTTCAAGAACAGAATATTGCTACACACTTTGGCAAATGTGGACTTCCGGTGGTTACCAAGGATCAGTGATTCAGTGGTCTGCTGCATGGCAACCGAATTGCGGCGATTACGGATATGATTTTAGTATTCAGTAATAAGGACTGTTCAAAAGGAGTCTTTTCTTTAGTAGGTGAAGACTCATTTATCTAGGAATTCTACATAGTTTAAAGGGATGGTAAGTAAATTTATGGTTAGATTAATTTTCTTAGTACTTGGACTTTTTATGGTTAATTCAGTATTAGGGCAAAGCGCTATAAAAATTTGGGGAAAGGTTATTGATTCGAAAACTAAAGAGCCATTATCAAATGTCTCTATTTATATTAAGAACGGGAACCAAGGGACTTATACAAATGATCAAGGAGATTTTATTTTTTCAATTATTAGTAAAGCTGATACTATCATGGTTCAAAGAATTGGGTTTCGACCCCATCAATTCATTCTTGAAGGAACAAGTAATAAATTTGATATAGATTTAGTTCAGGATCCATTTTTTTTAGATGAAATAGTTGTAAGAGCTGATTCTTCTTTACAGATCATGAAAGAAGCCTTTTCAAGATTGAAAGAGAATTATCCAAACAAACAATATTTGATTAAAGGATATTATAGGGAATCTGTATTGCGAGATACAAGTTATGTGAGATTTTTAGATGCCGCAATTGGTATCAATGATTATTCTTATCAGTCTGATCCTTTGAAGAGAAAAGTTGAAGTATACAACCTTAGGAAAAGTCAAGACTTTGTTGAAGAGGATTTGTTTACAAAACTGCTTTCAAATTTATTTGGTGAAAAAAATGATTTTCTTATAAGTTTGAATTTTAGGGATATTTTGAGAAGGTATCATCGTGAGCCTTCTTATTTTAGAGGAATTAATAAGGACCTTTTAGATTTTTTCGATTTTAAATTAGAATCTGTTTTTACTTATGGAATTGATCGGGTTGCTAAAATATCTTTCTCTGCACCAACTGGTATGTTTTCCACAAATGGTTCTTTTTTAGTTAATCTCTCTGATTTTGCAGTAGTTTCAATTGAAATGGTTCGTATTCCCAATGATAGATTTACCGCTGATTCATTTATGAAGAAGGCACTTACCAATTATTCGATTGTCGAGTATCGAAAGGTCAATGATAGATATTATTTATCTAGGTTTTTTTCTCAAGGTACGGAGAACTTATCTGCTATTGATAAGGAATCTAATACTGGCATTCAAGTATTAAAAATGGAACTATGGGTAAATGAATTTTTTGATAATAAACGATTCTTTGAAAAAGTTAAGAATAGAAATGCATTAGCTTGGGAAACAAATTTGAAAGATCTAGATATTCCGTATGATCCAAAATTTTGGAAAAATTTTAATTTCATTCCTGATTCTATAGAGTACAATAAAATGATTCGAGATCTTGCAAAATTGGAAGTCAATGAGTAATTCTTTTTCATTTAAGTATTCTCCAATAGTGGAATTCTCAAATAACTCTTTTTGGAAGGTTTTTATTTTAGTTGCTTTACTTAATTTGATCTCTACAATTATCTATAATCATTTAGTTTGGTCGGATTTAATTTATTTGAATGAATCAGGTTTAGATGTTTCTGATGGCACTTTTGTAAGTGGAAGTAAAACTCGTCTAATCATAAATCTAATAGTTGAAGTCTTGTCTCCAATTTGGCTACTTTTTAAATCCTTTGTATTTTCAATTTTAATTTATTCTGTTGGCTATTTGATTAAACTTTCTATTTCCTTAATTGAACTTAATAAAATATTCTTAGTTTCCTATATTTTTATTGTTTTCGGTGATCTTATTAATTCAGTTTTACTCTTGGTCGTTGAACAGCCATCGATTAAAAATGATATACTCTATTACTATCCACTCAGTGTTTTAGGTTTTTTATCTTCAAGTTCTGATTTCTTGAAATATTATTTTGTTTGGTCAAGAATCAATATTTTTCAATTAGGTTTTCTGTTTTCGATTTACTATTTATTTAAACACAAATTTTCGCTTAAAAATGGAGATTCTATTATTTTGGTTTTTACTTATGTTTTATTTTATGGTTTGTTTTTAGCTATGTGGCTTTTAGTTTTCGTTTAGAAAGAATTTAATATTATGAAAAGAAAGCTTTTATTAGGTTTTTTGGGTTTGATTTTGTTGTTATTTATAGTGATGTCTTTTATGGTTTATTCATACAAAACAAATCGGGAAAACTATTTTCAAGAATTTCCCGAGCTGATAGTAAGTGATTTGTTTTTTAGATCTGTTAATCTTGGGGAGCATACTATTAATACTGCTTCAGTACTAATCTACTTCAATTCTTCTTGTCCAATCTGTCAGTCTGAGGCTGAATTAATTGAAAAGAATTTTAAAAAGGATACCCTTACGCGATTTTTATGGGTTTCTTCGGAGTCTGTAGAAGAAATTAAAGAGTTTTCTGCGCTATACAAACTTGATAGTTTGTCCTCCCATCATTTTTATTCGGATACCCTTTACAGCCTTGCCAACGCCTTTAAGTTGACAGGAGTGCCAGCCACGTTTGTCTTTGATGCTGAGGGAAATCTGGTGGATTATAGCTTGGGTGCAGTATCTATTTCGGATTTGAAGTTGTCTATTCAAAAGGCCCATGATCGCTCCAGATAAGATTCCTGTGGTTTTGCAGCAGGCGAGTTCCGACTGTGGGGTAGCCTGCTTGGCTTCGGTGATTAGGTATTTTGGAGGCGAGCGGTCCATGGAGTATTTGCGGCATATCAGTGGTACGGCCATTCAGGGTACCACGGTATTGGGTTTAGTGGAGGCCGCCCGTCAGATCGGAATGGAAGGTGATGCCTTCAGGGTAAAGGATCTTCATCACTTGGATGAGCTGGAATTCCCAGTCCTACTTCATGTGGTAATCGATCAGAAGTTTAGCCACTTCGTGGTGTGCTATGGAAAGAAGGGAAATCAGTACTTACTGATGGATCCTGCCATTGGCAGGAAGTGGGTTTCTGAAGAGGGTCTTTTGGAGATCTGGCAAAGCAGGACACTGGTTTTGGTCCAGCCGGGAGCTGGATTTGAGACCTTGGAAAGTAGTCTGCAGAAAAAGCGGAAATGGATCTTGGACTTGATCCGGCCCGACTT
>CALRRY020000072.1:0-3323 GCA_943370635.1 Variovorax paradoxus
AAGCAACCAAAAAATGGTCAATGCCAATACAAAATTGGGGATTAATCCTAAACCAGTTCTTAACTATTTTTGAAAAAAGGGTTCAACTTTAATTAAAAAGTCAAACCCCATTATTTTTAACTTACACACTTTGCGGGATAGTGTCTTTATTTTATTTATGGTGCTCATGTTTTTATTTTTTTAGTTATATAATGTTGAAGTCATTTTAAAATTTAAATTCATAGGTTACACTTGGAACAATCCCAAAAAATGACAATTTGGTTGCTTCAGTATTTCCAGTTGCAATTTCTACATCGTTTACTTCACTAATTTCCCTGAAAAATATGGAGGCAGCATTTTGTCTGTTATATAGATTAGCTATACTAAAAATCCATTTACCGGTTTTATTACTATCTTTTTTAGGATTTAAAGTTGCAGAAATATCTAAACGGTGATATACAGGAAGTCTATTCCCGTTTCTTTCACTATAGTCAGCCACAACTAACCCATTTTGTTCATATCGTCCTGTTGGATATGTTACTGGTCTTCCAGTACTAAAAGTAAATACCCCACCAAATTCCCATCTTGAATTCGTTTTATAGAGTCCTACAAGATTTAATCGGTGTAATTGATCTACATTATTGTCATAGTATTCATTGTTATTTATTCCGTTTATCCTATTCTCGCTTTTTGATAAAGTATAACTTAACCAACCGGTTAATTTACCCGTATTTTTATTAAGTAAAAACTCTAAACCATAGGCTCTCCCTACTCCTTGAACAACTTGATTCTCGACATCTTCTCTAAAAAGTAAATCAGCACCATCTTTGAAATCAGTAACATTAGTTAATTTTTTATAATAAGCTTCTACCGAAAAATCATAGCTACTTTCTTTTACATTCGAAAAATAACCTAAAGCGATTTGATCTGCATACTGCGGCTTTATGTATGGCCCACTTGGTGTCCAAACATCTAATGGTGTAGGTGATGTTGTATTAGTTACTAGATGTATATACTGATACATTCTATTATAACTCGTTTTAAAAGAATTTCTATCATTTAATAAATATCGCATTGAAAAACGCGGTTCCAAATTATTAAATTGTTTTATAACCTCTCCAGAACCATATTTTTTTTCACTTACAACTTCATTCTCTTCATAAACTCCATAAACAGGATCAAAACTTAGAGGTTTTCCCGTTTCATAAATCCTTATACTTTCATTACCCAATCTCATAAAATTTGAAAATCTTAAACCTGCTTGAATGTTTAGTTTTTCAGACAAATCAAACTCCGTATCAATATACATTCCGTTTTCTAAAGCAAAATTATTTTGAAATTTCTCCGCACTAATACTTGATCCATTGATTGCAGAAATTCTTCCAGGATTAAATTTATAATGTGTAATATCAACACCGGTTCTCACAGTGGCTTTTGAACTAGCATACCAAGTTAATTTAGGTTTAAAATTAAAGTTTGTAATATTTGATTTCCACCTAAACTCAGAACCTGATCTTAAATTATCTAACTCATAATCATAATTAGAAAAAATAGCTGAAGTTTGAAAAAATAATTTTTCACTTATTGCATTTGTCCATCTAATTGTTCCGATTGCATTACCCCAAGATGTTCCAATAAATTTAGGAAGTTCAAACCTGTCTCGACCAAAGTATCCAGAAAGAAAAATTTTATTCTTTTCATTTAAATCATAATTGGCTTTTAAATTCAAATCATAAAAAAAGAGTACATTATCTTTAAACTCATCATCTAAAAATGTAAATGCGTCTACATAAGATCTTCTTCCGGCAAACATATATGAGCCTTTTCCTTCCCCAACGGAGTCTTTTTTTATAGGACCTTCAACTAATACCCTACTCAAAATTAAACCAATTCCTGCTTCACCATTAAATTCTTTCTTATTTCCCTCTTTTTGACGTACATCTAACACAGATGATAATCTACCTCCATAAGTAGATGGAATTCCTCCTTTATATAACTTTACATCTTTAATGGCGTCTGAATTAAACACTGAAAAAAATCCAAACAAGTGTGATGCATTATAGATTGTTGCATCATCTAATAAAATTAGATTTTGATCTGCATTTCCTCCCCTAACATTGAAACCTGAAGATGCTTCATTGACGCTTGAAACTCCGGGAAGTAATTGTATTGATTTAATCACATCAGGTTCTCCTAATATAGCAGGTAGTTTCTTGATTGTAGAGGCTTTTAAAGTATTTACACTCATTTCAGTACTCTTCACTTTGTTCTCAATTTTTGTTGTGGATATTACAACTTCATTAAGATTAAAAGAGTCATCTTCTAATTTGAAATCTATTTTTAAATTAGACTTTATTTCAATCTCCTTCTCTATAGTTTTATAACCCAGATAACTTACATAAATAATATGTTTACCCTCCTCTAGCGAAAAAGAAAAATAACCATATTCATTGGTTACATTTCCTGATTTAGAATTGGTATAAACATTTACACCAAATAATTTTTCTCCTGTTTTACTGTCCTCAACATATCCAGAAATGGTAAGTTTATTTTGTCCAAATGAAATACTTGTAAATAATAATAGAATTAATAAATTATATTTTTTCATAATTATATTTTTTAAACTTTTGCCCAAAATTAAATTTCACAAGTATTTTTTAATCTTATTTTCCGACGAACCTTAATTTAATTTGATAAACCTGTTAAGACTCTCTGATAATAAGATTAAAGCTAAAGTCTATTTTCAATTAAAACTATTAATATAATATAAAAGAGTTTTATATCGCACTTAAAAAATGGAAATCTATTTAGTCATTTATATTAACAATAAATAGTAAAGCATGAACTTATCTGACTCAAGAGGCTTTTAAAAGAATCTGAATCAAGTTCGGATTAATGAAGGCGGCGACATACTTTTGGCTATGTAGTGCCATTTACATCGGTGTTCTTAAAAGAAGTCGTTGATATTAGCCATGCGACTGCGGCTCGTGTAAAAAAAATAGGGTTATCCTATTTGGACAACCCTATCAAAAGAAGGCGGCGACATACTCTCCCACAAAATGCAGTACCATCTGCGCAGGCGGGCTTAACTTCTCTGTTCGGAATGGGAAGAGGTGAGCCCCGCCGCAATAACCACCTTAAAAGGTTAAATTGCTTTAGGCAATTTTTCAATGATAAACTAATTATTCATTGAATAATATCTTAACATACTGAGATAAAAATTAATTTCGTAGAAAGTTTTTCTCCCCCGACTTGAATCGGGGGAACTTTATTCACATAAGCTTACGGGTTATTAGTACTACTCGACTATGACATTACTGCCTTTACATCTATAGCCTATCAAC
>CALRRY020000073.1:0-3215 GCA_943370635.1 Variovorax paradoxus
GAAAACGCTATTAAAATACAGATATATTGCGTTTTAATTGTAAATCTGTTACTAGCTGTAATTCAAAAGAAACTCAAAAGAAGTTGGGCATTTTCAAACTTGGTTAGTTTTTGTAAAATTCATCTTTTTAATTACATCCAACTAATGAAATTTTTAGAAAATCCGGAAAAAGATTGGAAAATAGTAAAATCAGAGGTAGAGCAATTATCATTTTTTTAAAGCCTAATTTTTGAAAATCGCTTTAAACAAAAATTAAACAACTGATTAACAATTAAATACAAAACAAAAAAGTCCGATTTAAATTTTTATCGGACATTAATAATTTAATAAACAAAGTTATAAATTTAATTGACTTTAATAATGACAAAAATGTGTCATAATATCAGTATTAATTTTTTAAATAGTATTGAATAAATATTTTTAAGAAAGATATTTTGAAAAATTAATTTGACAACCAAGATTTAAATTCACCAACTTTTTCTACCGCTACAAAAATGTTTTCACTACCAAAGTTGGGTTTCAAAATTATTTTTAATTTTAACTTTGAAACATAATACATCTCTTGAATTGAGTTTACTGAGATTAAAAACTTTTTATTTACTCTAAAAAATTCTTTCGGATTAATCTCTTCCTCAATTTTTTTTAAACTAAAATCAAGTGGTAATTTTTTACCATCATTCAAACAGGCAAAGGTCAATTTATCTTCTGAAAAAAAATAGGCTATGTCATCAATCGATACTGACTTTAATTGATTATTTAACTTCACTAAAAAACGATTTCGATATCTGGATTCCATATCAATCATCATTTTAGTATAATTAGGAAATGTTGTAAGACTTTTATATTTATCAATACTCTTTTTTAAATTTGGTATTGAAATTGGTTTTAAAAGATAATCAATACTATTTATTTCAAATGCCTTAATCGCGTATTCTGAATAGGCAGTGACAAAAATAACAGGACAAGTAACATTGACTTCCTCAAATATTTTAAAACAATAATCATCAGAAAGATTAATATCTAAAAAAATTAAATCAGGTATACTTTCGCTTAAACGAGAAATGGCCTCCTTAACTGAATCAATCATTTCAACAACATTCATTTCAGGTTCAATCGATTCAATCATTTTCTTTAATCGCTCTGCTATCAATATTTCATCTTCAATAATAATAACTTTAATCATAACTCGACTTAATTAAGGGGATTTCTACTCTAAAAATATTATTTTCAATTTTAAAAGAAGGTTCTCCACAATTTAGTAAAACGTATTGTTTTTTTATACTTTTCATTCCAATTCCAAAAGATTCCGTTTTTACAGCATTTATTTTGGGATTAAAATTATTCTCAATTATCAATTGCTCTTCTCTAGTATAGATACTAATTTTCAAAGGATTATGTTTATCAAAAACGGTGTGTTTTAAAGCATTTTCTATTAATATCTCAAGCGTTAGAGGAGGTATTAAATAATCTAATTTAGAAACATCAACAGAACTCTCAAGTTTTATTAACCCCTGATGTCGAATCAATTGAAGTTCAAAATAAGAATTTAGTAGTTTGAGTTCTTCAGATAAAGTAACTAAAATTTCATCAGAATTAGTGAGACTGTATCGAAAAACATTGGATAATTCCTCCACAAATTTTATTGCTTTTTCAGGTTCAGTATCAATTAAACTAGTAATATTACTAAAACAATTAAAAAGAAAATGAGGGTTTAGTTGATTCTTAAGTGACATATATTTATCATTAAGATTTTCAATCTCATTTTCTTTTAGCCTTATTTTTAATTCCTTTTTTTCAAATTCGTTTTCTAAATAAATCTCAAATAAATAAATAAATAAAACTACACTACTTACAATTATTAAAATGGCAAAAAAAAGCGTATCAAAAAAAATCAAATCTTCATCATCATTAAATAAGACCAAGGAAATTAGTCTTAGTAGAAAACTAAAAAATATAATTGTAGCAATACTGACGAAAAAAAGGAATGTTCTTTTGTTGAATAATTCAACTCTTTTGTAATAATAACTTTCAATTGTTCTCTTTCTGATCAAATAAATTATTAAGATAAAAATAAAACTTAGCGGAAATAAATAAATCTGATCTTGTATAGCTTCAAAAAAAGAACTTTCATTATAGTCTTCTAAAAAATTCAAAAAACTAAATATAAAGCAAATTATACTATACAAGATCAATCTATTCTTCATTCCTAAATTAAAATTACTCAATCAAAATACTATCCTCTTCTATATCTACGGCATAAAAATAACCTAAAATTCTATTAGTAGGATTTGATGTGTTTATAATATTACTTCTTATAGAAGCAGGTGGTGGATTTCCAACAAAAGAAATACCCTGATTGCCCGTTTGTGTAAATAACTCAAATAGAAATTGATAGTATTTTTTTGATATTCCCAATTGTTGTGCTTTTGCCACATCACCAATTTCAAAAGAAACTTCTTCATTTGGATTAATTCCAATTCTTTGTTGACCGTCAAAAAACCTATCGGTTACAATTAATGTTTCTGAATTACCGGGATCAGGAACAATGGTAAAAATATCGTTTTTGAAAACTCTATAATAATAATAATTTTCAATCCCTACCGGATCAGTAGAATCAAATTTAAGAAAATATCCAGCATCTGTAATAAAGGTTTCTTCTTCAAATTCATAATAAAAATTGTCAAATGGAGGTACCTCGTTTAAAGTATCTGAACCCACATAGGTCTCATTATTCCAAACAATTGTAATGGTATAAGTTTTACCGATTTCTGGTAATAAGTTGTTGTTTGTATAATTGCCGTTTTGTGTATAAACAAAATTCCAAGTAGTATTTCCATCCGATACAGTTACAATTGCGTCTGAAACAAAAGGATTGTCTGAATTATCTAAAAAAGGTATTGATTTAGTTAATTTAATTACTTGAGTTGTATTGTCTGCTTTACGTTCAATTCCACCCTCAATAACAAGACGTTCAATTGAGTTAAGAGTAATGTCATTTGTAACATCTTCTTCACAAGAAATGAAAACAATAGAAAAAATTACAATATGTAATACTTTTTTTATTTTGGTACTGTCCGATAAACTGTGTAAGTTGAAAAATAATGGGGTTTTAAAACCCCATTATTTTTTTGTTTAATTTTAAATTTTTACACAGTATTATGAAAAAAGAAGATTTATTATCTGATGAATTTTTGAAGCAATTCAAAACGGGTGAA
>CALRRY020000074.1:0-3077 GCA_943370635.1 Variovorax paradoxus
AATAATTCAAGAAAAAGAAATCAAATTTACTGAGATTAATGATGAAGAATTTGTTGTCCAAATAAATCAAATAATTTCTGAAATAAGAGTCGTTTAATTTTATTCATACTTGATGCACTACCTCTCTAAATCCGACTTCAAAGTAGCCCAATCATGTCCCACAAAATTGTACTACAAGAAGAATAAATACCCAAGTTTAAACGAAGAAAACGACTACCTCAGCTTATTAGCCGATGGTGGTTTCATGATTGGTAAACTAGCTCAATTATTATATCCTGAAGGTAATGAAATTGAAGGTAATGTAACGGAATCTATACAGTTTACTGAAGCGGCTATTGCTACCAATGAAAATATAACCTTATTTGAACCGGCTATCTATATGGATAATCAATTGGTAAGAGTGGATATTTTTATTAAAAAAGGAAAAGAGATTCAAATTATTGAAGTAAAATCAAAATCGTATAATAGTGAGGCATTAGCACAAAGTAAAATACCTAACAAGCAAGGCAAAGTAAAAAACTATTGGTTGGAAGGCGAGTTCAAACCGTATTTGGAAGATATTGCCTATCAGAAAAAAGTAGTGCAAGAAAAGTTTCCGGAATGTGAGGTTAAGGCATATTTGATGATGCCGGATAAAAGCCAAAAAAATGAACATGAAGATTTAATTAAATGGTTTGTGCTGAATAAAAAAGGTGGGCAAACGGTAGTGGATTTTTTGGGAAGTGAGGAAGATAAGATGGCACTCCGTCAATCCCATTTCATGGGTCTGGAAAATGTGGACCCTGAAATTGAAAGAATTTCAAATGACATTAAAAGCACAAGTGATCGATACAAAGCAAGCATCATAAGCAATCAGAAAATTGAAACGTCCATTTCCATTCAATGCAAAAGTTGTGAATATAAAATTGCGGATAGTTCCCAATCAGGATTTGTAGAATGTTGGGGTAGTTTGGCACATGCCAAACCTCATATTTTGGAATTAGGACAACTAGGAAACGTAAACAACCATTCAGGTGGCGGTATCAATGACTTGATTTCAAGAGGTAAAACCGCTTTGTCAGATGTTCCTTTGGATTTTGTTGTAAAAGAAAAGCCCTATTACAATGACCGTCCTTTATTTCAGTTAAAGATAGATAAGGAATTTTTATTAGAGCAATTTAGGGAAGCCATTGCATCGATTCAATATCCCCTGCATTTCATTGATTTTGAAACCTGCACAATGGCGGTTCCTTTTCATAAAGGAATGAAACCCTTCCAAAATGTAATTTTCCAATGGAGCTGTCATACGCTTTATGAAGATGGTAGCATCGAACATTCGGAATGGTTAAATGTTTCAGATTATTATCCCAATTTTGAATTTGCAAAAAGTTTAAAAGACCAAATTGGAACGAAAGGAACGGTTTTAACTTGGAGTTCTTACGAAAACAGTCAGTTAAGAGCCATCAGAAACACATTAGAAGAATCAGAAGATATTGATCCGGAATTACTTCATTGGTTAGAAAGTATTATTGTGGTGGATAAAAAAGACGATTCGAATCGAATTTTGGACATGCACGATTTAGCCAAATTCTATTATTTTCATCCTCTAATGGGTGGAAGAACCAGTATAAAAGTAGTTTTACCGTCCGTACTCCAAGAAACAAAAAATGAGGTATCTAAAGTATTACTTCAAAATGAGAATTTATATCAATTAAATGAAGAAGGAAAACGAATTGATCCCTATAAATTATTGGAAGAACGAATAGTAGAAGACACCAAATCACTCACCATAAAAGTTAGAAATGGCGGGGATGCAATGGTAGCTTACAGAGAAATGCTTTACGGACTTTCAAGAGATAACGACCAAGCTATAGAAGCTTATGCAGAAGCTTTAAAAAAATATTGTAAACTCGATACCTTAGCAATGGTTATTATTTGGTTTCATTGGAAAGATTTACAAAATAAAACAATCGACAGAAATACTCTTTTAAATACATACTTATGAATGTTGAAGAAATAGTCTCAAAAATTAAAGAATTGGCAGCACAACATCAGGCTATCGATGAGGATGGTTTAGACGAACTAAAAGATGCCGAACAAATAGAATGCGAGGCCGAACAATTAATCATTGATTATTGTGTTGCTCAAAACTATTTAATAAATGGATTTCCAACAGAAAAAAAAACCATAGCTGAGGATTTAGATGACGATTATTTTTCAAGAGAGCGATATCAATTGTATTTGGATTGTTTGCTGGTTGAAAAGGAAGATGTGGCTGATTTGATGTGGAACTATACCTCTAATTTCTGGCCTGATTATTTAGAGTCTAAAGAAGAGTATCTTGAAACTATAAATAATCAAATAAAATGTGGGGTTTTTTATGAAGTTGATTTGAACTAAAATCGGTTAAAACGAAATACATTTTTTTTAAGAAACACAAGCGACACATCTTGACGGTGTGTCGTTTTAGCTTTGTGGAAAATTAATAGTAAAAAAATGAATACATCAGCAAACACATCGATTCAAAGCGAATTAAAACTGAAAATGAACACATTGGATATTTATAATAATGGAGGTTTATACATCAGTCAAAACAGATTGTTTCATGCTTATTACAATGAAATTCCAAATATGGTAGAAATTGGCAACCTGGCATTAGACAAGGTTAAGCAATGGGTTGAAGAAGAATATCAAAATGACATTGTGTTACAACACTTCAAAAATGAATATTGCCATACGGTAAAAAAAAGCATTTTGGAAGATCACTTTTTTTTATTGAAAAATGGTATAATGATTAATTTATACTGTGGTAGTGTCTATGTTTTGTTCATTCCAATTGAGGAACAAAGGGCTCTTCAAATACAAAACAAATGCTTACAGTTTGTTGTTAAACAAAAAGTAAATAAAGAAATTAGCTTTATTGTTAGTGACCGTACCGGTGGTCTTACAACCAAAAAAATTGAAATAAAAAAACCTCGTATTGATTTTGAAACGCATTACAATGACGGTTTTAAAGAAATTCACAAGACTATTGTTAAAAACATCAGGCAAAATGGCAAAAAAGGATTGTATTTATTTCACGGTCAGCCAGGAACCGG